>NZ_CAJTQJ010000001.1:0-159855 GCF_910578695.1 uncultured Brachyspira sp.
CAAATAAATAAATTTATTTGCTGGCTTCGGCTCGCTTTTTTATTATTATTTTTAATAAACTCTGCCATTTTGTAAATGTCAGACGCTCATAATTTTTATATTTAGCTTTCTAGCATTTAAAAAATTACTAGTTTTATTGTTGCTAGCTATAAACTCGCTTAATAATAGCTGACAACTTCATTAATAATTAAATATACAAAAATATAAAAGTTATAATATAGTATTAAGCAAATTACCATATAAAAAATTAATACAAAAGCATAAACAATTCCTAAAGCAGTAATTATAAAAATATAAAAAAGCTCATTGCAAAAAAGTGATTCTATATTATATTTGTATTTAATAAAAATGATAAAAATATATTTAAACTTTTTTATTTTTTTGTATAATTAATACAATATAAAAAATATAGGATAAAATAATGAATGATATGACTCTATACATCATAATAGCTTCAATATTTGCAGCTATATTGATAGCTACAATTATAATGATAAAAAATATATTCTCAAAAAATAAGAATAAGCCTAAAAAAAATACAAAAAAATTAATGACAGAATTGGAAAAGAATATAGCAGAAAATGAAAATGACTTTGATTCATTATATAAGCTGGCAGTTCTGGAAGAAGAATATGGAAGTTTAGATAAAGCATTAGAGAAATATGAAAAACTTATAGAAAATAGATATTTCAAAAATAACGGCATAAATGAAATAGAAATATACAAAAAATTAGAAATAGGATATTCGCAGTTAGAAGATAAAGAAAAAAGTTTTAAATATTCTCTTCTAATTGCAAAAGCTGAGCCTAATAATACATACTATTCTATTAAATTAGGCTATATATTAGGAAAAGAAGGTAAATATAAATTAGCATGCGAACATTTTAATAAAATAATAGCCTCAAAAAAAGATTTAGGTATAGAAGAGCTAAAAGTAGCAGCATTATCTTTCTTTATGATAAAAGATCATAAAAAATCTATAACATTTTTGGAAACATTGTATAAAAAAATGACAAATGAAAATGCAGATAAATCAGAAATATGTAATTTAGAAATTTTATTAGTATATATGTATATTTCAGTTGATGAGCTTAATATAGCAATTAAATTTATGCAGCAAATATTATCTAATAATAAAATAAGCGATGAACATAGACTGCATATTAATAGAATGTATATGTACACATTATATAAGCTTTCTGATAATCAAAGATTTATTGATTCATACAAAAAAATGATAAATTTATATGATTTAGACAGCAGTACAGATAAAAAATATGCAGGTATTTTATTTGATTTTGCTTTTTATTCTTATTTCTTAAAAGATATAGATTCTTCTATAAGATATTTTTCAAAATTAAACTCTTATCATATGCTTGAATATAGTGTTTACTTTTTGGATAAAGTGCTTAAATATCTTAATGAAGTTAATAAGGCATTTAATCAATTAACCAAATTAAGAAATACTATGAAGTTAAACGATGAAAAATATGCAAATGAAAGATATGATAAATATGTAGATACTGAATTAATAGCTACATGGGAAAATGTGCTTAGTTTATGGGAGGCTAATTTTAGTAATTTTGATCATATTAATTCTTTAGTTGCTGTAGAAAATACAATGAATATTGATAAATTACTAGAGGAATATAATACTGAACAAAAATTATCTGATGATAATAAGCAGAAAAGAATCAATGATATAGATGTTATATATTCATTAAGCAAGAGTAATTTTAAAAAGCTATGTCAGGATATTATAAAAAATAAGTTATCATATTCAATACTGCAGGAATATTCTGATAATGTTATAAGTTATGAATATGGAGATGATGTTAATTATTTAGCATATCCTAATGGAAAAAGCAAAAAAGAATTAACTTTAATTTCTATAAAAAGATGGAAAAATAAAGAGGTTGGAGAACTTATAATTAGGGATTTTCTGCTTATGGTAAATGAATCTGGTGCTAAAAACGGAATATTAATTCTTCCTGTAAGATTATCAAACAGTGCTAAAAGCTATGCAAGTCATAATGAAAAAATTACTGTTTATTCCAGAAGTCAGTTTAATTCATTTTTGAAAAATAACTTTGTAAAATAATTATTTATTTAATTATTAAATGCAGTAATTATAAAAGCTGAATCTGATTTCAGCAAAAAATATAAAAATAATAAGCTTGAATTTATAATAGATTTGGCTGTCAGCTATAAATATTTAATTAAATAAAAAAAATTATTTTGCTTCTTTAGAATCAGAATCTTTTGTTTCATCTATAAGTTTTATAAGCTCATTAGATCTTAAGGCTATGCTTTCTTTAAAAGCTAATAAAGTATCATTACCTGCTTTATTGCTTGCTATTTCTCTTTTTAAAAGATCTGCTATATTAAGACAGGCAAGTATTGCTATTGTATCTCTTGGATAATTAGAACCATAATGTTCAGATATATCATTCATACTATCATTTACAAACTCAGCAATTTCTTTTAAATATTCAGTATTTTCATCTTGAGATTTTATACTCAATATTCTGCCGTATATATTTACCTCTACAATATTATCCATAATTATTACCTATTATAATTATTTTGATTTATTCTATTTATAATTATTTTGATTTATTCTCTATTTTGATTTATTATCAAAGAAAAACTCCTCTTCTTCATCATCTCCGAACATATACTGATCATCTTCATTTATATCAAATTCATAATTATCTTCTTTATCAGCAATTTCTTCAGTTTCCTCAATATTTAATTCTTTTGATTCTTCCTCTAAAGATTTTATATCATTATCCCAGCTGGAATCAGATGCATTGCTGAAAGGATCTTCATCTTCTGTAACCTTAATATTTGAAGTTTTTTTTATGTCTTTTATTTCCGCTGTATTATCATTTGAATTAATTTCCGTTTTATATTCTTCATATTCATCATTTATTTTTTCTTCTTCTGCTATATCAGAAATTTCTTCTTCTATTTCTGATATCTCTTCTTTAATTTCTTTCACCTCTTTTTTAATTTCTTTAATTTCTTCTTCTCTATCTTTCATATCATTTTCAATAGCATTATTTTCTTTATTAAAATTATTATTAAAATTTTCTGTATTATTATTGACTACTGATGCATGATGATTTTTATTAGATTCAAAATTAGATTTTCTTACATTATCTATTCTATTTATTAAAATACTCAATTTTTCCTGAAGTTCATTGTTTTCTTTGCTTAAATCATCTATTGTTCTCACTGCTTTGTCTAATTCTTTTTTTAAATTATCATTTTCTTCTAGCAAAGAAGATGAATCTTTTTCTAAATTTTCTAAATTATGTTTTAGAGTATCTCTTTCTATTCTAGTAGCTTCTAACTGTTTTATTAAATTATCTTTATCTTCTTTTATGGAATTATAATTATCTGTAGCATTTCTTTTATCTGCTTCCAAAATAGTTTTTTCATCTTTGAGCATATTAAAGCTGTCTCTTGCTTTTGTCAAAGTATCTATTAATTCTTCTTTTTCTGATTTAAGCTGTTCTATTGTTTTTAATAATTCCTTATTATCAAATAAAATTGATTGATATTCATCTAAAAAATCTTTTAATTTTTCTTCTAAAATAGTAAATTCTTTCAATTTTTAACTCCAAAAAAAACTATTTAAAATTATATCACATATAAATTCAATTGTCAATTTTTTATTTATATGTTAAAATAAAATAATTATATAAAAAATTAAGCGAAACAGCAGTATTTATTATTATGAATAAAATATTAAATATGAATAAAATATTAAAATTAATAGCATTAAATTTAATAATAATTTGTTCAATAGTTTACGGACAATCTCCATATACAGAGAAAGAACAAAAACTATTAAAAGGTATAGTAAATGTATGGCCCTATATAGGAATTGAGCCTGTAAGACCTACAAAAAGCTATATGCCTTTTGACTATATACATGAAAGCCATAAAAGAGAATCAGCTTTAAAAACTTCTTTTTCTTCAAGATTATTATATGAGCTTTCAACTATAGAAATTCATATGAATACTATAATAGGCGTAAATTTGAAAAGCGGACATTTCAGTATGCCTAATATGTATTTATCTATTGGAAAGAGCTTTCATTTTGATTGGATATTTTCCGCCACTCCTTTTGTAACTATGACTTCTAAATTTGATGTGTTTAATAAAAATGATGCCAGAGGAGATATAGGATTATATGATGCAGGTATAGAGGCTGTTGCCTTAACTAGAATATTATTATCTTTCAGAATGAAGGCTGTTAATGATATTAATGGTTCTACATTTATGCTGCTTCCTTCCGTTATTGACAGTGAATCTGAAGATTTTGCTCCGCATTGGTATTTGCCTAGAATTAATAATGAAATGGGTTTCAGAGCAGGATTTATAGGGTATTATTATGAATTATCATATTCGCAGGGGTATTCAAAAGATTCAAATCCTTTAGCTGCTGCTTTCAAAATTAACGGAGATTATTTCAAAGCCCAATTTCTATATCAGTATAATAATAAAAATTCTCTGTCCCCTGATAAATTCAAAAATTTTTATGAAGAAAATTTAAATAATAAAACTCATCATTTAGTACAATTATCTGCTATGGGAAGAGTTCCTTTGCTTAATAATCAAATATGGATTAATATGCTTGGAGAATATACTTGGAGAGATAATGATGCACATTATTTGAAATTTGAACTTGGATTTGAATGGAAAATGATTAATATTGCTGTAAGACCTTTATTTTATATACCTGTAAATTATGATGATGATAATAAAAATAAATTTGATATGAGTAAAGATTTATTTTGTTTTGAATATTCTCTCTATTTAAAATTTGATCCTATATACTTTGGTTTTCAAGGCTCTACTGACGGAAGATATTATATTGCTATGAAGGCTGTATTTTAATCAATTTATTATGTTTTAATAATACAAATATTAAAAAAAAAAATTTTACAGGTATATAAATAAAGTTTTAAAAAATATTTTCACTTTCCGTCCTAGTGATTTTTAAATTTATAATATATATAATAAAAAACATAATTATAAATTTTATTTTTTATTATATAAAATATATAAATATTTATAAGTCATTTATTATAAAATATTGACATAAAAATTAAGTAATATATCATTATCATAATAATTTGGAGAGAATAATAATTGAGAAATTTAAATCTTAATGAAGATATACTGAGTAAATACTTATTAGATGATTTTAACAGCGAAGATAATTCATTTATAGAAAATGAATTGCAAAAAAGATTATTAGGTTATGATATAATAGAATTAGAAATAGGATGCGGAAACGGTAAGTTTATAGTTGAGCTTGCTATGAATAATAGAGATAAATATTTTGTAGGTATTGAATATTCTTATAAGGCTGCTAAAAAAGCTGTATCAAAGGCTTATAAAAGAGATATTAAAAATCTTACTATAATATTCGGCGAAGCTAATAATGTTATAGATAAATATTTAAATGGAAAATATTTTTTTGATAAAATATATTTAAATTTCCCAGATCCTTGGCCCAAAAAGAAGCATTCCCATAGAAGAATTTTTAATAAAAATTTTCTAAATAAAATGCATCCTATACTCAAAGATAACGGTATATTTTATTCTGTAACCGATGATGATAATTATGCATTAGAGATAATGAATATATTGTATAAAGAATCAGATAATTTCAAAAATATTTTAAATAGTGAATATGTTCATCAATTGGAAGGATATGGAGTTACGCTTTATGAAGAAAAGATGAGGGCTGCAGGACATAATATATACTTTTTTGCACATTCCAAAAATATTTAATAGTTTATATTTATTATTTCATATAATAGCAAATATATTATATAAATTTTATTAAATTAAAAAAATCTGATTTTATAAAAAATATTTTTTATTAATGCATCAAATTTTAACTAATTTCAATTAATAAATATAATGATGCTGTTATAATATGAAATTTGGTATAAAAAAGTTCATTAATATTAAAATATAGTAATATAATAAGAAAATAGATTTTATATTATGTTAATTTCGCTTGACAAAATTCGTACTTCATAGTATGATAATTTAAAATTGTATTGTATACTAGTTATAGTTATCTTAAATTTTGATAATTGTATAATTAAATAAATTATTTTTTAAGGAGATGAAAATGGCTGTACCAAAGCATAGAAAATCAAAAGCCAAAAAAAGATCAAGACAAGCTGCTAATGATAAAAGATTTTTGGGTTCATTATCAATATGTCCTCAATGCGGTTCAGAAAGAATGCCTCATAGAATATGCCCTGAATGCGGTTTTTATAAAGACAGAGTTATTAAAGCTCCGAAAACTCAGAATGCAGGATAATAAAATAATTTAGGAATTATTATGAATTTAGCCATAGATGTAGCCAGCGGAGAAAAACCTTTAGAAGAATTGGTATTAGGCGTTTTAAATGCATTATCCGAAAATAAAGATATTAATTTAATCTTGGTAGGCAATGAAAAAAAAATATCAAAAGCAATATCTAAAGCAAAATGCGATCATAAAAGAATAGATATCAGACATACTGATGAAGTTATAGATATGAATGAAAGCCCCGCTAACGGCATAAAACATAAAAAAAACGCCTCCGTTTTATTGGCTGCTCGTTTGGTTAAAGATAAAGAAGCAGAAGGCTTCTTTTCTCCTGGTAATACAGGTGCTACTTTGGCGGCAGCTCTCACAGAGGTAGGCCGTATAAAAGGTGTTATGCGTCCCCCTCTTGTATCTACGCTTCCAAAAATTAACGGCGAGTTCTGTATGTTAGATATGGGGGCTAATGTAGATTGTACTCCTGATTATATTGTTCAGTTTGCTGTTATGGGAAGAGTATTTGCAAAAAGATATTTAAAAATAAATAATCCTAGAGTAGGACTTCTTAATATAGGGGAAGAGGATTCTAAAGGCAATGCTGATACTAAGAAATTTTTTGAAAGATTTCAAAAAATGAAAAAAATAAACTTTATAGGCAATATAGAACCTAATGATATGCTGAAATCCGATGTAGTTGATGTAGTTGTAGCTGACGGTTTTGACGGAAATATAGTATTAAAGACTATAGAAGGAACAGCATCTTTAATTGTAAGTATGCTGAAATCCGAAATAAAGAAGAATCCTGTAAGTGTTATGGGAGGACTTATGATGAAGCCTGTATTCGGCAGTTTAAAATCTAAAATGAGTTCTGATTCTTATGGTTCTGCTATACTGCTTGGTTTAAATGGCGGTGCTTTTGTAGGACATGGAAAAACCAGCGGTACAGGTATAAAAAATGCTGTACTTAATATGTATAAATTTTTGGATGCAAAAGTAAATGAAAAAATAGCGAAAGAACTTCACGATTCAGGAGCTAAGAGAAGAATTTTTTAATAAATTTAATAAGAAGAATTTTTTAATAAATTAAGAATTTTTTAAATATATAATTTTATAGAGGAATTTTGTAATGGTATATATTAAATCTTGTAAGAGTGTTTATAAAAATAAAAAAACTAATATGGCAGCCTCAGATTTGGCATTAATTCCAATAAATGAAGTTATTAAAGATATTAGTCCTAATGATATAGATGCTATCATTTGTGCTACAGTTACTAAAGATTATGTTTATCCTTCTACTGCCTGTATTTTATCAGGAAAAATTAAAGCTTCTAATGCCTTTTCTTTTGATATAGAAAGCGACTTTACAGGGTTTTTATCGGCATTAAGACTAGCTTATGCTTTTATTGAAAGTAATAGATATAAAAATATATTGGTAGTTGCCACAGAATCATTTTATATATGCGATGATGAAAATAGATTTGATGATGCAAGCGTGGCGGCTCTGATTACTAATGAAAAATCTGATATTCAAATAGATTTTGTTGACTCTGTAACTGACGGAAGTGCTTTAGAAAATTGTTATATTCCTATGGGAGGAACTGCTAAGCCTTATACTAAAGAGGGTGTATTAAATAAAGAACATTTTATTTCTATAAAAAACAGCAGTATTTTTGAAGAAGAAGCTAAAAAAGCAGGATTATATGTTAAAGATATTTTATCTTCCAATAATATAAATCCTAATTTTTATATACCATCTTATTCTACAAAAGATTCATATAATGCTTTTGTTAATGCTTTATCTGTAAATGAAGATATAGTATATTCTAAAATGGTAAATGCCAATTCATCTTTAAGTGCTTCATCTGGAGTGGCATTATCTATGGCTTTAGAAGATGGTTTTATAAAGAAAAACAGTAAGGTAGCTATATGCGGCTATGGAAGCGGTTATACAAAATCCGTAGCTGTAGTTTCTATAAATTAATACTATTATAATTATTAATAGTGTTTAATAATTTAATTAGTGAAGGATTGATAATATGAAATTAGCTAAATTTCGTTTTGGTGGAGTCCATCCGCATGACAGTAAGGATACAGCTGATATATCTTCATCAACTTTATCCAATCCCCCTAAAAGCATTTTAATATCTATGTCTCAGCATATAGGTGCTCCAGCTAAGATGCTAAAGAAGAAAGGGGAAAAAGTAGAGAGAGGCGAACTTATAGGAGAAGCCAATGGTTATGTTTCAGGTAATGTTCATTCATCTGTAACAGGAACGATAGCATCTGCAGAGATTGCTCCTCCGCCTTTAGGACGCGGAGCTGATGCTTTGCTTATCAATATTGACAGCAGTGCTAATAATTTGTCTTATTTCGAAAGTTCAGATTATATGTCTATGTCTGCAGAAGAAATGTCCGAAAAGATTCAGAAAGCAGGTATAGTTGGTATGGGCGGAGCTACTTTCCCAACCCATGTTAAAGTTGATGGTGCTGCTAAAGGCGGCGGAGATACCTTAATAATCAACGGAGTAGAATGCGAGCCTTATATTACAAGCGATTACAGACTTATGCTTGAATATACTCAGGATTTATTCAAAGGTATTGAAATTTTAAGAAAAATTATACCTTCTATAAAAAGAACTATCATAGGAATAGAAAATAATAAGCCTAAAGCAATAGAAGAAATGGCTAAAATAGGTAAAGAGCATAATGTAGAAGTTATACCTTTAAGGCTCAGATACCCTCAAGGTGCAGAAAAAACTCTTATAGAAGCTGTAATTGGAAAATTTGTGCCTGTAAGCAAACTTCCTATAGATATCGGCGTTATAGTTGTAAATGTTGCAACTCTTTATGCTATATATGAAGCGGTAGCTAAAGATAAGCCTCTTATAGAAAGACTAGTTACTGTTTCGGGCGATGCTATAAAAGAACATAAAAATATATGGCTTCCTTTAGGTACTCCGATTTCGCATGTAGCAGAAGAATGCGGAGGTATTACTGCTGAAAATGTGCTTGTTATTGCAGGAGGTCCTATGATGGGTGCAAGCATACCTAGCCTTGATCAATGCGTTAATAAAGGTACTAACTCTTTGCTTTTCTTGAATAAAGATAAATTACCTAAAGAAACAGAATATCCTTGTATTAAATGCGGAAGATGCGGTAATGCATGTCCTCTAAGATTGTCTCCTACTGAAATGGCTCATACTGCTAAAGCAAAAATCAAAGATAAATTGAATGATTATGATATAGCAACATGTTTTGAATGCGGCTGCTGTACTTATATATGTCCTTCAAAAATACCTTTGGTTCAGTGGATTAGATTTGGTAAAGACTTATTAAGAAGATAATTAAGGAGATAATAATGAAATTTTATACAGAATCATCTCCGCATGTAAAAGATGGAGATACTACCAATAAGATAATGTTAAGAGTTATTATAGCTCTTATGCCTGCTGTTATATATAGTGTAATATTATTCGGTGCTAAAGTTATTGTACTATATTTAGCTGCAATTATAAGCTGCATACTTTCTACTGTAATAGTAAAAAAAGTGAGAAAAAAACCTCTGCTTCCGGATTATGCTGTAATCGTTACTGCTATACTTTTGGTTATGACTCTTCCTCCTGCATCTAATGTAACTATGGTTGTAATAGGAAGTGTTGTTGCTATAGTTTTTGCAAAAGAAGTTTTCGGAGGATTAGGTTCTAATATATTCAACCCTGCTTTAGTTGGAAGAGCTTTTTTACAGGTAGCATTCCCTGCACAAATGACTATTTACACTCCTCCTGCAAGAGTTCCTTTTTTAGGAGTATTTGAAAATATAGTTAAGGATTTAAATTTAACTGTTTCAGGAGCAACTCAGGCTTTAGATGCTGCAGGTGCCTTGACTTCAGCAACACCTTTAACTTTCTTAAAATTTAATGCTGTTGATTTCGGAGGTTCTTTAGCTTCTCAAATACAAATAGAATCTCATTATTATTTACAAATGTTATTAGGAAGTACAGCAGGTGCTATAGGCGAAACTTCATTCCTTTTGCTTTTAATAGGCGGAATATATTTATTAATTACTAAAACTATAGATTGGAGAATTCCTCTTGGAATGTTTATATCATTAGCTTTTGTAAGTCTGCTTCTTTGCTTAGCGATGCCCGGAAAAATACCATCTCCTATATATCAAGTGCTAGCAGGCGGTTTCGCACTTGGTGCATTCTTTATGGCTACTGATATGGTTACCTGCCCTTCAAGTCATTTAGGTGCTTGGATATATGCTGTTTTAATAGGTTCTGTACTTGCTATATTAAGAGCATTCGGTTCTTCTCCTGAATATATGATGTATTCTATACTTATAGGAAATATGTTTATGCCTTTAATTGCTATGCTTACACGCCCTATGCCTGTTGGTAAAAAAGAGTTAATTGCTATTAATAAAGCTAATGCACAAAAAGATGGAGGTAAATAATTATGAAAAAAGAAGTTGGTTATTCTGCTGTTATTTCAGTGACAATGACAGCATTGCTTGCAGGTTTTCTGCTTTCATTTATATATTCTTCTTTTGAAAAGGATATTATAGCAAATAATGAAAAAACTGTAATTAATGGTGTTAAAGCTGTTATAGAAAATGCTGATGAGCTTGAAGGACCTTTAACTGAAAATTCTGCTTATACATATTATGTCGGTAAAAAATCAGACGGTACTGTAGTAGGTTATGCTATGCTTTCTTCTGCAGGAGGATACAACGGACAAATTAAAGTTCTAGTTGGTTTTGATGCTGATATCACTAAAATTACTGATATAGTCATTACTGAACAGGCTGAAACTCCGGGACTTGGCGCCAAAGTAACTGAGACTGCTTTTAGAAATCAATTTAAAGACAAAAGCTCTCTTCTTTCTTTAGCTGTTGTTAAAGGAATAAAACCTGAAGAAGCTAAGGAGGCTGAAATAGCTGCTATAAGCGGTGCTACTATATCTTCTTCTTCTGTTGTTACTGCGGTTAATAGTGCTAAAGATGAGGCTGTTAATTTGTTTAAAAATTAAATCGGAGTTTTTATGTATAATCAAGATGAATTAGACTCAAAAATTCTTGATGAACTAAAAAAGTGTAAAGATAAAAATGAGGTAGAGTTAGTTTTTAATAATAATAATATAGATGATACTGATATTAAAACTAAATATTTAAATAGTCTTATCGGCAATCCTGATACTGATTATTCCTCTGAATATATTAGCCCTGAAGACAAATATAAAGCAAAATTAGAAACTTTTTTTGATGAAGATATTAGGGCTATTTTAAAAATATATGATAGTATGGAGAAAAAGAATTAAATGCATAAGGATTTTAAAATAGATAGCAATATTTTAGAATATATATCTAAAAAATTTAATGTCAATCTTAATGATATTCAAATATTTAAAAAATATTTTGAGAAAGAATGTCAAAATATAGTAGAAAGTCAATATTTGGCACATATTATAAGATTATTTGAAATCCTTATCAGAAAAAAAACAAAAAATCCATTGTTTATAATACTATTAAAACCATTTATGGATGAGAAATTAAATTATTTTGGTCAAATTGAACATATAAAAGGAAAATTTGCAAAAATATCATACCCTAAATATGATAATACTAAAGACAATAAAGAGTATATAAGACAGATTAGGGTTATAATAGCACATGAATTAGGGCATTTATTTATATCAGAACTTTTAGATAAAAATGCTCAAGATTTTACATCTCATCCGTATTCATCTATATTTGGTATATTAACTATCATAGAAAAAAATAGATTCTATGAAGATAATGCTAAAAATTATAATCATAATAGCTGTAACCATATAATAGATGATTTTTACTCTTTACCAAAATAAAATTATAAGGCTTATAAAATATTAATTATTTTATAAGCCTTTTTTATTTTATTAATAATACAAAACCATTTTTATTTTTTAATCTTTATATACTTAATTTTTATTATCTATTTATAAGTGCTAAAAAAATATATATAAATATTATTATATATATGATATTTTTTATTTAATCAGTTATTGCCGTATATTATAAATATTATTTATTAACTTATATTTATTTTCACTTCATTATTAATAATTTCTTGACAAAGTATTATTTTTATGTATATTACTATTGTAATAAAGTTTAATATCAATAATTAAGGAGTAAATATGGCTAAAGGCAGAATTGATATTGATAGAGAACAATGTAAGGGATGTTCCAACTGCATATCTATTTGTCCTACTAAAATATTGTATTTAGATAAAGAAAATATGAATTCTTGGGGATATTATCCTGCAGCTGTTAGCGATATGGAGAAATGCATAGGCTGTGCTAATTGTGCTATGATGTGTCCTGACTTATGCATAACGGTAGAAAGACTTGATAAGGAGGAAGCGAAATAATGGCTAGAACATTGATGAAAGGAAATGAAGCTATGGCTACTGCAGCTATTGCAGCAGGATGTAAATGCTTTTTTGGGTATCCTATAACACCTCAAAATGAAATACCTGAATTTATGTCTAAAGCTATGTATGAATCAGGCGGAGCATTTGTACAGGCTGAAAGCGAGGTAGCTGCTATTAATATGGTTTATGGTGCAGGAGGTGCAGGAGTTAGGGCTATGACTTCTTCATCTTCTCCCGGAATAGCTTTAAAACAGGAAGGAATATCATATCTTGCAGGATCAGAAGTTCCTGCTGTTATACTTAATGTTATGAGAGGAGGTCCGGGACTTGGTAGCATACAGCCTGCTCAAAGTGATTATAATATGATGACTAAGGGAGGAGGCGACGGAGACTATAATTGTCCTGTTTTAGCACCTGCTGACTTGCAGGAAGCAGCTGATATGATAATGGAGGCTTTCGATATTGCTGATTATTACAGAACTCCTGTTTATGTTGCTGCTGACGGATATATTGGGCAGATGATGGAGCCTGTTGATATAGTATATAAACCCAAATATGAAATTAAAGAAAAGACTTGGGCTGCATGCGGAAAAAGAGGCAGAAGAGAAAAAAATAATATAATTAATTCTATTTATTTAGAGCCTGAATTATTGTATGAGCATAATATACATTTGCAGAAAAAATATGATGAAATAAAAGAAAAAGAGGCAAGAGCTGAAAAATATTATACTGATGATGCTGAATTAATATTTGTTTCTTACGGCACTATGTCAAGAGTTGTAAGGGGCGTTGTTGATAAATTAAGAGAAGAAGGCAAAAAGGCAGGTATGATTCGCCCTCAAACTTTATGGCCTTTTCCTGTGAAGGCATTTGATAATCCTAATTGCAAGATGTATGTTAGTGTTGAAATGAGTATGGGGCAGATGGTTGATGATGTAAAACTTGCAGTAGAATGCAAAGTGCCTGTTAAATTTTATGGAAAAGCAGGAGGATTAGTACCCACTTCTAATGAAATAATAGATAATGTAAGAAGTTTTGCAGGAGGTTTGATATGATAGTATTTGAAAAATCTAAGGGATTAAGCGATGAAAGAACACATTATTGTCCAGGATGCATGCATGGAACTTCTCAAAGGATAATAGCTGAATGTTTAGAAGAACTTGGGGTATTAGAAAGGGCTGTGGGAATAGCTTCAGTGGGCTGTTCTGTACTTGCTTTTAAATATTTTTCCTGCGATATGCAGCAGGCAGCACATGGAAGAGCACCTGCAGTTGCTACAGGAATAAAAAGAGCTATTTCAGACAGTATAGTTTTTACTCTTCAAGGTGACGGAGATTTAGCTGCTATAGGTACAGCTGAAATAATACATGCTGCTGCAAGAGGCGAAAACATTACTGTAATATTTTTGAATAATGCCATTTACGGAATGACAGGCGGGCAGATGGCTCCTACTACATTAGAAGGACAGAGAACAACTACAACTCAGGCTGGAAGAGATTTTCATAAAGCAGGAAAGCCTATAAGAGTATGCGAAATGCTTGCTACTATAGAGGGGGCTTCTTTTGTTGAAAGGGTTTCATTAGACAGCCCTGCCAATATTAGAAAGGCAAAAATGGCTGCTAAAAAAGCGTTTGAAAATCAAATTGCAGGAAAAGGATTTTCTATAGTAGAAATGCTTACAAGCTGTACTACT
The DNA here is from genome assembly GCF_910578695.1 of uncultured Brachyspira sp. Classification (GTDB taxonomy): domain Bacteria; phylum Spirochaetota; class Brachyspiria; order Brachyspirales; family Brachyspiraceae; genus Brachyspira. Next base: position 14,454 of record NZ_CAJTQJ010000001.1, read on the forward strand.
AATTGGGGAATATCGCCTACAGAATCGCATAAATGGATAAGAGAATATATGATTCCTCATTATCCTCTTGGCAATTTTAGAAATGACGGTTAATATTTAAGGAGTTATTATATGAGTACAGAGAGAATAATTTTTGCAGGATTCGGCGGACAGGGTATTATGTCTATGGGGCAGATGATAGCTTATGCAGGTATGATTGAAGATAAGCATGTTACTTGGTGTCCTTCTTATGGTCCTGAAATGAGAGGAGGTACTGCAAACTGTTCTGTTATTATAAGCGATGAACTTATAGGCTCTCCTATTATTTCGCATGATGCTAATGCTGCTGTTATTATGAATCTGCCTTCGCTTATTAAATTTGAAAAAGATATTATTTCTAATGGCATACTCCTTATAAATTCATCTTTGATAGAAAAAAAATCTTCAAGAGATGATATAAAAACAGCTTATATTGAGGCTAATAAAATTGCAGAGGATATAGGAAATACAAAATCTGCAAATATGGTAATGCTCGGAGCTTTGCTTACACTTCATAATATAGTATCCTTTGAGAGTGTTCAGAAAGCATTTTTAAAAGTATTCGGAGAGCGTAAAAAAGAGTTTCTGCCTTCAAATGAAAAAGCACTAAATGCAGGAAGAGATGCTGTAAAAAATATAATTTCTTAACTTAAAAAATAAAAAAATTATGAATGTCTGCTGTTTATACAAATGGCAGGCTTTTTTTAATTATACATATACTTGATGTCATAAAATTAAATTCAGCGAAAATATAAAATTAATAAATAAATAATAATAGCAATAAATAGAGTTATATAAAACATAATGTATGATGATGATTTCTTAATGCTTAAGCTGTAAGATATATTATCTATTTTTTCAAAATCTATTATTTTGCTCGAAACTAAATTTATTCTAGGTTTTCCTTGAGACTCCATATTTATTTCTTTAATAAAATGATTATCTCCCAGCACTTTATTAGTATCTATATAAACTTCATATAAAGCACTGCTTCTAAATATTTTACTATAAAATTCAAGTTTTGAGGAATAACTATATTTATTAATAGATTTATTAGTAAGTATATAATTTTCTAAACTATTATCTTCTATTTTATATTTATTTATATCTTCTATCTCTATAGAGTTTATTTCTAAAGTTTTATCTGCATTTAAATAAAAGCTTTTTAAATATCCTATCCTTTCTTTTTCTCCCAGCATAGAAAGTATTTTTAAAAATAAAGCTAAAATAAAGAATAATACAATTGATATCTTTCTGTATAGTCTAGTCAATTCCTTCATTAATTACCTATGTTTGATAATAAAATTATCCATTTATTTAATGCAGTTATTATATATCAGAAAAAAAATAATCAATTTTAATATTTTTTACGCTTATTAAAATTTATAAAAAATATAAAAGAAAAAATACTAGTTAAAAATTCCGATACTGTAAAAGAAATCCATACACCCGTCATCTTAAATAAAAATGATAAAATAAATATTGAAGGCATTATCAATAGAAAACCTCTTAAAATTGATATTATAAATGAAGGCTTAGCTTTATCAATAGCAGAAAAATATACGCAGGTAATAATATTATATCCTGCAAATATAAAGGCTGTAAAATATAAACGAATACCATTAACAGATATTTTCTGAAGTTCTTCAATATTATCTTTATTAAAAATATAAGTTATTTCATTTGCAAATGCAAAGCCTGTCATATAAACTAAAGCCGAAATACAAAATAATAAAATAAAAGCATATTTATATATTTTATTTATATTAGATAAATTATTATAATTCATACCAATTATAGGCTGTATGCCCTGCCCCATTCCTGTAAATATAGCTATAATTACTAAAGAAATATTTGCAGTTATTCCATAAGCAGCAACTGCAGTATTGCCTGCTATATTTAATATGATTATATTAAAAGCTATCATAACAAAACCTGAAGATATTTCAGTTATTAAAAAAGATATTCCAAGATATGATACTTCAAAAAATTTACTGAAACTAATTCTAGGCTTTACTATAGAAAAAGTATATTTTTTTTTGATAAATAAAAATGATAATACGAATATGCTTAAAATAGGAGAAAATCCTGTAGATAAGGCAGCTCCGAATATGCCCATATTCAAAGGAAATACAAATATATAATCAAAAATAATATTAAATAAACTTCCCATAAGCATAGAAGTCATAGCAAGTTTTGGGTGATTATCATTTCTTACAAATCCAAGAAGAAGATGATTTAACATATACATTGGAGAAAATAAAAGACTTATCTTTACATATATGCTTGACATATCAAGAATATTATCTCTTGCTCCGAATATATAAGCAATATCCGATGTAAATAAAATTCCTATCATTATAAAAATTGAAGATATTATCAATATATAAATTAAAGAATTAGTAAATATAATATTCGCCTCATCATTTTTATTTTGTGCTTTTAATACAGCATATTTAGATGCAGAGCCCATACTTAGCATTAATCCTGTTCCATTAATAAAATTGCAAATAGGTATAGCAATATTTAAAGCAGTAAGTCCGTCCGCACCTATTGCTCTTGCAACAAAAAATGTATCTGCAAGTATATAACAAGATAAGCCTATCATTCCAAGTATATTTAAAGATACATATTTAATAAATAACTTTAATAAACTCATAGAAATACTCCATAATAAAAAAATGTTTGCGTTCATACTTTCTAAGGCCTACGGTATGAATACAAACATTTTTAAAAAAAATTTATCCGGCGACAAATTTGATTATTTTAATAATATATATTTTTTTAATATATCATAAATATATAATCTTGTCAAAGATAGTTTTTTATTTTATTTTTTAAGTATTAATAAAACTTTATAAATATTTTGAAATTATAAAAAAGGAGAAATATATTAAAATATTTCCCCCTTTGTATTTGATTATAAAAAATAAAAAAAATTATTTGCCGAAAACTGCTTCATAATCTTTTTTAAATTTTTCTATTCCCTGTTCTGTTAATGGATGCTTAATCATTTGAAGTATTACGCTATAAGGCACAGTGGCAATATCGGCACCTGCCAATGCACATTCTGTAACATGTATAGGATGTCTTACGCTTGCAGATATTATTTCTGTTTCTATTGCATGAGCTGCAAATATTTCTGAAATAGTTTTAATAAGCTCAATACCGTCTGCAGATATATCATCAAGTCTTCCTATAAAGGGAGATACATAAGAAGCCCCAGCCCTCGCTGCAAGAAGTGCCTGATTTGCTGAAAATATTAAAGTGACATTTGTTTTAATGCCCTCTTTAGAAAGAACTTTTACAGCTTTTAAGCCTTCATCTGTCATAGGTATTTTTACTACCATATTTTTATGTATTTTAGCTATTTCTCTAGCTTCAATTATCATATCCTGAGCCTTTACAGTATCAGCCTTCACTTCACCCGATATAGGTCCGTCAACTATAGATGTAATTTCTTCTATAGTTTTTTTGAAATCTCTTCCCTCTTTTGCTATTAAAGAAGGATTAGTAGTTACACCGCAAATAACTCCCATATCATTGGCTTTTCTAATCTCATCAACATTTGCTGTATCTATAAAAAAACGCATATTATAAAACTCCTTAAAAATTATCTTTAATATTATAAATCTTAGTAAATATTTTATCAATATCATTTTTAATTTAAGATATATAATAAAAGTTAATTATTAGTAAGCTCTTTTATTAAATCATAATAATACTTCTTACCTTGAAAAATATCCTGAGATAATATTCTTTGAGCATTTTCATATTTATATATTTCAGAATCCTTACTGATATCATTTTCTAAAAATAAAGCATCATTAGTAACTTTGTAAAATCTATGATATGTACTTATTATGCCGTCAATTTCTTCTTTGTATAGTAAAGAAATAACACTGCTTCTGTAATTAGTAATACCGGCATTTAAAGCTATAAACATAGGTATATTTTCAGGAACAAAATTATTAGGGGCTTTATATGCTCCGTTAGTTCCGTCCCAAATAAGTATCGGGTTTGGACTGCTATCATTTAAAAAGCTCATTTTTATATCATTATCTATAGAAGAGTTTTCTATTATATTTCTAAGAGAAGGATACAAATGATCATGCTTAAATATTATAAGTGCATTGGGGGAATATTCAAGAATGATATTTTTAGTTTTTATCACTTCAAAGGCAGTCATAACAGAATTATCCATTGTTTCTATAAGATTATCTGCATTTTCAAAATGAGAAAAAAACTTTTCATTATTTTTCTTTATATTAAAATCATTTTCTGCATGAGACCCTGCATGTCCTAAATAAGTAAAGCCGTATACAAATATAGGCGGTATATAGTTTTGTATATTAGTACTCAAATATTCACTCATATTTTTAGTTCCTAATTCGAAAACTATTTCATTAAAATATATAGAAGGCAGAAAAGTTTTTAGATTATATGTATTTTGAGCCTCCTCCAAAGCTATAGTATTATATCCAGCTGCAAATAATATATGAGGCAAAGTATATTCATTTTTTTTATTTTGTACTTTGGGAGTAAGCGGACTTGAAGAAGTAAGTCCTGAAAGCCTTGCATCAAAACTGCCGCCGCCGTAATTCGGAGGTATTTTTCCTGAATTATCTGCCCAATCTCTATATTCTTTAGGAAAAGGATCTTTTTCAAACAAATTTGTAAAATGCGAATAATCATAAAAAGATTCCAAAAATATTAAAAATATATCTCTATTACTATTTATAGTGTTTTGAGTAAGCAAATTAGAATAATTTCTTTCATTTTCTATATTTCTTAAATATTTAAAAGCATTTGATACATCTTCTTTTGAATGCTTAATAGTTGTTAATCTGTCATAATTTATTCTGTAATTTATTGTATTTATTATTCCGTTTTTATTACTGAAATATACAAAATCAGTCTGCCACATTTCTAAGTTCTGTTTTCTGAAAAATACCGCAAATATAAAAATAATTACCGTTATAAAAACAGCTTTTTTTCTTTTCATTTTTATTAAATTATAAACAAATAATGATATTAATAATATAATAATTGAAAAATATATTATAGTTGCTGTTACAGTTATAATTTTCATTTTTAAAGGCAATGATATTATAAGGGCAGGATATAAATAAGGAATATCTCTAAACAAAAGTATTTTATTTTGAAATGTAAGTGCTAGAGGCTCAATTATAAAAAATGAAAATATATTAATAATTTCAAATAATAATGTATATAAAAGTTTTTTATTAAGAAGATTAAATGCTGTAATTAAAAATATATATGATAAAATGATATCAGCATAATGCCATCTAATTAAAGATATAGAAAATTGTTTAAGTATTATAGGTATTATATAATAAGCAAAAGAGTTTATAAGAAAAAGTAAAATATAATATTTTATAATATTTAGTTTTATGCAAAAATATAAAATTGGAAGTAATATTAAAAATATAAAAGATAAAAATACTATATTATTTTTTAATCTCAGCTTGTATTGTATATCTATTTTATCATCAATTTGAAGTTCTTTTTGTGTAAATAAGTTTCCGAAAGGAGTCCCTTTATTATCATTTGCTTTATATGAATAATCATTATTTATAAAATAAGGGTATACTCCATAAATATCACTATGTCTAAATACTTTATTGCCGTAATAATTAATTTTACAAGAGTAAGAATCATCTGAAATTTTACTGAATCCTGATAAATAGCCTGTTCTTTGAATATTTCCTAATATAGAAAGAGATAATAATGATATTATAATAATTAATATGACAGCTGTATATATAATAATAAATTTTTTATTTTTTTGAAATATATTATGAAACTTACTCTTTATACCCATATACTATATACCTCTGAGCATAAATATTGCAAATGCAGAATTTTGCAAAAGAGGAGTATGCCTATAAAAAATATAGGGGGTATTATAATTTTTTGATTGTTGTGTTGTGTTGTGTTGTGTTGTGTTGTGTTGTGTTGTGAGTCATATTAAAAAACCTAAATACTTACGAAATATTATAGCATAAATAAATATATAGTCAATACTAAACAGCTATTTAATTAAATCATAATAATACTTCCTGCCTTGAAAAATATCCTGCGATAATATTCTTTGAGCATTTTCATATTTAAATATTGATAGGTTTGATGCTATGCTTTTATCTGCCTGAGAATCATTTGCTGTATAATAAAATCTATTATAAGTGCTTATTATATCATCAATTTCTTCTTTATATAAAAGAGATATTATGCTGTTTGTGTAATCAATATTCAAATTAACAGCTATAAATAATGGTATATTTTCAGGAGTGAAATTTTCAGACACTTTGTATGCTCCGTTAGTTCCGTCCCAAATAAGTATCGGAGAAGGCTTATAATCATTAAGAAAATTTGTTTTTATTTTTTCATCTAAACTTGAGCGTTCTATTATTGCTTTTAAATAAGGATAAAGATGATCATGCTTAAATATGATAATCGCATTTGATGAATGTTTTAAAATTGTATCTCTTATATCTATAATGTTTAATGCCGTCATTGCAGAATTATCAATAGTCTCTATTATATGAAGCTTATCATTTCCTTTAAAATTATCTAAAAACTTTTTATTATTTTCAGCAAAATTCAAATCATTGGATAAATGAGAATCCGTATGCCCTAAAATTGTAAAGCCTAAAACAAATATAGGAGTTTCTAAATTATTAATATTCGTACTTAAATATGTATTGATATTTGTAGTTCCTAAACCGAATATTTGAGATTTGAATCCTATTGAAGGATAAAAGGTTTTTAAATTATAAGTATTAAGTGCCTCTTCCAAAGCTATAGTATTATATTCGTTTTTAGAAAGTAAATCAGGCAGGGTATTTTCTATTTTTTTTGACTGTGTTTTAGGATATAAAGGACTTGAAGCTGTAAGAGATGAAAGCCTAGCATAAAAACTTCCGTTATTGATATTAGGTGCTGTTTTTCCTGATAAGTAAGCCCATTTTCTATACTCTTTACTAAAAGGATCTTTATCAAAGAGATTTGAAAAATGAGAATAATCATAAAAGGATTCTAAAAGTATTAAATAAACATCTCTTTTTAAATCTTTCTTTAATTTTTCTATTTTTTCTAAATCATCTGACAAATTTGTATATATACTATAATGATTATTTTTTAATTCTTTTATATAATTATAATCTATTTTTTCATTGCTGTTATAATTTGAAATATTAATTAAAACAGAATGTATATTATTTTCTAACTTTTTTATTTCATCAAAAATATTTTTTGTAGATTTTAAATAAAGTTTTGATACATCTCTTTTTGCTTCATATTCCTTTAATAAATTAATAGATTCTAATACAAGCTCTCTGCTTGGTTTTATATTATTAAGTCTGTCATAATTTATTCTGTAATTAATAGTATTTATTATACCTTTTTTATTTGCATTTCTTAAAAAATCTATACTCCATATATCTATATTATTAGGCTTAAAAAATAAATAAAATAAAGTAAATACTATAAAAGCAGTCATAACTAAAGATAATATTTTACTTCTTTCTATAAATATTTTGTATATATTAAAAATAAATAATAATACAAAGATTAATACAGAAGAAAAATATAATATGCTCGCTATGATAGTAATAATTTTTAAATGTATAGGAAGAACCGTTATAAGCGATGCATAGAGATTAGGCATATCAGAAAATAATATCACCATATTAAGAACCGTAAGGCTAATTGATTCTATCACAAAAAATGAAAATATAGATATTATACAAAATAAAGATGTAAGTATTATTCTTATATTTTTTATATTATCTATATTTAAAGGATAGTATGCAAGCAGATTATATGCAGTCATTATGAATATATACGAATATAAAAAATCATATATATTAAAATTAAGCTTTATCATAGAAAATGAAGGCATTATAAACTTTAATGTCATTAAATATAAAAAAGAATTTAGTATAAATAAAAATATATAAGATTTATAATGATAATATATATTAGGTATTATATAAAAATAAAATAGAGGAAAAATAATTATAATAAAAATCAAAAATAAAAATACATCTTTTTTTAATTTCAATTTATATTTAATATTTTCTATTCTTTCATTTTCTTTTAATTGAATATTAGAATTATCAAGAACTAAATTACCATAATAGCTTCCGCTCCATTTTATATTTATAACATTATTAGGCATTTCATTTGTATTAGGATAAACTTTATATATTTTATTATTTTTAAAAATACTGCTCTTAAACTTTAATGTAAAATAATATTTATTTTCTAATATATGATTAAAATTTGATAAATAGCCGGCTCTTTCAATATTCCCAAGAATAGAAAAAATAACAATAAATAAAATTACTGCAGATATAAATGCTGTATATGATAATAAGAATATTTTTTTATTTTTTTTCATTATTTCTTTATTATATTTTTACTTTATTTCTTTATTATATTTTTAATTTATTTTTTTATTATTTTTACTTTATTCTTAATGTAATTTTAATTTTGATTTTATTAAAAATATTTATTTGTATTGATATTTTAATTTGATTATTATAACAAAATTTATTAATTTAAGTTAAATAAAAAATATTATAATTAAAAATAAAAAATAAATAATTTAAGTACATTGTTTTTTATTAGATTGTTTATTAATTTTTTATTATATTTTTTTTATTAAGGCATTATTTACTATAATCAATAATGCTTATTTTCTAAAAAATTAGAAAGCCTTTATCTTTAAAATATCATGTATATGAACTATGCCGATAGGATTGTTATCATTATTAATTACTACTAAATTAGTAATTTTTCCTTCCATTATATGAAGTGCTTCTCCGATTAAAGTATCTTCATAAATTACTTTAGGAGAAGTATTCATTATATCTTTAACTTCTTTAGACAATATATCTTTTATATTATCATTGTTTACAAGCAGTCTTTTTAAATCCCCGTCTACTATAATGCCTTTTAATTTATTAGAATCATCTACAGCAATAGCTATTCCAAGTTTGCATTCTATTATTTTGAATAATGCTTCATTCAATGTTGCATTAATATTGATAATAGGCAGATTTTCCGTATGCATAATAGATTTTACTTTTGCTAATTGTCTTCCCAAACTTCCTCCTGGGTGAAATATAGCAAAATCTTCAGACTTGAAGCCTCTTAATTCCATTATAGCTGTAGCCAAAGCATCAGATAAAGCTAATGATGCTGTAGTACTTACAGTAGGTGCTAATTTTAAAGGACATGCTTCCTCTTTAACATAAGTAAGTAATGTTATTTCAGCATTTTTAGAAAGAGTTGAATTTATTTCATTTGTAATTGCTATATAAGGCACATTCTGTCTGCATAGCCAATTAACAAGCTCTATAATCTCACGGGATTCTCCGCCTTTAGAATAAAGCAGACAATAATCATCTTTAGTAATCATACCAAAATCGCCATGCATACATTCATTAGGGTCAACAAAGAAGCTGGGAGTACCTGTAGAAGCAAAAGTAGCTGCCGCCTTTCTTGCTATATGCCCGCTTTTTCCTACTCCTGATGTTATTACTCTGCCTTTGATTTTAAATAACTCTTTTACGGCATTTTCAAAATTTATATCTAATTTATCCGATAAAATTTTTAGATTATCGCTTTCCAGCAAAAGAGTGGTTTTTCCTCGTTTAATTATATCCATAAAAAATCCGTTAAATTCGGCTGAAATTATCAGTCTATTACCGCACTTATTAAATGTCCTGCCAATCTTTCTATAGCTTTATCTATATACTTTCCATCTTTTAATTTTTTCTTATATAGATCTATTTTTTCAGGGTTAATTTTTACTGCTGTTTTCATATCGATACCCCTGCTAAATAAAAATATCTTCAATAAAAGATATATTACGGTTATAATGGGTATCGTCTATTAGAACTGCCCCAAAGGAACATTTTTGATTAAAACTTAATCCTTTTTCAATTAAGTATTCTTCAGCTGTCTCATATAATTTTTTCTTTTTATGTTCTGATATTGAGTAAGCTGCATATCCAAAACTTCCCTGTCTTCGATATTTAACTTCTATAAACACAATAACAACTCCTTTTGTCATTACTAAGTCTATCTCTCCTCTTGTTTTCTTTCCTTTGAAATTCCTCTCTATCAAAGTATATCCAAGATTTTCGAGATATTTTAAGGCAATATCCTCTCCTAGATTGCCTATAATTTTTTTGTCAGTCATTTTTTATATTATTTTTCTTCTTCTGTATCTAATAAATTCGCTTGTACCTCCTGTAAAAAATTATTATCTTTAACTATGCCTGTTATAAAAAACTGATTAGTTTCTAATAAATTAATTGTTTCTCCGTCTTTAATAAACTCTCCATTTTCATTAGAAACTATTTTTATTACAGGTCTTATAGGCAAGTTAGGATTAACTGCAAAAACAAGCCCTTTTCTCTTATCATTTAATAATACTATGCTTCCTATAGTATATATAGTGAATATACTCACAAAAATTTTTGATATAGTAGGATCATATTTAGTATTAGAACCATTCATAATTTCTTTAACAGCATCATATAAATATACATCTTTTTTCTTCATACTGTCACTTTTTTCAACCAGCATACTGAAAGCAGATTTATTATTAGATTTTGATTTAGTTGCTGATATTCTCATAGGCTTCATCATTTTTTCTACAGCATGTGCTACGCTTACTATCTTTGAATATAAATTTATCTGATTTCCAGAAAGTCCTCTAGGATAACCTTTTCCATTAAAATATTCATGATGCATAAGAGATATCATAGCTAAATCTTCTTCAAACCTAAAACTTCCTTTCATAATTTTATAGCCGTAAACAGTATGTTTTTTTATCTCGGCATATTCATTAGCTGTGAATGTTCCTACTTTATCTAAAATATGGTCTGGAACTTTTACCAAGCCTATATCATAAAGCATAGCTCCTAAACCTAATTTTTTTACCCTATTTTCTGAAAATTTCATTGCACGCCCAATAATCATAGATATCAAAGAAACATTCAAAGACCTGATATAATATTCATCAACTTTAGGCAGATTACCTAAATTTAAAATCTGAAGCACGCTGCTTAAATTTCTATTTACTATGTCCAAAATTTCATCTATAATCTCATTCAGTTCATTAATATTAACTAAATTATTATGTCTGTATCCGCCTAAATTATTTTTAGTTTTTTTGATAATATTTAAATATATTTTCTTAAATACTTTATATTCTCTTAAAAACTTATCAAAATCAGCAGAAACTTCAATATCCAAAGATGCATTATCTTCTATAAATACTTCATTCAAATCCCATTTCTGAAATCTTTCCATATCACTAGGCTTAATATCAACATATCCTGTAGATGCTAAAAAGTCATTATACAAATATATATCTTTTTTCTCTGCCTTAGCTTTTATATCTTTAATATTTATTTTACTTAAATTTGCCATTCTTTATTCTGCCTTTAATTTATATATATATTTTAATATTATACTCACAGCCTCATAAAGCGAATAAGGTATCTCCTCGCCTATTTCCAACTGCATAAGATGATTAGCCGTATCTTCATCAGAAACTATAGGTACTTTATGCTTTCTTGCAATATCAACCATTCTTCTTGCTAAATAATTATTTCCTTTAGATATAACTATAGGAGCATTATTTATTTCTCTATTATATAATAGAGCCGCTGCATTTTTTATATTTTCATTTCTCATATTTTTTTTATCCTGCATAATCTATTTTTATATCTATATTATCAAATTTACTCAAGTCCATATACAAATTTTCTTTAATACTATTAACTTTATTATACAATTTTTTAGAAAATAATTGAATAGTTAATAAATATTTCTCATTTTTTATGATATTTATTTTACATATTTCTTTATCATTATCATACATCACAAAACTAAATTTATTATTTTTATCATTATTATCATCTTTAATTATATAAAGCAATACCTCTTTTAATTCATCATCTATCATAAACAGCATAGGAAACATAAATACAGGCTCTTTCAAATTTCTATTCTTCTTATTTGAAGATAAAATTTTCAAAAGCAATGTAATCATATCAGAATTATCAGAAGATAATTCGCCTTGAAGCATATCAAAGAGCATAAACCATATACTAAAATCAGCATTTGTATTTATATAGTTATTTAAATCTTCTGCTGTATCAGCATCATTTCTATGAATAACACTGTCAGCAAGCATTACTAATATTTCGGTTATTTCAGTATTTTTGTTAGAGTTTTTTATAGCATTAATAATATCATTAAATTGTTTAAAAATATTTCCAAAGCTATTTATTTCTTTTACTGTTAAATATACTCCGTTAGACATTGCATTTAATATAAACTTTTTTTTATTAATATCCAAATCAGGAAGATATTTTAATATAGTTTCAAAATATCTGATATTTTCATTACTTGGTTTTATGCCTTTTTGAGAAAGCATAGAAGAAATTTCTGAATTATTTTTTATTATATCAATTAATACATTTTGATTATTTTGATTATTTTTATTTTGTATGCTTTCTCTAGCCTCTTTCAAACTTTCTGCATTTTTAAGTATCGTTAAAGTTATCTCTCCGTTTTTTTTACTTACAAGAGCAAATCCCTTATCAGTCATACCATTTTTGAATAATGCTGTCAATTTATTTCCCATAATATTTATTAATGCCCTATCATTATCCAATTTTCTCATTATAGAATATCTTACAATATCACCGTCTTTGATTTGAGTATTATTTTTATTTACTGAAATATTAAAATATTTATTGTTTATATTAAGCATAATATTCTTATATGCTTTTTTTATAATTTGTCAATAGCATATCATTTTTTTATAAAGTAAATTTTTATACTTCCGAATATCAATATAATAGTAATAATAAATTAGGAAGTAAATTATGATAAACGGATTAGGAAATTCATTATCTTTTGCTGATTCTAATGTTTCATCAAATAATAATGCATATAGTTCAAATAATTACGGCTATGATGATTCTTTTGCTAATATGTTAAATAAAATGCAAACGGATTATTCCTATTCTTCAAGTGTTTCTAATAAAATAGAAAAACATATACAATATGAATATGAAGAAAAGAACTATGAAGAAAGCAATGCAGCAGTAGAAAATTATAATAGCTATGATGATTATAATATATACAGCACAGAAGAAGCTAATAAGCAGGAATATTCTAAAGAAAGCCAAGATAATAAAATAAATAATGAAATAGATAATAATTCAAATAAAACTGATGATAAAAAAGCTGCCAAAATTGAAGAAGAAAAAACTGAAAATCAAACTGATGAGATAAATATTTCCTATAATGAAAGTAATGATACTGAAGAAAATATAACTGATGATAATATATCTGCTAAAGAAAAGTTAGCTTTAACAAAAGAAAAAGCAAAACTCATTTTACAAAATACTTTTAATAACAAAAAAACTGAAATCAAAGAAGATAAAGAAATAAATAATAAAGAAATTAATGCTGAAGAAAATATATTTGCTAAAACAGATAAAAAAATAAATACAAAAAATTCTGAAGAGATAGAAAATATTAAAAAACAGATAGAATCTTTAAATGCTGAAGAATTAAGCGAAGATGATAAAAAAGAATTGGAAGATTTAATAGAATCTTTAGAAAATCTAAAGGCTATGATAGAAAATGATGATAAAATGCTCTTAACTGAAGATACTGAAAATAATAAAGAAAGCATTGAAATAAATAATATTAACTCTTCTGATAATAAAGAAATAAAAATAGTTTCAAATAAAGATAATGACAAAAATATAGAAACAAAAAATATTAATGATATAAATAAAGATATTAACGATATAAATATAGAAGATATTAATAATAATATTGATATGCATATAGAAAATAAATATGCAGATAAAAAAGATACTCTTGAAATTAAAAATAATAACAGCACTGTAAATAATACCATTTCAGATGATAAAGGTGTAGAACTTACAATAATAAATATGAAAGATTCCCCAGACAGTGCCAATTTAAAAGGATATAATCATTATAATAATAATGTATCAAAAACTCATAATAGCACAAATATTGCTGATAATATGATAAAATTCCAAGATTTAATGGGCAGACTTGTAGAAAAAGCACAGGTTGCTGTTAATAATGGAAAGAGCGAAGTATTGATGAGTCTTAATCCTGAATATTTAGGAAAAATAAGATTAAAAATCAGTATGGACGGAGATAATTTAATAGGAAAAATATTTGTTGATAATGCAGATATTAAAGATATCTTCACTAAAAATTTGGATACGGTTATAACTTCATTGAGCGAAATAGGTATTAATATAGAAGGCTTTGATGTAATGCTTAGACAGGATATGCATAATGACGGAGGATTTGAAGAAGAATTAGCAAATATACAAAATAGATTTGCTTCTGAAAATGCAGACAGCATTGAAGAGATAAAAACGGATATAAAGGCATATATAGTGCCTGAAAGAAAATTGAATTTGCTTATTTAATATGTTTATTAGGTTTATATAATAAAAAATATAAAAAATAATTTTGCAAGGGAGTGTATAAATGATATCAGCAGATGCTTTAAGAATGTCAGACAGAGAAATAAAAATACTAAAACAGGAAGTAGGTGCTTTCAATTTGCAGCATAATTTTGAGAGAGATCCTACGCAAAACTCTTTAGGTAAAGATGCTTTTTTGAAACTCCTTACAACACAAATGAGCCATCAGGACCCTCTTTCTCCAATGGATAATAAAGATATGATAGCACAGCTAGCACAATTCTCTTCATTAGAACAGATGACTGAAGTTAATAAAAATCTTGAATCTATGAAAAATTTTTATTCAAGCCAAACAGGTTATTCTATGCTTGGTAAAAGTGTTGAAATTATGGACGAGGCTGGAAACAGATTCTTAGGACCTGTTGAAATGGTTATGGAAAATGATACAGGCGTAGCCCTTGCCGTAAGAACAGATAGCGGACTTATAACTGTTCGTCCTGAAGATGTTATGATAGTACATTCAAACGGCAATTTAATGGCTTCTGAGACTGCTGCTGTTTCAAGTATTAGAGAAGCACAAAGCGAAGATGAGGCTTCTAAAGTATTTGAATCTTCTTTAATAGATAAAGCTAATATTATAAGACCTTCAGGAGATGAAGATAATTCTGACGGAGTTAATAATGAATTCGGAGATATGAGAGCTGCTATTGAGACAGAGATGAATAATGCTTCTCAAAGTGAAATTTCAAAAACTGATAATGCAAATCTCAATAAAGCAGAAAAAACTCAGGGAATGCTTAAAGCAGAAGAAGCATTGATGAGCAGTAAAGAAGACGGAAATAAATCAATAAAAAAATAATATTTTATGTTATAAAATAAACAAAAAAAGCTCCTTAAATAAGGGGCTTTTTTATTTATAATTTAATAAACTTTCTTTGTCAGTTTATCAGCTGTGTATTTTTCATCTGCCTCTTGTATAATCAAAGAAACATTTACATTTTCATTTCCGTCAAATGTCATAGAAAATATCAATAAAGAATTGCTTTCATTTTTCATAGAAAAATAACTTTTATCATCTATCTTTGAAATATTATCAAAAATAAACTCTAAGAAATCAGATTTAAATATTACTGATGAATCTTTATTTACTATTAAGGTAATATCTTTTTCTTCAGAAGTGCCATAATAAATAGATTCCTTTTTACCTTTTCCTTGATATATTCCTTCATATTTTGAAAGTATGCCATTTAAATTATTTACAGGATTATTTTCAGCACAGGAAAATATAAATAATAAAGTTATTAATAATAAATATTTCATTTTTTTAATCATTATAATCATTTTTTTAATTATTATGCTTATATATAATACATTATAATAAAACAAATTAATTATAAAAATGTAATTTTTCAGCTTTTTAAATAATCTATAAATCTTTTAGGAAGATATACATTATCATAATCAGATTTTAAAGCTTCTCTGAAAAGCTCAGCCATTTCTTCAACTTTAAAACCTGCTATGCCGCAGCCTATCTCAGTTACTAAAAACTTCAAATCTTTATGCTCCAAAGTAAATTCCAAAAACTTATCAGCATATTTTTTTATTTCAGATACTGACATTTTACCGCTTTTAGTATAATCGACTGTAGGTATAGCAAAAGTTTTTCCCTGAAGCCCGAATGCCTGTCCGTATACAGCACCGAAATTCATTGCAAATCTGGCAGCTCCTCCGCTATGTGCCCCCTGAGTATTGCTTCCGAATACAAATACTTCATTATCTTTTAATTCTTTTATATTATTAGATGCTATTCTCTCCATAATAAAAACTCCGTATAATTATTATCAAAATAATACAGCAAGAAAATATATTATTATCATCATAACAAAGCTAGTAATAACTATGGATAATATAATATTTTTTATTATTGTATTAATAATGGGGTTATAAGAAAAATCAGCTTTCTTTAAGCCGTAATATAATGCTATAGATAAAAGCAGTATATCATCTAATTTTCCTATAGGTATTCTGTCTGGAATCAAGTCTATAGGAGAAAAAGTATAAATTACAGCCAAAATAAATAAAATCCAATATGTTAATTTATTTTTCTTCTTTTGATGTTTTTTATATGCTTTATACTTTCTGTATATTCCGTCTTCACCTAATATTTCAATATCTTCTTCATTTATTTCTGCATAATATTCTTTATTATTCTTATTTTCCATAAAAATTTAAAACTTTATTTCATTATAAAACTATTAAAGCATAAAAATTATCATAATATTTTATAATTATATAATATATGCATAAATAGTCAATTAATAATATTCAAAAGAAAAATTTTATAAGTCTTATAAAACAAAAAATATTTTTTATTATTGATTTTATAATATCAATCTGTTAATATTAACAGAAAATCTTATTTTGATTCTAAATAATTTTTATAAGTAATCTAAAGGAATTTTTATGAGTAATTTAAAGAAGTTAAAAGACGAATACCTTAATATGTTAAAAAACAATATTATACCATTTTGGCTAAAGAACGGACTTGATAATAAATACGGAGGATACTATACAGCATTAGACAGAAAAGGCGGTATTATAGAAACTGATAAATCTGTATGGTTTCAAGGAAGATTTGCTTGGGTATTATCAACTCTTTATGCTGACTTTGAACAGAAACAGGAATATATTGATGCGGCAAAATCAGGAATAGATTTTTTAGAGAAATATTGTTTTGACAGAGCAGGCGACGGAAGAATGTTTTTCAGAGTTGCAGAAGACGGAAAGCCTATTATAAAGAGATTAAGATACTACTATTCAGAAACATTCTGCTTAATAGCTATGGCTGCATATTCAAGGGCAAGCGGAGATAAAAGCTATATTAAAAAGGCGAGAGATATATTAGATAATATAGACAGATATCAAAAAGACAAACTTCTAATACCTAAATTCAATTCAGAAAACAGACCTTCTATAGCTTTCGGACCTCCTATGATAATGCTTGCTACTATTCAGGAATTAAGAAAGGCGGATTCTGAAAATAAAGATTATTATAATAAATACATAGATAATCTTCTATCTAATATACAATTATTCTTATACGAAGATAAAAAAGCAGTACTTGAACAATGCAATGCAGACGGCACTTTGCAAGATCATTTTGAAGGAAGATTATTAAACCCAGGCCATGCTATAGAATCATCATGGTTTATATTAAGAGAATCAATAGAGAGAAATCATAATGAAAAATTAAAAGCATTAGGACTTAAAATATTTGATTGGATGTGGGAATGGGGCTGGGATAAAGAGTACGGCGGTATTATTCAATATATGGATGTACTTGGAAAGCCTAAAAGCGAATATCATCATGATATGAAATTTTGGTGGCCTCAAACTGAAGCTGCCATTGCTGCTTTATACTGCTATTATTTTACTAAGGATAATAAATATTTAGAAAAACATAATATGGTTAAAGAATATACTAAAAAATTCATTGATGAAAAATACGGCGAATGGTTCGGATATTTACATAGAGACGGCAGAATATCCACTGACTTAAAAGGAAATATGTATAAAGGACCTTTTCATATACCTAGAATGTATATGAAATGTGCTGAAATAATAGATGCTATTAATAATTTTTAATAAAAATATAATTATTTAATAAATACTATACTTTTATTTGAATTACTTTTAAAATAAGTTTTATAAAAGGCTAATTTAATAAAATTTATAAATACTTTTTATATAATAAAATATATTTGTAATTTAAATTACTATAAGTTAAAATAATATCACATTTTCATTTTAAGGTTTTTATATAAAAATGTATGTAATTGATAATATAAAAAATACAATTATAAAAGGCGATTCGATAGAAGAATTAAAAAAAATACCAAATGACAGCATAGATTTAATATTTGCAGACCCTCCTTATTATATGCAGACAGAAGGAGAACTTTTAAGAACTAATGGAAGTAAATTTAATGGCGTTGATGATGAATGGGATAAATTTGACAGCTTTGAAGATTATGATAATTTTTCTGCTAATTGGTTAAAAGAATGCCGAAGAATATTAAAAATTACAGGAAGTATTTGGGTGATAGGTTCATTTCAAAATATATTCCGAATAGGAAAAATAATGCAGGATTTAGGTTTTTGGATATTAAATGATATAATATGGAGCAAAACTAATCCTGTTCCAAATTTCAAAGGCACTAGATTTTGCAATGCTCATGAAACACTAATATGGTGCGGTAAAAACAAAAATACAAAATATACTTTCAATTATAAAACTATGAAGCATTTAAATAATGATAAACAAGATAAAAGTGTTTGGAATATATCTCTTTGTACAGGAAATGAAAGATTAAAAGATAAATATGGAAATAAAGTACATTCTACGCAAAAACCTGAAGAACTTTTATTTAAAATTATTCTTTCTTCTTCAAAACCTTATGATATAGTATTAGATCCTTTTTTTGGGACAGGCACTGCAGGTGCTATTGCCAAAAAATTATCAAGAAATTATATAGGAATAGAAAGAGAGGATAAATATATTTATTATGCTAAAGAGCGTATAAAAAATACAGAGATAGAAATGACAAATTTAATAAATCTTGATTATGAAGTAAAACCTCCTAAAGTATCTATAAAGGCTCTTATAAAAAAAGGATATTTAAAGCCTAATCAAAAGCTATATACAAAAAAAGGAGATGAAATTTGTCAATTAAAAGAAAATGGAAATGTTGAAAATGAACTTGGAAATTTTTCTATACATCAAATGAGTGCTAAATTACAGAATTTATCAAAATATAATGGCTGGAATTATTTTTATACATATTATAACGATGCATTTATGCCTATAGATGAATTAAGATACATTTATGCAGGGGATAATAATGAATGATAATATTAATATAAAAAATATTATAAATGAAGCAGTATGCAATATTATAAAAAAATCAAGCAGTAAAGATAAAATAGATAAACTTAATTCTAAACATAATCTAAAAATGCATT
This sequence comes from uncultured Brachyspira sp., assembly GCF_910578695.1. Classification (GTDB taxonomy): domain Bacteria; phylum Spirochaetota; class Brachyspiria; order Brachyspirales; family Brachyspiraceae; genus Brachyspira. The sequence goes on from NZ_CAJTQJ010000001.1 coordinate 34,031, forward strand.
TCATACCAAAAAGATATAGAATATTCGGCGGATTACTTCAAAGTATGAATATACAATTCGGAAATTTTATTGAAGAGCTTATGAAAATAATAATATCTAATGAAGAAAAGTATAAAATTATAGATGAATACAGCGGTAAGAAAAGCAATAAATTTAAAATTTCTAAGTCTAATGAAACTAGAATAGATAATTATATAACAGATTGTCAAACTGCTTTCAATACTTATGAGCAATTGGAAAATGCATTTAAGAATTTGCAAAAAGAAATACTAAATGATATAAAAAATAATACAGAAAATATAAATAATTCATTTGAACATGATATAGATTTGCTTTTTGAAGATAAAGAAACTAGTATTATTTATTATCTTGAAATTAAATACAATGATGATCATGATACTGGTAAATTTGTAGATATTAATAGAAAATTTATAAAGACTTTTGCATATCTTTCTAATGAGTTTAAAACAAGAAAAATTATGCCTATTTTGTTTTTCTTTAATAATAAAAAAATGAAAGGCAACATTTATATACCAGAAGATTCAAACATAAGAAGAGGTAAAAAATTCTTTGATGAGTTTTTATCAATAAACTATGATAATATAGATAATTATTTACAAAATCTATCTGAGAGCATTGAAGTACTAAAAATGTTTGATGATTTATACAAAAAAATTATGAGCATTAAATAATAATTAATTTAAATATATTGATAATAAAAGATACATTTTATTTTTATAAGGAAGTTTATGTCATCTTTAAGAAAGGAATTAGAAAAAAGAGAATTTGAAACTTTAGATTTGTTTACTATTTCTTTTTCTTTATTTAGATATAATTTTGCTAACTTTTTAATATTAGCTTTAATATATTCTCTGCCTTTAATATTAATAGGAATATATTTTCCTATACCAGCCATTGATGCTGCAAATATGAAAAATTTGAATGAATTGGCTGATTGGTTAAGAAATGATGCTGCAATTGGCTTTTATATAAATATATTATTTTCTTGGTTTTTAGATACTATATCTGTTATATCGGTATCATTATTAACAGAGAGATTAATTTATGGAAGTATTAAAAGTGCTTCTTGGGCTATTATAAAAAGTTTTAAATTTTTAATTCCTGCATTATTTACAGCTTTTATATATTTTGTATTGGTATTTCTAGGGCTTACATTTTTTATAGTTCCAGGTATAGCATTAATAGTATTTTTTGTATTTTTCAAAAATATTTGTACTTTAAGGCATACTTGGGGAATAAATGCTTTAAGATATTCATATTACTTAGTAAAGCCGAAATTTTTTAAAACATTATTTATATTGGGATTTATATTCTTTTTTCAGCAGGTATTTGCAATAACATTTTTTCCAGCTTCTATAGAAAATAGAGAGAATTTATTATCATTTTTTATTGCTATGATAGTACTTCATATATTTGATATATATTTTAAAATTATTATTGCCTTATTCTTTTTAAATAGGGATTATATAAGCAGCATATATGTATATGATGAAGATAAAGAAGATGATAAAGATAATAATAAAGACAAAGAAGATAATATAAAATAAATGCTGTACAGATTTTATATTTAATTACTGCTTAAATATTAATTATTATAAACAGCGAAACTAATTGTCAGCTATTTATGAAGCAATTTAATAATTATTATTTAATTATTCTTCAATTATTATTTAATTATTCTTCAATTATTATTCCTGCAAATCAATAAATATAGTATAAAAAGCACATATATCATCATTTTCATCATAAGCAAAATATGAAGGATAATAACCGTCTCCATAACCGCTTGAAAATAATACTATATTCAAATCACTTTCAGGAATATTCCAATTAAGCCAATCGCCATATTGAGACTGATATTTAGGATTTTTTTTAGCATTATCTTCTAATAAATCTGCAAATAAATCATCATATCTATTGTCAAAATTTCCTCCGCTTTCTTCTTCAAGTTTTTTTTCATATTCCAAATATTTTTTAGCCGCCTCATAATCGCATACACAGCCCATACCAGCATCTACAGGATATCCGAAAAAATCTCCTTCTTCTGCTTCAGATAAATTTTCTTCGCCAGATACAGCAAGCTCATATCTTTTAGGCTTATTATCAGAGAAAGAAACTTTAATCATAGAAATTCTCTCTTCATCTTTTATTATAAGAAGAGTTACTTTATACTTATCAGGTTTTACAGTTTGAATAAAAGGAGAAATGTCATCTTCATATAAATAAGCTAAAGGATCGCAGGCTATTATTTTTCCTGTTGTTAAATTAATTTCCCCTATATCCAATATATCAAGTTCTGTATCATTAAATTTTTTATCTCTAAAAGGCTTATCCAAATCAAAATTAGGTACAAGCAAATGCTTTACTTTACTAAATTCTTTTTCAAAATTTTTGTTCATATTCTTTTCCTTGTATTTTACTCCAATATTTTTTATATGCTGTATATGTATTCCTATATGTCCAATACCTAATATTACAGCAGAAATTAAAAGATATATATTTTTTCCATATATAGCAAGCATTAAAAATGACATAATAGGCAGAATGAAAATTCCTATATAAAAAATTAAGAATCTTCTGTAAAAATCTGATAGTTTTCTTTCACTATAAAAATAGCGTATCCAACAGTATTCATACATAAGCATTAATAAAAATGCCGAAATAAGATAATAAGTATGATTTGTATTAGAATTATCAAAAATTAAAAGACATATTGTAGTTAAAAATTGCCCTAATCTTTCAAGTATCTTTAATATTTTATTTTCATTTTCACTTTCAAAAACATATTTATAAGGCTTTTTAATTAAATAAATAATATTTGGTATGAATAGTAATATCAAAAATATAAGTCCTATATACGAAAACTTTAAATGCTCTATCATTGCCATATTTCTTTAATATTCTTAAATATAGGAAATAATAAGCTTATTTTTTAGATAATGCAAATATATTAAATCTTAATTCATTATTTGAATATCCTTTTACATTTTGCTCTTCAATAATAATTTTTCTAAAACCTAAATGTGATATATAACTAAATATTTCTTCTTCACTGAAAAATAAATGATTTAAATATGAGTATTTTTTTTCATATTCTTCTTTAGTCATTCCAGCCATTCTAATTTTATGGTATTCGCTCTCTTTTTCTATGTTATTTAAATCCAATAATACTAAATCCCCATTTACTTGAAGCAAATTATATAACTTATCAATAAGTAAGAAAGCATACTCTTTATTTTTAAAATACTGAAAGGCACTATTTGAAAATATTAAATCAAAATAATCATTTTTGTATAATCTATCAATATCAATAGCCTCTATACAATTAAAGTTTTCCGCATTAAAAATAAGTTTAGCTATATTTATAAGATTTTGAGAATAATCTATACCATATATTTTTGATTCTTTATTTAATAAAGATTCCATAGCTTTTAAAAAAGCTCCTGCTCCACATCCTATTTCTAATATACTTTTTTTATTATTAATATCATTAACACTCATACAAACATGTTTTGCATACGCTACCCAACTATCAGCATCTAGTACTTTACCAGATGAATCAAAACCATCAATAGATATTAAATCTGATAGAGTTAAATTAGAATAATCAATATCTTTTCCTTTTTTCTCCCAAATATCTTTCCACATATTTATTATCCTTTGGTTTTTATTATAAATTTATAATGAATAAAAAATAGAAAATACAAAAAAGATACTGCATTTTTAGATGCAATAGCAAAATATAAATTTATCCCAGATGAATAATATGATTTTATATTTTTTATAAAAATTAGACTGTAGACTGTAGACTGTAGACTGTAGACTGTAGACTGTAGACTTATAATAATCATATTTTTATTATATAATACTAACCTATTAATGTCAATAAATGAGTATTAATTATAAATAAAAAATTAAACTTACTCTATATTATCTACATTTCTAGCAGCAACTATATCAACGCCTGCAGCATTTTTTACTACAATATCTCCAATATGAATAGGAGCTTTAACTTCTACAGTTTTCAAAGCCTCAAGACATTCATTAATTTTTGCTTTGTCTATAGGCTCTTTAGTTTTTACTGGAAGCATTTTTAACTTTCCGTTTTTTACTTTTACTATAGAAGTAACCATTCTTACAGGATGTACTATTTCATCTCTGGCATAAGTTTCGCCTCTTTTGCAGGTATTACCTATTATACTCATAACTTTAGTTCCTTCCAACTCTACAGACAAATCACAGCCCATAGGACAGCATATACAAGTTAATTCTTTTTTTTCCATATTAATTTTATTTCCTTTTATTTTTCTTTAATACTACTATTTATTTTTCTTTAATTCTTTAATTCTATAATTCTATAATTCTATAATTTTTAGTTATTATAATTAATTAAATAAACTCAAATCAGCCATCATATTTTTAAGCATTATTTCAATTCTAGGAATATGCTCAGCTATAGTAAAACCTACAATTTCTTTCTCTTTTGCAATATCATTTATAATTCTTACAGCTTCATTTATTTTCATTCCATTAGGGACAACGCCTACAGCTGCTATTATTTCATTAGGATCAAGCACATCCAAATCAAAATGTATTAAAATTTTGTTAACTTTTAATTCTTTAATCCATTTTATTATACATTCGCTTGAACTTTCTGTTTCTTTAGGCGAGAAATGTTTTATTCCGTACTCTTTTTGACGTTTTTTTATCTCATCTCTTTCCCAATCTCTAAGACCTACAAATAATATTTTATCAGGCGAAATTCTGCTTGGAAGCATAGAGCTTATATTTTTATCAGCGTACCCCATTAAGGCACTAACTGCCATAGCATGATATCCTGCATAAGTATTATCTTCAGGCAAAGTAATATCAGGGTGAGCATCTATCCAAATTACAGCTGTATCATTATCATATTTTTTATTTAAGTATGTAAAAGGCACTGCACTTACAGAACATTCGCCTCCGAAAGTTATTATTTTATCAGGATTATTTTTATTTAAAATATCCAATGCATTTTTAGTCTGAGATAATATAAAATCATAGTCTATAATACCGTTTTTTATTTCTCTGTTTTCTATATCCAAAGAAACAGGCACTTCTATACTTTTATGATTATCATTTTGAGGTGCAAGTATGCTTAGCAATTTCGCTCCTATATAATAACCTCTTGATGAGTCTTCTGGCTTTAATTCTTTTATCCAATTAGATATTATGCCTCCCTGCCATTGAGGATAAATTAATCTTATAGTTTTATTCATTAATCATCTCCTAAAAATTAATTATCTTCTATTTTAAATTCTATAGTTTTCAAATCTTTTTTTGACAGCATAGCCTTATCAAGCTTCACAGTTTCCATTTCTCCAGGAGCAAATATCAAATGCTTTTTATGTATCAGTCTCTCGCCGTCAAAATAAACATTTAAAAATTTATTTTTAAATATACTGCTTACTCTAAATCTTACCATAACATAATCATCTATATTCTGCGTATTAATCATAGAAGGAACAGTATATCTTACTCCGCTTGAACATTTCAAAGAAATTGAGATTTTATCATCTTTTCTTTTATTTTTAAGAACATAAGAAGCAGCACTTCTTCCTGCAGTTTCAGCTTCCTCAGATACGAAATCAACTAAATCATGAACATGAAGTACATTGCCGCAGGAAAATACTCCGTCAATATTAGTTTCCAAACTTTCATTAACTATAGCACCTGAAGTTATAGGATTAATATCAACATTAATTCCCTTTGAAAGCTCATTTTCAGGTATAAGCCCTACAGATAAAAGCAAAGTATCGCAGGAGTAATATTCTTCAGTACCTTTAATAGGCTTCATATTCTCATCAACTTTAGCTATTGTAACGCCTTCAAGCCTGTCTTTTCCTTTAATATCAATAACTGTATGACTTAATTTTAAAGGTATATTAAAATCGTCCAAGCATTGAACTATATTTCTTTTAAGCCCTCCTGAAAATGGAAGTATTTCAGCTACTACTTTTACTTTAGCACCCTCAAAAGTCATTCTTCTAGCCATAATAAGACCTATATCACCTGAACCAAGTATAACAACTTCTTTTCCGGGCATATATCCTTCAATATTAACTAAATGCTGAGCAGCACCCGCAGAAAATATACCTGCAGGTCTGAATCCGGGTATATTCAAAGCCCCTCTTGAACGCTCCCTGCAGCCCATAGCAAGTATTACGGTTTTAGTATTTATATCAATTAAGCCTTCTTCTTTATTTATATATGTGATTTTTTTTGTTTTATCATCATTAACAGCTATATCCAAAACCATAGTATTAAGTTTATAGCTTATATTCAAATTAATAAGTTTTTCTATAAATCTATAAGCATATTCAGGTCCTGTAAGCTCCTCTCCAAATCTATGAAGCCCAAAGCCGTTATGTATGCATTGATTGAGTATGCCTCCAAGTACTTCATCGCGTTCAAGCATAAGCAAATTATCTATGCCGTTTTCTTTTGCAGAAATAGCTGCAGCAAGTCCTGCAGGTCCTCCGCCTATAACAACTACATCATAATACTGCATTTTTACTCCTTATTATATCCTATAACTATTTCAGAACCTTTTCCGCATTTAGTAATAGTTATAGGAGAAACATTAAGCTCGCGTGCTAATATCTCTATTATTTTAGGAGAACAAAATCCTCCCTGACATCTTCCAAGCCCCGCTCTTACTCTTCTTTTTACTCCGTCAATAGATTTAGCTCCTATAGGGTTTTTTATAGCTTCTATTATCTCGCCTTCAGTAATTTTTTCGCATCTGCATATTATATGTCCGTATAAAGGATTTTCTTTTATAAGTTTATTTTTCTCATCATTGGAAAGAGAATTAAAATGAGTTATACCCTTTCTTGTTTCTATAAAATTTTCTTTCTTTTCAAAATTAGCTTTTTTGCTTACAATATCAGCTACCATAACACCAATGGCAGGAGAAGATGCAAGACCTGGGGATTCTATTCCTGCACAATCGAAAAATCCTTCGCAGTCTTCAAGTTCTTTTATTATAAATTCATGATTATCCTCATGAGGACGAAGCCCGCAGAATGAAGTAATAACTTTATTATAAGGAATATTTTTTACAGTCATTTTTGATTTTTCTATAATCTGATTAAGCCCATCGGCAGTTGTATTTAATCCCTCTTTATCTTCTATATCAATAGCAGTAGGACCGAGCATTATATTGCCATGAGCTGTAGGAGTAACCAAAATACCTTTTCCAAGTTTTGTAGGAAGTGCAAATATTGTTGAAGTTACTAAATTATTAACTTCATTATCAAGAAGTATATAATCTCCTCTTCTTGGAGTAATATGTATTTTATTTTTACTCATCATATTATGAAATTTATCAGCATAAACACCAGCAGCATTAATAATATACTTTGCTTTTATGATTCCATTATTAGTTTCTGCCTCAAATGTTCCGTCTGAAAGTTTTTTAATATTAATAACTTCAGTATCAAATTTAAACTCCGCTCCATTAGCATAAGCATTTTCAGCATAAGCAATATTCAAAATAAAAGGATCCACTATACCGCTTGTAGGAGCATATAATGCGGCATATATATTATCATTAATATTAGGTTCTTTTTTATGAACTTCATCTCTGCTTAATATTTGAAGCCCCTCAGCTCCATTTTTTATTCCTCTTTCATATATAGCCGTCAAATTAGGCATATCTTCTTCATTACTGCATACTACCAAAGCACCATTTCTTCTAAAAGGCACATCAAGATCATTCGCTATTTTTTCCATCATCTTATTGCCTAAAACATTAAGTTTAGCCATAAGCGAACCTTCCTTAGCATCAAAGCCTGCATGCACTATTCCGCTGTTTGATTTTGAAGTGCCTGAACAAACATCCTCTCCCCTTTCAGCTACGCATATACTTGCCTTATATCTTGAAAGCTCTCTAGCAGATGAAGTGCCTGATACTCCTGCTCCTATTATTAGTATATCATACATAATATATATTCCTTTATTTTTTTAATTATAAAGCCCAGTCTCTTGATCTCTCAACTGCTTTTTTCCAGCCCATATATTTTTTATTTCTATCTTCTTCAGAAAGCGAAGGATTAAATTCCCTCTCTAATTTCCAGCTGTCTGCAATCTCATTTTTATCTTTCCAAAATCCTACAGCAAGCCCAGCCAAATAAGCAGCACCCAAAGCAGTAGTTTCTATAATTTTAGGGCGAAGAACATTTGTATTTATAATATCAGATTGAAACTGCATTAAAAAATTATCTCTGCATGCTCCTCCATCAACTTTTAATGAAGAAAGTTTTACTCCGCTGTCTGCCGCCATAGCGTCTATAACATCTTTACTTTGATATGCAATAGCCTCTTCGGCAGCTCTTATTATATGGCTTCTATTAACTCCTCTGGTAATGCCTATCAAACAGCCTCTTGCATACATATCCCAATAAGGAGCACCAAGCCCTGCAAATGCAGGCACTAAATAAACGCCGTTTGTATCTTTTACTTTTGATGCAAAATATTCAGTATCTTTTGCATCATTAAGAAGTCTCAATTCATCGCGAAGCCATTGTATAACAGCACCCGCTATAAATACAGAACCTTCCAAAGCATATTCTATTTTTCCTTTATATCCTATACCTATAGTAGTAATAAGTCCGTTTTTGCTTAATATAAAATTCTCTCCTATATTCATAAGGATAAAACTTCCTGTACCATAAGTATTTTTAGTATCCCCTTTATTAAATCCAGCCTGTCCGAATAATGCCGCCTGCTGATCTCCTGCTATTCCTGATATAGGTACTTCCTTTCCATTAATATTAGCATATCCGTAAATGCAAGAAGAATCTTTTACTTCGGGAAGCATACTTATAGGTATATTCAATTCTTTTAAAATATTTTCGTCCCATTTAAGTTCTTTAATATTATATATCATAGTTCTTGATGCATTAGTATAATCTGTAATATGAACTTTACCGCCTGTTAGCTTCCATACAAGCCAAGTATCTATTGTACCGAAAAGTAATTCTCCTTTATCAGCCTTTTCTCTGGCGCCTGAAACATTATCTAGTATCCATTTTATTTTAGTGCCTGAAAAATAAGCATCAATCACCAAACCTGTATTTTCTCTTATATATGAATCAAATCCTTTTTTCTTTAATTCATCGCATATATAAGCTGTTCTTCTGCATTGCCAAACTATAGCATTATAAATAGGCTCTCCTGTATTTTTATCCCATACAACAGTAGTTTCTCTTTGATTTGTAATACCTATAGCTGCTATCTCTTCAGGCTTAATATCTGCAATCTGTATAGCTTCCTGCAAAACTCCGAACTGAGTAGCCCAAATTTCAGAAGCATTATGCTCAACCCAGCCCTCATTAGGATAAATTTGCGTAAATTCTTTCTGGGCAGAAGATACAATATTCTGATAATAATCAAATACTATAGCTCTGCTGCTTGTTGTGCCTTGATCTATTGCAACTACATATTTTGCCATAATTAAAACTCCTTTATAAAATTTATTAAATTTTATTTTTTAGCAAATATTCTGCCTATTGTAAAATCATAAATAATAGCTCCTAATACACCTCCGACTATAGGGGCAATTACAGGAACAAGCCATATATTAGAAGCATCGGTAAATCCGTTATTTTTAAACCCTGCTGCTGCAGCAAAAAGTCTTGGTGCTAAATCACGGGCAGGATTAATAGCATATCCATGCATAAACCCAAATGACATGCCAATAGCAATAATTATTAAGCCTACGATTATAGGACCTAAATTAGAGCCTGCAGGAATGTTATCTGCATCTCCTGTAGCTAATATTAAAAATACCAAAAGAAATGTTCCTACTACTTGGTCTACAAAACCATATAAAAATCCTGAAACTGCAGGAAAAGTTGCAAATACTCCTGCTGTATTTTCAAAATAAGGGTCTATTTCTATCCATTTTCCATAATAAACAGCAAATACTATAGCAGCACCGATAAAAAATCCTATCATCTGAGCTAATATATAATACCAAACCTTAGCCCATTGAAATCTCCCTGTTGCAGCTAATGCCAATGTAACAGCAGGATTCAAATGTGCTCCGCTTATTTTTCCAGATGCATATATTCCAAATGTTACAGCTAATCCCCAAGCTATATGTATATTAATAGCCGCACCATTACTGCCTATAACTACAGAAGCAACAACTCCTAAGCCGAATAATGCTATAATCATAGAGCCTATTATTTCTGATAAAAATTCATATCTTTTCCTATACACAATGCTATCCTCCGTAAAATATAATTTTTTAATTGATTCCGCCTACTGTATAATGCTCGCATACAGGACATTTATTAGGAGATTTTTCCTCATTATGAATATATCCGCATTTATGACATTGCAGTTTTGATGAATGACTTTCATCTCCTTTTAAAAAATTTTCAAACATTATCTTATGTATGCCTTCTATATTGGCTACTTGTTCAAATAATACAGCAATATCATTAAAGCCTTCTTTTTTAGCAATTTCTGCAAAATTTAAATACATCTCTGAAGATTCATAAGTTTCTCCATTAATAGTATCAATTAAATTCTCATCTTTAGATAAAATTCCATAATAATGCTCAAACCATAATTTACCATGCTCCCTTTCATTTCTTGAGGCTTTCTCATAAGCTAATGCTAGATTCTCCATTCCCTCCTCTCTGGCTTTTTCAGCATAATAAAGATATTTGCATACTGTAACAGCTTCATTAATAAAAGCTTTTTTTAGATTTTCTGCTGTTTTTGAATTTTTTAATTCCATTTTTATTGCCCCCAATATTTTTATTTTTTCTGATATAATAAATAGTATAGAAATTTTATTATGTATTACTATAAAAATCTATTTTTTTATTAATATTATTGATATATAAATTGAGTTAATAATATATTAAAATTTGAATATTTTAAATAAAAAAATTAAATATATATTTATTATTTTTATTATGTTTATTTATTATTATTATAAAGAATAATTACGCATAAAAAAGCAAGCAATGATAGGAAAGCACCTCCCAAACCAACCCATTTTAATCCGTAATTATCAAATATGACGCTTCCTATAAAAGAGCCTAATGCTATGCCGAAATTAAATGAAAAAGAGTTATTTGATGAAGCTAATGTCATACAGGAAGGATATTCTATTTCTGTGAAATTTAATATATTAAGCTGTACAGGAGAGTTCATTAAATACATCAAAAAACCTATTATCAATATAATTAAAGCAGAACTTAATGGATTATTAAAAGCAATAGGTAAAAATATCATGCATAAAAACTGAGCTGCAAAAATAAATCTTAATTTATATATGCCTTTATGTTCAGCTAATTTTCCAGAAAGTAAATTACTGAAAAAAACTGAAATGCCGAAAATAAATAAAGTAAGGCTGATATACTTATTGGGTATATGAACATAATTTAAAAATATAGGCTTTAAATAAGTATAAAGAACATAAGAAGATGCTGCTCCGAACAGTATTGTAAATGTACTTAATATAAATCTTATATCTTTAAATATAATAAACTGTCCTATCAATTTAACTTTATGAACAGATGTATTTTTAGGCAGACTAAAAAACATCATAATAAGTATTAAAGCACTAAAAACGGATATAAATATAAATGATGCCCTCCAGCCGAATTTATAGCTTATAGAAGTGCCTATTGGAACTCCGAATATAGATGCTATGCTGAATCCCGAATAAATCCAAGCCACAGTCATAGGTCTTTTTTCCTTTGATACTATATATGGTGTGAATGAAATTGAAACTGATATTAAAGCTCCTGATATTACTGCTATAATCATTCTTACAATAACTAAAAAGCTATAATTAAAAGCTAATGAGCATAAATAATTACCAATTATAAATAAAATGCCTGCTGATATTATAAAATGAAATCTATTGAATTTTCCCGCAATAGCTGCAGAAAACGGAGTAAATACAGAATATGATAAGGCAAACATAGATACCAAACTTCCAGCCTTAACTTCTGTAATTTTTAAACTTTCAGATATATCGGTTAAAACACCTATTACTATAAACTCGCTTGTTCCTAAAGCAAAACTTAAAAGAACTAAAGAAATTACTGCTAATGATTGATTTGTTTTTATAATATTTTCGCTATTATTTATTTTATTAATATCGTACAGCATAAATTACTCTAAAAAAATTATAATTAGTTTTATATCATTTTTTGAAAAAAATTCAATTATAATATACAATTTATTAAATTATATTTATAAAAAATGGAATAAGTTAATGGAAAAATCGCAAAACAATAATTTGTCAGGATATTTAAAATTGGCAAAAGAAAAAGAAGAGGCAGGAGAGTATAAGGAAGCTTTGCAGTATTATGAAAAATCTATAGAAGAAGATCCTAATAATATAGAAGCATATTTCGGATGGAATCTTATAAACTCATATATAGAGATAGGAAAAGAAGAAAATAAATATCAAGTAAAAAATACATACCATACTAATAAGCATATAGAACTTCTAAATGTATTTAATAATTTATTAGATAATGATGAAATAAACTGATTATTTTTTTACTAACAAATACAAAAAAATTGATTTTTTAATCACAAATTATATAATATACATATAAAAAATTAAGTATTAATTTATTTTTATAAAACACTTATTACATATAGATTGAATACAGAAATATTAATATTTTATATATCTGAGTTCTATAAATATAATATAAAATTTTTAGAAACAGACTTTTTATAAAAAATAAAAAACAGGAGAAATTTAATGAGTTCAGTAGATGAATTAGAAAAAAAAGCTAAGAAATGCAGACAAATACTTTTGAAAATGGTTTATGATTCTAAGAATGTGGCTCATCTCGGCGGATCATTATCTGCTATGGATATGTCAGTAGCTGTTTATGACAGATATATTAATGATTTGAAAGATCCTAATAGATCCCGTTTTGTTTTATCAAAAGGACATGTAGTTGTTATGCAGTATGCTATATTAGCAGAAAAAAATATTATTTCTATGGAAGAATTAAAAACTTTAAAGCATATAGGCACTCATTTACAAGGACATCCTGATATTAATAAAATACCTGAAACAGAAATGAATACAGGTCTTTTAGGTCAGGGGCTTGCTGTAGCTATGGGTATGGCTTATGCTAGAAAAATCAATAATAATAAAAATAAAATATTTGCTTTATGCGGAGATGCTGAAATGCATGAGGGACAAATTTGGGAAACTATTCAGCAGGCGGCACATTTCAAATTGGATAATCTCATAGCTATTATAGACAATAACGGCTTATCTTCGCATGATCCTGTTAATGATGTAATAGATTTGGGTTCATTAGAGGATAAATTTAAAAGCTTTAATTGGAATGTTATAACTGTAAAAGACGGAAATAATATGTCTGAAATAGTAGAAGCTTTAGATAATATGGATAAATTAAGCGGAAAACCTGCAGCCATTATTATGAAAACAATAAAAGGAAAAGGTGTTTCTTTCTTAGAAAATAATCCGAATTGTCATTCTCTCACTATCAATGATAAAGATTATGAACAAGTAAAAAAAGATTTAGATATGTAAATAATTATTTAAGGAATGAAATTTATGATAAAGATAGAAAAAACTTCTGCTCCTAGAGCAATAATAGGAAAACATTTAACAAGTTTAATAGAAAAAAATAATAAAATTATAGTTATAGATAATGATTTGGGTACTTCTACCTCTTCTGCCGATGTAGCAAAAACATTTCCTAATAATTTTTGGGAATTGGGAATAGCCGAGCAAAGTTCTTTAAGTGCTGCAACAGGCTTAGCTTTGGAAGGAATGCTTCCTGTATATGTTAATTTTGCTATATTTGCTACAGGCACTGTATGGACGCAAATAAGACAGGCTGCGTATGCTAAAGCTAATGTAAAAATAATAGCAACTCACCCAGGTTTAGATGCAGGTCCTGACGGAGCAAGTCATCAGGCTACTCAGGATATGGCTTTAATGCGATGCATACCGAATATGAATATACTGCTTCCTTTAGATGAAAATGATGTTAAATCTGCTGTTAATTATGCTTTAAATAATAAAGGATTATATTATGTAAGAGTTTCAAGAGAGCCTGTACCTATTATATATAATTCTCCTAAAGAGGCTGATTTTGATATTAATAATAAAGTTATTAATTCAACAGGAGATGATGTTGCTTTATTCTTTGACGGTTCTTCTTTTGAACAAGCTATAGCTTCTGCTAATCTTTTAGAGGAAAATAATATTAAATATCATTTGATACATGTGCGTTCTTTAAAACCATTAGATACTAAAAATATATTAGAGTATGCAAAAAAAGTAAAATGTATTGTAACTTTAGAAAATCATAGTATTATAGGCGGATTAGGAAGTGCTTTTGCAGAAGTTCTTGCCGAACATACAAATACTGCCCCTTTAAAAATAGCAGGCTGTCAAGATACATTTACAGAATCAGGAAAATCTGCAGATCTTAAATTAAAATACGGCGTATCAGCTCAAAATGTTTTAGAAAAAGTTAGAGAAGTTATCAAATAATAATATATTTATAGCTTAGAAAATTATTCATAAATATAAAAAAGAGGATATTTTATCATATCCTCTTTTTTTAAAATCAAAAAATAATTATTATTTTTTCACTGCTTTTTTTACAGCCTTTTTAGAAGCAGGCTTCTTTTTTTCTGCTGTATTTTCACCTTTTTTATCAAGTTCAGGTAAAAGAAGTTCTGCTATTTGAACTGCATTTGTAGCAGCACCTTTTCTTATTTGGTCTCCTGCACACCAAAATGTAAGTGAATTTTTAGCACTAATATCTTCTCTTATTCTTCCTACATATATATCGTCTTGATTAGATGTATATAAAGGCATAGGATATTTAAACTTTAAAGGATCATCAACTACTTTTACTCCTTTAGCTTTAGATAATAATTCTCTAGCCTTTTTAACAGTAATTTTTTTGTCAGTTTCTATAGTAATAGATTCGCTATGGCTTCTAATAACAGGAACTCTTACACAAGTACAGCTTATCTGCATATCAGGAGAATGAAGTATTTTTCTTCCTTCATTTGTCATTTTAAGCTCTTCTTTAGTATATCCGTTTTTATCAAAAGAATCTATCTGCGGTATCAAATTGAAAGCTATTTGATATTTAAATACTTTATTAACCAGCTTTTTACCTGCTGTATAATCTTTAATCTGCTGTTCTAACTCTTCCATACCATCTTTGCCTGCACCTGAAACAGCCTGATAAGTAGAAGCTATGATTCTTTTTATCTTTCCGAATTTATGAAGCGGTGCTAATGCCGTCAAAGCTATTATAGTAGAACAATTAGGATTTGATATTATTCCTTTATGAAGCTTAATATCTTCAGGATTAACCTCAGGTATAATAAGAGGAACATTTTTATCCATTCTAAATGCACTGCTGTTATCTACAACTATGCTTCCAGCTTTAACAGCCAAAGGAATTAATTTCTTGCTTAAATCCGAATCAACAGCAGCTAATACAATATCCATATTATTAAATGAATCTTTAGATGTTTTTTCAATCGTATATTCTTTGCCGTTGAATTTAACTTTTTTTCCTGCTTCCCTATTTCCAAGAAGTCTTAATTCATTAATAGGAAATTTTCTTTCTTCAAGTACTTTAAGCATCTCCTGTCCTACTGCACCTGAAGCCCCTAATAAACATAAATTTACTTTTTTCATACTGCATACCATTATATTATTTAATTATTTTTATTGATATATAATATAATGATTATACATTAAAATCAATTAAAAAATAATATTTTATTTTTAATATATTTTATTAATTTTTTAGCAAAAAAATGTAAATTTTTAGTAAAAAATTAGTAAAATTAATTGACATTATTATAAAATTAGCCTATAATAATAAATGTAAAGATAATTTACTTACAATAAAGTTATATTTACAAAAAAGAAAAAAAGGAGAATATTATGACTAGCGTAAAAAAAATTATATCAATACTTTTTGTTTTATCAATATGTACAGGAGTTTTAACAGCACAGTATTATAACGGACAGGGAGGATATCAGGATTCTTATCAGCAAGATGGAAATCAGCAGGGCGGATATCAAGATCCTTATGCTCAGCAAGATGGAAGTCAAAATCAGCAAGGAGGATATCAGCAGGGAGGCGGTCAGTATGGTTATGGAGTTCAATTATCATCTATTCCTCAGAATGCACAAAATTTTATAAAACAGCATTTTGCTAATACACAAGTGACATTTATAGAAAGAGATTGGGACGATATAGAAGTTTATTTAGCAAATGGAATTCAAATAGAATTCTTCCCTAACGGAGATTGGAAAGAAGTTAAAGGTTATGGAAATGTACCTTCTACTATACTTCCTCCTAATGTTATGAATACTGTAAAAAGAACTTATCCTAATGCTGCTATAGTAAAAATAGAAAAACAATTTACTATTTTTGAAGTAAAATTAAATAATATGATGGAATTATATATTGATAATAACGGACAGCTATTAGGTCAGAAATGGGACGACTAATATAATTAAATAAAAATTAAAAAATAAAGGATAAAAATATGAAAAAATTAATTTGCTTATTGTCGGCTTTAACAGTTTTAAGTACCTCAGCTTTATTTGCTGATTGGTATGTACCTCTTAATCAAGTTCCTCAGGCTGTAATAGCAACAGCTAAAAGAACTTATCCTCAGGCAGAAATATGGGCTGTTGAAATGGAGCATTTCAATGTATATAAAGTAAAGATGAATAATATGATGGAATTATACATTGATAAATCAGGTCAGTTATTAGGTCAGGAATGGGACAATTGATTTCAAAGCAGCATAAGAATTTCATATATTAAGAACAGGGGAAATAAAAAATCCTCTGTTCTTTTTTATTAATTAAAATTTACTGCATATTTTTTTGCTTTACTTTTTATATTTGATTATATTAAATATCGCACATAAATTATAAAAATTATGAGCGTCTGACATTCACAGAATGGCAGAGTATCAAAGCTCATAATTTTTATTAGCAATAATAAAAGAAATAAAAATATATATTTAATATACTTAAATAAAATTATTATATTAATAACTTTATTCAAGTTCGTATATCTTAAAAAATTCACTCAGTATAGTATGCATAATTATTCTTTTTTTATCATAATCTAAATTTCTAGTAAGTTCTATACCGAAAGCCTCTATATTCTTTTTAGCAGCATAAAATGTAATAGTTGTAGGCATAGGATAATACATTTGCCTGAATTTGAATTTCATAGGCTCTATTCTTGAATTTATATTATTTAACACTTTAATAACTTTATCATCTAGTTTTCTGCTGTCATATATAATAGAATCCCCGAAAAATTCTTTAAATCCGTTTCCTTCATGAAGAGTTAGTACAACATCTATATCATATTCATCTAGCATATTCATATATTCTTTTGCTAATTTATCTGTATCAGTTCTGCTGATTTTTTTATCGAAAAATCTATTATTTATATCTAAGCCTTCTATAGCTCTTTTATTTAATCTGTATGCTTCAGGCACAGCAATAGGCACTATTGTAATGCTTCCTCTTTTTATAGGCATATTAATTCTTTCCATAGCAACATCAGTGCCTACTCTTTCACTGCCATGAGGAACTATCAAAAATATATTAGGTCCTTTTTTAGGATGCACAACTCTGTATATTGTATTTTCATTTTTTGTGCCTTCCATTATTTTAAAATTATATCTGTCTATATCTTCATTTAAATGATTAGCAACTTCATTTTCTAATTGTCTTGAAACATTTTCAATCAAAGAGCTTTCATTTTCTGTGATTTTATAAGGACCATTCAATATCGGCATCACAGAAGTTTTATGATGAGGTTCTAAAAAATAACTTACACCCAAAGAATTTTCAGGCGTAATTTTTACAGCATTATTATATGTGATAACAGATATTTCATTATTATAAGATATAACAGCAAAAGATTTTCCCTTAAAATTATAACTTTTTTTTTCTTTAGTTATAGTCATCTGCACATCATCATTATGCTTGCTTTTTATATAAATATAGCCTGATTCCAAATTAAATTTATCATTTTCATAAGTGAGTTTTGAACTAGGCATAAGTATAATTGATTTTTCCCCATTATCTATTACAAGATAGGATTCTTCTTTTGTCGATATAGAGAAATAATCATTTGGAAAACTTTTTTTAACATCAGTATCTGCATATTCTTCATTTACTACTACAGATGCAGTGCCCTGTCTTGATATTACTTTAAAATTATTTGCAAATAAAGAAGAACTCAATACAGCAGCTATTATTATTATATATTTATTCATAGAAAAAAACCATTAATCAAAAGTATCGTTTTAATTATCGTTCAAAAATAAAAATGCTTTAAATAAAATATTTTTAATATTAATTATACTGAATTTTATTAGATATTATTTTGTAATTTTATCATAGCTTTACATATTATTTTTTAATCAATATTTATGCTTTTACTATAAATATGAATATTTTACTATAAAGATAAATAATAGAAATAAAATTTAAATAATAGAAATAAAATTTAAATAAAAACAGTAAGAATTATTTTTTTTAAGTATTCAAAACTTGATAAATATACCCTAAACTAAAGTGTTTTTCATAATAAAAAAATGATAGAAAAATATAAAGCGATTATTTAATAGTTTCTTTTTAGAAAGGATAAATGATTAATGTTAGATGAAAATATAATTAATGATATAAAAAAATTATACTATTTGGTTCAAGAGAATTGAATAGAGAAAATATAATTCTGATGTATATTTGGCTGTAATTGAAGAATTTGATTTTTTATTTTCTGGAATATTAAAAGATGAGTTTTAAAATTTACCAACTCTTTTGAAATTCTATGTTATTTCTTATAATGATATTGATAATAAAAAATTAATAGAAGATATAAACAAATACAAAAAAATATCAATAATCAAAAGCATCTTCATCTATATCCATATAGCTGGAATAATTAGCCTTTTCTTTAATAAGCATTAATTTTTTAGGTATTTCCATTAAAAATGATGAGGGAATCTGCTCTGCTATACCAGTGTTTATTCTTCGTCTTTTAGAATATGTTAAATAAAGTTTTCTTCTAGCCCTTGTTATTCCAACATAGCAAAGTCTTCTCTCTTCATCGATTCCTTTTTCTTCCTCAAGCGAAAAATAATGAGGAAAAACGCCCTGCTCCAAACCTGTAATAAATACAATATCAAATTCCAATCCCTTAGCATTATGAATAGTCATAAGAGTTACATAATCTTCCTTTTCATCATCTGTATTTATATCTCTGTAAAGAGTATTCTCTTCAAGAAATGTTATAAGAGATGCATTAGGTTCTGATGCCTTATAATCATAAAAACCTCTAAAAAGCTCTTTAATGTTTTCTTTTGCTGTTATTATTCTTTCATCTCCGTCATTTTTAAATATTGAAAAATAATCTATATCGTTTAAAAAATTAAAAAATAAAGACTCTATATTAATGCCGTCTTCATTGATAATATCCTCTTTTATTTTTACAGCATATTCTTCTATAATCATTTTATATTGTTTTATATTTGAAGAAGTTTTTTTAGTCAAACCAGCTTCATCAATATAATCTATAGCTTCATAAAGACTTATTTTCCTAGTACCAGCAAAAGTTTCAAAATTGCTTAGGCTCTTTTCTCCTATTCCCCTAGGAGGTACATTGATAGTTCTTCTTACACTGAAATTATCACCGAAACCTGTCATAAGTCTCAAAAAAGAAATAGAATCTTTTATCTCAATGCGTTCAAAAAATCCTACTCCTCCTATTATTTTATAATTAATAGAATGAAGTTTTAATTCTTTTTCATAAGCCCTAGACTGACTATTAGTTCTAAATAATATTACAATATCTTTAGCCTCAAAACCATTATCAAATAAATATTCTATTTCATTAACTACACTTCTAGCCTCTTCTAAATCATTATAGCAAATCCAATTTTCTATTTTAAACTCATTAGGTTTTTTAGAAAATACATTTTTTTCATGCCTGTCAGTATTATTTTTTATTATGCTTAAAGCAGCCTTAACAATATCTTTGGGACATCTGTAATTTTCTTCAAGACGAACTATTTTAGTATTAGGATAATCTTTTTCAAAATCGAGTATATTTAAAACATTAGCACCTCTGAATGCATATATGCTTTGATCATCATCGCCTACAACAGTTAAATCATTTCCTGCATCCTGAGTTAATAGTTTTATAAGTTTATACTGCTGATAATTAGTATCCTGAAATTCATCTGCCAAAATATATTTAAATCTGTTTCTGTAATAATTCAAAACTTTTTTTTCCTGCTCAAATAATTTTATAGTATTAAGTATAAGATCATCAAAATCCATAACATTTTCATTAAGCTCATATTCAATATATTTTTTATAAACATTTTCAAAAATATCCCTGTCAAAAACAATACCGTCTTTCATTTCACTTTTTACATTCGATATAAATTTAGCAATCAATTTTGCTGTTATGCTCTTTGGAACTTTCTCTTCTTTCATTATTTTTTTTACGGCAGATAATTTATCATTTTCATCTAAAATAAGAAAATTAGATTTATATCCTAAAAAATGCGAGTTTTCTTTAAGTATTCTAAGACATGCAGAATGAAAAGTCCTTATAAATAATCTGCTGGGCTTAATATCAGGAAGCAGACTGCATACTCTCTGCTTCATTTCATAAGCAGCTTTATTCGTAAAAGTAACAGCCAATATATTTTCAGGAGGAACTCCAAGCACATTAATAAGATAAGCTATTTTTCTAGTAATCACTAAAGTTTTTCCGCTTCCAGCTCCTGCAAGTAAAAGCAAAGGACTTCCCGTATGAAGAATCCCTTCCCTCTGAACTTCGCTCACATTTTCAAGTATATCCATAAATTGAACCTTTATTAAAACTTATTTTAGAAAAGTTGATTAATTATATTGTATATTTATTATATATACAACTTTTTTTGCTAAAAAAGATTCAAAAAGATTTACTACTTAAAATTTCTTCAGCATCAAATTCTTTAATTATAAAATTATCAAAGTCTTCCTCATTACATGCAAAAGATTCTTTAAATATATAATTTTCAAAAATATTTATATTTAAGAATGTAGTATTTTTAAATGAAACATCACTGCTTTTATTTTTTAAATTTTCAGCAATTTTTTTATGATATTTATTTTCTTTTTCTGTATATCTTTCTTTACTGTAAACTAATATGTAGTGTACATTTATTAAAGAAAACTGCAAATTTGTTATTATTTCTAAATCTCTTAATAAAATATAAGTATCATATATTTTTTGATATATTTATTCTTTTTTTATTGAACCGCCTTTAAATTCTATCAAATATATTTTATTATTTTTGAATATATAAATTGCATCTGTAGATTTTAATCTGTCAGTACAATATCCTAATCCATTGTATATTTCTTTTAATTTATCTCCATTAATAACAATATTATTTTTATCTGTCATATACATTTCAGCTGATGTACTGTAGGATGTTTCTTTAATAGTATACAATAACTCATTAATATTAAAATTAATCAATTTATTAGAAATAGTATTTTCTATATTTTTAATAACATTATCAAGCATTATTCCATTTCTTCTTCATATCTCATATTATTTAAAATTTCCAAAGGTTCATACATCTTCTTATAAATTATATCCAAATTATCATTAACATTTTTAAATACTGCATTACATTGATTTTCAGCTAATTCGGTAATATAAAAATTAACTCTTTCATCTATATTATGTTTTTTAGAAAATCTATTTATAGCCTCCAAAAAATAATGACTATGTGTAGTTATAGTAATAGTTAAATTAAAATATTTCTGTAAAAGTACAATAAGCTCCGCATAGACAAGCTGCCATTTTGGGTGAAGATGTATTTCAGGCTCATCTAATATAAGCAAATCTTTTTCATTTAAAGAACCATTTTCTAAAAGTCTTTTAATTATAACAAAAGATTTTAATCCTGCAGATAAATTTCCTAACTTTATTTCAATATCATTTGTATTATAATGCAGATAGAAATCATCATCTTTATTTATAATTTTGGCATTCATAACACTGTCAAGTACATTATAAACTTTTTCTAAAATTTCTTTATTTTTTATCGAATCGAAAACATTTTTATTATTATTTGTAATAAAATCATCTATAGTCTTTTTTAAAATAAAATTATCAATATCAGCATCGCCATTTATATAATCAATTATAAATGGATTATCAATATAAAATGCATTATGAATAATATTAAAATCAGACTCAAATTTTACACATTCGTTACTTTTAAATTCTATATTCATTTTTTCTTTTTTTATTTCTAATTCTAATAAAGCATTTGAATTTTTATTGAATAAATTATTAATCTGACTTTCAAAAATATTATCAAAATAATCGCTCATTATCTCTAATGTTAATTTACTATTTTTCATAGAGATAATTTCTAATATATTTTCTGCTATCTCATCAAATATTTTATCATCAAGTATAATAAGGTCTTCTTTTTGTATATTTTTTTTTATTATGCTAATTAAATTTTTTATTGATATGTTATTAGATAAATCATTGATATAGTCGAATATTTTATCTATTATTAGGCTATTTCTAGGAATAATAAACGGAACTCCAAATTTGTTTTTTAAGTTTAATTTTTTTAATATATTAAATATTTTATATTTTAAATCTTCTTCTATTGTAACATTTTTATAATCATAAAAATTAAATATAGAAAATAAAACTTTTCCTACTATGCTTTTGCCTGTATCATTATCGCCGCATATTACAGTTATGCCGTCTATTTTTATGCAAGCTTCTTCTATCTTGGCAAAATTATATATTTTTAATTTCATAAAAAAAATTTTTCCTAAATATTAAAATTATCGTAATAAAAAATATAAATATTATTAGTATAAAATTATACCCAAAACTGCAGAAATTAGTATTATAGCCAAAATGGGTACTTTCTTTATCTTTAGAAAAATAGATAAAGCAAATATGAATATTCCTATGGGACTGATATATTTAAAAATGCTTTGAATAAAATCAATATTTCTTAAAATAGAAGTTTCTGTAAGCTTTACAAAAAAAGCATCTTTAGTAAAAGTTACAACAGCAGAAGCTATCAAAGCAACTGCACATACTCTTAAAGCATTCATTATACTGTTAAACTGTTCATTATCTTTTAATTTATAAAAAAATTTTGATACTATCATAGTAATGATAAAAGCAGGAAGAAATATTCCGAATGTAGCAGCTGAAGAGCCTAAAATTCCAGCCGTTTTATAGCCTACGAATGTTGCCGCATTAATAGCAATAGGACCTGGAGTTATCTGAGATATTGCCACAAGGTTAGAAAACTCTGAAGAGCTAATCCAATTATATTCTTCTAATATACCTAAAAGAAGTGCAATTATAGCATATCCGCCTCCGTAAGTGAAAAATCCTAATTTTGCAAATACATAAAAAAGTTTAGCATAAATCATTTTCTTGAATCCGAATTAATATTATTTTTTATAAGATAATAAATCCAGCCTATTGCAGCCGAAATAAGAAGAACATATATAACATTAAAATGTAAAAATACTACAAGTACAAAACTCAGTATAAAAATTGCAGCAGTAAATTTATTTTTTATCACCTGCTTTCCCATACCAAAAGCTGATAAAAGTATAAGCCCTGCAATAGCACCTCTGATGCCTAAAAAAGCCTTATTAACATATAAAGTATTTTGAAATCTCTCAAATATTGGGGCTATCATAAGTATAATTATAAATGAAGGCGTCATAACCCCAATACCCGCCATTATTCCTCCGAATATACCTGCTATTTTAAAACCTGTAAGAAGAGAAGAATTAACTGCTATTACACCTGGTATGCTTTGAGCAATGGCAAATATATCTATAATTTCATCTTTAGTTAAAAACTTTCTTTTATTTACAAACTCTTCTTCCATAATAGGAAGCATAGCAAGCCCGCCACCTATGGTAACAAGCCCTATATAAAAAAAAGAAAAAAACATTGTATACCAAGCAGGTTTAATAGAATTAGAAGAATTTGTATTTTTTTCTAAATTACTGCACATAATATAGTCCAAGTACAAATATTTTTTATATTATAAATTATATTATATTCTGTTATTGTCATTGTCAATAGAAAAATAAAAACTTTTTTATTTATTGTTTTTTATCAAGATTTGAATAATATGCTTTTCATCATTTTATACTTTTACAGAAAAATATATTTTATAATTTCCGCTAATATCTACATCTTCTTTATAGTTCAAAGCTATGAAGTACTCTATTATAATTATTATTAATACAGTCAATATAAAAACATTTTTCTTCTTTATGTATTAATGTTATTATATACATAATAGATGTATTTACATATATTCCGCTTATATATTCTCCTAAAAAAGAAAATAGTGATATTATGTATTTTTCTTTTTTCTCTATTTCTTCATCTTTATTTACTAATTTAATACTTTTTATAATTGAACCTATAATCATCAAGACTATAATAATAAAACAATAACAGGATGATCACTCATAAATGCAGTTAATAATTGAAATTTGCTTATAAAAAATTCTTTCATTTTTTTACCTATTTATGTTTTTTGTACACTAATCAGCTCTATTATAGAGTCCTTCAAAGCTTATTCCCATACCAAAATAAGATTTGCTTATGGCATTATCTATAATATACAAATGGTTCATAGATATAATACTTATATATAACTCATATTCATATTCATTATATACTATTTTATTTCGTCTTCTGTCATAATACGCTAAACTTTTTTCTATAATACCATAATTATGCCCGCCTGCATCAGAAACAGCAAAGCCTTCTATATAAAATTTATTATCTCCTATAAAGTTAATTTCTATTTCGCTTTCTATATTTCCATTAACACATTCATATTTACCTGACAAACTTTTCAAGCTTATATTTTGAGGGTAAAAATATGCAGCTGATAATAAAACAAAAATAAAACATAATATAATTTTTTTCATAAAATTATCCGTCCTTTTTTAAAAAATTGAAATTTATCTGCATAAAGATTATAAACAATATAAAATATTATGTAATTATTAGAAAATAATATTTTAGAATTACTGAACTGATTTTATATTACTGCCTTTTTATAGAGCATGACATATTATAATATAAAAAATAAAAAACTCAATATTAAATATTGTTTAAAAGTATACTATTAATACATTATTAAAATAATAGAATTAATGGTATTGAAAAAGTTATTATATTTATATATAATTTTTATTATATAAAAAAACATATCTATGGTTATTATCTATTTTATTTATTATAATATATTTAAATAAAATTTGAGGTATATAAATTGAATATGAGGTATATAAATGGAATATAATTTAGAGTATTTAAAAAATCAAACTTCAATTAATTATGATAAAACTTTATGCTATTGTAAAAATGTATCATATAGAGATGCATATAAAATAATAGCTGATAATAAGCTTACAGCATTGGAAGAAGTAATAGAAAAAACTCAGGCTTCTGCAGGCTGCGGAGGATGCAAAGAAAGAATTTTAAGTTTATTAGAATATGCTAAAACAAATAATTATGAATCTCTTAATTTTTAATTATAAATAGGATATAGTATGAATGAAAAAGTACTTAATGCTTTAAAAGAGCTTAATATAGAATATAGAGAATTTGAAGAGGCAGGAGTTACAAAAACAGTTGATGATGCTGCGAAAACTCTTAATATAGAGAGAGGACAGGTAGCTAAATCCATATTAGTAAAACCTTCAAAAAGAGAAAACTTTGCTATGATTATAGCTTCAGGAGATAAAAAAATATCTTCTAAAAAAATGCGTGCATATTTTAATTGTAAAACCAGCTTTGCAAATGCAGAAGATACTTTCAAATTAACAGGCTTTACATTCGGAGGAGTATGCCCTTTCGGTATAGATAAAAATATAGATATATTAGTTGATAAAAGTATGAAAAGATTTAATGATCTCTATATAGCCTGCGGAAGCGACAGCCCTTTAGCAAAAATGAGCTATGAAGAAATACTAGAAAAAATTTCTAATGTTGAAACGGATTTAACAGAAGACTAATTTTTCATTATCTAATCTTTGTTAAATTTCCTTCACCTATTGTATTATTTGCTGAAACATAATATAAATTCATCATTGAATAGCTAAATGATAATGTAAAATCATATCTTATACCAGATGATGATATAGAAAACTTATATACATTATCAGAAACTTTTATTATATTTTCTTTATAAGCAGTATTATAAAAATTTATAAGACTTCCGCTAATTTTTATACTCAAAGCACTTCCGCTTCCTACTACTACATTAGCAGAAGCCTGAGAATTCACATTATAATTTTCTTTTATAGTAATTGAACCGTCATAAGTTCCGTAATATTTGCTGTCTATTCCACTATTGTCTATAAATGATAATGATCCTGTACTGAAATTAAGACAGCCGCATATAAAAAATGCAGAAAATATTATTATTAACTTTGATAGTATATTCATATTTTAGCCTTATAGATATATAATACTATAAAGATAATTTATGTCAAAATTTTAATTTAAGGAAAATATTTATGAAACTAGGAGAAGCATTATTAAAAAAAGATGAATATATAAAAAAAATAGATAACTTGAAGAAAAGAGTAAAAAACAATATTTTAATAAATGAAGATAATGAAAATAATGAAGAGCCTAATGATTTGATTAAAGAATATATAGAAGTAAATAATGAATTATCAGACTTGATTATGAAAATAAATAATAAAGAGCATTCAGCAAAATTAGAAATAGGAGTATCAATATCAGAGGCTATTAATATAAGAGATAAGCTAAGCAGAGAAATGGATATTTATAAAACTATATTAAAAGAAGTTAATAGTAAAAGCTACAGAGAGGCAAAAAATGAAAATAAAATGACTGTGTTAATTAATGTAAAAGAAATACAGAATGAATTTGATAAGTTATCTAAAGCTTATAATGATATTGATATTATGATACAATCTTCCAATTGGAATACAGATTTATAAAAAAATTTTTTATAGGTAAAATAGCTAAAAAATGAAAGAATTTTTTGATGCGGCAAAAAGCGGAGATTTAATATTATTAAAAAAATATTTGAATAAAAATATAGATATAAATAAAACTGATAATGAAGGATTTGCTTCTATATTTAACAGATTGAATATTGCTGAGGAATTAATAAAAAATAATGCTTTGATTAATTTACAGACAAAAGAAAATTGGACTGCTTTGATATTTTCTTCTTTTTACGGGCATTATGATATTGCTGAAATTTTATTAAAAAATAATGCTGATTTAAATATTAAAAATAAACAGGGATTTGATGCACTTCTTACAGCAGTTTTTTATAAAAGAATTAATATTATTAAATTATTATTAGAATATAATGCTTATGTTAATACAAAAGATAATGAAGGGTTTAGTCCTTTAATATATTCATGCAATTATGATAATGCCGACATTTTAAAACTTATTCTAAAATATAATGCAGATATTAATGATAAAGCTAATAACGGAGTTAATGCTTTAATGTATGCCAAAAGATATTGTTAATGAGCTTCTTAAAAATAATATTAATATTGATGATACTGACAATAATGGAGATGATGCATTTGTTTATCTTAAAAGCAATGAAAATTCAAATGAATTAAAAGAAATATATGATATTCTTAATAATTATAAAAGAAATTAGAATATTTGTAATTATATTTTTTTATTATATAATACTTAATAATTTTTTATAGGATACTTTGAATAATTAAATATTTATGCAGGACATATGTATAATAACAGATATAGGAACAATATACGGATTCGGACATATTACCCGTATGAAATTTATATCAGAGAGATTGAAAGAATATTATAATTTTATATTTTCTTCTATCAACAACAATAGTGCATTATTTAAAGATAATACTATAAAAACCTGTAAATATGCTGAAATAAAAAATTTAAATCCGTATTTGATAATAGTAGACAGCAGGGAAGTAGAATCAAAATATATAATAGAATTAAAAAAAATAAGCTGTGTTATAATAATAGATAGTGCAGGCAATGAGAGGTATTTTGCTGATATAGTTATAGAAATGCTTCCGAATTTGGATAATTCTAAAGAGGTTAATATAAAGCCTTTTATAACTACCATACTGAATTCTAATATAAAGCCTAAATATGATTCTGATGCCCCTATTTTACTTTATTTGGGTTTTAATAATGAACTTAAAGATAAAGCTCTTGAAATCATAAGCAAAATAAAAGATAAAAATTTTGTTTTGATAGATGAAGAAAAAGAAAGCGAATATGATAATATAATCTATAAAAGTTTCAGCAAAGATATATTTATAAATCCTTATAGTGCTGTTATAACATATTTCGGACTTACTGCTTTTGAATGCTTAGAATCTTCAATACCTGTTATTTTGCTTTCACCTACAAAATATCATAATGATTTGGGAGAAAGTCAAAAGGAATTGTTTTTTAATTTAGGATTTTTTAAGGATATAGATACTGATTTAGCTGTATTAAAATTAAAGGAATTTCTATTTAATGATAGTATGGCTTCCTCTTCCTATAGAAAAAAAGGCATAATGATTAATACAGAAAAATCTTTAGAGCGTATAAAAATAATAATAGATAATATTAAAGATTTTAAAAATATAAAATGTCCTTTTTGCAGGAACTCAAATATAGAAATGAAAAATAGAAATTTAGAATCTAATTTGTATAAGTGTAAGAAATGCAGTACTTTATTTAGAAAATATTTTCTTCCTCCATTTACAGATTATTCATCAAAATATTTTATAGAAGATTATAAGAATCAGTACGGCAAAACTTATGAGGAGGACAGCAGTAATTTAAGTGCTTTAGCTAAAAGAAGACTTGAAAAAATAAAAAAAATAAAGCCTTATGGAAAAATACTTGATATAGGAAGTGCTATGGGTTTTTTTCTTAAAGAGGCAAGAGAATACGGATATGAAACGGAAGGAATAGAAATAAGCGAATATGCTTCAGATTACTGCATTAATACTCTTAATCTTAATGTTCATAATTGTTCTTTGCTTGATTTTAATTATAAAGAAAAAGAGTATGATATAATAACTGCTTGGTATGTTGCAGAGCATATATATAATTTTGAAGATATTTTAGAGCGTATAATATATTCTCTTAAAGATGAAGGCATTTTAGCTTTTGCTACTCCTAATGGAAACGGACTTAGCGGCAGATTTAATAAAAACTATTTTTCTATAGTGCCTTCAGATCATGCATTTGAAGCTAATCCAAAATCTTTAAATATACTTATGTCTAAATATTCATTAAAATGCATAAATTTAGAAAATCAAAGCATTTATTATAATAGATTCTGCGATATATTCGGCTTTAATTTCATAAGAAAAAGCAGTATTTTATGCAAAATATACAATTCAGCAGCCAAAAATAACAATCTGGGAGATACATTTGAATGCATATACAGTAAATCTTCTAATTAAGAATATAATTAATTACTTATTATTGCCGCTACTGTGTGCCGACGAAGTCCGCTACGGTGTTGGTAGGCATCGCTTTAACTACATCGATAATAAATTATCTATGTGCTTCGGCTCGCTTTTTTATTATTATTTTCAAACTTTTATATATCAAATCATAATAATAATATTTTTACCAACATATTATGTTAATTGTTTTAATATATAAATATGATTTTTAATTTTATTTTAAAGAAAATAGAAAGGAAATAATTATGAAAAAAATATTTTTAATTATATGTTTAATTATTATTTTTATAATATCTTGTAAAAGTGCACCTGTAGCTACAGGACCTGAAAAAGGTGCAGGATTTCAGACAACAGAAGGTAATAATCAGACTACTAAGAGCTTGAATCTGCCTGACGGAGCTAGTATAAGAGAAACTCCAAGAGGAAAAGTATTAGTTTTGTATGATCCTAAATCCAAAACAGATATTGGAAAAAAAGGAGATACATACGAGGTAAAATTTGCATTTGATAATACATTAGAGATAGGAAGCTATAAGGAAGCATATAATTTAGTACATCAGATAATAAATAATAATCCTGATATAAGAATAATGGTAGAAGGTAATTCAAGTAAAGACGGTCCTGCTTTGTACAATTACGGATTATCTCAAAGAAGATCTGATAAAAGTTTCAACTATATAATAAAATTGGGAGCGGAAAACAGCAAATTATTAAAAAATGCATTCGGCGAGGCTTTGCCTGAATATCCTACTCTTAAAGAAAATAGAAGAAGCGAATTTATTATCATAATGGACGAAGAGGATTTGAAAAAATATAACGATTTTGCTAAAACTGTCGACATTAATAAAGAAACAAATTAATGCTGAGGTTTTAAGTAAAATAATGAAAAAACTTTTATTTATTTTTAGTTTATTGATATTTGTAATGGCATGTAAAACTACTCCTAAAAGCACTGTTCCTGAAGATGTAGTTATAGCAGATGAGCCTATCTCTGCAGAAGAAAATATTAAAACAGAAGTTTCTGAAAATAAAAAGCTTTATATTCTTCCTGATAATACTTCTATAAGATATACTGACAGAGGAAAAATATTAGAAACTACTCCTAAAATAATATTTAAATTTGTAGAAACTAATATGCCACCTACTGCAGATATATCTTTTGCACAGGTTATAGAGTTCTTGGAAAAAAATCCTAATGTAAATATTGTTTTGGAAGCTCATACCAGCAATAGAGGAAAGGCTTATCCTTATAATTATAATTTATCTGTTGTAAGGGCTAAAAACGGAAGGAATTATTTATTAAATAAAGGAGTTTCTCCGCAAAGAGTTATAGAAAGCCCTTTAGGAGAAGCTGCCCCAGAATATCCTACTCAAGATGAACTTAGGAGATATGAATTTGTTATTATAGGAAATAATGATGATATGGTAAAGTATAATACATATATTTCTGGTTTGGATGTAAGAAAGGAAACTACATATCAGAAGAATTAATTTTTTTTATAAAAATTTAAATCTTATTTATTATTTTAATATTGAATAAGATTTTTATTATAAACTTCAAGGAAATTTTTATCTATGAGAAATGTAATATTATGCATTTTATTATCTATTATTTTGATTAATTATAAAGCTTTTTCAGAAAGTGCTGATGAATATGAAAAGACTTTTAAATACGGTACTCCTACCCAAAAAATAGCTGCTATATCAAAAATAAAAAGAACAAAAAATGAAGCTGATATTTTAATGATTGCAAATCATTATCCTGAAGAGATGAATAATAGAGTAAAAAGCGAGATTATAAATTTCTTTAAGCAGAATAAAAATGATAATGCAAAAATAATAATAGAATATGCTATTAAAGATGAAAATGACAGCGTAAGAAAAGATGCTTATTATTTATGCTCTATTTATCCTGATATTCAATATGAAGCTCCTATAATGGCAGAGATTACGAATGCATCAGGGCTTGTATTAGATAGTATGATAAATGCTTTAGGGGCTATAAAATCTGAGGCTGCTGCTGATTATTTATTAGAGCAGTATGCAGATAATACTATAGGATCATCTACAAAAGTTGAAATATTAAGATATTTTAGCGAAACTAAAAACCCTAAAGGCGAAGATATATGCAGGAATGCTGCACAGAATACGGGAGAACCTGCTTTAGTTCGTTATATGGGAGTTGTGGCTTTGGGGGCTTATCCCAGCGATGAAAATTATAATATACTTCAAAAACTACTTGCCGAAGATTTGCCTGAAGTTACTGCCAGAGTAATATACATACTTCCTAATTACAGTGCTTATGGAGATGTAAAAAAAGATATAATAGAAGCGGCTAAAAATGACAGCGATTCTGTAAGGCTTTATGCTATTAAGGCTTTAAATGATTATAAATATGAGGCTGAAATAGAGGAGCTTCTTCTTTATAGACTTAAAAATGATAATTCAGAAGCAATCACCATAGAAATACTTAATTTATATAAGGAATCTGCACCGACAGGAAATATGTATGAAGCAATAAAAAAATTAGCCGATTCATCTGCAAGCGAGAAAATAAAAAAACTTGCTAAATCTGTTATAGGCGAAGATAAAAATGATTCCGATAATACTGATGACAGTATAGAAAAATCTCTTACGGGAATGGATGCAGGAAAGTAATACAATATATCTATTTATTATTTTTATAATTCATAAATAAAAATTAAACAATACAGTATTTTAATAAAAAAGAACTGCATATATTTTTTATAATTTAATCAAAGCTAAAAAGCAATTTAAGTATTAAATACATTATATAATTTTTTTATTATACTTTAATTAGGGTTATTAAATCTTCCGTTATTTATCAAACTTGATATTATATGATTTTTTGATTTATCTTTAGCTTCTAATATTTCATTAACATCATTGATAAAATCCTGAAACTGTCTGTTATCGCAAAGTTTATGCATAGTATCTATATCTAAATAATTTCTTTTTTCGGCAGAAAATAATATCTCAGAATCTTCGGGATTATCATAGTTTAATTTTATTATTCCTACTCCGAAAGACTGATTTAATCTTTTTATTTCTTCCATTAATTCATAATCACTTTCATCTATTTCCATAGCAACAAGCCAAGCCTCATTAGCCCAGCCTGAATTTGATAATGCCTGAAAATAATACTCTGTTAAACTTCCAAGTGTAAGTTTTAATTTTAATTCATAAGCATAAATCTCTGTAGTTGCTAAATTTATATGATTAAATAATTCCAAAACTGATTTATTAATATAATCTTTGAATGTAACAGCAGCTATATCAGGAGTTCCCCATTTCATTTTGCCTTTTAAGCTAACATTTGTAGCATTAGCATTTATAGTTTTAGAATATATTTTCATTGAATATAAATATTTTGTAAGAGGTGCATGCAAATCTTCTTCTAATATTTTTTTATTTGTCATTGTACTATTAACAATTTCATCTGTATCTTCTTCTTCACTTAAATTATTAATTTCATTTATTAAATTCTGATTAGAGTTATTTATTTTATCTTTTAGGAAAAATTTTCCTCTGCCAACTTTAACAAATATTGTAGTATCTGGATTATATTTTATATCCATATATATACTAGAACTTAAACTATAACTAGGTGTTTTGCTCATTTGAAAATTTGCATTCTTTTTCTTGCCTGTTTCTTCTATTTCCTTATCATAATTAAGCTCGCAAGCCTTTTTCCATATTTCATTTAAATTCATAGGAACATCGCTTTGCTCCAAAACTTTTTTTGCCGCTTCATAATATGTCATAACTCACTCCTAAAACTTTATAACTAAATAATAAACTATTTCTATAAAAAAATACAGACAAAAAATTAAAATTAAAAAATATTGTTATATATAAGCATCAAAACTTCTATATAATAATTTTGATTTGATATATATACATTTAAATGATATAATATTCTAATTCACTTAAAAATATTGGAATTTTATGAATCATCTAATTACAGGTCCTATGTTTGCAGGAAAATCAAAATATTTAATTAAAACATTAGATTATCTTTTGATGGAAAATAAAGATATAAAAATATTATTCATATATCCTAAAATTTCTTTCAGAGGATATTTCTGCCGAGATAAAAATGTTTACTTAGATAAAAGAATAGATATAATAACAGAAGAAGAAATTGAAAATAATATTGGAATAGATATAGAAAATATTTATAATTATATTTCAAAATATGATATTATAGGAATAGATGAATTTTGTTTTTTTAATGATGCTGAAATTTTTATATCTCTTATAAAAATATGCAGTAAAAAAAACCGCAGTATTAATTTCTTTATAGCTTCTTTAGATATGGATTATAAAAGAAATTATTGGGAAACTGTATCTGCATTAATCGAAGAAGATTTGATTGATGTTCATACTAAAGTTTTCGGAAAATGCGGCTGCGGAAGAAAAGGCATATATTCAAAGAGAATAATTAAAGACATTGACAGAGTTGTAATTGGAGATGATATATATAAATGTGTCTGCAGATATTGTTATGAGGGAGAAGATGAAGTTAAATTAAACTTATAAAAAATAAATATAATTCTTATCATAAAAATATTAAAGGAAATTATAATGAAAGTTTTTATTAGTGCTGATATAGAGGGAATTACTACAACAACAAAATGGGCTGATACAGATGAGGGAAGCTTAACTTATAAAGAAAATGCTTTGCAGATGACTAAGGAGGTAAAAGCCGCCTGCGAAGGTGCTGCTAATGCTGGGGCTAAAGAAATATTTGTGAAAGATGCTCATGACAGTGCTATGAATATAGATCAAACTGCTTTGCCTGAAAATGTGAAAATACATAGAGGCTGGAGCGGAGACCCTTATTCTATGATAGAAGGTATTGATGAGAGTTTTGATGCTGTAATGTTTATAGGGTATCATAATGCTGCTTCTATAGGAAATAATCCGCTTTCTCATACTATGAATAATAGAAATGTTTATATAAAGCTTAATGAAGTATTAGCAAGCGAGTTTATGTTTTTCAGCTATGCAGCATCTTATAGGAAAGTACCTACGGTATTTTTATCAGGAGATAAAGGTTTATGCGAAGAGGCTTTGAAAATGAATCCTAATCATCCAAACCTAATTACGCTTCCTGTTAAAGAGGGCATAGGGTATTCAACTATTAATTATTCTCCTAATTTGATGATAAAAATGATTAGAGAAAAAACTAAAGAAGCATTAATGCAGGATTTTAAAGGCAGATTATTGAAGCTTCCTAATCATTTCAAATTGGAAATATACTATAAAGAACATGGCTATGCACATAAAGCGTCATTTTACCCTGGAGCAAAAAAAATTAATGATACTTCTGTAATTTTTGAAAATAATGACTATTATGAGGTGCTTAGAGCCTTGAAATTTATATTATAAAACAATATAATATAATAATCCGATAACTTATGAAAGCTTTCTTAAAAAAGATTTAATTTTTAAGAGGGCTTTTTTATTTTATAATATATAAATCTATTTTTTAAATAATAAAGTTAAAGCAGAGTATAATCAAACAGCTGCCATTATTATATTAGATTGAAGATAGTATCTTTTTAGAAGTTTCTGCAATATTCTCAAGTTAAAATACCTGATATTCCTATAATGGCGATTATAATAGAGTGAATAAATAAAATTTTTATATTTTTATTATAAGGTATAACATAAGCAGTATAAACTGTAATAGCATAAAGTATAATTTTGAAATTTGTAAATTGAAGCAGAAAACTTTTTACAAAAGAAACATTTTTATAGAATATTCAAAGCAAGATATATTATAAATACTTTAATTATAAGATAAAGTTTTTTATAGACTATTTCAAAAATACATAGAATAATTTTTATTTAATTATATAAAAAATACTGATTAGAAATTTTAATAAGCGGGCGAACGGAATCGAACCGTCATCTTTAGATTGGAAGTCTAAGGTAATAACCATTATACGACGCCCGCAGAAACTTAATTTTAAGTGTTAGCATTATAGCATAATAATAAAAAAAAGCAATAGTAATTATTATACTTTTTTATTTATATATTAATTAATTTTATGCCATGTTCTTTAGAAAGCTCTTCATATTTCTTATCACATTCTTCATTGTCGCCTATAGCACTGCTGCAGTTCATCATCACATTTATAGTTTCTGTAACATCTCTATCATTGCAGTATACCTCGCAAAACTGCTTTACGCTTTCATATACGCAGTAATCTTTAGCCTCTCCGCATATATATATTTTATCAGCATTTCCTATATCATAAACCCAAGATATATCATATTCCTTTGTATATTCTGTACGAACTTCAGGTCTTATAACTCCGTACATCTCGCTAAAATTATCCTGCCCCTTTAATATTTTATTAACATAATTTTTTCTAGAAGCCTCAAAAAATAAAAGCATATTGGAAAGCTGTTTATCTATAAGCCAGCCGTCAGAGCCATATATACAATGATAGGGCCATATCATTAAATTCTGACTGTTTTGCTGTTTCAGTTTTTTTATATAATCTATTTGTATATCTTCATCATAAACGGCTATTATTTCATCATTTTCTATCTTTTCTAAAGTTATTTCTGTAAAAGGAGGTATAGGATTATTATTATAATCTCTCCACATAATAGAGTGAAATATAGAATCGTATCTATGAGTATCCAATGTAACATAAATACTTGAAAGTCTGCTTATATTATCATATATAAATCTTATTATCCTTTTTAAATCATCTGCCGCATTTTTTACAGGTAATGCACCTTTTTCTATATCTATAAAATCTCTTTGAGGATCAACTATAAGCAAATTAATGCCTTCATCTTTGAAATCTTTTATAATATCGCTGCTGTACTGCTGTGCTAATTTATAAATTTCCTGCTGATTTATAGGATTAATTTCTTTTCCTATATAATCTTCATTTACTATTTTTTCATAAGGTATTTCTGACATAATAAGTCCTAATTAATTATTTACTAGTAAGCAGTATACAATTTTTTTTATTTTCAGTAAATAATTAAATCATTAAAATTAAAAAAATATAATATAATGCAGGATTATAAAATATTAATTAGCGTTTTTATAAAGTAATTTTCCTTTTCTATCTATATGAAGCACTGCCGTATTAGCTAACTTCACTTCATATATTCCTATATTATGCATTGATATATCTAATATCTCAACATTCGGATATACTTCTCTTATTGTGCTAAAAACTTTCTCAGGAACTTTAAAAGGAGTATAGAAATTCTTTGATGTATTATTTTTCTCAGCATTATTATCTTTAGGAGTATTATTATACTTTGAATGATTAGCTTTTTTAGTCAATTCTTCAGCTGCTTTTATTAATTCTTCAGCCGCTAGTTCATAAGGATTGGCAGTATTATTATAATATGCATAGTCATTTTCATTATTATAATATCCGTCATATCCGCCATTATAATTTTGGCTATTATAATTATAATAAGAATTTGCAGCATCATTATAATATGCATAATTATTTTCATTATTATAATACCCGCTATTATAATTCTCTGTATTAGGACTGTAATAAGGGCTGTTTGGATTTTTTGATTCTCTTTCAAGCATATTCATTAATTCTTTATAGGGATTTGCATAATTTTGACTATTGTTCTGATTATTATTATATTTATAAGAATTATTATTATAATAATTTTCTGTATTATAATGATTTTGATTATTATTTTGGCTATAATTTTGATTTTGATTATAATTATAATTTTGATATGCGAAATTCATAGCATCTATTACATATTCATAAGGGTTTGCATTATTTACCTGAGCATTATTGTACTGATTAAAAAATGAAGGATTATAATAAATACTATTAGGATTATTAGCCTCAGCTGCAAGCATTTTCATAAACCCTTCATAATAATTATAATTATTTACAGAAAGATTATTCTCTGCCGTATTATTATTATACTGCTGATTATTATAATTATTCTGATAATAATACGGATCATAGTACTGAGATAATAATATTCCTCCTGATATTGATAAAATAGCTGCTGTTTTTAAAACTATCTTTTTCATAAAATATCCTTTATAAATAAAATGTAAACAAAATGTAAATTTATTATTAATCATATTTACATTATAATATATTTATCTCTATATGTCAATTTTTTTTACACAAATTTATATTTTATTAAGAATAAAAAATATTTTTTTACAATAAAGCAAATGTTTTTTACTATATAATCATTTAATATTATTTAATAATTTATATTATATATTTGCCCATATCATTAGTTTTAACATTTTAAATATTAACTTTTTAACAAAACAATTTATATATATTGAGAAAGTTTATTTATATAATGGTACTTTTTTTCTAAAAAAATCTCTTAATTTATTTCTAAAAAATTTTGTCGGAATAAACCATATTATAGTTTCTATAATATAATTCATAGACTCTACAATATTATTATTGCATATTCTTATATATTCATCACCAACTGCCCTTGCAATAATATAGTCTGCATATTTTGATCTTTTTATTTCAGGGTGAATAAAAGTATTTGGTATATTATGATACTGTCTATTATCTAATAATTCTTTTATTTTTTTAGGATTTTTTACGCATTCAGGAGTACCTATATTAATAACATAATTTTCATTCGGTAATATACTAAGTCCATTATTCATTATAATTTGAAAATGCAATTGATAACTCCATTCATATAGTGCTTTTCCTTCACTGGATAAATCATATATATGCATCCAAAAATTTATTATATTACTATCATCAAATAATTCATTTAATTTTTTATAAACATCTTCAGGAGGATATATATCTCTTATATAAAATTTATAATTTTTCCATACTCTTTTCCAAGTAGCCCATCCCCATATACCTGACATCATAGAAAAAAATGAATAAGAAGCTGTTTCTGATTTATAATTACCGCTGTTTACTCCGCTTATAGACATTATTTGTTCATTATCTTTATAATAATCTAATAAACTTTCACAGAAATAAAAAAATGCTTCCTCAGCAACACAATCATCTTCAAGTATTATTAAATCTTCTTCATATTCAAAAGCCCAGCTTATACCCCCTGTCAAAGAAGGACCGCATTGCATATTTTTTTCTCTGAATAATGTTTTAACATCACATTGCCAATCAACTTCTTTAATTATTTCCCTAGTTTTTTTACAATTTATAATATCATCTTTATTATTTTCTCTTGGTCCGTCAGCAACTACATATAAACGAGGAGGCTTAGCTTTTCTTATTTGCTCAAAAACAATTTTTGCTTTATCATAACGATTAAATATAACAAAAAGTACAGCTTTATTCATACAAACTCCAAATTTTTTTTATTACTGCTAGGTATAAAAAGTATATCAGAACCAATATCTATTAATAAAATATATCCTCTTTTTTCCATAAAATTGACTAATACGCCATTTTCAAACCAAATGGAAAGCAAACTAAGCCTATAAAAGAAAATAGGTAAATGTAAAAAGTCTTTTTTAAGAATTAGACTTGACTTGACTTGACTTGACTTGACTTGACTTGACTTGAGATTAAGCCTAGAGTAGCATTATTATAACAATTAATCATATACTATTATTATATCATTATTATAAATATAACACAACACTCACTTTTAAAAAATAAATAAATTTTTAAATTATGTAGAAAAACTAATTCTCATTTACAAATAATAAAATAATCAAAATAATTGAAAATAAAATAAATATACTTTATAATTGATAAAGTTATTTAATATATCTATTGGATATGAATATGTCTGTTGAATCTAATCCTTTATACTATGAAAAAATACATAAACTTCTTTTCAAATACGGTGCCCCAAGTATCATATCAATGCTTGTAGGCTCGCTTTATAATATATCAGATCAAATATTCATAGGGCACGGAGTAGGAATTAATGGAAATGCTGCAACTAATGTAGCTTTTCCGCTTACAACTATTTGTATTTTTATATCATTATTTTTAGGAGTTGGAGGAGCTTCGCTTTACAGCATATTATTAGGGCAGGGCAATAATAAGCATGCATCTGTTATTATAGGAAACAGCATTACTTTATCATTTGTTTTCGGAATATTATTATCAATAGCAGTAAAAATATTTAATACAAAGCTTATGATTATTTTCGGTTCTACAGAAGAAGTTTTGAATTATGCTGTTTCATATACGGATATAACTTTATACGGATTTACGGCTTATATATTTTCTATGGTTATGAGCTATACTATAAGAGCAGACGGAAGTCCTCAATATTCTATGATATCAGTTTTAAGCGGGGCTGTTATTAATATTATTTTAGATCCGTTATTTATATTTGTATTTAAAATGGGCATTGAAGGTGCTGCTCTTGCCACAGTAATAGGACAATATGTATCTTTCTTCATAGCTTTTTCTTATATATTTAAATTCAAAAATATTAAATTTGAAAAACAAAGCTTCATACCAGAATACAAATCAATATTTAAAATATTTGCATTAGGAGCTTCTGCAGGATTCAGCAATTTATCTATGATGATACTTCAAATAGTTATGAATAATGCATTAAAATATTATGGAGGCAATTCCATATACGGAGGAAATATACCTTTGGCTGTTTCAGGAATAGTAGCAAAAGTTAATATGCTTGTAATGGCTTTTATAATAGGAGCTTCTCAAGGCAGTCAGCCTATAATAGGATTTAATTACGGAGCTAAAAATTATAAAAGAGTTATTGACACATATAAACTCACATTAACAATAACAACCATTATAACATTTATTGCCTTTTTACTATTTCAATTAATGCCAAGACAGATTATAGGAATATTCGGAGAAGGAAGCGAGCTTTATTTTCAATTTTCTGAAAAATATATGAGAATATTTATGATGCTTATGATAATTAATGCAGCTCAGCCTGTTACAGGAACATTTTTCAGTTCTTTAGGAAAAGCATTCAAAGGTGCATTTCTTGCTGTAACTAGACAGACTTTATTTCTTATACCTCTTATTTTGATACTTCCTAGAATATTCGGTATAGACGGCATAATGTATGCAGGTCCTATTGCAGACGGATCAGCTTTAATCGTTACTATTATAATGGTGAGTATAGAAATAAAGCATTTAAAATCTGCAGCAGCTCTAAATAATAAATAGTTTTAAAAATTTTATATAAAAATAAATAATAGAATTAAACTTTAATTTTTGATTTTTTAAGTAATAAAAAAAGCCCTGTATAAAATATACAAGGCTTTATTATAATGATTTTTTTATTTTTATTTTTTATTTCCAAGTTGGAAGATAAGAACCTAAAAAGTTTTCATTATAAACTTTTTCTACTATCTCAGATTGATAAGCAGCTACAACTTTTTTATATAATTCATTATCTTTATCTTTAGTTCTTGCAGCTATTAAATTAACAAAAGATTTTCCGCTGTAAATAGAAGGATCATCTCTAAATATATAATCAGAACCGGGATTAAGTCCGAAATCTATAGCATAATTTCCATTGATAACAGCACAAGCAACATCAGGAAGCACTCCGTAAATAGCACCTGCATCCATTTCTACTATTTGGACATTTAAAGGATTTTCTATTATATCGCTTACGCTAGGAGTATCTCCTGCTTCAGGCTTTACTTTAATAATACCAGCAGCCTCAAGAACTTTTAAAGCTCTTCCGCCATTAGAAGGATCATTAGGTATAGCTATTTTATCCCCGCTTTTTAATTCTTTAACATCAGTAATATTAGTAGAATAAATATTCATAGCAGATATATAAGTATCAGCAATAGCAGTTAAATCATATCCTTTATTTTGTACTTCATCATCAAAGTATGCATAGTGCTGAAAAGCATTCAAATCAATTTCGCCGTCATTTAAAGCCTGATTAGGTATAGTATAATCAGAAAAAGATACTAGTTCTACTTTGATATTCTCTTCAGCTAATTTAGCTACTATAGGATCCCAAATTTGATAGTCTGATTCTCCTGCAAATCCTACTTTTACTACATTATTACTAGAAGAATTTGAAGAACATGATAATGCAGTTAAAACAAATACAATAGATAATGTTAATAATAAAATTTTTTTCATTTTTTATCTCCTTAATTTTTTTATTTATTTTATTATTTTTTATTTCCAAGCAGGCAAATAAGCCCCTTTAAAATCTTCATTATATACTTTTTCTACATCAGCAGACTGATAAGAAGAAACTATTTTTTTATATAATTCATTATCCTTATCCTCAGTTCTTGCAGCTATTAAATTAATAAAAGATTTTCCGCTGTAAATAGAAGGATTATCTTTAAATATAGCATCTGCTTTGGGATTAAGTCCGAAATCTATAGCATAATTACAATTAATAACAGCACAGGCAACATCTGGAAGAAGACTGTATATGCTTCCTGCATCAACTTCAATTAATTCTATATTTAAAGAATTTTCTATTATATCGCTTATGCTTGGAGAATCTTCTGATTCAGGCTTTACTTTAATAATGCCGGCAGCCTCAAGAACTTTTAAAGCTCTTCCGCCGTTAGCAGGATCATTAGGTATAGCTATTTTATCTCCGTTTTTTAATTCCTTAACATCTGCTATATTATCAGAATAAATATTCATAGTAGATATATAAGTATCAGCAATAGCAGTTATATCATATTTTTTATTTTGTACTTCATTGTTTAAATATGCATGATGCTGAAAAGCATTTAAATCAATTTCTCCGTCATTTAAAGCCTGATTAGGAATAGTATAATCAGAAAAAGATACTAATTCTACTTTGATATTTTCTTTAGCAAGTTTTTCTATAACAGGCTTCCATATCATTCTATCTGATTCGCCTACATGCCCTATTTTTACAACAATATTTTTTTGAGAATTATTAGAACAAGACAAAACCGCAAGCATTAAAGTAAATATAAACAATATTCTTTTCATTACAAAATCCTTTTTTGTATTTTATATATTATTTTATAATAAATATTTAATATTATCAATAATAATTAACTTTAAAACTTATTATAAAAAATTACCAAACAGCTATATAAGCCCCTTTAAAATCTTTATTATAAATTTTTTTAACTTCATCAGATTGATAAGCCTCTGTTATTTTCTTATATATTGGATTATCTTTATCTTTAGTTCTTGAAGCTATAAGATTTATATAATTTTTATCATTATAATTAAGAGGGTTATCTTTGAATATAGAATCGGTATCAGGATTAAGTCCGAAATTTAAGGCAAAATTACAATTAATAACAGCACAGGCAACATCAGGAAGAATACTATATATGCTTCCCGCATCAGCTTCAATTAATTCTATATTTAAAGAGTTTTCTATTATATCTTTTATAACAGGATTTTGTATAGATTTATCTTTTAATTTTATAATTCCCGCAGCCTCTAAAACCTTTAAAGCTCTTGCTCCATTAGAAGGATCATTAGGTATAGCTATTTTATCTCCATTTTTTAACTGACTGATATTTGTTATATTATCAGAATATATATTCATAGCAGCAAGACAAGTATCAGCTATGGCAGTTAATTCATAACCTTTAGTTTCAACTTCATTATTAAAAAAAGCATAATGCTGAAAATTATTCAAATCAATATCGCCATTATCCAAAGCCTGATTAGGAAGCAGATAATCTCCGAAAGATATTAATTCTATTTTAATATTATCATTAGAAACCTGTCTTTTAACTTCTTCCCAAATAATTCTGTCAGACTCTCCTATATATCCCACTTTAACAATATTAATATTTTTATCTCTATTTGAGCAGGATATAAAAAGTATTATTGACAGTAAAAAAAATAAAATCGTTTTTTTCATAATGTTTCCTCTTATTAATTATTATCATATGTCATTAATTATAATCACATAGTTAAAGATAATTCATAGTTTTTCTTCATAATGCTGCAAGACGCATTAAATAATTTTTTCTCATCTTCATTCATATTAATTTCAATTATCTCTTCAACTCCGCCTCTTCCAAGCACAGCAGGAACTGAAGCATAAACATCATTTTGTCCGTATTCGCCATTCAGATAAACTGATACAGGAAGTACTCTATGCTCATCGCAAATAATAGCTTTTACAACTTCGGCTAAAGAAGCACCTATTCCGAACTCTGTAGAACCTTTACCCTCTAAAATATCCCAGCCTCCTCTTCTTCCTTTAGAAGCTAATTCATTTAAATCAAGTTTTGAATATTTTTCTTTTTCTTTCATAAGCTCAAATAAAGGCTTTCCAGCTATAGTAACCGCAGACCAAGCAACCATTTGGCTTTCTCCATGCTCTCCCAAAGCATAAGCATATACAGATTTTTGATCAACATTGAGAGCTTCGGATAAAGCCCTTCTCAGTCTCGCTGAATCTAATGTTGTGCTTGTAGATATTATTCTTTTAGTATCATAATTTAATTTATTTTGAATATAATGAGTTATAACATCTGCAGGATTAGATATATTAATTATTATGCCTTCAAATTTTGTCTTTTTAATATTGCTTACTATATCTTTCATAATCTCTATAGTAGTGCCTAAAGTATCCATTCTAGTTTGATTCATATTAGGAAGAGGTCCTGCACATATAACCATTATATCAGCATCATCAATATCTTTATAAGAGCCTGCTTTTACTTCCGTTCTATGAGAAAGATAAACTGTAGAATCAAATATATCCAAAGCCTGAGAAAATGCTTTCTTTTCATCTATATCAATATAAATTATCTCTTCAGTCAAACCCTGAGAAGCTAAAGCATATCCTGCATGAGAGCCTACATGTCCTGCACCTATTAAAACAACTTTTCTTTTTTTTATTATATTCATAAATTAAAATTCCTTTTATAAAAAATTAAAATTAATGAGAAGCTTTTTTTACTATAAAATTTCCTATAGCCTGTATAATGCCAACAAGTATTACAAGAAGTATTACAGATACATATATAATATCTAATTTATTTCTATAATAACCAGACTGTATAGCATAAGTACCAAGCCCGCCGGCACCTACAGCACCAGCCATAGCAGTAAGTCCTATTAAGCTTATAGCCGTAATAGTAGTTCCCCTAGCTATAGGGGCTATGCTTTCTTTTAAATATACTCTGAAAATAATGGCTGTAGGAGATGAGCCCATAGACTGAGCAGCCTCT
Organism: uncultured Brachyspira sp.; assembly: GCF_910578695.1. Taxonomy (GTDB): domain Bacteria; phylum Spirochaetota; class Brachyspiria; order Brachyspirales; family Brachyspiraceae; genus Brachyspira. The sequence continues at coordinate 78,871 of NZ_CAJTQJ010000001.1, forward strand.
ATAAGTCCTGAATTAACTTCGGATAATGCACTTTCTATCTGTCTTGCAAAAAAAGGTACCGTACCGAATATCAATGGTATAATAGCACCTTTTACGCCTATAGCAGTACCCATTATAAATCTTGTAAGAGGCACAAGCATAGCAAGAAGTATTATAAAAGGTATGGCTCTAAAAAAATTAATAATCTTACTCAAAACTTCATATACTATTATATTTTCCATTATTCCAAACCTCTTAGTAACTATTAAAAGTATTCCTAAAAAACCTCCGATAAAAAAAGATATTATACCTGATAAAAAAAGCATAGTAAAAGTCTGTATTATACTTTGATAAAGTCTTGGCAAATCTGCCATAACATTAGGCATTAAATTATTCAGAATATCTAGCATCTGTTATCACCTCTACATCAATATTTTGTTTTCTAAGAAAATCTATTGCACTTGTTATTCCTCCTCTTTCTTTTTCATGAAGTATAACAACAAGTCCTCCAAGCAGACTTTCATCAATAAGCTCAACATTTCCGAATATTATATTAACATCGACATTAAACTTTCTGGAAATATGAGAAACTAAAGCCTCGCCTACGCTTTCTTTTTTATATTTTAATCTAACTATACATTCGCCTATTTTTAAGTTAGTTATATTATGTTTTTCTTCAACAAGAGTATATATTTTTGATATATTAGAAGTAGTATCTATAAAGTCCTGAGTAATTTGATTTTTAGGATGAGAAAATACTTCAAATATATTTCCTTCTTCTATTAAATTGCCGTTATTCATAACAGCAACCCTATGACATAATTCTTTAACTACATTCATTTCATGCGTTATTACTACTATAGTAAGCCCAAGCTCTTCATTTAGCTTTTTCAATAATCTTAATATAGAAGATGTTGTCTGAGGGTCTAATGCACTTGTAGCTTCATCGCATAATAATATTTTAGGATCATTTGCCAAAGCCCTTGCAATTGCTACTCTCTGTTTTTGTCCTCCGCTTAATTGAGAAGGATAAACATAAGCCTTTTCTTTTATATCAACAAGCTCAAGCAAAGACATTACTTTTCTTTCTATTTCTTTTTTTGAAAGCCCTCCGTATTTTAAAGGATATGCTACATTTTTAAATACTGTTCTTGAAGCAAATAAATTAAACTGCTGAAATATCATTCCTATTTTTTTTCTAGTTTGTCTTAACTGACTTGGAGTTAAAGAGGTTAATTCGGCATTATCTAAATAAACCTTTCCTGAAGTAGGTCTTTCAAGCAGATTGATGCATCTTACTAAAGTGGATTTACCAGCACCTGAAAATCCTATTATTCCGTATATTTCTCCTTTCTCTATTTTTAAAGATACATTATTAACTGCATTAAGATATTCATTTTTTGCAGTTTTAAATATCTTACTGACATTTTCTAAAGCTATCATTTATTATCCTGAAATTTTATTTATTAATTTATATAAGATACACAACTTTATTTTTGATAAATGAAAAAATTAATAGTGATGATTATATATTTTTAAAATATATCTGTCAATAGCAATTAAATACTATAAAAATTACCGCAGTACAAAGAAATATAATTAAGAAAAATATAATAAAAAGAAATATAATACTGCGGCATTTTAAATTAAGATAATTAAAATTTATATTATAATAATATAATTAGAATATTATTTACTAGGCTTAAAAAAGTTAAGTCTCAAAGCATTAGCAACAACAGAAACAGAACTTAAGCTCATAGCAAGAGCGGCAAATATAGGATTTAAAAGCAAATCTTTTCCCATAATAGCTGTTAAAAAATGTCCTATAGAAGAAGATATTAAAGGCTCTCTGAATATATGCAAAACTCCTGCTGCAATCGGTATGCCTATAACATTATAGCAAAAAGCCCAAAACAAATTTTGTTTTATATCCCTCATAACAGCCTTGCTTAATTCTATAGCAGTTACAACATCATTAGTATTTGATTTTACTAATACTATATCAGCACTTTCAATAGCAACATCAGTACCGCTTCCAATGGCAATACCGACATTAGACTGAGTTAAAGCAGGAGCATCATTTATGCCGTCGCCTACCATAGCAGTGATAAAACCTTCATTTTGAAGTTTTTTCACTTCATTAGATTTATCTTCAGGCAGAACCTCAGCAAATACAATATCAATGCCTGCCTCCCTAGCAACTGAACCTGCAGTATTTTTATTATCTCCTGTTATCATAGCAGTTTTTATTCCAAGTTTATGAAGTCTTTTAATGGCTTCAATGCTTTCTTTTTTCAGTCTGTCAGCACATGCTATAATGCCCAAAAGCTCATTATTATAGGCAATATACATAGGAGTTTTTCCTTCTTTTGAGAGTTTATCCATACTATTATTATATTGTTCTATATTGATATTTTCTCTATTCATAAGCTTATCATTGCCCATCAAAACTTTTTTATTATCAATAAATGCTTCTATTCCGAAACCAGCTATAGCTTTGAAATTTTCTATATTAAGAAGTTTTATATTTTTTTCTTTAGCCTCTCTTACAATAGCCTCACCCAAAGGATGTTCGCTTCCGTTTTCAGCACTTGCCGCTATAAGCAAAAGTTTATCTTTATCATCAGAAATAATATCAGTAACATAAGGCTTTCCTTCTGTAAGAGTACCTGTCTTATCAAACATTACAGCATTTATTTTTTGAGAAACTTCCAAAGCCTCAGCATTTTTAAAAAGTATGCCAAGCTCTGCACCTTTTCCTGTTCCAACCATTATAGCAGTAGGAGTGGCAAGCCCCAAAGCACAAGGACATGCTATAACTAATACCGATACAAATACAGTCAAGGAAAACACAAAATTATGAATAGCTATAAACCAAGCTATGCCAGATATCAAAGCTATAGTTATTACAGCAGGAACAAAATATGAAGATACAATATCTGCAATATGTGCAATAGGTGCTTTTGAACCCTGAGCATCTTCTACAAGTTTTATAATCTGTGCTAATGCTGTATCTGAACCAACCTTTTCAGCTTTAAATTTGAAACTTCCTGTTTTATTAATAGAAGCACCTATAGCCTTATCTCCAACCGTTTTTTCAACAGGCATACTTTCGCCTGTAAGCATTGATTCATCAACGCTGCTGTATCCCTCTATAATTTCGCCATCAACAGGAATCTTTTCTCCGGGGCGAACTAATATTATATCGCCGACTTTTACATCAGAAATTTTTATCTCCTTTTCTTCTCCGTCTTCTATTATAACCGCAGTTTTAGGCTGAAGTCCCATAAGCTTTTTTATAGCTTCTCCTGTTTTTCCTTTGCTTCTAGCTTCTAAATATTTTCCAAACTGTACTAATGTGATTATTACAGCAGCTGACTCATAATAAAGATTTTCTCCATAAGGATTAAGTCCCATAAATGCCAAAATAGTAGAATAAATACTATAACTAAATGCCGCTGCTGTCCCTATAGCAACAAGCGAGTCCATATTAGGCGAACCTCTAAAAAGTGCAGGAAAACCTAAAGAATAAAATTTATATCCTGATATCATAACAGGTATGCATAAAAGTATTGCCGTTATAGAAAAAACCTGAGGATTAATATGATGCACTAAAAAATTAGGTATAGGAAATTTAATAAAACTTATCATAGGCGCCATTGATATATAAAATAATGGTATAGAAAATACAGCTGATACTATAAGTCTTATTTTCTGCTCTTTTATTTCTTTTGCTTTTCTCTCATTGGCATCTTCTTCCTTACCTAGAACCTGATATCCTGCCTTTACTACAACATTTACTATATCATTATATTTTAGTTTCTTCTCATCATAATTAAATACTGCTTTTTCTGTAGCTATATTTACATTGGCTTCTTCAATACCGTCTGTTTTTTTTAATGCTCTTTCTACTGCCCTAGAACATGCAGCACAATGCATGCCTCCTATCTTTAATGTCATTTTCATATATATAAAAAACCTCTTGAAATTATAAATTTAAATGTTAAACTAATCTAACAATACGATTATAATTCATTTTTATAAAAAATACAAGTAGGGTATGCGAGTATATTATTTTTAAATGGATTATATTTTTTATATAAATATTTAATATTGAAAAAATATATTTTTATAATATAATAATAAAAAATTGATTATTGGATATATTTAATTATGAAACATTTTTTAATTGTTATAATTTTCTTATGCATAATTTTATCATGCTCTGACAATACTAAAAAATCAGATAATAATACAAATAAAGCCTTAATAAATACAAATGAAATAAATACAAATGAAATAGAAGAAATAAAAGATTATTATTCATCATATACAGATGAGGAAATTATAGATTTTATAAAAGAAGGAGATTTTAAAACAATAAAACAATTAATTGAATCAAAAATAATAGATGTTAATTATAATTTAGATATAGACGAATATTTTAAGTCAACAATTTTAATACAAGCTATAAAATATAAGCAAACTGATATCATAAATTATTTATTAGAAAATAATGCAGATGTTAATTTAGCTTTAGGATATTCTACTCCGTTAATAGAAGCTATACTTATGCATGATAGAGAACTTGCTCTTAAACTTATAGATTTAGGAGCCGATGTTAATTTAGCTGCAGAACTTACAGGTTTTACTCCTCTTACGGCTAGTGCTATTCTGCATGATATTACTATAACAGAGCTTTTAATTGAAAAAAATGCTGATATTGAGGCTAGAGATGATAACGATATAAATGCTTTAATTTATGCTGTTAATTTTGATAATGAAGATATGGTAAAATTGCTGCTTGAAAAAGGAGCTGATGCTAATACAGTTGCAAAAATAGAAAATGAACATACCGATATATCTCCTACTCCTTTAATGAATGCCGCTTATAAAGGAAATACTAATATAATAAATATGTTATTAGAAAATAATGCTGATATTAATTATGCCACTGATTTTGGAATAACTGCTTTGATGATGGCTGCTAATTTTAATCGCTTTGAATCTGCAAAAATACTTTTAGAAAATAATGCTGATACTTCTGTAACTAATGGATATGGTAAAACTGCACTTGATATGGCAAAAGAACAAGATTATAAGGATATAGTTTCACTTCTTGAAAAATATAATTAATATTCTTTTTTATAAATAGTTTTTCCATAATTTTTTATATCATTTATTAATTCTTGATTTTCTATTTCATTATAAGAAATCACATCGAATTTTAAAAGAGTGGGAAGATATGATAATTCTTCTTTTAATCTTTCGCAAAAGAGTAAATCAAATTCTCCGACTACAGCCAAATCTATATCAGAATTATATTTTTCTTTATCCATTGCCCTAGAACCAAACAGTATAACCTTCTCTATATTTTCATAAGAACTGCATATATTTTTTATACCTTTTTTTATCTTTTCATCAAGCATTAATATTTATACCTTTAATCATTTATTCTATCTAAAAAGAAACTATATAATTCATTTAATATTTTCAAATAATTATTTTCTATCTTAATAATAATTTCTCTGAACTTAATAAAATCATAAGTATAAAAAAGTAAATTACGGCTTAACATCATATCAATATATTCATCTTGACTTTTAATAATATTAGATGAATATGCTTCTTTAAAAATATTTCTAGGCGATATATCTATATTATTTAAACTTCCATTATATTCTAAATAATCTTTCAAAGTTTTCCAAGCTAATTCATAAGTATATTCAAATCTTTGAACAACTCCTTCCTGCTCCAATAATGATAATTTATTTATTTCTCTTTCTTCAAATACACTTTTTAATAAATTAAATGCTTTTTCAAAATTGTTAAATCTCTGTTTCCAGCGAATATTCTCTGACATAATATTTTCCAATAATTTTTAACTGCAAATATTATATAATTCAAACTATATTTATCAAGTTTTAATTTTTTGTTTTAAAAAATAATAAAATATTAATCTTTTATTTCTATATTATAGTCTTTCAAACTATCATGTATTAAAAGCATAGATATCTCATCTTGATTTGTTAAATTGTATTTATCTATATTGATTATATTTTTTATAATATTCTGACTTCTTCCTGAAACGAATAAAACATTATCATTTTTTAAGGCAGGCATTATTATACTTGATGAGTTTACATTCCAAAAAATTATTGTAGGGAGTTTATAATTCTTTTTATTAAATGATTTTTTCCAATGATTAAAATTAGTTTTATTTTCGCTATTACAATAATTAAACTCCATATCAGATATTATTATTATATATTTTGGAAGCTCTTCCTGAGGCACTTTATTTTTTACAGCTGTTTTTAATAGAGCATTAAATACAGAATCTATATCTGTACTCATATCATCAGATGATCTTAAAACATAATCAACAATATCGACAATATTATTTATATTTGATATATCATGCATTTTAGAATCCCCGCAGAAATCTATAAAATGATTATGAAATGCTCCTTTATTAAGCTGTGCTATATATATTGCCAAAGCCACAGAACATATTAAAGGCTCGCCATTTAAAGACATTTCCATACTTCCAGACACATCGCATGCTACTATTGCATTTAAATTATCATTGCCAAATAGATTAGGAAGATTCTTCCAAGTTAAATCGAATTCTTCTCTTCTTGACTGTTTATCATCTTCAGAACAATGTAAAATTTCTCTTAAACAATCAAAAGGAGTTAATGTACTAGTATTTAATTTTACTTTTCCTGCTTTTAAATCTTCAAAAAACTTATCATATCTCTCTTTATCATTTCTAATAAATGCTTTTGAGTATTTTCTCATAGCAAGCGAAGGTACAGAAGAATAATTGAAAGTATAATCTTTTTCTCTTAAATTATTTTCTATTAATTTTATTTTCTTTCTCAAAGCTGATAAAGTTTTCCTATATTCTTTACTCTCCATATTCAAAAGTTTTATTAATTCTTTTGCTATTTCTCTAGTCTTTTTTGATGAAGTATTTTCGCTTGGAAGCCATTTAGCAAGAAGCGAAACTTTATCAGAAGATTTATCTTTATCTAATTGTTTTAATATTATATTTTTTGTAAACTCAGAAATATTTTTATTTTCTCTATTTTTATGCCATATATAAATAATATCGTCCCATCTTCCAAGTTCTGGTATAGTTTTTAATATTTCTATTGCAGTAAGTGTATGATTTTGTCTAATCATAATATTGATATATTTTCTAAAAACTTCTCTCTCTCCTATGCCTTTTCTTATATCTCTTAAATACATTATAGATTTAGCTGTTAATTCAGGATTTTCTCTCCAAGCATTTATAAAATATTTTAATAATTCATCATCTCTTTTTAATCTGCTTGCTCCCATAACAGCAAATAAATCTATAATACCGCTTAATGATGAAATATTAGTATCAGCAAAATTTTGCGTATAAGTTTTATTAAAAGAATTTTTAAGCAAATTTAAAAATGACATAAAATTTTACACCTATAATAAAAAATATTCTATGCCTATTAAAAATAAGCATAGAATTAAATGAATAAAAAACTAGACACGTCAAGCACACCATTAAAAAATGGCTAAAGGAGTCGAACCTTCTTTGAGTACCAAAGCGAATTGCTGCTTGTGTCTAAAAAATATTAAAATTAAATTCTAATGCAAGCATTATATCATTGATTATAAGTTTTGTCAATATACAAATTACAGATTTAATTTTTATAATACATTAGCGGCAAGCTCAGCAAGTTTGGAACGCTCTCCTTTTTCAAGTGTTACAGTACCGCTTAAAATCTCTCCCTTCGTTCTGTCTATTAAATAAGTAAGTCCGTTATTTCTCTTATCTAAATAAGGGGTATCTATCTGATTAATATCTCCTGTGAAAACTATTTTTGTACCTTCTCCAGCCCTTGTTATTATAGTTTTTATCTCATGAGGAGTTAAGTTTTGCGCCTCATCTACTATAAAATAAATTTTGTTCAAACTTCTTCCTCTAATATATGCCAAAGGAGAAATTACTATCTTTTCATTTTCAAGCATCTTCTTTATATTTTTACTTTCATCACTGTCATCAGAATGAATATGCTGTATAACCGAAAGATTATCAAATAAAGGCTGCATATAAGGGTCTAATTTGCTATTAACATCACCCGGAAGAAAACCCAAATCTTTATTTGAAAGTGCCACAACAGGACGGGCAAGTAATATTTGTCTATACTCTCTTCTTTTTGCTAAAGCTGCAGCCAATGCTAAAAGTGTTTTACCTGTTCCAGCTTTACCCATTATTGTAACTAAAGGTATATTATTATCAAGCAAAACATCTAAAGCCATAGCCTGCTCTTCATTTCTCGGCTTTATTCCATAAGCATTTATATTAGTATCAACAGAAACTATTGAATTAGTATTTTCTTTATATTTTCCTATAACTGCCTCATCTTCTTCTTTAACTCTATAGCAGAAATATGTATTAGGATAAATAGAATGCTCTCCCTTTACTGCTATTTCATTATTCTCTTTAAGCTCTTTTATATAAATTTCAGCATTATCTCCTGATATGCTTTCTATACCTGTAAAAAGAGAAGATAATTTTTCTATCTTATCAGTATTATAATCCTGAGTATCTATTCCTAAACTTCTTGCCTTCATTCTCATATTAATATCTTTAGTTATGAGAATTACCCTTTGATTTTCACATTTTATATTATAAGCACAGGAAAGTATTTTATGGTCTGGTATATTTAATGCAAATATTTTTCTAAACTCATTTCTCTCTTCATTATTAACATCTATAAATACTTTACTTTTATTGTCAAGCAAAGCCCCTTTCTTAAATATATCTTTAGTGCCGTTTCTCTCTTCATTTTTTTCTGCTATAACATCAAGCTCTCTTATAAACTCTCTGGCATTAAAATTAATAGTATCATTTCCTTTTTTAAACTTATCAACTTCTTCTAAAACTGTAATAGGTATAACTATATTTGTTTCTTCAAAAGAAAATATAGATTTAAAATCATGGAGTATAACATTCGTATCAAATACAAAAACTTTTTTATTAGGTATGAAATTTTCTATCATCGCAAATCCTTAAAATGATTTTTTATCAATATAACATAAACAAAATAAATGCTATAGAATATAGTATTATACAAAAGAAAGAAAAAAGCAAATTCATTAAAATTATTTTATTAACTTTGATTCTTTTAATACTTTATCAAATTCTTTAAAAATATCAGAACCCATTTGTAAATTTATATCATATTTTTTAGTGCCTATTTTTATTATAGAATTAATACTATCGCATATCACTTCCTTATCTTTTCCATTAACTTTGATACTAAAATAAGAATTTTTATTCCTATTTTTTTCATATTTATCATATTCTACATCAGTTTTAAACTCTGAAACTTCTGCTTTATCTTTGATATAGAAATAGAAAGAATATGACAGTAAATCTATTGAGTCTTTTTTAGCTTTAGCTGTCGGAAGAAGCAGACAATCTGTAACATTATTATCATCATCACAATATTTTCTTATCCTTCCGCATTTTTGAAATTTCTCTTTTTTGTCTATATATTCAAATAAATTTTTATCTTTTATCAATAAATATTCAAACCATAATTTATTTTTTAAATTGGTATCATTGATAATTGATTTTAATGATTTTGCAATATCATTTTCTTTATATGAAATTATTTTATCTAATAATTGTTTTAAGTAATTTTTATTTCCAAAACCATTTTTATACCCTGACATAAGCCAATTCCAAGCTTCTCTGTCTCTGTATACACTTACTTGAGGTACATTACCATAATAATAATTTGTAGAATAAAATCCATAATCTTTAAAAATTAATAAAGCTCTTTGAAATAAATTTAGAAAACCATCTTCTTTTATTATTTTATCAATAATTTCAATTGTTAGATTTGCATACTTTATAAATTTATCAAAATCTTTATTATTATTATTATTTTTTTTACTAAAATCTAATAGAAATCCTATCCAGCCTACTAAAAAACTATTATCGCTTGTTTTATTTAAAATATCTTCCCAATTATCACCGCCATTTCTGCTTTCTAAAATAAGTTTAGATTTTCTTATTTCTAATTCATATATTTCTGTATGAAAAGAACTAGGCTTTGATTTACTAGATAAATAATTATATATATCATCATGTCCGTTAGATAAATCAGCAAATAAATCATAAAAACTTTTAATATGTTCAGGTTTATCCAATCTATGATTTTCTATAAAATGCCTGCATACTCTGTAATAATCATCAAATATATTTTTATTAAAATTATTAATAGAAAAATCTTCTATATTTAATTTTTTCATAAAAAATAAGAAAGCATAAAAATAGCATATATTTTTTAAGCCAATATTATCAAACATCTTAACATTTAAAATATCTTCATATTTGTATAATACTTCAATAGCATTATTAAGCAATTTAATATTTTTATATAATTCTAGTATACTAAAAAATCTATGATCCATAATTTCAATATTGCTGTCTAAATATTTTATTAAATCTTCATTATTTAAATTTGAATCAATATGAAAGAACAAAGCAGAATAATATAAAAAAGATAACCCTCTATTATCAAACTTATCTATTGTATTTATATCAAAAAAATAATCACTCCATAAATTATCTATGCTAGCAAGCAAATCATAATGGCCTTTTAAATTTTGATCGTTTTCTATATATGCTTTAATATTTTCATACTTACTTAATTGTTTTCCTCGTGCATTCATTTTTATGTATAATTCTTCTCCTAAATTATATTCACCCATATTAAAAATAGAAAAAGTAATATTATTTAAATTATTTTTATATTTTTGCAAAGTTTCATTGTCTTTATTTTTTACCATATTATAGATTAAATCAAGCATGTTAAGCATAGCTTTTATGGTTGGATCATTATTTAATTCATCAGTTTTTCCAAAAGTGCCTGTACTATTTAAAATATATTCCTTTGGGTTTATATTTAATTTTAATTCCTTATTTATAAGATTTTTGCAAAATTTAAATGAACTTTCACGTATGCGGTATGAAAACTTAGATAATAATTTCTTTATATTATCAAAATCATTATTCATTTTATATATAATTAAATATAGAAGCCATAATGTTGTTACTCTCTGCTGACCATCTATAAGTATAAAATTATTATCTTCTAAATATCCGTAAATAAAATCTATATGTAATTTATTTTTATTTCCGCCAAGAACATCAAAAATATTTTTTAAAAAATCTTTAGCTATAATGATTTTTGATTTTTTACCTTGTACATAATCTCTTTGAAGTATAGGAATAACAACATTATATTCACTTAATAAATTTTTTAAATTATTTATATTCATGATTTTTTCTCCAATTAGATTATTGTTTGAAAAATATTTTCAATTTTTCAATAATAGCTTTTATATAATATTCTCTGTCTTCTTTTAAAAAATAATTTTTATTTCCTACATTATCTGAAAAAAATTTTTCAAATACAAGTTTAGTACATATTGGAATAAGTTTTCCCTGCTGACCTAATCTTTCTATATCTTTACGTTTTTTACTAAATATTTTATTTCCTATCTCGCTATTTGACTGCTTATCTAATAAACATAAGTTTCCTATACCATTCAAAGAATCTTCATCTTTGAAATAATTATTTATTTCATCAAATATCTTCTCATTATATGGATTTTTTTTAGTTATTAATTCTTCTATTTTTGGTTTTAATTCATCACAATATTCGCTTACTTCTTTTAACCAAGCAATAATTTTTTTATTATCTTTATTTTTTATATCTTCTTTTATACTTTTTGAATTTTGAGCATAAATATGTTCAAGACTCCACTTTTCTAATTGAAATCTATTAAACTCAAAATATTTATGAGATCCCTTATCTTTTAATAAATAAGCTATATTAAATAAAACAAGTATTTTATAAATTATTTTTTTATGATTTTTATTATTAAAATTTAATTCCTGCAAAGCTTCTTCAAAATCATTGTCTTTAATTGATTTAAATAAACTAATATTATCTTCTATTGATTTTTTAAGGGATAAAGCAAAATTTATTTTATTTTGATCTTCTGTCCATCTTTCATAAATATCATTAATATCCATTATATTATTTAATATAAGAAATCCAATATAATGGAAAATATTTCTTTCTTCACCTATACCGTTTTGATTTGATGAAAAACTGTTTAATGTGTCTATACAATTTTCTAAATTTTCCCAAGTTTCTTTTAATTTATTTTCTTTATATAACTTATAAAAATATTCAAATATGGAATCATTTTTATTGTTCATTATAGCTTCAAGATATACTCTAATCCTTAAAAAATCATCATTTAATGTATTATCTTCTTTTGTTATATATTTATCATCTATTTTTTTTAACACACAATATCTGTAATCATTATTATACCTTAATTCTTTTTCTTCGTCATACCATTTTTCAGCTATTTCATCTATATTTTCAATACCATTACTTTTTGATAGAAATAATGCTTTAATATTCTCTTCCTCTAATAATGGGATTTTACCTATATTCAGTCTTATAAAAACATCTTCTTCTTTTTCATCATCTGCTATTTCATACCATAATACTTTACAGTTATTAAGTAATATATTATAAAAATCATTCTTATTTACTTTACTGCTAAAAAAGTCTCTTATATTTTTATATGCCTGAAAAAAATAATAAAAATCAATATTTTTTGCCTCATCTTCTTTTTTACTTTCTATATTGTCTAAAAACTCTGATGATTGTTTTCTAGTTTCGTATTTTATTGAAAAGAAAGATTTATTTTCAATATATTTAATTATTAAAAAAATAGTTGTTAGTCTCTGCTGACCATCAATAACAATATATTTATCTTCATCTTTTTTTACAACTATAGGCTGTAGAGAATAAAAATCATTATCATTTTTTTTATAATTAATAAAATCTATTATATCTTCTAATAGAGCATTTACTTCATTATCCCATCTATATCCTCTTTGATAACTTGGTATAAAAAAATTATTATTTTCTAACTCTTTAATAGGAATAAATCCATTTTCTATTTTTTTTAATTTCATTAAAACTCCTATAACATTTTTAATATACAATTATATAAACAATTATGAATTAATCAATGAATTATATATAACTTTATATATATTATAAAAATATGTAAATAAACCTTATAAAATCAATATTATACTTTTTAAGCATAAAATTATATAACAAATAAATATTTGATATAATTTATTTTTTCTGTAAAATACAAATAAATAAAAAAATAAAGGAGAAGAAAATAAAAAATGAATATAGAGGAGTTTATAAGATACTGCAAAGAAAATAATCCTATATCAAGCGAAGATAAAGAATTGTCGCCCTTTTTATATGAATGCTCTCAAAATGCAATAAAAATAACAACAGAGATTAATAGTAAATATCATAGTGCAGATGAAGTGAGAAAATTATTTGAAAAATTAACAAATGAAAAAATAGATGAAAGTTTTACACTCTTTCCGCCTTTTTACACAGATTTTGGAAGAAATATAAAAATAGGGAAGAATGTATTTTTTAACTGCGGATGTTCATTTCAGGATAGAGGAGGAATAACTATAGGGGATAATGTATTTATAGGAATGAATGTTATAATATCAACTTTAAATCACGGCATTGATTTAAAAGAGAGAAGCATAACATATCCGTCAAAAGTAACAATAGGAAATAATGTATGGATAGGTTCCGGAGCTAATATACTTGGAGGCGTAACTATAGGAGATAATTCAATAATAGCTGCTGGTGCTTTGATTAATAAAGATGTGCCTTCTAATGTAATAGTAGGAGGCATTCCTGCAAAAATCATACGATATATATAATGAACTTAAATTAAATTAAAAAAATAAAAAATATTTTAATTAAGGAGATAAAAATGAAAAAAATAATATTATCAATATCTTTACTTCTAACTTTTTTAATATCTTGTAATAATAACCAATCACAAAACAATCAATATAAAGGAGGGGATAATATGGATACAAGAGTTTTCAAAATTTACACAAATATCGAAATGAAAAAAGTGAGATTTAAAAACAGATACGGCATTGAAATTGCAGGAGATTTATATTTGCCTGAAAACTATGCTTCAAATAAAAATCCTGCTATAGTTATATCAGGACCATTCGGGGCAGTTAAAGAACAGGCATCAGGATTATATGCTCAGGAAATGGCTTCTTACGGATTTGTAAGTTTAGCATTTGATCCTTCTTTTACAGGTGAAAGCGGAGGAGATATAAGAAATACTGCTTCGCCTGATATATTTACTGAAGATTACAGTGCAGCTGTAGATTATTTAGGATTACTTGAATTTATAGACAGAAACCGCATCGGTGCAATAGGTATTTGCGGACTCTCTGGTATGGCTATTACTGCAGCTGGTACTGATACCAGAATAAAAGCCGTTGCCGCACTTTCAATGTATGATATGTCAAGGGATATGAGCAAAGGACATCAGGACTATTACACTCCTGAACAAAGAAGAAAAATAAAAGAATATTTAAGCACTCAGCGTTGGAAAGATGCTGAAAATAAAACTTATGCTTTAGGTAATCATGAGCCTTATTTTTTTGATGAGAACAATAATTTAATGGCTTCTGCAATGACTGTTCCTGAAGAACTTCCAGAAAATGCTGACCCTGTATTTGCTGCATTCTATAATTATTATGCTAAAAGAGCTTATCATCCTAGAGCTGTAAATTTTGTTACTTCTTGGATTGCTGCAATGCCTATGTCATTTTGGAATTTCCCTTTAATGGCTAATATAAAAGATGTTTCTCCTACTCCTATACTTTTAATAGCAGGAGACAGAGCACATTCAAGATACTATAGCGAAGATGTTTATAAAGAAGCATTAGAACCAAAAGAACTTTTAATAATAGAAGATGCTGATCATGTTGATTTATATGATAATATGGAAAAAATTCCTTTTGAAAAATTATCTCAATTCTTCAAAAACAATTTAAAGTAATTTAAAATAATTTTTTAATATTACTAATAAATTAAGCCTCACCCAAGTATTATATTTATTAATGCTTGGGTAATTTTTTTAATGCAATTTAAATAAAATTGGGGCGGGCATTATATTTTTAGTTTAAACTATAAAGAATTAAAAAAATAACTAATAAAATTAAAAAACATAAAGGGCTAAAGATTTTATTATTTTTTTATCATATATTATGAATTAAATTTATCAGTAAGTCTTTCCAAAAATATTTTAGAAGCTCTTGAAAACTCCTGATTTTTCTTCCATACAATATTAAGACCAGATTCTAATTTAGGCTTTAGAGGTATAAAACAAATATTTTGATTATTCATATTATCTATTAATTTATCCAAACATAAAGCATAACCCATACCCTCTCTGACCATAATTAATGCATTATAAATTAAATTATATGTAGCTGTTATATTAAGCTTATCAAAAGTATCAGAAAACCATCTTGAAAAATCATTATCCTGTATTTCAGTTTCAATTACCTGTCTTGAGATTATTAAAGGTATATTAAGCAGATCATTTTTGACTATATTTTTCTTTTTTGAAAGAATTGAATCTTTTCTCATAATTAATCCCCAAGTATCTTTTGCAGGTATTTTTAAATAATCATATTTAGATAAGTCGGCAGGATCAATTAATAATCCGAAATCTAATAATCCTTTATCCAATTTCTCTGTGATATCCTGAAAATTTCCGCTATGAACATTATATTTTATATTAGGATAACATTCTTGCATATCTTTCATAACAGAAGCAATCAAACTCATAGCCCAAGTTTCTCCTGCTCCTATAAATATATCTCCTGCTATCACTTTATCAGTAAAATTAAATTCCGCCCTAGTTTTATCTATCATATTAATTATTTCTTCGGCTCTTTTCTTTAATAAAATTCCTTCAGGAGTAAGAACTATATTATTATGCTTTCTAAAAAAAAGTTTATGCCCTATATCTTTCTCCAAAATATTTATCTGACGCGAAAGATTAGGCTGAGTTAAATTAAGATACTTTGCAGCTTTAGTAACATTTCCTTCTCTCACAGCCGCCAAAAAATATTTTAAAACTCTAATTTCCATATAATTCCCAAAAATATAATGCTTACTATTTATTATTATCATCTGTTTTAAGAACACTTATAAATGCATCCTGAGGTATTTCAACATTACCAATAGTCTTCATACGCTTTTTACCCTCTTTTTGTTTTTCAAGAAGCTTTCTTTTTCTTGTAATATCGCCTCCATAGCATTTTGCCGTAACATTTTTTCTTAATGCACTTATATTCTCACGGGCTATAATTCTTCCGCCTATAGCTGCCTGTAATGGTATCTGAAACATATGCTTAGGAATAAGATGCTTTAACTTTTCTATAATTTGTCTGCCTCTCGCTTCAGCATTGCTTCTATGCGACATAAATGATAATGCATCTACTACCTCGCCATGAACTAATATATCTATTTTTTCTATTTGGCTTTCTCTGAAATCAGAAAAATCATAATCGAATGATGCATATCCTCTTGAAATAGATTTTAATTTATCATAGAAATCATATACTACTTCTATTAAAGGCAAATCAAATTTAATTTCTGCCCTTTTATCATCTAAATAAGTTAAAGAAGTTTGAGTGCCTCTTCTATCAATACAAAGCGAAATAATATTTCCTAAATAATCCGAAGGCACTATTATTAATGCATTGATAAAAGGTTCATAACATTTTTCTATATACTGCCCAGACGGAAAATCAGCAGGATTGTCAATAATTTTTTCTTCGCCGTTTGTGAGTTTTAATTTTACTTCTACAGAAGGGCTTGTTATTACCAAATTAAGATTAAACTCTCTTTCAAGCCTCTCCTGTACTATTTCCAAATGTAAAAGTCCCAAAAATCCGCATCTGTATCCAAATCCCAAAGCAATAGAACGCTCAGGCTCATAAATTAAAGAAGCATCATTTAATTTTAATTTTTCTAATGCCTTTTGTAAGTTTGTATAATCTTCATCTTCGGCAGGGAATATTCCTGCAAATACCATAGGAAGTACTTCTTTATAGCCTATCAAAGGCTCATCGGAAGGATTTTCTTTGAGTGTAATAGTATCTCCTATTTTTATATCGGATATATTTTTAATGCCCGCTATAATATAGCCTACATCTCCGCTTTTAAGTTCATTTGCAGATTTAAGTCCAAGTAAAAGAGTACCGCATTCTTCTGTTTCATATTCGGCTTTAGTTTCCATTAAAAGAAGTTTATCATTTTTCTTTATAGAACCGTCAAATATTCTCACTATCATAACAGCACCGCGAAAAGGATCATAATAAGAATCAAATATCAAGCCTCTGGTTTTTTTACTAGTATTGTCTTTAGGAGCAGGTATCATTTTAACAATAGCTTCAAGTATTTCATCTATACCTATATCATTTTTTGCACTTGCTAGAACTATATCTTCTTTATTAACTCCGAATTCTTTTTCCATCTGCTCTTTACATAATTCAATATTCGCAGCAGGCAAATCTATTTTATTAATAACAGGAACAATCTCTAAATTATTCTCAAATGCCAAATAAAAATTAGAAATAGTCTGAGCCTCAACACCCTGAGCCGCATCAACTACCAATACAGCACCCTCGCATGCAGCAAGAGAACGCGAAACTTCATAGTTAAAGTCAACATGTCCGGGCGTATCAATCAGATTAAGAGTATAAACTTCTCCGTTTTCAGCCTGATAAGATAATTTAACTGCCTGACTTTTTATTGTTATTCCCCTTTCTCTTTCTATATCCATAGAATCCAATATTTGCGATTTCATTTCTCTGCTTGATACTGCTTTTGTATGTTCTATTATTCTGTCGGCTAATGTGCTTTTGCCATGATCAACATGTGCTATAATACAAAAATTTCTAATTTTTTCAGCGTATGACATTTATTAAAATATATCCTTATTAAAAAATGATAAATTATGATGTTTTTTATTTGATGATATATTATAATACAGCGATTATGTTTTTGCAAATATTTTTCAATTATTTATAAAATAAACATAAGTTAAATAAAATAATTATTATAATTAATTTTAATTTCGATAATAATATAAAAATACGGTAAAAATTGGATATATATTTTTTATGATTAGAGAATCTATTAAACA
Source organism: uncultured Brachyspira sp. (assembly GCF_910578695.1). GTDB lineage: Bacteria > Spirochaetota > Brachyspiria > Brachyspirales > Brachyspiraceae > Brachyspira. The sequence continues at coordinate 97,018 of NZ_CAJTQJ010000001.1, forward strand.
TGCATTAGCAGATTACAGTATAATAGAAATAACTACAAGAATACTCCTAGCGTATATGATGGGTATATTTATAGGCTGGGAAAGAGAACATCATAAAAAACCTATAGGAAGCAGAACTACTAGTATTGTTTGTATGGGAGCTGCTATTTTATCATGCTATGAAGATGTTTTTGCTCATACTATAATGCTTGAAAATGCCGAATTGGTAAGATTAGGAAGCAAACTTCTATATACTGCCCCTGATTATAATAGAATATCTGCACAAATAGTTTCAGGCATTGGTTTTTTAGGTGCAGGTATGATTATACAAAATAGAGGAAAGCTGCATGGAATAACAACTGCCGCCATAGTTTGGGTTACAGCATGTCTAGGCATAGTTATAGGCTCAGGACAATGGATATTATCTGCTATAGGCTGTGTATGCATATTTCTAAGTACATCTATTTACAGATTCTTTATACCATACTATATATCAAATAAAAAGAAATCTATATCATATATAATTGAACATTCTCATAAAATAGATATAGAAACTGAGCTTGACAGATTCGGAATAAAAGTTCATAATTTAGAAATATTGGGCTGGAAAGAAAATCATAATAATGAAAAATGTCCTAATATAATAAGTAAGATAAATATGCTTGTGCCTCAATTGGATTACAAAAATATAGAAAGTATATTAAAAAGTTTGGAAATAAAGATTTTAACTATAGCAAAAAATAAAAAATCAAAATATGAATATTAGTATATGCATAAAAAATTTTAAAATAGATAATTATAATATAAAAGAAAAAGAAATTAATATATATCCTATTACAATATTTTCAAATGATGATAATTATTTACTCAATTTAATTTGGTATATTAATAACTGCATGTTTTTTGAATTTTATAGAATCAATGATTATGAATTATTATCTATAAGCAAAATTATAAGCGGAATTATGGAAAATGATAATTATCAGAATAATATTGATAATAACACAATAATAGAATGTATAAACTTCATAAATGATATACTTGATACCAATAAGAAAAAAATTATATCAAAAATATTTTTAGAACATAATGATATTGATATAGAAGAAATATATTTAAAACCAAATTATAATTATGAAATTAATATTAATTCAAACTTTGAAAACGATAATATTATAAATATTATTTTCAGTTTTGAAGGTATAAGTTTATCATCAAAACTTTTTTTCAGCAGGAAAATAGATATTTTTATTACAGTATTAGAAAATATATTAAAAATTTTATTGAATAAAAATATATCAAGTACTTTATACATATCAGATTATAATTTTAAAAATATTGATTTAGAAAATGCTGATAAAAAAAATATGCCTTTGATGGATTTTATGTTTAAGATAAACGAAATAAGTAAAAAATATGATTTATCAAATATAAAAAATAGATTAGATTTAATAAAAACATTTACTAATCATTATAATCATAATATGATAATAGAAAACTGTAATGAATTTAGTGATATTATTAATAATTACTCTAATAAAAATAATTTATTATTAAGCTTTTCTTCAGATAAATTAAATAATATAATTTCAGATAAAAATATTAAAGTTTATTAAATGATATATTTAAAAATTAATTTATATCATATCACAAATTTAAAAAGTCTGTATAAAAAAATCAAAGTCTTACTTTAATACTATTTTTACGAAGATACTCTTTTAATTCTTTTATATCAATTTCTTTAAAATGAAATATAGAAGCAGCAAGCCCCGCATCAACACCATTAACCTGAAATACATCTTTAAAATGCTCCATATTGCCCGCACCTCCTGAAGCAATTAAAGGTATAGAAACATTATCAGCTATCTCTTTGAGAAGTTCTATATCAAAACCGTTTTTTACTCCGTCTGTATCTATACTATTTATTACAAGTTCGCCTGCTCCTTTTTTTTCTCCATCTGCAGCCCATTTAACAGCATCAATACCTGTATCCTCTCTGCCGCCTTTAGAAAATACAGAATATTTTCCATTAACTCTTTTTATATCTATAGAAAGAACTACGCACTGATTACCGTATTTTTCAGCAGCTTCTCTTATCAAATTAGGATTTTTTATTGCACCTGAATTTACACTTACCTTATCAGCACCTGATTTTAATACCATATCAAAATCTTTTATAGTATTTATTCCCCCGCCTACTGTAAGAGGTATGAATATTTCATTTGCAACTTTCTCAAGTACATTTACAAATAGTTTTCTGCCCTCATAAGAAGCTGTAATATCATAAAATACAAGCTCATCAGCCTGCATATTATTATAATATCTGGCAAGCTCTACAGGATCATCAACATCTTTTAAACCTTCAAAATTAGTACCCTTTACAACTCTGCCGTCTCTCACATCCAAACAGGGTATTATTCTCTTTGTTATCATACTAGAACACCTAATTTAATTTGTAAAATTATATAGTAAAAAATATATTTCGTAAAGCAAAAATAAAGCTGTATTAATAATATAATTTTTTATCTTTTATATTTTATTTGCCATGCGTACTTAAAGCATCATCAATATCTGCAGAAGTTTCAATGCTTGCAATATCCTTAGCATCATAATCTTTAATAGGTATTCTGTTTCTAATAGCAGCATAAACAGTAGGTACTATAACAAGAGTAAATAATGTAGAAACTGCCAATCCTCCAAGCACTGCCAATGATAAAGGCTTATACATTTCATTTCCCTCTCCGCTAGATAATGCCATAGGAAGCAGCCCTAATATAGTAGTAAGAGAAGTCATAAGTACAGGTCTTAATCTTCTAGGACCTGCAATTAAAGCTGCAGCATCTCCGTTAATCTTTTTTTCATGCATAAGCTGATTCATATAGTCAATGAGTACAATGCCGTTATTAACTACAATACCAATAAGAACTATAACTCCTATTCCGCTGTATACACTCAAAGTCTGCCCTGTGATAAGCAGCAGTATAATAGAGCCTGCAAAACCAAATGGTATAGCAAGGGCTATTACAAAAGGTGCAATATATGATTCAAACTGACTAGCCATAATAGCATAAACTAATACTAAAGCTAATAATAATGCCTGTAAAAGCTGTCCGAAAGCCTCCTGCATATCTTCATAATCTCCTGAATAAATTATAGTAAAACCAGAAGGTATAAATACTTTTTCATTTATGGCAGACTGAATATCCGCCATTATTTGATTCATAGGTCTTCCATATCCTGAAGCTGTAATAGATGTTATTCTGCTGTCATTTTTTCTTTCTATTTCAGTAGGGGCAAAATCTTTATCAACATAAGCGATAGCCGAAATAGGAACCATACCATTAGGCGTATTAATAAGCATTCTTTTTACATCTTCTATATTAATTCTGTCTTTTTCATTTAATCTCACTATAACATCAATATCAGTAACATCTGAATTATCAGGCGTCATTCTAGTAGCTGTAGTACCGCCGAAGCTGGTTTTAATAGAATTAGCAACAGTATTTATATTTATTCCCATTTTTGAAGCTAAATCTCTGTTTATTTTAACATTTAATTCGGGGCTTGAATCATTTTTCTTTAAGCGAACATCTCTAAGTCCTGGAACATCCTGCAATGCTGCTATTACATTATTAGCTAAATCTCCTGCCCTATTTAAATCTTCGCCGACTATATCTATATCTATACCGCTTGAATCTCCTCCTCCGCCTCCGCTCATACTTGCAACACTATCAACATTTATTTTTGCTGGGTATCCTGATAATAATTTTCTTACTTCTTCAACATAATTTTCTGTTTCTTTAGTTCTTCCTTCTGATTTATCTATAAGCTTAACTCTTATATCTGCTTTATTGGCATCAGAACCTGATCTTGTTCTAGTTTGAATCCTGCTTAAATCTTTACCTATATATTGGGATATATCATATCTCATTCTATCTACAAAAGAATCCGTCTGCTCTTTTCTAGTACCTATAGGCATCTGTATGCTTGCTTTTAACTGTCCTTCATCAGATTTTGGGAAGCCTTCTTTACCTATAAATATTAATCCTATAGTTATAATAGAAAATACTATTACTATAACAGGTATTAATACTCTATTTTTATGATGTACAGAATAATTTAGTATCTTTTCATATACATAATTAACTTTAGAATGAAAATGCTTATCAAAGAATACTTCAAAACGATTTAAAAATTTAGATTTTTTAGTAGTAATTAATCTTGCACCAAGCATAGGCACTATTGTCAAAGCAACAGCTAAAGAAGCTATCATAGAAACTGTAACAGTAATACATAAGTCTCTAAACATCTGTCCTGTCTGACCTTCAACAAAGAGGAAAGGAAGAAATACCGCTATTGTAGTAAGTGTAGAAGCAGATATAGCAAGTGCAACTGTAGAAGTACCGTCTATTGCAGAAGAATATTTACCATAACCATTATTTCTATAATAGAATATATTTTCAAGCACTACTATAGAGTTATCAACCATCATTCCTATGCCAAGTACCAGCCCTGAAAGAGATATAATATTTAAAGTAGTTCCAAAGAAATACATCAAAGTGAATGTAACAATAATAGACATAGGGATAGATATAGCTATAATGGCTACAGTTCTTACATTCCATAAATAAATCATAAGTATTATAACGGCAAATAATCCCCCCTGCCAAGCAGTATCAAGCACTCCTTTAATAGCCTTATTCACATTATCAGCACTATTAAATAATATTTCGTATTTTATATCTCCGGGTAAATTAAGACTGTCAAGCCTTTTTTTTATAGCATCGGAAACGGCAACAGTATTAGCTCCTGATTCTTTATTTATAGAAATTGTAACAGCAGGCGTTCCATTAACCTTAATAATATCTCCGTCCTCATCATAACCTTCATAAATTACAGCTAATTCTCTAAGTCTTACAGGAGTATTATTATTTTTTAATGATACAACAACATTTCCTATATCATCAACCGTTTTAAACTCTCCTGTAGTTCTTAAAGTATATTTATAAACACCCTCATAGGTTTCTCCGCCTGATATATTCTGATTTTCCATATTCAAAGTATTTACTATAGAATTAATATCAAGCCCATAAGCCTGAAGCCTATTCATATCAACATCAACTTTAATCTGAGTTTTAAGTCCGCCTCTAATCTGAGCCATAGCTACACCGCCTACCTGCTCTATACTTGTTATGATTTGATTATCAACTAAATTATATAATGCGGATAAATTTTCAGTACCGTAAAAGGATATATCCATAACGGGTATATTTGAAGTAGAAAATTTATAAACAGCAGGGCTTTCAGCATCATCAGGCAAAGCTTTTCTTATCCTATCTATAGCCTCTCTAATATCAGCTGTGGCAGAAGCTAAATCACTTCCCCAATTAAATTCAACAAAAACACTAGACCATTCTTGTTTAGAAGATGAGCTTACCTCTTTAATATTATTAACAGATGAAACAGCACCTTCTATTAATTTAGAAACAGATTTTTCAACTTCCTCAGGACCTGCATTTTTATACTCAGTTCTTATGCTTATAAAAGGAAGCTCCAAATCAGGCAGAAAGTCAACAGGAAGCCTAGATAAACTAACAGCTCCAAGTATAACAACAGCAACTATACCCATAAAAACTGCTACAGGTCTTTTTACTATTAATTCAATAAAACTTCTCATAATCACTCCCTAAAATTAACTGCCTACTGAATAAATACTATTATCAGAAGTGCCGTCAGAAGCATTTTGCGTATTATTATTTTTAGGTTTTTCGGCAGTATTATCTTTTTTATCCGCAGAATCATTATTATTTCTGCTTGATTGTGCAGTATTCTGTTTTGATTGTGCAGCATTAGTTTTTGATGATAAAGTACTTGGTTTTTTTGATTGTACAGTATTAGATTGTTCTATATTAGTAACTTTTGAAGATAATGCATTATTAGTTTCTGCAGATGCATTAGGCGGAGTAATATATTCCAAAATTGTAGGATCATTTTCTATTCTATTGACTAATGAGCCGTTTCTTAAAAACTCGCGTCCGAACATAACAACTTCTTCTCCTTCTTCAAGTCCGCTGCTTAATGCAACTTTATCTTTGGAAGTAAATAATACATTAACTTCTCTTGTATATGCTCTATATCTTGCAGTATTTGAGTTTACAGTATTTACTTCCGAAGGAATATTATCAGCATTATCTTCTTTTACTACATATATATAATTTTTTCCCAAATCATCGCTGAACATAGCACTATTTGGTATAACAAATACATTATCAGCAGAGTTTAAAAGTATTGATACATCAGAAAACATTCCAGGTAAAAGCAGTTTTTCTCTATTATCTATTAAAGCCTTAACCATTAAAGTACGGGTAGAAGGATTAACAGCATAATCTCTCTTTGTTATAACAGCTTCTATTTCTTTATTAGGAGCGGAAGGAACTCTTATTAAAACTTTCTGTCCTAATACTATGCCTGAAATAGATCGTTCAGGAACTTGTATTTCAACTTCTAACTGACTAATATCTGCAACATTGGCTATGGGTGTAGCTGCTGCTATAGAAGAGCCTACCGCCATATATGTAGTTGTAACATAACCTGATATAGGTGTTCTTGCAGGAGCATAAGAATAATTAGCACCTATTACAAATCTGTCAATTAAAGCTATAGTATCTCCCTTATTTACAAAACTGCCTTCATATTTTAGTATATTAGCTATTTTTCCGGGTACATCTGATGATATTTCTACCTCTTTTATTGCTTTAATTTCAGCAGAAAGATCTAAATATTCATCTAAATGCTGTTTTATAGGGGCTGCCACTAAAACGCTTATAGGATTCTCTTTTCTTTTTAAATCCTCCTGCTTTTTCTTACATGAAACAAATATAATAGAAATAAATAATAAAATAATTAAAAAAAATTTAATATCTATTTTTTTTATAATTATATATCTTTTTCTTATCATCATAATCTCCTTAATCTGCCTATAATAATCTTAATTTAAGCACCTAAGAGTTTTAATATTTGCAAAGTGCTTGAAAAATATTCGTATATAGCCTGTAAATATGCAAGCTGTGCATTCAAATAAGTAATTTCAGCATCATTAACTTCAAGTGTAGATATAGTTCCGCCTCTATACTGCCTTTGAGCCATTTGCAAAGCATAAGCTGCAGTTCTTGCATTTTCAGCCTGCGACTCTAAATTTAATGCCTGAGATTTTGCAGTAGAAATCAAATCTCTGCTGTTTATCTCTATAATATCCCTTAACTGTTCATAATTTATTTCCATCTGCCTTATACTCAGCTCAATTTCTTCTGCTCCCTTAGCAGTAGAAGAAAAAGGCAGAAGAGAATCAAGAGCATAATTAAGAGAAAAACCTACACCCCAATTAAACTCGCCTTCTCTATTTTTTTTGAATGTGCCGTTTTCCATTTTTATTTTATCTATAGTTGTTATTCCTACATTAGCATTTGCTGATAATGTGGGCCATAAATAGCTTCTTGCTACTTTCCTATTATACTCTAACATTTTTAAATTGCTACCCATACTTTTTAATTCTATATTATTATTCATTATAATAGTAAGCAGATCATTAAAAGGTATATCAGGTAATGATATATTGGTGGCATCTAATATACTTCCTACTAAATCTACTTCATCTCCCGCATTTGTAAGTCCTATTTGCCTTATAAATGTTAATTTCAAACTTTGATACTGATTGCTTAATGTTATAACCTGAGGCTTTGTACTTTCATACTGTACTTTTGAGTTTAAATATTCATATTCTGATACTTGTCCGTTTCTGTATTTTAAATAAGTTTCTCTCATTCTATTGCTGTAATTAAGCTGCTGCTGTAAATATACTTTATAGTTTTCCTGAGCTACGAAAGTATTATAAAAATTTAGTTTTGTATTTAAATCAACATTAAGCCTTTCGTCATAATATATATCTTTTTTCATCTGCAGATTAATATCTCTTGCCCTATCTGTATTCCAATTTCTAAATCCTGTGAACAATGTTTTTGATAATGATGCTGAAGCATTCCAAGTATCAGGACTTGAATAAATACCTGTTGAAGTATTATTTATACTGTATTCTCTGGGTTCAGATAAATTCAGTCCGCCGCTTATAGTTAAAGAAGGAAGAAATAAATCTGAAAATGATGCATCCTTTTGAACCTGTGCTATACGAACATCATATTCAGCCTGCTTTAATGTTTTATCATAATCGAAAGCTATGATTAAAGCATCTTCTAATGTTATAGATATTTTATCATTTGTTCTATTTATATATTCTGTAAAATTTGTATCCTGCGAATGTAAACTCAAATTAAAACTCAAATTAAAACTCAAAATTAAACCAAAAATCAAACGAGAATAAAATTTCAAAATCTGCTCCTGTATAATTTATAATATTTATTTAATATTATAAACTTAAAAATATCAAATCATAGTATACAATAAAATAATAATAATTAGACGAATAAATATAAAAATAGTTCCTCTTATATTTATTTTCGTATTTTTTATAAAATTTTTACAAGCAAATCAAAAACCGATTCATCTATATAAGAAGCTGTTTTAATATCTTCTATTGACATATCTGACATATCAAAATTTACAAGCAATTTATTTTCATCTGCATTATACATATATAATATAGTTTTAGATAAATTTTCTATTTCTATAGGACTTAAATTTGTAAATGCATATCTAAAATTCGGCAAAATTTCTATAAATTTGTCTTCATCTAATTTTTTTATAATATTATCAATACTTTTTATAATACTGTCATTAATAAATAATATATCCCTAGCCGCCAAAAGTATGCCATTTAAAAAATATGAAGCATCTTCGCTGTCTGAGGATTCTAAAAAACTTGATACTATATGAGAAAACTCATCACCGCTTAATCTTCCTGATTTATATTTAATAGAAAGACAAACGGCATATATATGAGAGCTTCCGAATGTATTATCAAGCATTGAATCTATTTTATCATTAAATATGTCTATATCGCAGAAGCTTGGATTTTCTAATGTAAATGAATATAAGTTCTTTATATAATGAGAATTTTTTAATGCTTCTTTTTCATCTAAATTTTTCATAGATTCCATATTAACAACAGCAAGTATAAATGTATGCTTAGACAGTGATTCAACTGCAGGCATAATATCATAATTATCAAATAAAGATTTTCTTTCTTTAGATAAATTATCATTGATAGCCTCCATATTAGTTAAATATGATAAATTATTTAAGCATAAACATAAACTTACAAAATCATTGTCATTTAATATAATTTCTTCTATTCTTTTATAATTATCTATAAAAAAACTATAAATACCCATAACATTAGCTTCTATCATTAGTTTTGAAACTTCATTAGAATCTATATTATTTATAAGTCTGTCGGCTATAATATTTCCTGCAAGCTCTTCTATAGTTACTCCGTAAACAGATTTATCTATCAAAGAAGATTCAACTGATGCTTTATATTCATATTTCCAAACTTCGCGTGCTAAGTTCTTATTAATTTTATTCACATAATCAGGTCCTTTTTCTAATTTACAGAAATCTGCATCTAAAAAAAGCATCTTATGAAAAAATTTACTCTTTTCAAAATGATTTTTATCCTTTATTATATCAAGTACAGATTCTATTTCCTGTTTCTTATCAATTTTTATTTTATATTCCCTGCATTTATTTCTAAAATCTATTACAACAGGAGGAACAATACTTTTTGAAGATACCTTTCCGTTTGCAATACCTGAAAGAAGCCTCATCATCAAATCAAGATTATTTGTATTTTCAAAATATATATCGCCTTTAACGAATGCACTTTTAGCGGCATCTATAAGTTCATAAACACCTGCAGATTTTTTTTTACGAAGCTTAGCAAGATTAACAGCCATATAATAAGCATTAATGCAGTCTGGTATGCTTACATTATGATTATGTCTGTCTATATTTGAAGCTTTTATTATAAATGACATAACTACATTTAAAAAAGTATTGCCTATATCATTATTTTTATCTTCATATTTTTCGAGCTCTCTGTAAACAAAATCATAAAAGGCTGGAAACTCTATGCCTGCCTGATATCCTTTTCTTTTGTCTGCCTCTTCAAATGAATAAGGTATTAAATAGCTTGAAGTATTTGAAGCAATATATTTTTTTAAACTCTTATATTTTTTATCTAATATTTTATTATTTTTTTCATTTTCTTTTAATTTATCTATTATGCCTTTAGTATGAAAACTTCCTGTAACTGCTAAAACTCTGCTGTACTTATTTAATGCTTCATAAATATTTTTAGCCATTACATATTCTCTGTTTCTAGTTTCAAAATCTTCATCTTCTATCAAACGCATATAATAGCCCAAAGCATAAACACTTCTTATAAAATCTTTAGTTTCTTTAGATATTCCGTTTATTTCAAAATCTCTCTCCCAAAGCTCAGAAAAAGTTCTAAGCCCTGACTTATTTGTAAGCTCAACTGTATATGCATTAATATTAAATTTATTATCATCATTATCATATATTGATATCAGTCTGTTTTTAGATGTTTCTTTATTATTATCTGTATCATCTGTATTATCATTATCTATATCATTTATTTCATCAGATATTGAATTTTCTATCATAAAAGCATAAGGCATATCTATAAAACTGCAGTGTATATTATTTTTTAGAGATTCTTTTATAGCGGTAAATTCAGGGGAATAATTCAAAAAAGGATAATAGCATCTATATTTAGAATTATTATTATCAATATAATTTGAATAAATACAAAAAGGGGCTTTAGTATCTTCTTCTATCATATATTTCATCAAATTATTACAGTCGCTCGGACCTTCTATAAGTACAGCATCAGGCTTAAAATCATCAAAAACTTTTTTTAAATGATAAGAGCATGCAGGAGAATGGTGTCTTATAGGAAAAAATATTATATTTTCTTTTATGCTTTCAGAAAAATGTTCTTCAAAATTATTATTATCTTTATTTGTTTTTTTCATTATTTAGTTCTCTTTATAAATTAAATTTTTAATATATATAATTGTTCTTTTATAAATTTATTATTATTATTGGAATTACTTTTAAATTTTAAATAATCAAATTCTATTAAATCTATTTTCCAGATAATAATATATAAACATAATTTTTTACATTAGTATATTACTATAAAAACAGCATAATGCAATAACTACGAATTATATTAAAAATCTATATTTTAAAAAAAATTATATCAATTTTTTAATAATTATAAATTGACAAATAAAATATATTTGATAGAATATAAAAATTATTATATATAATATTATTGTATATAATAATTTATTGTAATATTTATAATTACGGAGAATCATTATGGAGCTTAATAAAAATATACTTAAAGTACCTTATTCGCTTATAAGAGAGCTTACAGAAAAAGCACAAAAAAAAGAAAATTCCATAATGCTTACAATAGGAGAGCCTGATTTAAAGCCTCCTAAAGAACTTATTGAATACGGATGCGAATATGCTAAAACTCATACATTAGGATATACGCATTCGGGCGGAAGCGAACATATAAGAAAATTGGTAGCTAATCATTATAATAAATATTATAATTCAAATATAAATGCCGATAATGTTACTATGCATATAGGTTCTATGGAAGGTATTTCTTCTATATTCAGAACAATTTTAAATATAGATGATGAGGTTATAGTACCTACTCCTTTTTTCTCACCTTATGAACAGTCTATTAACCTTTCTTATGGCAAAACTGTATTTATGGATACAAGAGATGATCATCTTGTAATAAAGCCTGAAGCTATAGAAAAAGTAATAACAAATAAAACTAAAGCTATACTTTTTAGTAATCCATGCAATCCTTCAGGATATATGCTGAAAAAAGATGAGATGGACGAGCTTGTAAAATATTTTGAGAAGAAAGATATATTTATAATAGCCGATGAAATATATTCTGCTATATCATTTTATCCATTTACTTCTTTTGCTTCTTATCCTTCTATAAAAGATAAAGTTATAATTCTTAACGGCTTTTCAAAATCTCATTCTATGACAGGCTGGAGAATAGGATACAGTATATCTCCTGAATATGTGAGAAAATATTTAGTTAATTCAAGCTTTAATAATGTAGGAAGTATGGTAACGCTTTCATGTGCTATTGCAGAATATGCTTTAGAAAAATATCCTGTAATAGAAGAGTTCAGAGATATTTATAAAGAGAGGGCATTTTTCTTATCTAAAGAATTAACTGATTTGGGTTTTGATGTTATAGAGCCTAGAGGTGCATTCTATTTATTTGTGGGATATGAAAAATTTTCAAAAGAACCTTCTTTAGATTTTGCTATGAGATTATTAGATGAGACAGGCGTTGCAGTAGTGCCTGGCATTGCTTTCGGAAGCGAGAATTATTTTAGAATAGCCTTAACTCAGGATATACCTATATTAAAAGAAGCTGCTAAAAAGATTAGAGAATTTGTACATAAGTAAATTAAGCAGTATAAAATTTATATTAATCTTCAAAAAATATATTTATAACAGCATTGATATTTATTATGCTTATAGGGCGTATATAATATTTATTTTTTTCAATAAGCATAAATCTGTCTTTATCAATATCAGAGTTTTTATAATCCATTATATATTTAATACCATTTGAGTGAATATAATTATATTTTATATTTAAGGTTAATCTTTCCTCATTGCTTTCTTCAAAGTTATCAACTATATCAAAATAAAGCGTCTGTTCTATTTTATTAAAATTAATATTATCTATTCTTTGAAATTTTGCTATAATAATTCTGCTTCTTTCATTTTTGCTAAAATAATTATAATGAAACTCAATATTTATTATATCATCATAGCTTTTTGCAAATAATTCTTCATTATCTCTAGAATCTTTTATTTGTTTCAAGAAATTATAATCTATTTTTTTATTCATAAAAACAGAAGTAAATTTACTAGATGATATTCTTCCCTCATTATTTATTTTATAATTAACAAATTTAATTTCATACTTAGATACTTCTTCTATAGATACATTATTTTCAAAATGAATTTTTTTTGTATAATTGCTTTTAACATCATCATAAGAAGTTTTAGCATTATCATAAAATGTAGGCATAACATAAGAGAAAAATGATATTTTCTTAGTATTTAAATCATATAAATAAGAACTCACTCCTAAATATCCTGAAGAAGAAATCCAAGGATAAGCTCCAAGCCCTATTAATTCTGCTCTGCTTTTATTTATATATTTGCCTCTAATCTCTCCTGTAAGTAATTTTACCATTTTATTATCATTTTCAAGTTTTGATTTCTCTATATATTTTATTGTATTATAAAGTCTTGAAAGTATAGCAAATGAAAATAATTTATTAAAAGATGCTTTTTTATTTAACATAGATTTAATACTTTCAGCAATACTTCTGAACATTTTAGCAATTTCAGGCATATTTTTTACTTGAAGTTTTATATTGAGCTGTTCTGCTATATCAAAATCATTTTCACTGCATGAATAAAATCCTTTTTCAAAAATATTTTCAATAAACTCTTTTGAAAATTTTAATATATTTTCATCTATCTCCTTATCATCTTCTATTATCTCTTCTAAAGTTCCATACATTTTTTTATATTTTAAAATAGCTATTATCTTATGAGAACATAATAAAGGATCTTTGCAATAGCATACAGAGTTTTTTATACTGTCTTTTTTTGGAAAATAAATATTGATATTTTCTTCAGGTATGATAATTTCAAGCATTTCATCTTCTTTTATAAGCACTTCAATATCTTCATAAAATCTATCCAAAGCATATTCAAAATTTCTTTTTGTACTGAGTTTTTTTATATCATCATAAGTAATATTTTTTACTTCATCAAAATTATTATCTTTCTCTGATTCATTATCAGCTTTATCATTATCTTTTTTATCCGATGCCGAACTTTCTATATTTTTTATATATAAAAGCGACATTATAATATGCTTGCAAATATCCTTTGAAGGACAGGAGCATTTACTTGATTTTATATCTTCATCATTAAGTATTACTTCTATTTTTTCGCCTGCCTCTATTATTACTTTTATTTTTCCGTCAGTCTCTTCTAGTTTTATTTTTTCAGGAGTATTATTTATAATATTATCAATATCTTTTACAGAACGGTTATATATTCCTTTATTTGTTAATGTAAGAAGAAAACTTTCATTTATGTATTGTTTTAAATTATTAATTTTTTCAGTCATTATAAATCCTATATGAAATTTTCATTTAAACATTGTACTTAAGAAATTAATTAAATCATTAAGATAAAACTATATCACTCCTATACATATTGCAATATAAATATAATGCCTCTAAAAGATTGCTTTTTCCTACACTGTTTTTGCCGAATATTAAATTAAATCTTTTAAAACTATCAATAGAAAATTCTTTGAAGCATTTAAAATTGCTTATACTAATATTTGGTATTTGTATATCATTCATAATTTTTATTCCGTTTTTAATATAATATTTATTTTGTTTTTAATATAATAATAGTAAAAAATAATATACTAAAATCAATATATTGTCAAAATGAAAAAATAATGCAAATAAAAAGAGCATGCATAAACATACTCTTTAGAAATTTCTATATTTATAATTTTCAGTCTTTTTTAGTTTTCATAAATAATATTAAAAGCCCGCTTGCTATAAAGTTGCTTGCATAAGTACCTACAATAACACCGCAGAAGAATGTAAATGCAAAATCATAAAGTATAAATCCGCCCCATATCATTATGGCAAGAGCAGCTAAAAGCGTAGATATACTAGTAATAACGGTTCTTCCTACAACATTATTTAAGCTGATATTAACAATCTCTTTAAATGGTTTTTTTGAATCAGCATTTTCTCTTATTCTGTCAAATACAACGATTATATCATTAATCGTATATCCTATTAAAGTAAGCATTGATGATAAAACAAGTACAGAAAACTCTTTATTTAAGAATAAAAGTATGCCGAATACTATAACTACATTATGTATCAATGTGATTATAGCAGGAAATGCATATCTGTAATTGAATCTTATAGTAATATAAATCATAATTATAACCCAAGAAACAATTATCAGTATAAAAGCCAATTTCAAATTATCAGCAGAAATTACGCCGCTTATAATATTGCTTCCAATAAGAGTAACTTTTTGCTGAGTATATTTATCATAAAGTATCTTCATAGCTCTGTCGGATTCTTCATTAGAGCCTTTGAATCTAAGCAGAAAAGCATTAATATTATCTTCGCCTTCCAATTCCTGTATATTAACAGTTTCATCTCCGAAATTACTGTATAATGTTCTTATATCTGCAATATTTATAACTTCAGGATTATCTATCTTTACTTTTAACTCTACACCGCCTGCAAAATCAATGCCCATATTAAAACTGTTAGTACTTATCTTATTTATAAATAAACATATAGAAGCTATAAATAGTATAGAAGATATAACAGCTGCAATAGGCATAAATTTAACAAATGGTATTTTATTTTTTGTTAAATCATTATTTTCTTTTTTAATATTTTCACTCATTTTATGCAATCCTTATATTATATAAAAAAGAACCCTGCTTTTTTAACTATTTTAGTTCTTATAAGTTCTTCATAAATATATCTGGTAATGAAAACAGCCGTAAATAGGTTTATCAAAATACCAAAAAACAAAGTAATAGCAAAGCCTTGTACAGGACCGCTTCCAAATATCCATAATATCAAAGCTACTATAATGGTAGTAATATTAGAGTCAAATATTGTGGCAAATGCCCTGTCATAACCTGATATAATAGCATCAGCAGCATTAGATTTTATTTTTAATTCATCTTTTATACGCTCGAAAATGATAACATTAGCATCAACAGCCATACCTATAGTAAGAATAAGTCCTGCTATGCCGGGCAAAGTTAAAGTAAATCTTAAAGGAGATAATACTGCTATAATAAGTACAATATTTACAAGCATAGCAATGGAAGCTAAAACTCCTGAAACTCTGTATACCAAAATCATAAATAAAGCTACCAAAACAGCAGCCATAAGCAAAGCAGAAGCTCCAGACTTAACAGAGTCAGCACCTATAGACTGACCTACAACCTCTTCTTCTACTATACTTACATTAATAGGCAAAGCACCTTCTTTCAATATTCTAGCCAAATCCTGAGCTTCCTCTAAATTAAATCTTCCTGTAATAACTCCCCTTCCGCCTCTAATTTCATCATTAATATTAGGGGCACTTATAACTTTATCATCTAAAACTATAGCAAGCATTCTATTTCTGTTTTGTGCAGTAACCTCAGCAAATTGAAGAGCACCGTCATTATTAAGCTCAAACTCTACAGTAACTTCTCCGAATTGTCCTCCTCCTACCTGTGCATTAATCAAAGCATTTCCCTCAAGAGAAGGTTCTTTATTAACTATAACAGGAGCACCTCTTATTCTTCTTCCGAAATCATCTTTTTCACTGTAGAAATAAAGCTGTTTTCCATATTCAGGCACTTTAGCTGTATTAGTAAAAACTCCCATAAGCATATCATTAGTAGTTAAAGAAGCTGTAGCCTGTTCATCAACTAAATTAAATGTTAAAGCTCCCTGACTTAATACCACATTTTTTATTCTGTCAGGATCTCTTGCACCGGGAAGCTCAATTACCACTCTGTCATCGCCCTGCTTTCTTATACCAACTTCGCTTACTCCGAACTGATCTATTCTGCCTCTAAGTCTTGATATAAGTCTTTCCATAGCATCATTTTTCTCTTCTGCACTAAGAGATGCAGCATTTCTCTCAAGTCTGTCTGCATATTCTTCAAAATCAGCCTGAAGCACTATTCTTATGCCGCCTTGCAAGTCCAATCCCATATTTACAGATTCTCCTCTTAAGCGTTTAAGAGATTGTATATTATCTATTTGTTCTTTAGTATATCCTCTAGCTATCATCTCATCTAAAGATAAATTACTTTCCTCTTTTTTATCTTCAGGAGTAAAAAAATACCATCTTACTGTAGGAGTAATAAACCAAGCCATTACGCCAAGCCCTATAATAATGAATGCTAATCTTAAATTATGACTCATATATATTATCCTGTTATTTATTAATTCTTAAATGAAAATCATTACTTTTTATCTTCTGACTGAGCTTTCTCTAAATCTTCTTTTATCTGATTTTTATCCTCTATAGCTTTTTTATCATCTTTTTTCTTTTCTTCTTTTTTAGGCGGATTTAACATCTCTTCTGTAACAACTGCTGATATAGAAGATTTTATTATTTCCATTTTAGTATTTTCGCCGACTTTAACTACTGCAACTCTTCCCCCTTCCTTATCAGAAACATACTCAGCTATTATTCCGCCTGATACTACTATTTTATCGCCTTTCTTTAAATCAGCTATACTTTGAGCAAGTTTTTTCTGCTGCTGCTTTTGCGGTCTTATTAATAAAAAATAAAATATAGCAAATATTGCAATCATCATACCTATTGAAGCTATTGGGCTTCCTGCTGCCTGATTTTGAGCTCCTTGTGCATATAATGTAGCTGTGAACATTCTTTAATTACCTCTTGATTTTTTTAATTTTTTTGATATTATAACATATTATCAATAATTTATACTTATGTCAATATTTTTTCTAATATATTTGCAAGTATAAAAACAAATCAAAATATAATATTAATGCACTACTTAATTTATATATAATTAATACTAATGAATATTAAAAAATATTTAATCTTTCTTTATTGTCAGTATTTATTATTAGTTCTATGCATTGCAGTTATCATAAAATTTTTATTATTTATAAATTTGTAAAAAATAATGTATTTAGAATTATTAGTTAAAAAAATAATAAAACTAATGCATATTAGATACTATAAATATGCATTAGTTTTTTATATTAATTATTTTTAGGAGTTATAAAAATAGCTGAAGATTCAAAAATTCATATTTATAACAATTTAATAAAAATTTAATAAAATGATGAATTAACTATCAAATATCTATCCTTTCCTTTAGTATTTATATCAGGATTATAAACAATATAAATATCATCGCCAAGCTCAACATATCTTAAAAGAGTATCATCAGACATAAAATCACCCTTAACATAAATTGCAGAACCCGGAGCCATAGGACAATTATATTGTGCTGTAATAACTTTAGGCTTTGTTTCTATATATCCTTTATAACCGTAAAGTCCGCTCTTTTCATTTTTATAATTAGCCTCAAGCCAAGAAGCATAAAGCTCGCTCCAATCCTTAAATTGTTTTATATTTTTATTGGCTGCATATAGTACAGCTTTATAAGTTCCTCTATATTCTTTAGGGGCATTCGCTATATCTTTATATATTTCAAATCCGTTTTTAGAATGAAGTCCAAGCCAATACATAAAAAGCGAAACTGTAGCATATTTATGCACAGTATATCCCTGATTCCAATTAATAAAATAATCGCCTTTTGTTATTAAATACATTGAATCGCTATTATAATAATTAAGTCTGTTTGCAGGAATTTTTCCTCTGTATGAAATAACAGCCGCCTCAGATAATGCCTCATCAACCCATACATCAAATGAACTTATGCTTTTATTTTCTAATTGGCTGTAATATATAACATGATGAAGCTCATGTGCTATTGTATTTACAACCGATTCTATATTATCCCAGCCGTTTATATAATCCAAAAATATTATATTTTCAGAATCATTTTTTATCTCTTCAAATTCATCTAGTATAGAATAGCCCTGCATATAAGGCTTATCTCCTGTATGCCCTCCGTTAATATCCATTATCAAAAGAGTTAATCTTCCTTTCAATCTGCCGTATAAATATTCTTCTATTTCATATATTTTAGATAATTCTAATATAATATTTTCTAATTCCCTTTCATTTACCTTTAATCCGTTTTCTAAAAATATATCTATTTTTGATGTTGAATATATATTCTTTGCTTTGAGTGTTTCTTTTGAATAATTATTTTTTATATATCTCACAGCATTAAATGTTTTTTCTGTGTTTTTACCTTTATAAATATTATAACTTACATAAGTTTTTAATACTTCATTTAAAGTGCTGAATTCTTTGGCATTTAGAATAGATATACTGAATATAATCAGTACTAAATATTTTTTCATTATGACAGCTCCTTTAATTATATTATTTATAATTAGTATCGGAAAAGTAATGAAAAAGAGTTTATAAAAACTATTTAAAAAAATAAAGACCTGCCTATAAAGACAAGCCTTTAATAATATATAAAGTTAATTATTTAATTAATTATTTTCTATATTAGATACAGTATTTGCAGAATCATCTATACTTTTCCATATAGTATTTAATTTATCCTGCATTATAGCTCCTGCTGCTATAGGGAATAATACTCCCAATACTACTAATAATACTGTACTATCTTCGCTATTATTTATACCTGCTTTTGCAGTCATTTCTGAATAAACAATTTTACTATATTTATAGTACCAGTATATGCCGTATATATTGCCAGTCACTAAAACAAGTATAAGCTCCAATGTCGGATTTATATCTTCTCTTTCCATAAAATTTTTGATTTCATCTGTAGTTTTATATATCCAATAAAGATAATAAATACCGCATGTAACTATACTTAAAAGTACTAACATAGGAATACTTCTAACAGTACCTTTTTTCATTTTTAACTCTCCATTTATATATTTTTATTGAAAATATATTATATATTAAAGACTTTTTTATAGCAAGAGCAATTAAACAATTTTTATTAATAATAGATAAATTATAATTAAATTATTTAATTTTCTTCTTCAAATTTCCTATTCAAATTTCTTCTTCAAAAAAAGTTTTATATATGCTTTTTATAGCCTTATTAAGATCATCATCTTTTACGCCTATCATAATACTTACTTCGCTTATTCCCTGATTAAGCATTTCTATATTTATATTGTATTTTTCCATAGCATTCATAGCTCTTGCAGAAACACCTACGCATTGCTGCATTCCTTCCCCTACAAGCATAATCAAAGCAAGTCCGTGCTCAAAATAAATATTATCTACATTAAGCTCATCTCTCACCCTTTCATATATGCGTTTTTCTTTTTCTGGGGTAATTGCAGAATTCCTTACTATTACAGAAATATTATCTATTCCTGAAGGAGCATGCTGATAAGGTATATTCTCATTTTCTATTATCTCTAAAAGTTTTCTTCCAAAACCGATTTCTCTATTCATTAAATATTTACTTACATAAAGACAAGAAAAATCATCTTCTCCTGAAACACCTACTACAGGATTAACAGCCTTATTTCTGCTTGCAACTATTCTAGTCCCTTTGGCAGAAGGATTATTAGTATTAAGTATATGCACAGGTATATTTGTTTCATAAACAGGCTGAAGAGCCTCAGCGTGAAGAACATTAAATCCTCCGTAGCTTAATTCTCTCATCTCTCTGTATGTAAACTCATCTATCAATTTAGGATTATCTACTATATTGGGAGCAGCAGCAAATACTCCATCAACATCAGTAAAGTTTTCATAAACTTCAGCATTAACAGCCTTCGCTAATATAGCACCTGTAATATCGCTTCCTCCTCTAGGAAAAGTTACTACATCGCCTTTTTCAGTATATCCGAAAAATCCGGGAAATATTATCAAAGCAGTCTCATCTTTCAATTTAGCTAAATTATCATAAGATTTTTCTAATACAGCAGCATTTCCAAATTCTTCTGAAAGCAAAAGTCCCGCATCTTTAGGACTTACATATTTAGCCTTTACGCCTATAGAGTTAATATATGCTGCTATAACTTTGGCACTCAAATCCTCGCCCAATGCTTTAACTCCGTCTATAAATTTTATAGGAATTGATTTATCCTCGGATATTCTTTTTAGTATATCATTTTTAATCTCTTCTAAAATATCATTGGAAAGCGAAAGATCATCTATGATATTTTTGAATCTTTCTATAATAATTTTTAATTCTAGTTTTTCATCTTTTCCTGAAATAATAGTTTCTGCAAGAGTGATAAGCAAGTCCGTTACTTTGGTATCCTCTTTAAGTCTTTTGCCGGGAGCTGATACAACTATAATTTTTCTTTCTTTATCAGCTAAAATTATATCAACTACTTTTTTTATCTGACTTGCATTTGCTACAGAAGAACCTCCGAATTTTGCAACTTTCATTTTACTTCTCCTTAGATTATTACTAAAAATTGTTCGTTAATCTTCCCTGCCATTCTGCGAATGTCAGGCACTCACAATTTTTATATTTAACTTTATCGTATTTCAAAATTATATTTTTTATTATTACTAAAATAAACTCGCTTTAAATTAGCTAATAAACAGCTTCGCTCTTTATTAGCTGCTCGTTTATTTTTTATTATTGCTAGCGATAAACTCACTTTAAATTAGCTTATAACTTCCTTCGTCAGTTATAAGCTGTTCGTTTATCACTTTAAAATTACTTTATTTTTAGTTATTACTGCCATTCTGCAAATGTCAGGCACTCACAATTTTTATATTTAACTTTATCGTATTTCAAAATTATATTTTTTATTATTATTAAAATAAATTCGCTTTATTACTTCCAGATATAAACTTTATTTTATTTCTAATAAAAATTAAAAATACAGAAAATATGATATAGCATATTAGAATATAAGCAATATCATATATCTATTTTTTATTCAATATATTGTGCAAATTTACGATACTTTAATATAATATTTGTATACTTCAAAGATGTAATTAATTATGAATGAAAATATTTTAGTAGTAGAGCATAGAACAGATCTTTTGGATAGGTTTGTAGATATTTTAAGAGCAAAGCATTATAACCCTATAGCAACTAAATCACGCTCGCAGGCTGTTAATATTTCTAATGAAAGCACATTAGATTTAATACTTTTAGATGCTGATATAGGCGACTCTCAAGGTCTTCAGCTTTTGGATACTTTTAAAAATCAGGAATCTACTAAAGGAACTCCTGTAATACTTCTAAGTACGCCTTATAGAAAAATGGAATTTATAGAAGAAGCTATGAATATGGGAATTGACGGGCTTATATTTATACCTTTTGATGAAATGGAGCTTGTTGTAAGAGTTAATAGCTGCCTCAAATATAGAAAGCTTTATTTGGAGCATCAGAAATTAATAAAACAAGCTGATTATCTTCAAAGCTCATTAACTGATATGACTGAAGTTTCAAATAGAAATTATCAGTCATATAAAGAAGTACAGAAAAAATATGACGATATATTAAATGTAGATTTAGAAACAGGGCTTTGGAATAAAAAAGAGTTTTATGAGCAATTCACAAGACTGCTTTATGAAACTGTAAGACATGAAGAAACTATTGTACTTGCATGCTTTTCTATAGACGGACTTGATAATATTATAAGCGAGTTTGGAATAATTGCTGCAGAAGAGATAATGCTTAAATTTACTGAGGTGCTTAAAAAAAGTACAAGAAAAGAAGATATACTAGCAAGATTTGATAATAATCAATTTATGGTTGCTTTCAATAGAATGAATATAAAATTATATGATAAAAAAATAGATGAAATAAGAGGTTTTGTTGATAAGAATGAACTTGAATATAATGGTATTATGATAAAATATACTATATCAGTGGGAATATCATATACTGCATACAAAAAAAATTATCATATAGAAAATATGGATAAGGAAATAGCTCCTGTACTTTTAGCCCTTCATAATGCCAAAAGACGAGGATTTGCAAGTTTATTTGTACATCCTACACTCATTAAAAGGTGATAATTATTTATGATTATTAGTCTTGATAAAAATAATATAGAAAGTATAGAGTATGCTGCAAATGAGGTTATAAAAGTGATAAATGAAGGAGGAATAGCCGTTTCTCCTACAGATACAGTTTACGGAATGCTTGCCGACTCTTTCAATACCGATGCTGTAAATAGAATATATGATATTAAAGAAAGAGAGAAAAATAAGCCCTTTTTAATTTTACTAAAAGATTTAGAGAGTACAAAAAGATTTTCTGATAAAGAAATACCTAATATAATAAAAAGAAATATACCAGGAGAGCTTACTTTTATTATGCCTCTTTTAGATGAATTAAAAAATCAGTTCTCATACTTAAAAGATACTGTAGCTTTAAGAATACCTAATGATGAATATATGCATTTAATATTAAAAAGCACTAATCCTTTGGCAGCACCTTCTGCAAATCCCAGCGGTTATGGAATCATACTTGACGGCAATGAATTAGCTGAACTTTATAAGGATAAAGCTGATTTAATAGTTAATGCAGGCATATTAGAAAATAAAATGCCTTCTACTCTTTATGACTGTATACAAAATAAAATTCTCCGTCAAGGCTCTGTTTATTTTTGATATATAATCTTTATTAATTATATTTTTTCCAAAATCTTTTTTGCAAGTACTATACCCACTGCAATAAATGCCAATTGAAAAATAACTTCAAATACATCATCAAAATTATGCATTATATAGTATATTCCAAAAAATTTATAAGATAATATAAATATTACTATCAATGCTAATACAGATACTGCAGGAATAATAACCATATATTCTCTATTATGATTTTGTCTTTTTTCTCTTACTATTTTATTTTTTATTTTATTTCTTTTTTTGGTATCTATTTTTCTAATTAAAATAATAAGAAATATTATAATTGCAGTAAAAACTGATATTTTAAGCAGTGATTCAATTATATCATCAAAGTTATGAATCATATATAATATATAATACTGCATTGATTTTAATGCTGATACTATATTATCTTTCATAAAAAACTCCTTTTAATTTATATAAAAGAAATTTACATTATTCTTTTCTATTATTTTTCAATTTATATTTAGGTTTCAATTCATAAACTTTTTTATATCTTGAATCATTTTCTTCCGATTCTATATTATTATTCTTATTATTAGGTATTCTTCTCTCTCTTCTGTCATAATCTCTGATATCATATTCATATTGTATATTTTCTTCTATTGTTGATGATTTATCTCTATTAACTCTATTATTATTATAATCATCATAATCGTCGTCATCATCATAATAATCGTCATAATAATCTCTTCTCATATCTCTTGATTTTCTCTCTCCTCTTCTTCGTCTTCTATAGTTATTATCATAATCATCATAGTTTCTTTTATTATTTTTTATTTTTTCATAAGTATTATCATCTCTAAGTATTCT
This sequence comes from uncultured Brachyspira sp., assembly GCF_910578695.1. Taxonomy (GTDB): domain Bacteria; phylum Spirochaetota; class Brachyspiria; order Brachyspirales; family Brachyspiraceae; genus Brachyspira. Next base: position 121,216 of record NZ_CAJTQJ010000001.1, read on the forward strand.
TTTAACCAAATATGTTACAGCTAATATCATAACTACTATGCCTATTAACTTTGATATATCTTCTATAAAATCAAGTCCGTCATCTATTAAATCAAAACAATACAGATGTACAGACAATATTAAATTTATAAAAATAAATAGTATTATTTTTTTCATTTATTTATATTTCCTCTATCTTTATATCCTCTATTTACTAATATTTATATTTTATATTTCCTAATTATTTTTTTATTGCTGCCTGCTATAAATTTGCTTTACAAATAATTTAAAAAATTTATTATTAATAATGTTAAACGCCTGTAATTTTTATAATCTTATTAAATTTTTATAATCTTCTTGCTGGTTTATAGATTTAAAACTATTTTTAATAATATTTTTCATTCTTAAAATATCATGCATAAACAATTTTTTAATTAGCTAGTACTCAATAATTATTATTTTTTTTCGACTTCTTTTTAATAAAAAATAATACTGCTGCTATTATTACTACGATACCGATTATCTGAGCTAAATCATCAAAAATAAATTCAAAAGTATCCTCTATTAAATCAAAACAATATAAATTAGCAGTCATAATGAATGCTGATATTAATGCTGTTATTGCTGTTTTTTTCATTGATTGCCTCCTTTTACAACTATAACTTTATCTCTTACTTTTAAAGTATAGCATATATTTATAGTTTTGTAAAGTTATATAAACAAATTTTACAAAAAATATACTGATGTAAATTAAATGTAAAATTATATATAATACATATTATACATTTTATTATTATTTTTAATGTTATGATTTAATAAATAAGTTTTAATTTTTTGTATTATTAAAAAACTAATAAATAAAAACTGTATTTCTATATTTAGCTGGCTTTAATTATTAGATTGTTTCATATTCTTATAATAAAGTTATATATTATTATTAATAAATAGCATACAGATAAAATTATCAAGCGTTTTTGTATTATACCGAATATAATAGAAGTATAGTTTTTATTTTATAGAGTCGGAGAATATATGTATAAATATGTAATAAAAGGTTCAAATAATATCGAAGGGACAGTAAAAATATCGGGTTCTAAGAATGCATCTTTGCCTTTACTTGTTGCATCTATTTTAACTGATGAGCCTATTATACTTCATAATGTGCCTGATTTGGCGGATGTGCATGTTCTTATAGATATATTAGAACCTTTAGGCAAGAAGGTTGATTTTAAAAACAATACTACTGTTATAATATCATATAATGGTAAAAGTGATGAAGCTCCTTATAAATTAGTAAAAAAAATGAGAGGCTCTATTATAGTTTTAGGTCCTTTACTTGCCAAGAGAAAGCATTGCAGAGTATCATATCCGGGAGGCTGTGCTTTCGGACCAAGACCTATAGATTTGCATTTAAAGGGAATGGAGGCATTAGGAGCAAAGATAGATATAACAGCAGGATATATAGATGCTAAAGTAGAAGGCGGTTTGATTGGAGCAGATATGGATTTATCAGGAAAGTTCGGACCTACGGTGCTTGGAACAGATAATGTGATGATGGCTGCTTCTTTGGCTAAAGGAACTACAATTATTAGAAATGCGGCAAAAGAGCCTGAATGCACTAATTTGGCTGATTTGCTTAATGCTATGGGGGCAAAAATTACAGGAGAAGAAACAGGTACTATTACTATAGAGGGCGTTGATTATCTTCACGGTGCTGAGTTTACAGTTATACCTGATAGAATAGAAACAGGTACTTTTTTAGCAATAGCAGCTTCAGGAAGAGGAAAATTAAAATTAGAAAATGCTGAGCCTAAGCATTTAACTTATGTATTGGACTTGCTTTCTGATATAGGATGCGATATAAAAACATCAGATTCTTCTATAGAAATAGATGCCTCTAATAGGGAATTAAAACCTTTCAAGGCAGAAACTTTACCTTATCCAGGATTTCCTACAGATTTGCAGGCTATTTATACAACTCTTGCATGTACAATTAATGGAAAAAGCGAGTTTATAGAAAGAATATATCCTGACAGATTTAGTCATGTAGCTGAGCTTATTCGTATGGGAGCTGATATTGAACTAAATACTTCAAATATAGTTGTAAACGGAGGCAAAAAATTATCAGGAGCCGATGTTCAGGCAAGCGATTTAAGGGCTGGTGCGGCATTGGTTGCTGCAGGAGCCGTATCAGAAGGTATAACAAATGTTCATAGAATTTATCATATAGAAAGAGGATATGAAAATTTAGACGGAAAATTAAATAATATAAATATAAATACAGTAAGAGAAAAAGATGATATTTTATAAATAATAATTAGGGGGAATATAATAATGGTAAGAGGTGTTTATACAGGTGCAAGCGGAATGATGGCTGAACAGGCTAGACTTGATGTTGTATCAAATAATTTGGCTAATGTTGATAAGCCCGGATTTAAAAGAGATACAGTAAGCTTCAAATCTTTTCCTGAAATGATGGCGGCAAGAACTGAAGATGACGGAGTGGTAATATTTCCATTAGGCTCTACAGATGTAAGACCTTATATAGGAAGAATAGGCACAGGAGTAGAAGTTAATGAAGTTTTCACAGAATGGGAGCAAGGCTCATTAAGGGAAACAGGCAATCAGCTTGATATAGCTTTAGCTGATAAAGGATTTTTTGCTATAGAAACGCCCCAAGGAGAAAGATACACAAGAAACGGAAGTTTTTTAATAGATAATGAGCATTATCTTGTAACTAAACACGGTTATAAGGTTATGGGAGAAAACGGATATATTCAGATAAAAACTAATAACTTCAATATAGATGAAGAAGGAAGAGTAAGCATCAATAAAAGATATCAGGACGGCAATACATTCGTGCAATTTAATGATAATGAATGGGAAGATGAAGAGATACTTGATACTTTAAAAATAGTACGCTTTGATAATGAAAGATATTTGAAAAAAGAGGGGGAATCTTTTTGGGCAGATACTGATATAAGCGGACCTGCTTTTATAGCACAAAAGGGTATTGACAGACCTAAAGTATTATCTAGGTTTTTAGAGATGAGTAATGTTAATCCTATAAATGAAATGGTTAGAATGATTGAAGTTCAAAGAGCTTATGAATTAAATTCTAAAGTTATATCTTCTCATGATACATTGATTGGAAGAGTAATTAATGAGGTAGGAAGAGTATAACTTATTTTTTGAAAAATAAATTTTGATAAAAAATAAACAATAATATATAATTATTAATATTATATTTAAACATTGAAAAATAGAGGATATTATGACCCCAGAAAAGATAAAACAACATGTTATAAGCAGACTTAAAGTTCTGACAATACCAATATATTTACTTATAGATATATTTACTTGGAATACAGCATTATTTTTTATATATAAATCTGTACCGCCTATATATGGTGTAAAAATACTCTTTTCTGTAATTTCTTTTATATTTTTCTTCAAATATCTAAAAATGTGGAATGCTAATTCTAATATAAAATTGGCTAGTAAAATAATATTTACTTTCTTTATATTTTCTTTATTAGGAAGCATCATAGAAATAGTTATATATGCCATTTTAAATAAAACATTTTTATATATTACAATACTTGCTGCATTCAATGCTGTTATTAATGCCGTTTTATTATCCTGCATATTTATGTTTTTATTTAAGGTATTATCTAAAAACTTTGAATTAGAAGAAAATATAGTTACTTTTTATATACCTCTTATAGCTAAATTAGGACTTATAGTATATCTATTCTTTTCAGTAATAATAATTGCATTTTTATTAAATTATATATCTGTAGAAGAAAAAATATACTTAAATGATCTTAGCAATACGCTTTTAGATGAGATGTTAAAGGTTTCAGAATATATAAGAAATTTTAATGATAATATTAAGTCAGATATGATGGTTTATTCTGATTCAGTACTTTCTATGTACTCTAATAAAAATACTGTAGACAGAGAGCAAATACAAGAAGATTTTGTAAATAGATTATCATATATTAATAATACTTTAAAAAATAATTATGATACAATATCTCTTAGCATTAATCAGCAGTATTTGAATAATAATATTCCTTTTTCTATAACTGTTTCAAAAAATGCAAATGCAAACAGATATACTACTAGAATATCCGATGCATTAATATCTCATAATTTTTCTGAAAATGATATATCTGATAATAATGTTGCTTTGAATGTGAATGTATATGATAGAAATAATATATATATATCTTCATATACTCCGTTAAAATTATTTAAAAAGAATATAGGATATTTAATATCTGAAGCCAATATATCAGATATTAATAGAATCGTTAAAAATAATGATATTCTTTCAAGATGGTCATATATATACTATAGAATTGAAGATAAAGATATTATACTTGGTTCAGACAGCAGATATATAGCCGAAAGCTCCAGCGACATATTATCATCTTCTTCTGAATTAAAAGATTCTATAGCAAATTTTGAAAATTCATTGGATAATCGTGTATTTGCATTATTTCCGTCTGTAAATATACAGGGAAACAGATCTATTGCTGTAATTTCTTATATAAAAGATTTAAAAGTAATATCTATGTATTATAAGGATATCAATTCAATAATAAGAGATTCTGATATAGATTCCAGAATATTTAATTATGTATTTTTATTTATTTTAATATTTATTATATTCTTTTTTATATATTTAGTTATTTTGAAAATACTATTATCATCTATAAATAAAGCTAATTTATCTACCAAAATGCTTCTAAGCGGAAACGGAGATTTAAGAAAAAGAATCATATCAAAAAATAATGATGAAATAGGACTTTTAATTTATAATTTTAATTTATTTCTTTCTACTTTAGATAGTCTTATAGGGGATTTGAAAGTAGAAAGCTATAAAGTATTTGAAGAAATTAAAGTAATAGAAAAAGTTATTGATGAAAATACAAATAGAATAAATGATCAAAGTTCAAGCATAACAGAAAGCGTAGCAAGTGTTAATAATATTATTACTTCTATACAAAATGTTACAAGTTCTACAGACCAGCAGAGACATGCTTTCTCATCAGCTTCTATTGCAGTAGAAGAATTATTACAGACAATTTATAAAATTAATGATAATATGGAGCGTCAGTCATCAGCTGTAGAACAAACTTCAGCTTCTATTGAAGAGATGATATCAAATATTACATCTGTGGCAAAGAGTGTTAATAAAGCAGACAGCTTCTCTAAAAAACTGCTTGCCGATGCTCATGACGGAGGCGATACGGTAGATGAGGTTATTGAAGCAGTAAGAGGTATTGAAGAGAGTTCTGACCAGATTAAGGATATTGTTAATGTTATTCAGAGCATTGCAGAGCAGACAAACCTTTTAGCTATGAATGCAGCTATTGAGGCGGCACATGCAGGAGAACAGGGAAGAGGCTTTTCTGTTGTTGCTGATGAAATAAGATCTTTGGCTGAACATACAGCTGATAATACTAAATCTATTACAAATATTATTAAATCTATCACAAAAAGAATAGAAGAAACTGTAGAGCTTGCAAGCAACAGCGGTAAATCTCTTGATAATATACTTGATATGTCTGAAAATACTGCTAGGGTTGTTTCTGAAATTAATACTGCAAACAGCGAGCTTGAAATCGGAGGAAGAGATATACTTGAAACTATTAAGCATTTAAATAGTATTACTGCAGGCGTTAAAGACAGTGTAAAAGAGCAGATGAACAGCGGCGATGTGGTGGACAGCCAAATTACTTTACTTGACCAGATTACTAGAGAAGTTTCTGATATTATTGAGGCTAATAGTGCAGGTGCTAAAGAGGTAATGCATGCTATGAGTTTCTTAAATGAACTTTCTATAAAAACTGTTGATGGTAATAAAGAATTCTATACTGCTACAAGCAAATTAAATGAAATATTTGTTAAATTCAGCGAGCTTATGGGTAAATTTATTACTAATGCAGATATTACAGAAGAAGATAAAAATTCTGATGCTGCTAATAATATTGATGATTATTCTGTAGATAAGAGAATGGATATGGAGCTTAAAAGTCTTGAGGAAGAATTCAGAAAAGAAAATGAGGGTTTCCAAAGAGATGATGAAGTTTTAAATATGTTAAAAGAAGATTTTAAAAATCCTGAAATGTTTAGTATGTAAATATACTATATCTATAAATTTTTAAAGAGATATTAATATTTATATAATATCTCTTTTTTTATATTTTGATTTTATTATTATGTTAATAATAAAGTCTGTTTTTAATAAAAAAATAAATAGGTTGGATTATGTCAGATTATACTATAGCAGAAATTAATTTATCTGTTTTATGCAGAAATATGGAAATTATAAAATCACTTTCAAATGGAGTGAAGGTACTTAGCATTGTAAAAGCTAATGCTTATGGGCACGGACTTATAGAAATATCAAAATATTTAGAAAAGTTCGGAGCTAATGCTTTAGGTGTTGCCAATGTAGAAGAGGGAATAAAAATAAGAGAAGCAGGAGTGAAATTACCTATATTAGTTTTATTTCAGCATTTTAAAGATGAATCTGATTTAGTATGTAAATATAATTTAAATCCTATTATAAGCAATGATGAATGTTTAGAGTATTATGATAAATATTTAAAAAAGAATGGAGGAACTTTAAATATTTATATAAAAGTAGATACGGGATTAAACAGAATGGGAGCGAAGCCTGAAGATGTTCTTTCTCTGTCAAAAAAAGTTTTATCTTATGGTACTTTAAATATAGAAGGAATTAGTACGCATTATGCAGCTGCTGATATGGAAGATAATTATTCTAAAGAGTTTACTAATAAGCAGATAAATATTTTTAATGAAGTTTTAGATACATTAAATAAGAATTCAATCAATATAAAAAATGTTCATACTGCTAACTCAGCGGCTTTAATTTCATATAAAAATACATATTTTGATATGGTTAGAGCTGGAATTATACTATACGGATATACAAATAGTTTTTATGATTTAGGAATTAAGCCTGTACTCAATTTAAAATCTAATGTGGTTTTAGTAAGGAATATAAAAAAAGGAGAAAGCATTTCTTATGGTATGACTTGGACTGCTCAAAAAGATACTAAAGCTGCTGTGATACCTATAGGATATGCTGACGGTGTTTCTAGGAAATTATCAAATAATTGGGAAGTAAAAATTAATGGCAAATATTATCCTTTGAGGGGAAGAGTTTGTATGGATTCCATTGTTGCAGAAATATTTAATGACAATATAAATATAGGCGATGAAGTATTAATATTCGGAGACGATAAAAGACTCAATGCTGATACTTTGGCTGAAAGAATAGGCTCTATAAGTCATGAAGTATTAGTTAATATAGGAGAAAGAGTTAAAAGAGTTTATAAATAATAACTAAATTAAATGGTGCTCAATTGATATCTGTTTCTTTCAAATCCAATTTTGTATATATAGGCTCTATTATTCTTACTATATCATTAGTATTATTTTCATTCTCTGCTTTTGTAGGCTGGTCTCATTATGGTATTATTGCTTTAGGATATCTTACAAAAATAAATAAAATAGCTTCTTATTTATACAGAATAATATTTTTAATTGCAGAGATAATAGTCAATTAAATTTAATATAGTTTGAATGGGCTTATGGCAATACCTAACTTAATAGGGCTTTTGATATTTTCTCCTAAAATTGCTAAACTTACAAAAGATTGTATAAAATACCCTATATCCTAATTCTACCATAATAAAAGATTAATTATTTTTTTATTAATATATTATATAGTATTGATTTTTTATAAATTAAGTATATAATTAATAACTATTATTAATAAGGATATTTAATTATGAATGATTTTGCTTTAACTAAACTTTCTTATGGAATGTATATTTTAACAACAATAGACGGAGATAAACCTGTAGGCTGTACTATTAATACTTCTGCACAAATTACACCAGAACCTACTACTATAATGATAAGTGTTAATAAGAATAATTATACTAATCAATGCATTAAAAAAAGCGGTAAATTTGCTTTATCTATACTTTCTGAAAAAAGCGATTCAACTTTAATAGGCGGATTCGGTTTTAGAAGTTCAAAAGATAATAATAAATTTGAAAATATCAATTATGAAATGAAAGAAGGATTGCCTATAATAAAAGAAGCCAATGCATATTTAATTTGTAAAGTAATTGATACTTTAGAAGTTCATACTCATACTATATTTATAGGCGAGCTTTTGGATGCGGATATATTTGATAATGATGTTAATTCTATGACTTATTCATATTATCATAATGTAATCAGAGGTAAAACACCGCCTAATGCTTCAACATCTAATGCATATAAAAAAGAGGAAAACAGCAATTCTTTAAAAGCAGTTTATAAATGTAAAGTATGCGGATTTGAATATAAAGGAGATATACCTTTTGAAGATTTGCCTAATGATTGGGTATGCCCTATATGTAAAGAACCCAAAAGCAGTTTTGTAAAAATATCATAATAATAAACCAAATTAATTTTAAGGCAGTGTATAGAAATATATGCTGCCCCTATTTATAATAATTATTCTCTCTCTAAAAAATAAAATTATCTGTATTTTTTCTTATATTAATCTTTAGAATATCTCTTTTTTTCTTAATCTTATTTAATATATCTAATGCCGATTTTGAATCTTTAAGAGATTTTCTTATCTGCCAAAAACCGCTGTCCCAAAGAGATATTTTAAATTTCTCTCTATTGATATTTTCTATATTGGAATAAAAAAATATATAAAGCTGCTTACAGATTTCCATAAGTTCTAATGCCTCATCTGATATATATTTTTTATTTTTCTCTAAATATTCAAAACAAAATCTTTTTTCTCCATTATATTTAAATAAACTGCAGTCAGAATATACTTCTTTATAATCAAAAGGGTAAAAATGATTGATAATAGTATAATACTTATCTTTATAGAGTATATTATCCATAGCAGAACTTTGATTTGAAGCAGAAAATATACTCCAAACTACGCAGTCTAATATAAATTTTTTATCTAATTCATTTTTAGGTATGCAAAACTGATCGCTTCCATTAAGCCAATCTACTTTAACATTTCTTCTGACAGAATGTATAATCATAGCTTTTTCAAAATTTTCTTTAGTAATAGAAAGAGAGCCTGCTGAAGCCTGAGGTGCAGAAAATATTGCCGTAAGATTCTGTTTTTGTAAATCGCTTCCGCAGCTCATAAGAGAGCCTATAAATCCTTCGCATACTTTATCTCTTATATCATTACCAGATGTCTTTACTTTAATGGCAGATGATAAAGGTACAAATATTTTAGAAGTCTTTTCTCTTTTTATCCATTTATTTAAAAGATTACTGCTGTCTATAACATTATAATTTTTTTTACTTATTATACTGCATTCATCATCTAATACATCCAATACTATATTTTGAGATTTTATATTATAATTACTATTCATCTTCCAAATTATAAAACTTATGGGGAAAGGAGCAGTTTTTGAAGTATTATCAAAATTAGATGAAGAAAATATAAAGCCGTTTATAAAATTAAAACTGCATACTTTATTTCTAAACTTCTCATTATTATTATATTTTATATAATTTGTTTTTGAAAAAATAGCTAGATAAACTTCGCTTTTATTTGAAATATTTATAAACTCCTTATATATTCTAAACATAAACTGAGCATATAATTCTCTTGAAGCGTCTCCCAATTTTTCTTTATGCATCATATCTCTTATTTTGCTTATACTTACATTTTTTTTGCTTTTGGAATTTGTACCTGCACACTGACTTGTAGCATAAGGAGGATTGATAAATATTATCCATTTTATATTTCCATTATTAAGATCATTTTGAAGTTTTGAAGGAAGTTTTTTATATTCAAAATCATTATTATTTATGTCATCATTAAGATAATCATATTGGAATATGCATGCTTTTTTAAATTTTTCTTTACTATATTCTACATCCTTTTCATCTATTGTAGACATATAGAGATACTTATGATATTTTTCATCAAGATAATATTCTAAATTCCCTATTCCAGACGCCATATCCCATATTCTATATTTTCCGCTTTCTAATTCTTTCTTTGATAGAGCATTATATATATATTCTATAGATTTCTCAGCAAAATTTAAAGGAGTATAAAATTCCCCCAAATATCTTTTTTTAGAATTATACTCATTTTCAGGCATATTATATTAATAAATCTAAACAATTAAAATCTAGCACTTAAATAAGGCATAGGGTTCTTATGATCTCCTCCAACTCTAACTTCAAAATGACAATGTATTCCTGTAGTTCTTCCTGTATTTCCTATAAGAGCTATTTTTTCGCCTTTTCTTACTTTTTGTCCATTTCCGACAAGTAATTTAGAATTATGCCCATAAGCAGTTTGATATCCATTAGCATGATTAATAAGCAGAAACCAGCCGTATCCGTTTCGCCAGCCCGAAAAAGTAACCACTCCGTCAGCAACAGCTAATATAGGAGTACCATAAGGTCCTGCTATATCTACGCCGTAATGATAGCTTTTTTCCTGATTAAATGGAGAAAGTCTAGCCCCGAATCCGCTTGATATTCTTCCTCCTCCTGAAACAGGCCAGCCTAGAGGTATTTCTTTATATATTTTAGGAGGCACTTTCATAAATGAGAGTATATTTTTCTGATAAGAATCCGCCTCATTAAGCATTTTATTAATATTTGAAGATTCGCTGTAATTTAAATTATTATTATTGAATGAAGCAGCATCATTATAGTCTATAGCATAAGATATAGATTTCATAATATTATTATATTCCATTAATGCTTTAGAGAATCTATTTAAAGATTTTTTATAATCTTCTATCAGAGAGTATGTTCTAGCCTCTCTTGCAGACAAAGTATTATAAAATTCTCTTGCCTGTTTTTGTCTGTTATAGGCATCATATCCTGTATAAATTAAGGCAGAAAATACAAGAAATAAAAATAAAATCATAAAATTATTAATAGGAAGCCTTATTCCATGCTCTTCATTATCATAAAATATAAGTATGCTTCTTTCATGATTTCCTTTTCGTTTTACTGCTTCTATTATTAATTTGAAAAAATGCCTTATTCCATAAGTAGCATTATAAAATTTACTGAAAACTCTTTTGCTTTTATTAAATTTTCTTGATTTAGGAGCTTTGTATCTGGAAGAAGGTTTTAATTTAACATTTTTTTTATAGCTTATATCAAAAACCGAATTATTAATAGGCTCATTTGAATATTTAAAATTGCCTACAAATTTTCTAGCCAAATTTTTTACATCTTTTGAAGTTTCTTCTAAATAATATTTATCCAACTGATCATTGGACTTTTTTTCTTTTGATGATGTATTGTCCGTTATTAAAATAATACTTCTCCTTAAAAATCAAATAATCCTCTTTCTTCGGCATTATAATTATCGTCATACCTAGATGAAATATTTAAATAACTATAAGCCTTATTAGTAGCAACTCTGCCTTTAGGCGTTCTTTTTATAAAACCGCATTGTATAAGATAAGGTTCTATTACATCTTCTATAGTTTCTATCTGTTCCGATAAAGACACCGATAAAGTATCTACTCCTACAGGTCCTCCGTTATAATGTTTAATAATAGTATTTAAATAAAGTTTGTCAAGTGCCTCAAATCCGTTTTTATCTATACCAAGCTTTTCTAAAGAATTACAGGCAAACTCTTCATCTATCCTAAAAACATCTTCTACTGTAGCAAAGTCAAAAACTCTCCTTAATAGTCTGTTTACTATTCTGGGCGTTCCTCTTGATCTTGATGCTATTGATAGAGCTGCTTCATCTGTTATGCTTATATTTAGAAATTCTGAGTTTCTTTTTACTATATTAGCTAAATCTTCTCTGGTATAAAACTCAAGCCTTTCCACTATTCCAAATCTGTCATAAAGAGGAGTACTTAATAATCCGCTTCTAGTCGTTGCTCCTATCAAAGTAAAATGCGGAAGCTTAACCCTAAAGCTTTTAGCAGATGTTCCTTCTCCTATCTTTATATCTACAAAAAAATCTTCCATAGCAGAATAAAGCACTTCTTCAACTACGGTTCTAAGTCTATGAATCTCATCTATAAATAGTATATCTTTTTCTCCTAAAGTGGTAAGTATAGAAGCCAAATCGCCGGGACGCTCTATTATAGGGGCTGATGTAGCTTTTATATTGCTGCCCATTTCATTGGCTATTATCTGAGCCAATGTAGTTTTTCCAAGTCCTGGAGGACCGTAAAATAGTATATGATCTAAAGAAACTTCTCTTTTTTTAGCACTGTATATAAAGACTTTCAATTTTGATTTTATATTATTCTGTCCCAAAAAATCATCAAAACCTTTAGGTCTTATATTATTAGATGTATTATCATAAGAGTTTTCTTCAGCATTTGTTATGCTTTCTCTATCCATAATTTCATCTATTATATAGTATAATTAATTAAATAACAAATTCTATAAATTAAAGAGTACTTATATTATTTTATCAATAAAAAAGAATTATGATATAGATTGACTTTTAATTAAAAATAATTTAGAATGTTCAAAATCATTAAGGGGATATAGCTCAGTTTGGGAGAGCATCACAATGGCATTGTGAGGGTCGTGGGTTCGAGCCCCATTATCTCCAACTTTTCATAAACTTTTATAATCAATGCCGTTTTTATCACAAAACTTTATGCCTATATTGTCATTTTCTTTTGCAAGATTTATTAAGTAATTTTCCATTTTTATTTTTAATTCATCATTAGCTAATTCGTATGCTTTTTCAAAAGAAAGTAAAGCTTCATCTTTTAAAGATTTATATTCATCTTCAGAGATATTTTCTTTTTTAATATCGGCAAGTTTATTTTTAATGTATCCTATACTATTTAATGAATAATCAAGCTTAGGATTTAATTCTAAAGCCTTATTAAAATCTTCTAAACATTCATTATATATTTCAAGAGTTTTTTCTATACTTCCATTATACCTTTCAATATCAGCAAGTTTAGTTTTAGCATAACCTCTAGTATCATATATTGCAGCATTATCATTAGATATTTCAATGCCTTTGCACAAATATTCTATAGCTTCAGTCAATAATTCTTTAGCTTTTGAAATATTATTATTTTTTAATTCAATATTTGATAATTTAATTTTATAAAAACCTGATTGATTATAAGCATATATATAGCTTCCATCTATTTCTATACATTTATCATAATCTTTAATAGCTTCTTCATATTGCTGTAAATCTGCTTTAGCATTTCCTCTATTATTATAAGCTATAGAATTACTATTATCTAATTCTATAGCTTTATCATAATCTTTAATAGCTTCTTCATATTGCTGTAAATCTGCTTTAGCAATCCCTCTATTATAATAAGCTAATGAATCATTATTATCTAATTCTATAGTTTTATCAAAATCTTTAATTGCTTCTTCATACAGTTTCAAATCTGCTTTAGCATTTCCTCTATTATTATAAGCTGATGAAAAATTATTATCTAATTCTATAGCCTCATCAAAATCTTTTATAGCTTCTTCATACAGTTTCAAATATGCTTTAGCAATTCCTCTATTATTATAAGCTATAGAATTACTATTATTTAATTCTATACATTTATCATAATCTTTAATAGCTTCTTTATATTGTTTTGAATCCTGTTTAGCTAGTGCTCTGTTAAAATAGCCGTATATATTTTTACCGTCAAGCTCTATAACTTTTGAGAAGTATTCTATAGCTTCCTTGTATTTTTTATTTTGATATGCCTGATAGCCTAAATTCAATTCGCTGTTTATTTTGACATTTTTATTATTTTCTTTAATTATTTTAGCTGTTTCTTTTTTTATTCGGCTTAGAGATTTTTTTGCTTCTTCTTCTACATCATTTAGCTTCTCTTTTGTTTCATTTAAAATATTATTATTTACAAATGCACCCGCAAATGAGAACACTATCATTATTACGGATATAAAAGCAAGCCAAAAATTTAGCGTATCCGATGAAGATTTTACTATTTCGCTCATTGATATTTGAAGATTTTTTGTATGGCTGTCTATAGCCTTGCTGAATGCGTTTTGCAAATCTTCTATTGATGAACTTTTTAATATTATATTATTAGTGATAAATTTATTACTTTCTATCTCCGTTATTATCACATTGGTATAAAACTCTTCTTTAGTTATAATAATATTTTCTAATGGACTTGAATATCTTTCCATAGCTTTATCAAGCGTACGGCAAATAAAAAAATTATGAAAAAAATAAAGTACTGCAAAAACTATTATAGATAATATAAACAGTTTAATCATTACATTATAATTATAAATTTGATAGTTTCTTTTTTCTTTATTGCTTGTTTGATTATTATTTTCTGTATTTTCATTATTTTTCATAAATATGCCTTAATCATTTTTTATTATTATACTATAGTTTTTAAATATAAAAAGATATTACTTAATACTGCTGTAAGAAACATAAATATTATTCAGGCAAGTTTAATAAAACTTATAAATAAATATTGTTTATATTTTTGAATTTATATATAATATAAAAAAATATAATAGGCTAAAAATATGTAAATTATTTTTAATCTAATTATTTGCTAATAAATTTGACAAAATAAAAAAAACTAATTATTATATATAGAAAAACAATCAAAAATGAGGCGATTATTATGGAAAATGATATAAATAACGAAGAACTAATAAAAAGGAAGTTTAAAAACATATTTTATTATAATAATGGATATAAATTTATTGATTATTTCTATGGAAAATCAGAAAGCTGCCCTAATTTAGGAGTTTATCATAATTATTGGTATGAAGAGATTTTAGATTTTTATTTTGATGAGAATACTTCAAAAGAAGATAAAAAAGCACTTCAAAGATATGCAGAAATTATAATTAGAGATGTATATAAAAATAATTCTGCAAATATAATTGTAAGTTTATGTGCAGGAGAAGAATTAGAAAATGCATTAATAAAAAATTATAATAATGTATTCAAAAGAAATATAGACAGAGTAAATAATGAAGCTAATAAATATATTCAAATACAAATAAATAATTTCAAAAATTTTTTAAAATTAGAAAATAATATTTTTAAAGAGTTTAATCAGTATTTAGAAAAAATAAAAAATGACAATAAAATATTATTAAATAAAGAACCTCATTTATTATTAACTATTCTAGTTTATCTTATAAATAGAGATGATGATAAAAGCCTTATTAAACAATTATTAAATTATATAGATTCTCTAAAAATTAATGAATATGAAGCTATCGCATTGCTTTTTACTATAGCAGATAAAGATAAAGAAGTTTTTAATAGATTAATGAATATTTTAAATAAAAATAATAATATGATTTATTTTCTTGTAAATATAGATTCTGAAATGACTAGCAGTGCAATTAAGGCATATAAGAGATTTTGCAAAGAGTATTCAGATAATAAAGAGTATTATCAGTATTCTAAAAAAGTTGTGCCTGAATATTTAGAAATCTGCGGTTTTAATAAAGAATTTTTATTATTAAATAATATTGTTAATAATAATTTTATATATACCTCAAAATTAACAGAAAATATAAAAAAATTATATGATGAAGATAAAGAAACTTTTTATAAACTTTATGAAATAATAGAAAAATCAAAATTAGAATGGCTGTATCTTCCTTGTGTTATGCTTTCATCAATTATGCTTGCAAGCAATGATAATAAATACAAAATTGATGCTGATTCTATAATATCAAAACTCAAAGAAAAATTATTAGAATCATTACAATCAGTAGAATCTATTAAAAGTTTCGATGATATAATTTCTAAAAGATTAGAATATTTTAAAGATAGATATAATAATTATTTTTCAGCTATAATGTCTTTTGACGGCATAAATGATGAGGCATCAGAAATTACTGATAAATTATTAAAGCATTATGGGATATACGGAAAAATTTATGTTTATATTTCTATTCAAAAAATATTATATAATAGAAATATTTCATTAATTAAAGAAAAATTAGTTAATGAAAAAAAAGTACCGTTAAAAAATGTATATTTATCCATAAACTCAAAAAATGATATCACAGCACTTGTAAAAGAAAATAAAGAAGAGGTAAAAGCTGTTATAGAAGATAAACAATTTATCACTTCCATAACATCAAATATTACGCATACAATAGTTTTTATTGATTATATTTTCAGCGATGAGTTAAGCGAATTAATAGATAATAAATTTGATTTTATATTAAAAGTTCTTGATACAGCCAAATCAAAAGAAATTAAAAAACACTGCATATCAATAATAAATGATAATGAAAGCATTATTAGAAGCAAAATAGAAAAATTATCTAATGAAGGAAAAGAAGCATCAAGAACAGTTTATAAAGAGATAATTAAAAATTGGGATTTACAAAAATTTAATGATGATTTCCAATTTAAAAGTGTTGATGAAATAGAAGAATATTTAAATAAATACTATAATGAAGGGCATGAAAGCTTAATAAAAGATATAGATGAAAATATACTTTCTAATATTTTACTTAAAGATAAACAAACATCAGCACCTTTAAAAATAGTAAAGTATATATTTATGGAATATACTGCATTAAAAGAGCCTTCTATATTAAAAGACTGCAATAAAATAGCAGAGTTTTTTGATATTGATTCATTAAGAAATGCACTTGATAATATATATTCTAATTGGCTTGATAAAAAAGCAGATACAAAATTAAAAAATATACTCATTCCATATTGTATTTTTCAAAGCGAAGATAAACTTTTAAAATTAAAAGCTCAGATTGAAGATTGGGCATTGAATGCTAGAGGAGCATTAGGAGCATACGCAGTATATGCAATAGCTTTAAATGGAAGCAAATTTGCATTAGTTTTAGCTGATACAATATCAGTAAAAATAAAAAATAATCAGGTAAAAAATGCTGCAAAAGATGCATTAAAGAAAGCAGCTTATCAATTAGAAATTTCAGAAGATGAGCTTATAGATAAAATAATACCTGATTTAGATTTTGATAAAAAAGGAATGAGAGAACTTCATTATAAAGGAGAAGCTGACAGAGTATTTACAATCAAAATAAAAAATGATTTCTCTATTGAAATAACAGATTCAAATAATAAAGTTTTAAAATCACTTCCTGCACCAAACAGTAAAGATGACAAGTCAGCAGCAGATGCATCTAAAAAAGAATTAACTTTAATAAAGAAAAATATTAAAATGATAAGCTCTAATCAGATGACAAGATTAAATAAAGTATTATTAAACGGACGCAAATGGTCTTATAAAACTTTTAATGAGCTTTTTGTTAATAACCCTATAATGAATATATTTGCTTTGAAGCTTATATGGGGTGTTTATGATGAAAATAATAATTTACTTGAAAGTTTCAGATATATGGAAGACGGTACATTTAATACTTTTGATGAAGAAGAATATATATTTGATGACAGCATTAAAAATAAAAAAAATATTACTTTAGTTCATCCAATAGAATTAGACAGTGAAAAATTATCAAAATGGAAAATGCAGTTAAGCGATTATGAAATATCACAGCCTATTAATCAGCTTAGCTTATTATTTGAAGAAGTAAAAGAAGAACATATAAAAAACAATAAGATTATTTCATTTGAAGATAAAGAAATTAAAGCAGGCGATATTATGTCAATGGCAAATAAAATGTCATTTGAAAGAGCAAGGGATATAGAAGACGGAGGAAGCTATACTTATTATGAATTAAAAGACAATATATTAAATATAGCCTGCCGTATTAATTTCAGATTTATGTATTTTGGAATAGGAGCCGATGAAGAGATAACATTTAATAATATAACTTTCCACAAGTTAAATGAAAACGGCAATTATAATGAAGAAGAATGCATAAATCCTTTAGAAATTAATAAGAGATTTACTTCATCAATATACGGAACAGTAAAATCTTATTTTATAAAGTAAAAAATATTTATTAGTTATATGTAATATATATATAATGATTAATAAAATAAAAGCCGTTACCTCTAATGATACATTAATATCTTGGTGTCGGCAACAGCAATAATAAAAAATACAAATTAACATAATTATTCTAATTGACAAAATAGTTTATATATAATAGTATTATATAAATGTTTTTGAAATTTATTTTTTGCATAAAGGTTATTGATATAGATGTTGTATGAAATTTTTTATCCTTTAAGGGAATCATTTTTCGGATTTAATATATTCAGATATATTACTTTTAGAACAGCTGGGGCAGTTGCTTCGGCTTTAATTTTTGTTTTGATATTTGCCCCTTCTATTATAGGCAGACTTAGAAAATTAAATTTTGGTCAGGTTGTAAGAGATGACGGACCTGAAACACATTTAATAAAAACAGGTACTCCTACTATGGGCGGTATATTTATCATAGGAAGCATTTTGATAAGCATACTTTTATGGGGAAAACTTGATAATTTAAAAATAATTCTTCTTACAGTTTCATTATTAATACTTTCTATAGCAGGCTTTTTAGATGATTTTCTAAAAATTAAGTATAAAAATTCAAAGGGGCTTCCCGGAAAATATAAAATATTTTTTCAAACTCTTACAGGTATTATGATAGGAGTATATTTATATTATTTTGACAATTCAGTATTTTTAATGACTTTTGAACTTAATCAGGGAATAGGAGCATTAGAGGCTGTTAAGGTTGCACAAGTTTCTTCATCTGCAATATTTCTTCCATTTGCAAGCACTATATATATAGATTTAAAGCTTTTATATATACCTTTTGCTGCATTTGTAATTGTAAGTATGAGTAATGCTGTAAATTTAACTGACGGACTTGACGGGCTTGCTATAGGTCTTTTGATAATAATGTCTATGGCTTTGGCTGTGCTTTCTTATGTATCTGGAAACTCGGTTATAGCAACTTATTTGAAAATACCTTTTATATCGGATGCAGGAGAGGTTACTGTTTTTGTAGGTGCTTTGATAGGTGCAGGACTAGGTTTTTTATGGTTTAATGCTCACCCTGCACAAGTATTTATGGGAGATGTGGGAAGTTTATCTTTGGGCGGAGTTTTAGGCATTATTGCTTTATTTATAAAACATGAATTACTGCTTCTTATAATTGGTGCTGTGTATGTAGCTGAGGCTTTCAGTGTGGTTTTGCAGGTATTTTCTTATAAGATGTTTAAAAAGAGAATATTTAAAATGGCTCCTTTGCATCATCATTTTGAAAAATCAGGCTGGAAAGAAACTCAGGTGGTATTTAGATTTTATATTATAGGCATAATAGTTGCTCTTATAGGTATAGCGACGCTTAAAATAAGATAAATATTTTTGACATTAGCTTAAATAATTGTTATATTTAAATATGTATTAATAATAATAGGAAACATTATGAATGGTAAATTAATAGTATTGGAAGGTATTGACGGTTCCGGAAAATCAAGCATAGGCATAATGCTGACTGATACTTTAAATAATATGGGAGTAAAATCTATATATACATTTGAGCCTACACATGCTTATTATGGTTCTAAATTAAGAGAAAGTATGTTCAGCAAGGATTTAAAGCCTGAAGAAGAATTATCATTATTTATAGCAGATAGAAAAGATCATATAAAGCATATGATAAAGCCTGCTATAAGCGACGGATATGTAATAGTATTAGACAGATATATGCATTCATCTATGGCTTATCAAGGTGCTAAGGGCATAGATATAGAATATATATATAATCTGCATAAAGATTTTATAATAATACCTGATATAGAATTTATACTTCATCTTCCGATAGAAACTGCATTAGATAGAATCATAAAAAAAAGAGGTTTTGTTGATAGATTTGAAAACAAAAATTATTTAGAAAATGTTGATAAAATATTTTCTTCAATTAATGATTCATATATACATCATATAGATGCCTCCAAAGATGAAAAATATATCAATAATGAGCTTTTAAATATCATAAAAGAATCTAAAATACTTCCTCTAAATTCTCTTCAATAGAGTCATGTATTATCTGATTATTGGCTGTATTCGTATATGAAGTATTTCCTATAGATTTTTTATCTAAATTTTTTATTTCTAATGCTAGTATATATACTGCAGTTTTTTTACTTCCGTCTTTTGCTGTATATCTGTTTTGTCTTAATTCTCCGTTTACAAGTATATGTCTTCCTTTAAATAGATTAACAGCAGCCTTATCAGCATTGTATCCCCAAGCAACTAAATCAAAAAAATATACCTCCTTTTGTAAAGAACCATTAGTATAATAATACCTATTATTTGCTATAGAAAATTTGCATAAAGATTTTCCATTCTTTGTTTTCATATAAGAAGGATCTTTTGTTAATCTTCCTTCTATTACAATAATATTAGCATTTCCAGACATATTAAACTCCTTATTATCTTTATGCTAATAGTTAAACAAATTTTTTTATCAATTTAAGCCTATTTATAAAAATAAATAATATAAAGGAGAATCTTCTTTTACATAAGGCTTTAATTCTTCAAAAGTAAAACTTATTTCAGTTATTCCTGTAGTATATGGTGCTATATCATAAACCTGCCATACAAAATTAATAGAATTCGGAAGTATTCTGAAAGTTGAGCTTTCTAATGTTATGGAATTAAATTTAAAGTAATCCTCTTTTACCGAGCCTGTTTTTAATATTTTATCTCTCATAAGCCGTATTAAATCAGTATTATAAAAATCATCTATTAAATCTCTTATCGTAATGAGATTAGAACTTTCTAAAGAAAAAACTTCCTGAATATTTGCTTTTACTATATTATCATATCCTGTATACATTGAAGAATAATTATCAAGTGCTATTATTCTATTATCTATATAACCTACATTGACAGTATTATCTATTTCATAAACTGCATTATCTGCACCTGAATATAAAAGCTCTTTCCATTCATTATAGTAATTACCGCATTCTTCTTCTACATAGTTAATAGATGACTGCATATCTAAAGACTTGATATCAGTATTTTTACTGAATAAAAGTAAAGTTCTATGATAAGAGAATATAGAATTGCTTAAATTATCATTTTTATAATAATCAACAATATCAGCATAATATACAGGCAGATTTCTATTTAAATAAAATTCCATATCTTTAATTTCATTTATTTCATCATATTTTATTTCAGCATTAAGTACTATATCATCGCTTAAATTTCCTGATATTGAAGCATATATATTATTATTCTCATCTAATTCATTTAAATTCAGCCTATTATTATTAATGCTTCCTGTAATCATAGCTTTTTTATTTTTTGTATAATAATAACCGCTTACTTTTTTATTTTTTTCATTTACATATAAATACATATCAGCTTTTTCTCCTGCAATATTTCCTTTTAATAAATAGAATTTAGATTCTTCTATATTTATACTTTTCTTATTCTCTGATATATCATTTATATCATTATTTTTTTTACTGCATGAAATAATTAATACAGTTAGAATAAGCAGTATATATACATATTTATTTAACATAATAAATCCCTTTTTATTTTTACTTTATAAAATATAAATATATAATTTAAATATAAATAATCAATAATATATTGTTAAAATTATTATAAATAATTGACTTTTTATAAAATTAATAATATTATTTACAAAATAAATACTTATAAGCAGCTGTTTATTAGTAATGTTAAAGCAAGCTATTTATAGCAGAAATAAAAGGCTTAAAAATGGAAAAAATTCAAATAGAGAATGTAGAGCTTACATTATCGCATCCTGATAATTTAAATGTAAAATGGACAGGGCAGAATGATTTAGTAAGACAAATAATGGCATCTTGGCATTTAATTTCAGAAGATGATATACCTTTGAATCCTAGAATAGTGGGAAAGCCCGGTACAGGAAAAACTACTCTTTCTTATTATACTGCCAAAGAGCTTTTGAACAGAGATGTTTATATATTTCAATGTACAGTAGATACAAGACCTGAAGATTTGATAATAATACCTGTAATATCTGAAGATAATAAAATAAGCTATCATGCTTCCAGCTTGGTTAGTGCTATGATTAAAGGCGGAGTTGCTATATTAGATGAGGGAAACAGAATGGGAGAAAAGACTTGGGCTTCTTTAGCTCCTCTTCTTGATGACAGAAGGTATGTAGAAAGCGTTATAGCTGGGATAAAGATAAAGGCTCATCCTGATTTTAGAATAATAGTTACTATGAATGATGATGCAAGTACTTTTGAACTTCCTGAATATATACATTCCCGTTTGCAGCCTACTATAGAACTTCCTTTTCCTGATGTTAAAGAAGAATATGATATATTAAAAATGAATTTGCCTTTTGCAGATGATGAGATATTAAAAATTACTGTAGGATTCTTACAAAAATCTCATATACATAATGCTTCTTTTTCTGTGAGAGATGGCATTAATATGGCAAGATATGCTATGAAGCTTTATAAAAGTAATATTGCAGGCAGCAGAGATACGGCTTTTTTAATAGCATTAAAATCTGTATTAGGAGATGAAGGGCTTAGAATATTAAGTTTGAATATAGATGATAAAGATAATAGAAAAAATATGAATGATGAAGGAAGCACAATTATTTAAATAATGCATAAAGTTATTTATTTAATTTAAAATACTCTAATTCTTCATAAACGCTTTCAGTATTATTAGCAACTTTTCTTCCTAAAATAGCACTGTTTTGTACTAGATTTGAATTTTCCTGAGTAATATTATTAAGTTCATTCATAGCAAGAGAAATTTCTCTTACGCTTCCCTCTTCTTCAGAAACAGCATTATATAAATTAACTAAAACATTAGAAACTTCTTTTGCAGAGTTTTCTATATTTAAAAGTATTTCTAAAGAATTCCTAACGGATTCATCTCCTGTTTCTATCTTTGTAACGGTATTTTCTATTATATCAGTAATTTTTCCAGCAGCATCATTAACATTTTGTGCAAGCGAACGTATTTCAGATGCTACAACAGCAAAACCCTTCCCCTGTTCTCCGGCTCTAGCCGCTTCTACGGCAGCATTTAAAGCAAGTATATTTGTTTGAAATGCTATAGATTGTATTAGCTTTATAATATCCGATATTTCTTTACTAGACTGAGATATATCAGACATATTATCTGATATTTGTGTTACAGCTTCTACACCTATTCTTGTGGAATCTGATACTTTACTGCTCATATTTTTTACATTATTTGCATGCTTTGATGTTTCTGATATAGAAGAGAATAAATTTTGTATAGAACTGCTTACCTCTTCTATAGCAGCCGCCTGAGATGATGTTCTTTCTGATAAATGATCTATTCCCTCTGATATCTGCCCGCTTGAATTATTTATTGAGGATATATTTGTTTTTATTCCTAAAACTATATCTGAAATTTTATTTTGCATATCATTAACTGAATTTACTAAATGTCCTGATTCATCTTTTAAACTTAAATCTTCTTCATTAAATATGCTGTTAAAATTACCGTCTTTCATCGAGTCTATTATTTTTATAGTATTTTTCAAAGGCTTTACTATTTTATAAACAAGAAATCCCTCAAGAAATAAAATAAAAACCATAGCAATGAATACTATAATCATAAAAATCATAAACTGATTATTAAACTCACTAGCATCTCCTTTAAATATTAAAATCCAAGGGGCATTATCTGTTTTTTGTATAACATACCATTGATTGCCCGCTATTTTTACTTCGCCTATATGAGATGCAAGATTATCTTTGAAAGGTGCAAAAAGCGGGTCTGTAAATAAATTATTGTTTTCACTTAATATATAATCGCTATTTTCATGTGTCATATATATTCCGTTTGGAGATACTATATAAAAATTCTCTTTAAAATTTACTTTTACATCTTTCATTATATTATTCATAT
Source organism: uncultured Brachyspira sp. (assembly GCF_910578695.1). GTDB lineage: Bacteria > Spirochaetota > Brachyspiria > Brachyspirales > Brachyspiraceae > Brachyspira. The sequence continues at coordinate 145,077 of NZ_CAJTQJ010000001.1, forward strand.
TGGCAAAATCTATAGCAAATACCCCTTTTAATCTGCCGTTTGTATAAACCGCCTTACTAAATGTAACAGTAAGTTCATTAACAGCAAAATCTATATAAGGATCGCTTATTGCTATATCATTTGTTGCTATTGCATCCTTATACCAAGCTCTTGATGTTTGATCATAAGTTCTTGGATATTCTTCTATTGTATTTAGATATATTCCTCCTTCTGGATAAGGAACCGTATCTCCGAAATATATATTTAAATATCCCGTACCTGTTTTTTGTACATTTGTTATAAAGTTTCCGAATGTTTCTAAGTCAGGATTTGATTCTAAATTATTAACTATTAAATTAACAGTATTTTTTATTTCTTTTACATGTGCTTCTGTTTCATTTTTGGAGTTTAGAGTTTGGAAATATTTTTCTTTTATAAATCTTGATTTGTATATAGGTTTAAATATAAATAATATTGCTAAAAATGCTGCAAATAAAAATATAGAGAAAACACTTAAAAAATTAAACATTAATCCTCTTTTCATTAATTTCTCCAAAAATTAAATTTATTACTATATTAAAGCTATTATAAGATAAATTTTAAAAAAAACTAGTATTATAAATAACTATATTTCAGCAGTATATTCAACGCATAGAAAATGAAAATAAAAATATAAATTTATCTATTATTAAAATTTTTATTATATAAAAAATTTTCTTTAGAGTTCATATAAAGAAATTAAATATATTTGCCTGCTTCTTTAATGCTGAGATTAGCCATATCATTTTTATGCCTTTCTATAAAATCCCTAACCCAATCAGGATTAGTTTTGCTGTAATCCCTTAAAGACCAGCCTATAGCTTTATTTATAAAAAACTCTTTATTGTTTAAATTGTTTATTATAATTTTTTCTAATAATTGAGTATTAGTTTTATCCTTTCTTAAAAGCTGATGATCTATGGCTATTCTCCTAAGCCAAATATTATCAGATAAAGACCATTCTAAAAGTATATTATTGACTGACTCATCTCTTAAAGCAATATCGCCAATTATCCTATCTAAAAAATCTATAGTATCCCACCATGATTTTGTGAGTGCATATTCTTTTAATTTTTCTATATTGTTTTTATTTAGATATTTATTTTTTAATTTTAAATAGTATAAAGAAGCATACTGAAATTCTCTGTATTTATTATCATAGCATTTATCTGTAAAGTTAAAATCAATAAACTCTTTTTCATCTTTTGGAATTGTTTTGAATACTTTCTTTTCAGCTTCCTTTCTTTCTTTTGAATGAATGCCCAAAAACTCAAAATTATTTCTCATATATTTAGACATCATTAAGGCTTCTTTTTCATTTTTTAATTTTTTAAATTCTTTTGAAAGAAAAATATATAAATCACTCATTTAATAAGACCTAAAATTTATTTATCAAAAATATAATTATAAACATGCTCGGATAAAGGTATTCCGTTTTTTAAATAATCAATATAACAAGCCTCTTTTCTCTCTCCGGGTATTGATATAGTTTCATTTTCTTTTAATGCCTCTTCTTTTCTTATATCATCAATAAATGACTGAACGGTATTCAAATAAGTATCCAAATCATTATAAACAGCGGGATCTATTACAAGTATGAATGCAGATAAATTTCTTTTTTTATCCATATCGCTGTACATTTTTACTAAATTATTGCAGTATGCCTGTCCTATTAAAAGCCCTGTGAAAGCCTCAACCATAGTCATTATTAAATATCCTTTGACTCCTCCGAAAGGCACAACATATTTTATTTCATAAGGATTACTGCTTGGATTTCCGTTTTCATCAACTCCCCAATTCATAGGCACAGTTTCATTATTTTCGCGGGCTGTAAATATGCGTCCGAGAGATACCTCGCTTGTAGCCATATCTCCTAATATAAAATCTTTTTTTGCAGGAAAACCATAGCTTATAGGATTAGTTCCGAAAAATGCTCTCTTGCCTCCGAAAGGTATTACGCAGGGATCTGTATTAAGCATTATTAAAGAAACTTTATTTTTATCTATTGCCATTTTATTATAATATCCCAAAGCACCAGCATGACTATTATTCTTTATTCCTATTAAGGCAATTCCTTGTTTTTCAACGGTTTCTAAAGCCCATTTCATAGCATAATGAGCTGCAGTATGTCCGAATCCTCCGTCGGCATCCATCAATGCAAAAGAAGGCTTTTTTATTTCTATATTAAATTTTGAATCTAAATTTATTCCCCCTGATTTTATTCTTTCAATATAATGCTCAGCTCTAATAACACCATGAGAATGTATGCCTCTTATATCAGCATATATAAGAACATCTCTTATAATAGAAGCCTGTTCTTCTGATACTCCTGCAGATATCAATTTATTGTATAGAGCTTCCATTAAGTCTTTTGCTTTAACTTTAATCATACTGACAAAACCCTTATATTTAATAAACATAATAAAGTTTACATAGTTATAAACATAATGTCAATAAGCGTAGTATGATTTTTGTATGCTGTATATTTTACTTCTGTAATAATACAAATTATATATTTATCTATGACATATGCTTTTTATTAATATTTTTATGCCTTATATAAACCGTTTTAATTAACTAGTTTAAACCAGCAATAATATAATTATGATAATAGTATATACTTTTTTTATTTATTGTTTATAATTATTTTATCAATTTTCAATGAATATAAAAAGGAGTATAAAAATGAAATTCGCTTATTTAATAATGGGAAGTATTTTTGACAGTAATACAGATAAGGCATATATACATAATGGTATTGCTCAGATAATAGGGGTTTCAGATATAGAGGAAGCCTGTAAAATAGCTAAAGAACTTAAAGAAAAAGGTATTGACTGTATAGAATTATGCGGAGGCTTTAAAGAAGAAGGTGCAAGAAAAATAATAGAGGCAACAGAAAATAAAATAGCGGTAGGATTTGCCGTACATTTGAAAGAGCAGGAGGATATTTATAAAAAACTTTTCGCAAGTAATTAGGAATTAGATTTATATAAAAATCCTATAACTATCACTATAATACCTGAAAGCATAGTAAAAGGTGCTAAAAAACCCATAAAACCTTCAGGGTGCTGTCCTACCATTGCCGTAAATAGAAAACTAATAGCGAATATTACTAATCCTATGATAAGTATTATTAGATTTTGTTTAGAAAGTTTATCGTGATTATTTATCATAAATTATATAAAAGTGCAAAACTTAAAAATGCTCCGTTTTGGAAATTAGTATTTATTTGCTCGGGGCCGGAATCGAACCGGCACGGTCACAAGGACCAGCAGATTTTAAATCTGCTATGTCTACCAATTCCATCACCCGAGCTAGCAGTTGCTGTAAATATTAACATATTGCTGAAAAAAAATCAAGTTTTATTTCATAAATATTTTATTATTATTGCAGGCTATAAATTTTATATTATTGCCGATACTTACGATTTGGCAAAGTATATGCTGATAATGTAAGCCCTTTTTTATTATTTTTAATAAACTATGCCATTCTGTGAATGTCTGACACCCGCAATTTTTATAAGCACAATAAAGAGGCTATAAGCTTTAAAATTATTTTTAATTATCTGCTGCATTATCAGAATATCAGATACTCATAATTTTATTTCGCTCTGATTATGGCAGGCAGACTTTAAATAAAAAAACTTTTGAGTTGGAGAGTTAGAATAAAATAAAAAACTCATTTTATTAGGCAAAAGATTTTAGTTCATATTATTTTCTTTTAAATAGTTAAAAATAGTTTCTATATCTTTTTTATTAAGATTAACTTTTGAAAGCAAATCTCCTCTATTTTTAAATGTTTTTATAATGCTTCTTTTTCTTCTATATTCATCAATATTTTTATGATTGCCCGAAAGAAGAATATCAGGTACTTTCATATTATCTATTTCATAAGGTCTTGTATATTGTTCATACTCTAAAAGCCCAATACTGTTTTCTTCAAATGTATCGCTTATTACAGACTCATCATTATTCATAACGCCTTTATATCTTGATATTGCATCTAAAAGCAAAAGAGCAGGTATCTCTCCTCCGCTTAATACATAATCCCCAATACTGATAGATTCATCAGCATATTTTTCTTCAACTCTGTAATCTATTCCCTCATAATGCCCAAGTATCATAGTGATATGCTTTTTATAGGATAACTCTTTTACTTTTTTTTGCGTCAAAGTTTTTCCTGAAGGCGAAAAAATAATTGTATATCCTCTATTATGACTTTCAAAATATTTTTTGAATATATTATAACTTATGATCATACCAGGTCCTCCGCCATAAGGATAATCATCGCATTTTTTATAATTGCCTTCTCCGTATGCTCTCATATCTTCAATATTCAAATTTATTTTTTTTTCATTAATAGCCATATTTATAATACCTATGGAAATAGGGCTTTCATAAAATTTTGGAAAAAGAGTGAGTATATCTATTATCATTTTAGCATTATACTATATAAAAGCTCTATATCAAGTGCATTTATAATCATTAAGCATAGTTTTTAATATAATAATATAAATAAAAGCTAAATTATTAAACTCATTCTATATGCAGAAATTAAGATATAAATTGAAAAAACTCTTGAGTAAAAAATTATAATAACAGTTTAAAATTAAAAATAAGACAAGGACATTAAAAAATATAGCATATACACAGGCTTTAATTAAGTTTAATGAATTGTAAATAAAAGTAAATAAAATTTGAATTATATTTTAAAGTTTAATTTTAGTGAATTATCCTCATATATAAGCATCTGTAAAATTAAAATTTGAATCGCTTTCTACTATTATAGAATGTCCAAAGAAAATATCACCGTCATCAAAGTAAAATGTTATATTATATTCATATCCCTGTATACTTATAGATTCTAAAGTTATTAATTTTGCGAATTCTTCTTCATTTATATGAGGCTTGTCTGCATCATCATTCCAGCTATTGGCATCTTCAAGCATATTTTCTGCTGCATATTTTTTTAGTTTTTTGTCAATATATTTTTTATTAGCAAATATTTTTCTGATTATATCAATGCTTCTTTTATTATTCTCTTCATCAATATTATCAAATAAAATTGATATATCATTATCAAGCCAATATATATCTTTTTGAAAACTGTTAATAGATTTATCAAGCTTAAAATCTCCAAACTCATCATCTTTATAATAAACAGGTTCTAAATATTTTTCTAATATAATATTTAAATCATCATCTTTATAATCACTGTCAACTATATCTTCAAGTAAAAATCTAATATATAAGTTATCAGAAGTTTTTTCTTTTCTCACTTTTAACCTTACTATACTTTTACTTTTAAACATTTTAAAATATTCTTTTGTTTCTTTAACTTTTTTATTAATGCTAATATGTTCATTTTCTATAATTTCATTAGTAGCAATATTTTTTAAAGCAATAGCATCAACAGATAAACGATAATATTTATCTTTATTAAATTTAGTAGCTGTGCAGCATGATTCTTTAAGTACGAATGCAATGTCTGAAATTTCATCATTAAAATTATTATTAAAATTATCTATTTCATTGTTCACAGCTTGCTATCCTATTTATTATTTTATATTTAAAATTTTAACTTATTTTAATAAATTGGTAAATATGTTTTAACTATTTATTATTATTTGTTTAAGATTATATTTAATTATATTTCTTATTATTTATTAGATTGTAAATGAAATTCTTATTCAAATTGTTATCGATTATTGACTGCAATTTACATTTATATTATACTATATAAACTTAGTAAGGTTTTATACTAGAAAGATGAATATAAAAATTGTGAGTGCCTGACATTCGCAAGAATGGCAGGAGATAATGCCGATATCAGTACAAGTTTTTTATTAGTAAATTAAGAATAGAAAAGCTGTAATATAGTAATTTTTTTATAAATAAAATGTTCTATTAATTTTAATTGTTTATTTTGACTTATGTCAAATATATAACTAAACTGCAAAAAAATTCTATATTCAAATATTTTTTATTTACTTAAATATTTTTTTGTTATACTAATAATAGAGGGAGTTATTTATTAAATTTATATTGAATTCAAGCAGTTTTATATTATAATATGCAAAATAATAAATAAATTATAATTATTTAAAATAATAAAAAATAATGCCTGAATATATAATAATCAGATGCAGTAAATATACAAAATTTATTATAAATACTTTTAATGGGATAATTATGAACAGAGAAGAAGCTAGAAAAAAAATTGAACAATTAACAGAAATTATTAATTATCATAATAAACTTTATTATACAGATGATAATCCTGAAATAGAAGATTATGAATATGATAAACTTTTCAGAGAATTAGAGAATCTTGAAATAGAGTTTCCTGAATTAAAAAAAGATGAAAGCCCTACAAATAAAGTAGGCGGCACTATATTAGAAAAGTTTGAAAAGTTTGAACATTCCATTGCAATGTATTCTCTTTCTAATGTTATGAATGAAGAGGAGTTTTGGGATTTTGATAATAGAATGAAAAAAGAGCTTAATGAAGATAATATTAAATATACAGTTGAAAATAAATTTGATGGTCTTGCTTTAGAGCTTATTTATGAGGAAGGAAAATTAACAGCTGCAGGAACTAGAGGAGACGGACAGATAGGAGAGAATGTTACTAATAATGTTAAAATGATGAGTAATGTGCCTAAAAAAATAAAAGAAAAAAATAAACTTATTATAAGAGGCGAGGCATTAATAACAAAGAAAGATTTTGAAGCTTTAAATAAAGAGAGAGAAGAGCTTGAGGAGATTCCTTTTGCAAATGCAAGAAATGCTGCTGCAGGTGGACTTAGACAATTAGACAGTTCTGAAAGTAAAAAAAGAAGATTAAAATTCTTTGCCTATCAAATTGCAAATTATAGAGATTTTAATTTAACTAATGAATATAAAGCAATGGAGTTTTTATCTGATTTAGGTTTTACAGTTGAAGGAGTTCACGGAAATATTGATTCTAAAAAAGTATTGGATATTTATTATGATATACAGGAAAATAGAAGCAAAATAGATTATGATATTGACGGACTTGTAATAAAAGTTGATGATGTTAAATATCAAGAGAAATTAGGATTTTTATCCCGTGCTCCGAGATTTGCCGCAGCTTTTAAATTCAAGCCTGAAGAAAAAGAAACTATTTTGAAAAATATAGAGGTGCAGGTAGGAAGAACTGGTGCATTAACGCCTGTTGCAAAATTAGAGCCTGTTCAAGTTGGAGGAGTTACTGTTTCAAATGTTACGCTTCATAATCCTAATGAGATAAAATCAAAAGATATAAGAATTGGAGATACTGTTGTAGTTATTCGTTCAGGAGATGTTATACCTAAAATTACAAGGGTGGTATTAGAGAAGCGTCCGCCTGACAGCAAAATTTTTGAGTTTCCAAATAAATGCCCTGTTTGTAAAGGAGATACTGCCGTAACTGACGGAGATGTAATTGTAAGATGCATTAATGAAGAATGTCCTAGTAAGATAACTAAATATATAGAATATTTTGTTTCAAAGCCTGCTATGAATATGGACGGTATAGGAAAGGAATGGATTGCTGCATTTACAAAAAGCGGGCTTGTAAAAACTCCTGCTGACCTTTATAAGATAACAAAAGAAAAATTATTTGAATTTGAAAGAATGGGAGAGAAACTTGCAGGAAATATGCTTAAATCTATTGAGGATAGTAAAAACACTACTTTAAAAAGATTTATATATGCTTTGGGAATGCGTCAGGTTGGAGAAACTACTGCAGATTTGCTTGCTAAATATTTCACATCAATAGAAAATTTTAGGAAAGCTGATATTGAAGATTTACAGAATATTGAAGGAATAGGAGAAGTAAGTGCAAAAAGTATTTATGATTTTCTTAACAGCGAAAAGGCTTCAAAATTGATAGATGATTTGCTTGAGGCTGGCGTTAATCCTGTATTTGAAAAGTTAGCTGCAGAAGAATCTCCTATCACCGGAAAAAATGTTGTAATCACAGGTTCTATAGAAGGCTTTACAAGAACTTCTGCAAAAGAAGCTGCTGAGAGATTAGGAGCATCAGTTCAGTCTTCTGTGTCGAAGAATACAGATATTCTGATAGTAGGAGAAAAATCAGGAAGCAAACTTAAAAAAGCTCAGGATTTAGGTATAGAGATAATTCTCGCTGATGAGTTTATAAAGCTTGTTAATAAATAATAAAAAACAGTATTACTTAAAATATAATTAAAAAAAATAATTCTCATATAGATTTTTGGTTATATAAAAATGTTAAACAATATACAATATTTTTCAGTAATGTAAAAAATCGAAAGTAAAATGAATAATTTAATATATTTTGAAAATATTTATAAATATGGCGATTTATATGTTGATTATATAATATATAGAGGAGGATTATCTTCTATTATTTATACTAAAAAATAAATATAATCATAGGTTTATATGTTCTTGTTTTGAAATAATAAAAAGGATATTATCTTGAAGCTGAAGAAAATGAATTTTATGAATACATTATTAATTTAGAAAAGTCCGAGTATAACTTTGCTTATAATAAATGATGTTAGATTATATTTTTTAGTTATATAGGTATCTTTATAGATAAATAATTTTTTGAAGCTGTATTTTTATAAATATTATTCTTCATTATTATGTTTTTCATAATCATATTTTTCATAATCATCTTTTTTATATGATTTTTCGCAGTAAGAAAAATTATAACAGTTATCGCAGTTTGCACTATTTGGTATATAAATTAATTCGCCTTCAAGAATTTTATCGAATATTTCATCAAAGTAATTATTTAAATTATATTCGCTTTCAATATATCCGCATATAGATAAAAGCATATCCCTATCATTATAGGACTGATTTATCTGCTGCGATTCATTTATGACATCTTTTTCTTTATATACAGTAAATACAACTTCTAAATGCTTTATTTTTTCTGCTACACTATTTTGTATATATTTATTTAATATGAATTTCAAATATAAAATAGGCTGAAAGTATATTCTTATAGTTTCTTTTATAATATCTTTTTGAGTTTCTCCGTAAGGCTCTTCTTTTTTATAGCTTGATTTATAATCGACAATTCTTATTCCGTTTATATTTTTATTTTCTTCATCATAATAGCTGAAATCTATTCTGTCTGCTATTCCTTTAATCTTTATAGATAAATCTTTATTTTGATAAATTATAAAATCTTCTTCATATTTACCGCCTATGTATTTTTCAAAATACGACGGTATATAATAAAAGCCTTCATCTTCTTTTATTTTATTTTGTTCTATTTCTTTTTTTATGAATGAAGACATTATATTTAATGCTTCTTCTTTTATAACACTGTAATCATATTCATATTCTAATTTATATTTTTCTTCTAAATCTTTTTCTGAGTATATATTTATTAAATTATTTATATGATTTTCTATAACTTCATTTGCTATATTGCAGTAATTATTAAATTCGCTTTCCTTTAGATGAGAGCCGTATCTGTTTTTTACTTCCTTATAAAAATCCTGAAAGAATTGATGATATGCTTTTCCTCTGTCCATATAATTTATACTCTGCATTTTTGATTTAGCTGATTCTTTTGAGTATAAAGCTGAATAAAAGAATTTGGCAGGACATTCCATTACAGACTGCAAAGTTGTAACAGATACTTTTTCTTTAAAAATATTCAAAAAGAAATTTTTTATCTCTTCATTTTTATTGTTAAAATTATGATGCATATTCTTATTAGATTTATGATAAACAGTATCTATAATATCATTTATATTTTCAATATTATAAGCTATATCATTATATAAAAATAAACTCATAAGATTTTCTTTATCGGTATGAATATTATCCTGTTTTTGTATATATTCTTTTCTGTATATAAGCCCGTTTTTTTCTAAACTTTCAAATTTAAAATCATCATTATATAATTCTCTGTATAAATCTTCCAAATAGTAGAAAGGAATTTCCAAATTTCCTTTTTCATCTTTGAATCTGAATGCAAAATAAATATTACTGTCATCATAGCATAAAGATAATATATTAAGAAATAATGCATAATTAATATCCGATAAATAACTTTGAGTATTAAAAGCTATTTTTTTATTTTTTTTATTTATTTCTTCTCTTAATTTAGAGCCTATAAAAAATAAATTCGGCTTTCTGTTTATAAAGTTATTATTCATTCCAAGTATAAATAAATATTTGAATCTTAATCCCCTAGCATCATATAAATTGCTTACAGTTACAGATATATCTCTGCTGTTATATTCTCCTATTGATTTATCTCTTAAAATAGTATTTAAAGCAGAATGAAAATCAAAATGACTTATTTTTATATTTTCTGTATTAGTATATGCTATATCAATTATAATATTAATAAATAATGCTAATGCTTCATTATCTCTGTAAAAATATTCATCTTTATCTTTATAGGTATCATCTTCAAATATATTTCCTATTTTTAAGAATTTCAAAATTTTAATATATGAAAGACCTATTTCTTTATAAGTTTTTTTAGATACAAGCTCATTTAATAAATCTAAAAAATCAATTATGGATTTTGATGCATTATTTTCTTCAAACTTCTTAGCAATCTTATATTTAAAATCTTTAAAAGACATTTTTGAAAATATTTCATCATCTGAAGAATAAATCATATCTCTTATATTATAAGGATTAATTTTATCAAGATTTTTTATATATGAAGAGGATAATATTTTTATTAAAGCATCTGTATCTATCTCTCCGTCATACTTATCCAATATCAAAAATATAGAAGTAAGAACTGGTATTATAGGTACTTTCCATATAAAATTAGCTCTTCTTTCATTGAATTTTATTTTGCATTCTTTTAATCTGTTTGAAATAATATCGCTGTATAATTGAATATCCGAAAATATTATTCCTATATCATAAGGATTAACTCCTTTTTCTATTAATTTAATTATTTCATCAATAACCGTATCAGCTTCCTGTTTTGCCCCGAATCCTGATATGAATTTAATTTTATCTTTATATTGATTTATATTATTATTTTCTTTTAATAAAGCCTTAGCAAAATCTGAATTTTTATTTATATCAAAATTATCAATATTATCAATACCCTGATAGAATGATTTATAATTATTGAAATGCTTTTTCATATCATAAGGCATTATAACTTTTATATTTATATTATAATGCTTTTTTATATTTTCTAAAAATATTAAATGTAAAGGCGGTATCTTTTCAAAATTATAAATTGTTATTGAATTATAATTATTAAAGAAATTTAATTTTTTATTTTTTATATATTCAATAAAAAGTTCAAAAATATCAAATTCATCTAATAAATTATTTTCTCTATTGTATTTTTTATATAGATTTATAATATTATTAATCTCTTCTAAATTTTTATAATCATCTAATTTGAAGTTATAAAATTTTGCTAAAGTTATTTCTTCTATCAGCTTATATAAAGTATATGCAAGCTCATAATTGATATTCTGCTTTGCTATTAATGAGTTTTTATATTTTTCTTTATACTGAAATAATATATTATGAATATTAATTACGGCTATTGATTCATCTATTTTTTGAACTTCATATTCTATTTTGTATTTTTCAAAAAAATTATCTATGCTGTTTTTATAATATTGATGAAGTGTTTGATAATTAGTTATATCTAAAGTATAATTGTTGAATTTATCTTTTAGGTAATTATTTTTTGCTTTATAATTTGGAAATAAAAATAATTCTTGCATATATTTATCTTTTTTATTTAATTATACTTTAAAATTTGTAATTGTAAAGAATATGCTTCTGATTATAAAAAAATAATTGACTAATAGACAATATGAAATATAATTATTAAAAATAAAAATTAAATAGGAAATGTTATGAAAAACGATAAAAAAACTATTAAGAAAAAACTGTTAATAATTTTATCATTAAGTTTAATTGTATTTTTTATTTCCTGCAAAGGAAATACTTCAAAAGACGGAATAATATATATTAATGTAGGACCTGAACCTAAAACTATAGACCCTGCACTAAACTCTACTGTAGACGGAAGTATTTATATTCAGCATGCTTTTGAGGGATTATCTACTAGAGATAAGGATAATAAAATAATAGGCGGAGCTGCTGAGAGATGGGATATCAGCGAAGACGGATTAACTTATACATTTTATATAAGAGATAATGCTAAATGGTCTGACGGTAAAAAAATAACAGCAGAAGATTTTGTTTATGCTTGGCAGAGGGCAGTTGATCCTATTACAGCATGCGAATATGCTTATCAGTTTGAGCCTGTTCTTAATGCTATCGATATTAATTCCGGTAAAAAGTCTGTTTCTGAATTGGGGATTAAGGCTATAGATGAAAAAACTTTAGAAATAAAATTGAATTCTCCTACAGCTTATTTTTTAGAATTAACTGCTTTTCCTACATTTTATCCTATTAGAAAAGATATTGTAGAAGAAAACGGCGATAATTGGACTCTTTCTCCTGAAACTTATATAGGCAACGGACCTTTTGTTATGATAGAGAGAAGAACTGATGATAGGCTTATTATGGAAAAAAATACTAATTATTGGAATGCTGATAATATAATACCTGAAAAACTTGTATTTATACTTATGCAAAACCCTACTGCAGCAGTTGCGGCTTTAAAAGAAGGCTCTATACATTTTGCTAATAATCCTCCTCTTCAGGATATTGAGAATTTGAAAAAAGAGGGATTAATGTATATATCTCCTTATTTGGGCACATATTATTATTGCTTGAATATTACCAATGAAATATTAAGAGATGTAAGAATACGCAGGGCTTTATCTTTGGCTATAGATAGAAATTATTTAGTTGAAAATGTGACTAGGGGCGGACAGCTTCCTGCAGCTGCTTGGGTTCCTAATGGTGTTAATGATGCTGAAAACTCTGATGATGATTTTAGAAAATTGGGAGGGGATTATTACAGCATAAAGCCTGAAGACTATAAGAAAAATGCTGAAGAGGCAAAAAGACTTTTAGCAGAGGCAGGATATTCTAATGCAGCAGGCTTTCCTGTTATAGAATTCAAATCTAATTCAGGAGAACATATACAGATATTTGAAGCAGTACAGCAGATGTGGAAAGAAGAATTATCAATAGATTCTACTATATCTCAGGAAGAATGGGCTGTTTTTCAAACTACAAGACAGGATAAAAATTTTGTTATAGCCCGTCATGGCTGGATAGCTGATTATAATGATCCTATGAGTTTTTTAGGAGTATTTTTAAGTTACAGCATACAGAATAATGGAGGCTATTCTAATAAGGCTTATGATGATAAATTGAAGCTTGCTATGTCTTCAGCAGATAAAGATATAAGAATGAAGGCTATGCATGAGGCTGAGGATATACTTATGGAAGATATGGCTTTAATACCTCTTTATTTTTATACGGATCCGATTATAGTAAGCAAAAAATTATCGAATGTTATTTACGACCCTCTTGGGGCACATAAATTCTTTTATGCTAAATTAAATTAATAAAATATTGTATTTTGTAATTATTGAATTAAATAAATTTTTTTAAAGCGATAGGAGTTATTGACGAACAAGTTTTTTATTAGTAATAATAAAAACTAATAATTTTTTTAACATTAGATTTTATTAGCAATAATAAAAAACTCAATTTTTACAGCGGCTTTTTAGTGTCTAAAAATGATTTTATTATCGCAGGATATAAAACCTCATACAATTAGTTTTTTATTACTAGTAAAAAAATATACTGTAATTAATCATATTTTTTATATAATACATATTTACATATATGAATAAATATATTTATATAAATTTAATATATCATAATATTGACAATTTTATAATATTTTTGTATACTACTAATATGTTTTATTAAAATTTAGGAGAAAAAAACATGAAAAAATTTTTATTAACTACTATGATGCTCCTTGCTATGGCAAGTGCATCAGCATTTGGCATGTACGGTTATGGCGATTCTTGGATTGACTTCCTTACTCATGGAAACCAGTTCAGAGCTAGAATGGATCAATTAGGCTTCGTTTTAGGAAACGGAACAATCAAAGGTACTTTCGGCTTCAGAGCTAACACAGGCTGGATGGGTAATATTTTAAATGTTCCAACTAATCAGCCTACTGATTTCAGCCCTACAGTTTCAGTTGGTATAGGATATACTTCTGATATGATAGGTATTGGATTAGGATATAATTTCACTTACATCAACAAAGATATGCAAGTACATACTCCTGTATTAGCTCTTAATGCTTTAAATAATAATTTAAGAATAGCAGCTCCTATACAAGTGGCAGATGCTGATAACTATACAGGTATAGCTTTCAATAATATCCAATTAAGATATTTTACAGGTGTAGATGCTTTCAATGCTATAAGATTATATTTCTATTATAGAAATAACACATCTGATGTTGATACTAAATATACTTCAGAAGCTTTTGGTTTCCAAGTTAGGTTATATTTCTTAAGAACACAAATAGGAAATGTTACTGTTAATCCTTATGTTAGAATAGATTATCATACAGCATTAAAAGGCGGAACTATAGAAAACTATGTTGCTCATGGCAGAATTTCAGGTTTAAGTGGTGGTCAAAAACAATCAGATATTTATGATGTAAGTCCATTCAAAGTATTTGTTAAGCCTGTATTATCTTTAGCAGCTTCAAGCGATACAGTTTCTTTATACTTTGAACCTTCTTTAGGTTATGCTGTAGTTTCTTCTAAATACAAAGGAGCAGATCAAGTTACAACTCATGC
>NZ_CAJTQJ010000001.1:159955-169485 GCF_910578695.1 uncultured Brachyspira sp.
TTAAACTGGGGAGCTTATGCTGAATTATATGTAAGACCTGTTCAAGACTTAGAATGGTACTTCGAGATGGATGTTAATGGTAATGTTAATAAAAAAGCTAATGCTGATTTACCACCTGTATTATTTGAAACTACTACAGGTATTACTTGGTATTTACCTTCTTTAGGCGGTAATCAATAATTATTATTAATTTACGACTATACTAGGGCTTGGCTATTTTTAGTCAAGTCCTTTTTTATTGAAAATATCCAATTTATTATTAAAAATATATAAATTTAATAAACTTTACTTTTATAGTTATTTTTTGTATAATAATATTTATGAAAGAATGGAGGATGTAACTAACGAACAAATTTTTTATATATTTTTATTATTAAAATATTTTTCTAATTTTTCATTATCTGTATTTATGCTTATAAGCTTCTTGCTGCTTTTTTCACCCTTTAGAATTTCAATATCTCTTTTTTTAATATCAAGCTCATCAGATAAAAAATCAATTATAGCTTTATTAGCCTTACCGTCTATAGCCTTAGCCATAATACGAATAGAATAAGCTCCATTCTCTAATTTAAAGCTGTTGGATTTAGCCCCTGCTGTTACTTTAACTTCTATGTTCATAGATTTATAAAAATTATATTCTGCTAATTTTGTATATATTTACAATAATTATTTTTAATTATAATATTTAAAAAATCATCATTTTTTATGATAATATATATATAATTATTTACAAGAGGTTTAAATTTCTTAATTATCATTTATAATATGAAATCAATAGTTTTGATAGTTTTGAAAGAAAATAAAGAATATTATGAAAAATATTAATAAATACTTACAGGAAGTAGATGAACATATAAAAAATAAAAATTATAATGATGCATTTACCTTATGCAATAATATTTTATCTATAAACTCTAATAATATAGAAGCAATATTTAAAGCAGGATACTGCAGCTATAAATTGAAAAAATATGATATATCTATGATGCATTTTGTGAGAGCTTCATTATTAGAGAAATTCAATATAAATAAAGCAATATATAAATACTATATAGGAAGATGCTATGATTGTTTCGGTGCTTATAAAGAAGCATTAGAATATTTTAAAAATGCATACAATTTGGACAATAGTAATAAATATTATACTCTATGGATTGGAATAACATACGCTAAAACAGCAGTTAATGATATAGATTATAATAATTCATTAATGTATTTGTCTATGTCATTAGGTTCTGAAGATTATTTAGTATACGGATATATAGGATTCTGCCATTTTCAATTAGGCAATTATAATAAAGCCATTACATATTTAGATAAATCTGTAAAATTAAAAGATGATGATTATCTAAGCAGATATTATTTAGGAAATGCATATTTTATAATTCAGTTATATGATAAGGCATTAGAGCATTTAAGCGAGGCTGTAAAACTAAAAGATGATGATTTTAATAATTGGTTTTCTTTAGGATTATTAAATAAAGTTATAGACGAAAATACTTTATCAGATGAATGCTTTGAAAAGGCTAGAAATATTGCTTTGAATAATGATAATATTGAAGAATCACTTAATTGTTTTATTAAACTTGCTGATTATCAAAATGATGAATATTTGAATTATTTATATCTTGGTATTTGCTATGCTAAATTAGAAAGCTATAAAGATGCTATGCATTATTTGCTTAAATCTATAGATATAAATAATAAATATGATAATAATTATTTAGCATATCATTGGATAGGATATATAAATTATATGGACAGCGAATATGAAGATGCTGTAAAATATTTAGAAAAGTCAGTAAGCTTAAATAGTTATAATGAAGAAAATTATATGACTTTCTTATGGATTGGAGACTGCTATTTTAAATTGGGTAATTATAAAAAGGCATCAATTAATTTAAAAAAGTCATTAGAGCTTAAAGATGATGAGCCTGATGCATATAAAGTTATGTCTGAATTATATTTAAAAATGGGTATGAAAGATAAATACCGTCATTATAGAAATAAGTATAAATCTTTAATTAAAAATGATGATACTGATATGAATGATTTTTATAATAAATGGAATGATTATTTTCAAGATAATTACTATACAATTGAAAATTCTATATTTGAAAATGAAGTTCTAAAACAAAAAGCATTTGAAAATAAAATAGATATAAAAAAAATATATAATAATGCATTAGGCTTTTGCAATGAATGTAATGAAGATATAGTACTAGATGAAAGTTATTATAATGCTAAAAAAGTAGATATAAGTTATTTTATTAATTTTTTATTTCAGGATATTAATTTGAATGATTTATATAATTTATATTCATATAGTACAGAGAAAAAAAGCTATATAGATTTTAATAAATTTCATTTGGATAACTTTTTATCATACAGAAAAATAATTAATAATTCTATAAAAACTAATTTTCATAATGATGATAATAATTCTATAAAAATAATAAAAAATATTATATCAGATTTTCATATCAAAAATGGTATCATAAACGAAAGCGAAAAAAAAGATATTTTACAGATAATAGACAATATAGAAGAATTATTTGATTATACCTCATCTTGCATATTAAATATTATGTATGACAATTATCAAAAATATGATATAGATCTTTATTTTATATTGACAGAATTAATAGAAAGTAATTTATAAAGTTAATAAAAAATAATTTATAAAATTATAAGCACTATAATATTTTAATTTAATTAATAATTAAAAAAATAATCATTAATAGCTGATAAAATCCGAATATTATTAAGATTTTGTAATCTAAATTTTATGGTGCCTAATTATGAATATATATATAAATGGAAAGAAATTATCCGTAATGTTTGAAAACGAAACAAATGCTTATGAAATTTTAAAGCCTATAGAAGAATGGTGCAATTCTAATGATTTCTTAATAAATAAAGTTATTATAGATGAAAGGGAATTACAGCCTTATATAGATGAAGAATATGAAACTATACCGATAGAAGGCATACAAAAAATAGAGGTAGAGGCATTAAGTCAGGCAGAATATTCTTTATATTCTATTATGTCTATTGCTGAGTATATTGAAAAAATATTAAATACAGATTCCTTAAATGAAAAGGATATAGATAATTTAAAAGACGGTATGTATTGGGTATTAGATTCCATACCTAGAACTATATTTCTTTTTAATATGAGTTTAGAGTCCTATGGAATTATACATATATTAAAAATGCTTGAGGTAAAATTAGAAAGATTAAATACTATATCTGATAATATTGATAAAGTTAATGAGTTTTTTAATAATGATTTAAAGCCTTTTATAAATGAAAAAATGCTTCCTACTATGCAGCTTGTTTTGGAAGAAGCTAAAATAAATACTATATTTTTATTTGCAGCTAATGTTACAGAAAGCAATGCTTTATATAAAGTGGGAAGTCTTCCTAAATTTCTTCCTTTAATATTAGATATATTAGATTCCATAGTAAATAAACTTCAGTCAGGCAATGATAAAGAGGCTTTTATATATTCTGAAAAATTTTCGCGTATAGTAAGCTATGCATTCAGCATACTTTCAAATGCGGCATTTATTTATTCTATTGATTATTCTCAAATTTCTCTAAATACTGTAACTTTAACCGATGCCATTAATGATTTTAATGAGATGATGAATAATGTTTTAGATGCTTTTGCTAATGAAGATTATATATCAATAGCAGATTTGCTTGAATATGAAATAAAAGAAAGAATAGAAAATATTATGAATTATATACCGCTTGTAGAGGAACATATTGAAAAACTCAATGTTTGATTTTGAAGAGAATGTAAGTAATTTCAAGCCTATGGCTGAAAGAATGCGTCCTCTTAATATAGAAGAAGTTTTCGGACAGCATCATATATTAGATAAAGATAAAACTTTAAGGAAAATGATAGATAATGATAAAATTACATCTATGGTTTTCTTTGGTCCTCCCGGCGTAGGAAAATCAACAGTAGCGTCAATAATAGCAAAAAAAACTAAAAGCGAATATATAAAACTCAATGCTGTACTTTCAAATGTTTCTGAAATAAGAGAAGCTATTAAAAAAGCGGAGAGAAATTTAGAAAATAGAAAAAAAACTATACTTTTTATAGATGAGATACATAGATTTAATAAAAGCCAGCAGGACGCTTTGCTTCCTGCTGTAGAAAACGGTTCTGTTATACTTATAGGAAGCACTACTTTGAATCCTTATTTCTATCTTAATAATGCACTTCTTTCCCGTATAATGCTTTTTGAGTTTAGAAATCTTGATGATAATGATATAAAAGAAGCTGTATTAAAAGCAATTACAGATAAAAGAGGACTTGGAGAATATGATGTTGCAGTTGAAGACGGAGCGGTTAACTTAATAGTGCATTATTCTCACGGCGATGTTAGAAAGGCTTTTATATATCTTGAGGCATCATATATGGCAACTCAAATAGATGAAACTAAAGATAAACTTACAATCACCGAAGAAATAGTGAGAGATGTTACAAGCAAGCAGTCAATAGCTTTTGATGAAGAAGAACATTATAATACTATAAGTGCATTCATAAAAAGCGTAAGGGGAAGCGATCCGAATGCTGCCATTTACTATTTGGCTAGAATGCTTGAATCTGGGGAAGACCCTAGATATATAGCAAGGAGATTATGCATACTTGCTTCTGAAGATATAGGACTTGCTGAGCCTAATGCTATGAATATTGCAGCCTCTCTTGTAAGCATTATTGATTTTATAGGTATGCCTGAAGGAAGAATACCTTTAGCCGAAGCTGCTATATATTTGTCATTATGCCCTAAATCAAATTCTGCTTATAATGCTATTAATAAAGCTATAAAAGATATAAGAAACGGAGAACTTTATTCAATACCGAATTATTTAAAAGACAATAATTCAGCTTCATTCGATAAAAAAAGCAGTGAAAAATATAAATATCCCCATGACTATCCTTATCATATAGTAAAGCAGGACTATTTAGAGAATGGAATCAAAAAAGAATATTATGAGCCTGTAGATATAGGAGAAGAAAGAGAATTCAAAAAAGTTTATGAGTGGATTAAAAAACATATATAAAAATTTAAATAATGTCCTTTATTATAAGAAGTTTATGCAAATTAAGTATAAATTAAATACAGAATATTATTTTTGAGTGTATTATTATTAAACAATATAATAATATATTTATTCTTTATACTAATAAAATAATTGATTATCATTGTATTTTGTTTATATATTAATTATTATTATATGTATATTTCTTATACAATTAAATATTATTGGTATAATTATTGCATGATATTCTTAATATCATTTTATTTGACATATAGATATATTTTTATATTATATAATACTATATGCTATGAAAACAAATAGGAGTTTTTAATGAGCGAAAAATTAAAAGAAGATGAATTAAATAAAGATATAGATAATAAAAAAAATAGCGATAATAAAAATATAGAAAATGAAAAAAATGAAGATAAAAGCAAGGAAGAGAGTAAAGTTTCAATAGTGGAAGATAAATTACCTTCAAGATTAATAATTATACCTGTGATGGGAAAACCCTTATTTCCCGGACTTTATGCACCGTTTCCAATACCTCCTCATCATGCTGATGCTGTAAATAAGGCAATAGCTGAAAATGACGGATTTTTAGGACTTAATTTATATATTGCTGATACATTTTCTGGAAATAAATCGCTTTCTATTGATGAAATTTATAAAGTAGGTGTTGTAGTTAAAGTATTTAAAAAATTAAATTTACCTGACGGAGGGCTTAATCTTCTTATAAATTCTATACGAAGATATAAAATAATGAAATTTATAACTTCTGAGCCTGTTATAAGGGCAGAGCCTCTTTATATACCTGATGCAGAACCTTTTCATAATGAAAAAGAGGCTAATGAGATAAAAGCCTATATCAGAGCTTTGCTTTCGGAAGTAAAGTCATTAAGCGAGAATAACCCTCTTTTTACAGAAGAGATGCGTCTTACTATGGTTAATGTTGATGATCCCGGAAAATTGGCAGATTTTGTTACTTCTATGCTTAATGTAGAGAGGGCAAGCCAGCAGGAAATACTTGAAACTTTTGATATTCAGGAAAGATTAGAGAAAGTACATTTACTTTTACAAAAAGAAAAAGAGATATCTGCAATACAGCAGAAAATTCAAGGAAGCATTAATTCAAAGGTTCAGAAGCAGCAAAGAGAATATTTCTTAAAAGAGCAGCTAAAAGAGATAAAAAAAGAATTGGGATATGATACAGACCCTAAGCAAAGAGATATAGAAAAGTATAAAAAAATTCTTGAAAAGCTTAATGTAGAAGAAGAAGTTAAAGAAAGAATGGAAAATGAAATAGAAAAGATTTCTTTTATAGATAATCATTCTCCCGAATATACTGTTTCAAAAAATTATTTGGATACTTTATTTGCTTTGCCTTGGAATAATGAAAAGAAAGAGAGAGAAGATATACCTAAAAGCAGAAAAATATTAGACAGAGATCATTATGGGCTTGAAGATGTTAAAGAAAGGATATATGAGTTTTTAGCTGTAAGAAAGTTAAACCCTAATAAAAAATCTTCAATACTCTGTTTTGTAGGTCCTCCGGGAGTTGGTAAAACTTCTATAGGAAAAAGTATAGCCGAAGCATTAGACAGACCATTTTTCAGATTTTCTTTAGGAGGTATGAGAGATGAGGCAGAAATCAAAGGACATAGAAGAACATATATAGGTGCTATGCCCGGAAAGATTATAGAGGCTTTAAAGATAGTAAAAGTAAAGAATCCTGTACTTATGCTTGATGAAATTGATAAATTGGGAAGCAGCTTTCAGGGAGATCCTTCAAGTGCATTGCTTGAAGTTTTAGACCCAGAGCAGAATTCATCTTTCAGAGATCATTATTTGGATTTGCCTTTTGATTTATCTAATGTTCTTTTTATAACAACAGCTAATACTTTAGATACTATTCCGAAGCCTTTGCTTGACAGAATGGAAGTAATAAGGCTTTCAGGATATATTTTAGAAGAGAAATTAAAAATAGCTTCTAAATATATTATACCTAGACAAATTAAATCTCACGGACTTGATATAAAAAACATAAAATTTACAAATAAAGCATTAAGTAAAATAATAGACGGATATGCAAGAGAAGCGGGAGTTAGAAATTTTGAGAGAAGAATAGAGAGAATATGCAGGAAAATCGCATCTGATATTGTAGAGCATAATAAGGAAACTTACAGCTATATTATAGATGAAAAAGATTTAGAAGCATATTTGAAGAAACCTATATTTATAGAAGATTTTACAGAGAGGGATTTAAAGCCCGGAAACTCTATAGGTTTAGCTTGGACTTCTATGGGAGGGGCAACTCTTACTATAGAATCAATTAAAGTATCAGAGAAAAAAGATTCAGGAAGCATTCAGGTAACAGGACAGCTTGGCGATGTTATGAGCGAAAGCGTGGATATAGCATACAGTTATGTAAAAAGTGCTGCAAAAAATTACGGTGTTCGGGAAGACTATTTTAATGATGCTCTAATTCATCTTCATATTCCAGAAGGTGCTACTCCAAAAGACGGACCTTCAGCAGGCATTACTATGGCTACTGCTTTGCTTTCTCTTGCTATGAATAAAGTTATAAGAAATGATACCGCTATGACAGGAGAGCTTTCTCTAAACGGAAAAGTTCTTCCTATAGGCGGATTAAAAGAAAAAACTATAGCAGCTAAAAGGCTAGGATTTATTAAGCATATTATAATACCTTATGAAAATACTAGAGATTTAGATGAGATTCCAGAAAATGTTAAAAAAGGACTTACATTTCACCCAGTAAAAGATGTAAAAGAGGTATTTGATTTTATGTTTAATCTAAAAAAATCAAATAAATCAGAAAAGTCTTCTAAAAAATAGCATTTTGCTTTATATAAAATTTTAGAATTATAATTTTAAAATAAAAATATAATGGGCTGAGTATTTAAATAAAGTTTATTTAAATACTCTCTTATTATATATATATAATGTCTAATATAATATTTTAAGAAATTACAGTACTTATCCATTTTGAAAGCTCATCAGGAGTAATAGCAGCAACTTTAGCTCCTATCTTTGCAAATTGTTTGGCTGCTTTTTTATCATAGCTTTCATTAGCATTATAATCCAAAGCAGGAAGCACAAAAAGTTTAGACCTTGATTCTATTATGTCCATAGCACTTTTATACATATATCTATAATCATTACTGTCCATTAAATCGCTTATAAGAAGCACTATTGTTTTATCAGGTGCAGTTGTAATTTTTTTAGCATATTCCAAAGCCATTACTATATCAGTTCCTCCTCCTAACTGCACTTTAAATAATACATCTATAGGATCTTTTACACTATGGCTTAAATCAACTATAGAAGTATCAAATATTACAAGTTTAATCGATAAATAAGGCAGATTTGAAAATATAGATGCCATTATAGATGAATATATAACAGAATTAAGCATTGAACCGCTTTCATCTATTAATATTATAATATGCCAAGGATTATATTTTTTGATGTTTTGATTGAAATATAATTTATCTACAAAAATAGTTTTATCTTCTATATTATAGTTTTTTAAATTATTTCTTATAGTTTTTTTTATATCAAGGTTTTTAAAAATTTTATTTTGAGTATATGAGTTAGGAAGTTTTTTGCCGTAAAATACTTTTTTTATATCGCTTTCCATTTTCTTTTTTATATCATCAACAACTTTTCTAACTATATCATAAGCAAGTTTCTTTACATTTCCGCTCATCATATCTTTGAATGTAAGAATATTTTTTAAAAGCTCCATATTAGGCTCCATCTCTTTTAAAATATTCTCATCGGTAAGCATTTCTGTAAGATTATATTTCTCTAATGCCTGAGCCTGCATTATTTCAACAGTTTTTTTTGGGAATAATTTTTTTATCTTTGATACCCAAATAGGAACAGTCAAAGAACTTTTTTCTTTTCCTCCTCTATATTCATTTTCACTGTCAAAATCTGCATATCCTGATTCTTTGCTGTATTCTCTGTCATATAAAAAATCTAATGCAGTATCTATTTCATAGTATTCATTATCAAGCTCTATATTATCCTCAGCAAAACTTCCTAAAATAAGACGCCATCTATTTATGTTTTTATAATCTATATTATTTTTATTATCCATTAGCTAATAATATAAATAAATAAATAAAAAATCAATAAGGGTTTTAATTAAATTTAATTATATGCATATTTTGAAAATAAAGACATACTTAGTTTTACAAAAATTATAAAATAAATTCTTTAATCTAGTCTGTTTATTTTTATATTTTTAATAAAAAAATCATATTTTCATATTGTTTTTTTTTTTTTTACAATACTTGTAGTTAATAAAAATTTTTTCAAGGCTGAGCAAAGAAATTTGTTCAGCTGTTATTAATCGATACTTCTACTCGTTTAAGAGTAATAGTATAAAAAAAATTAGGAGATAACTTATGATTAAAGTTAGCAAAAAAGTGAAAATGATGTTT
>NZ_CAJTQJ010000001.1:169579-170938 GCF_910578695.1 uncultured Brachyspira sp.
TATAAAAAAAATTAGGAGATAACTTATGATTAAAGTTAGCAAAAAAGTGAAAATGATGTTTGCTGTAACAGTTTCTTTACTAATAACATCAGTTTCAGCATTCGGTATGTACGGAGACAGGGATTCTTGGATAGATTTCTTAGTACATGGAAACCAGTTCAGAGCTAGAATGGATCAATTAGGCTTCGTTTTAGGAAATGGAACAATCAAAGGTACTTTCGGCTTTAGATCCCAAGCTGTTCCTACTACAATAGGTAGTATACTTTCAGGAGAAACAGGAAAAGTAGATTTAGACACAACTATTTCGGCAGGTATAGGATATACTTCTGATATTATAGGCGTAGGATTAGGATATAATTATACTTATCAAAATGCCAGATTAGGCGTTCATACTCCTGTATTAATGATAAATGCATTAAATAATAATTTGAGAATAGCTGTTCCTGTACAAATAGCAGTTTCTAAAAATCCTTTCAATAAAGTAGATGATTCAGGTATTCCAATAAATACAGAAACAGATTATATGGGCATAAGTACTGATGTGCAGATAAGATACTATACAGGAATAGATGCTTTCAATCAAATCAGAGTATATTTCAGATACGGACAAGCTGGATATAAGAATAAAATTACTGATGATAATATTGAAAATTATTTTGCTCAGTCAGTAGGCTTCCAAGCTAGATTTTATTTCTTAAATACTACTGTAGGAAATGTAGGTATTAATCCTTTTGTAAGAGTTGACTTTAATACAGCTTTAGTTGAAGAAAATAAAACAGTAAGAGCTGGAGATGCTATTAAATATAATGAAGGTAATCCGTTTGTATTAAATAATAAAAAAGAATGGGATAAAAACCCTTATGATGTAAAAGCTGAATTTGTATTGGGTATGTCTGCCAGCAGCGATATAGTAAATTTCTATCTTGAGCCTTCTTTAGGTTATAAAGCTTCTTATAAAGGAAAAGAAAAATCCTCAGGAGGTGCACCTGCTACTGATTCTAAAATATCTCATACACTTTCTTGGGGAGCTTATACAGAACTTTATATAAGACCTGTTCAAGACTTGGAATGGTATTTTGAGATGGATGTTAATAATAGTACCACTACTGGACAACCTCCTGTTAAATTTAATGCTACTACAGGTATTACTTGGTATTTACCTTCTCTTAACGGTGCTCAATAATTATTATTAATTTGACTATACTAGGGCTTGGCTATTTTCAGTCAAGTCCTTTTTTTATTGAAAATATATAATTTATTATTAAAAATATATAAATTTAATAAACTTTACTTTTATGATTATTTTTTGACAAATTATTATATATTTAGTATAATATTATATATGAAATATAATAAAGT
>NZ_CAJTQJ010000002.1 GCF_910578695.1 uncultured Brachyspira sp.
TATCCTCCAACTTATCTTTTGAATTTAAAAACTTAAACCAATCTGATAAACCCTCGTACAAATTATTATTGTCATTACTAAATTTTTTCAATTCCAAAAAATGAATTTCCAAATGATTAGTTAGTATATGATTGGTTTCCAGCTCTTTTATAAAATAACAGCTATGAGGTTTATCTGAATCTTTTATTAAATTAAAATCTAAAATATTAATGCTTATAACAGGAGTTAAATCCGAATATATATCTTTAGATTTCAGATTTGTATAATAGCTTTTAGCCCAATAGTACAAACTTCTGTATATGAATGACTGATTTCCTATTCTTTGTATTTCTATAATTATAGTTTCGCCTGATTTTGTTTTCGCTTTAACATCCACTATGGACTCTTTGTCTAAAACATTCTCTTTTAAGTTAAAGCTATTAAGAACCTCAATATATTCAAAAGGCTCTTGATTAGAATCTATTCTTACCGAATTAATAAGATCTTTTAGTATATCCTCATGTCCCTCTTTAGCAAAAAGATATCTAATAAAATAGTCGTTTAAAACATTAAAATATTTCTTAATCATAAGTATATTTTATAATAAAAGCATAAAAAGTAAAGACAATTTTTTTTTATATTATTTATTTCTGCAAATGTAAAACATTTATGTTCTTTATTCAGAAAACCTTTTTATAAATAATAATTTTTTATTTTTATTAGGATATATTTTATATCTTAAATTATTTATTGTTATCATATATTAATTTTTATTTTATGTAAACAATATCTTGAAAATTATATCAAAAATATTAGAATATATATAATTTATAATTTATGGTATGTAAAT
The DNA here is from genome assembly GCF_910578695.1 of uncultured Brachyspira sp. Lineage (GTDB taxonomy): Bacteria > Spirochaetota > Brachyspiria > Brachyspirales > Brachyspiraceae > Brachyspira. The sequence goes on from NZ_CAJTQJ010000002.1 coordinate 830, forward strand.
GAAAATAGCTATACTTGGCGGTACTTTTGATCCGCCGCATTTAGGACATTTAATATTGGCAGATACTGTAATTACTAATTGTGATTATGATAATGCTGTGTTTATACCTGCTAAAATTCCGCCTCATAAAAAGATAAGCAATGAAGCATCGAATCAGGATAGACTAAATATGCTTAAGCTTTCTATAGAGTATGATGAGAGATTTTTATTAGATGAATATGAATTAAATAATAATGAAGTTTCATATACAATTAATACTTTGAATTATTTATATGAGAATTATAAAAATATAGAAGGGAAAATCGGGCTTATAATAGGTGCTGACTTAATAAGGGATTTTCATAAATGGAGAGAAGCTGAAAAAATATCTGAAATTTCTAATATCATAGCTGTAAATAGAGAGGATAATGATAATTTATATAAAGATAATATAGAAAAATATAATATAAAAGTGATAATCTCTCCCCGTATAGATATATCATCCAGCATTATAAGAAAAAGAATAAAAGAAAAAAATGGTTTTAGATATTTTGTTAAAAAGAAAGTTTATGATTATATAGTAGAAAAAAAATTATATTTATAAAGGCTTTGAAATGAGAAATATAATATATATAGTATTAATAATATTTATTTTTATAAATATTTCATATTCTTATCAAATGCATTTACTAAACGGTCCTACAGCAATAGGCGGACTGAAAATGATTAATGATTATAAAAATATAGATATAAAAATTATAAACTCTCCTGAAAATATGCTTTCATCTATAATAAAAGGAGAAGCGGATATTGCAGCAATTCCTTCAAATATGGCTGCTATAATATTTAATAGAAAACTTCAATATAAAGCTTTAGCTGTAGTATCAGAAACTAAACTTTTTATAGTATCAGCAAATAAAAAAATACAAACTATAAATGATTTAAAAAATAAAACAATTTACTGCGGTTCTAAATTAGCGGTACCTGATTTAATGCTTCAATATTTGATATCAAAAGAAAGAATTGAAAATGTTAATATAAATTATTCTTTCAGCAATCCTTATTTAGCAAAAGCGGCAGCGTCAAAAAATGCTGATATAGCAATACTTCCTGAACCTTTTTTATCATCGGCTATGCTTGAAAATAAAGATATGCATATAGTAGTTGAGATGTCTGAATATATAGAAGATTATCCTGTATCTGTGCTTATTGTTAAAAATAGTTTTATAAATCAAAATAAATATCTTTTAAAAGAGATTTTAGAGGAGTATAGAAAATCCGCTTTTTATATTTTAAATAATAGAGATGAAATAGAAAATCTTATTAAAAAAACTTCTATTATAATTAATCCTAAGGCGGCTGTTTATGGCTTGGACAGAATGGGTATTACTTTTTACAGCGGTGAAGAAATGAAATTTGCTTTAAATAACTATTATAATTTTATTTATAATTTTGATAAAAAACTTATAGGAGATAAAATACCTTCAGATGATTTTTATTATATAAATTAATATTTAAGTTTATGATTTTTTAATAAATATTATATTATTGAAATATGCAGATAATGCAGATACTATATACTTGATATTATATTTTTTTATATTAAAATATATTAAGTTTTTTAACAAATGTCGATATTTTAAAGAATAGTTAAAGATGCTTGGAGATAACAACAATGAAAAAGATTATTTTTATTTCGTTTATACTGCTATTATCATTGCCTTTATTTTCACAAAATAATATAACATTTCCAGAATATATAGAAGATTTGCAGGAAAAATCTCCAAAAAGATCTATAGAATGGTTCAAAAAAAATTCCTATTCAGATGAATACGGAGTTAATAGATATGTTTTTGATTTTTATAGAGGAGTAAGCAGATATTTATCATTTGTTAAGTTTAGAGGAGCCAGAACAGAAGTTAATAGAGCGGCAAGCGATTTCAGACAAGCCTTAGAACTTCCTAATGATCCTGTATATTCCTATAATGACAGAGCATTTTTATATATAGGAGGCATACTTACAATTTTACCCGGCGATAAGGAACTGCCTGCAAGAATATTTAAATATTATGCTGATAATTGCAAAACTTCAAACCCTAATTATGCTACAGCAATATATTGGACTATGTATTTAAGCTATATTACTCCTACAGTTTATGAATCTTATTATGAAACTTTGAATATACTAGCTAGAAATCCTGATAATGTTATATATGATTATTTTTTAGGGGAAAATAGAACTATTAATGAGATGATGAAAAAATTAAAATCCCCTGAAAATATGACTCAGAAGGTTTATGAATGGACTACTTCAAATATGGATATATACACATTAATAAAAAATTCTATTCCTATACTCCCAGAAGAAGATGGACTTTCTGTATATACATCGCAGAAATTTTATACTTTTGAAAGATATTCTCCTTCTAAGGAAATTGATGATATAGAAAAAGAAATAGAAGAAAAAAAGGATATTGAAGAAGATTTAATAAAAACAGATATAGCTCCTGAAGAAAAAGAAGAATTAGATAATCTGCAGAATATAGCTAAAAGAGAAAAAACTCCTGAAAATGCTTCTAATAGAATAATACATGCAGGAGAAAGTAAGGCTGCTGATGATATAGTTATAGAAGACCCTGAAACAATAGAGTATAAAACTAATATATTAAGAGGAACAAAAGAGCCTAAAGAAATTGCTGCACCTTCAAATGAGCAAACAGAAAATAATGTTTTATATCCTCTGACTATCTTAATAGATAAAAATCCTAATAACGGACCTATAGCTATTGATATAGAAGATTATTCATTCAATACAGAAATTTCTACTAATTTTGTAATTGAAGTTTTTGAAGGTATGTATGAAGTTTATATATCTTTTGGGGATAAATTATATACTAACAGCGTTAAAGTAGAAAAAAACAAATATAATTTATTTTCTATAATAATACAGGATCAAATATCTCCTGAAAATGCAGAAAATATTTCACCGAAAGAGGATAAAAATGAAGATATTTCTCTTACAGTTGGAAAGGAAAATACTCCTGCTAATAAATATGACAGTAATGCTGAAAATACCAGATATATAATAAGAAAAGTATTAGAAAGACCTTCTAAAGCAGCAGCTGAATGGTTTAATACTAATCCTTATAATGAGTATATGGGAATATCTGTAGAGGAATATACATATTATAGGGGTGTAGCTTATTATTCAAGGTTTTTAAATGACGGAAGAAGATCTGAAGAATTTGCAGCTCAGGCTAAATCTGATTTAACATTTGCATACAATAAAAAGGATAATTCTAATCTTTTAATGAGAACCAGACTTTATTTAGGTGCTGTTAATTTATTTGCTTATAATGATTTATATGAAGCTGATAAGATGTTTGCAGAAGTAGGCTCTTCTCTTACGGAAAATCATAGATATTATCCCACTGTACTTTATTGGAGAAGTAAGATAGGCGTTGCTGATAATACTCAGATAAATGAATTTATAAATATATTATCATCAAAAGCAGACAATACGCAGATATTAGATTATTCTTCTACAGTTTTCAGAGATTTATCTGATATGCCTTCGTATAGGGAAAAAATTAAAGGTATTAGAGCTGTGGGTAAGTCCAAACCTATATATGAGCCTCCGAAAGCTGCATCAAAAGCAGGAAGCAGTAAAACAGAAGAGATTTTAAATTAAAAAAAATATATAATTAGGGATATTCAAATGTTAAATATAAAAAAACCTCGCGGTACAAATGATTTTTTTTATGATTCATCTAAAAATCTTGAGTTTATAGAAAATAAAATAAAAAATATAGTAAAGCTTTATGGATATGGAAGAATAAGAACTCCGTTATTTGAGTATACTGAACTTTTTACTAGAGGAATAGGAGAGGGTACTGATATTGTAGGAAAAGAGATGTTTACATTTGAAGATAGAGGAGGGCGTTCTCTTACTTTAAGACCTGAGGGTACTGCTTCTGTAGCCAGAGCTTATATTGAAAACTCTATGCAAAATGAGTTTGCTGTAAATAAGTTATTCTATTTAGGCACTATGTATAGAGCAGAGCGTCCGCAGAAAGGCAGATACAGAGAATTCAATCAATTCGGTGCAGAATGCATAGGGAGTTCTTCTCCTTTGATAGATGCTGAAATTATACTTCTTAATATAAATATATTAAAAGAATTTGGTATTGATAATGTTAATCTTTTGATAAATACTGTAGGCTGTTCTAAATGTAAGCCTTCTTATAATAATGCTTTAAAAGAGGCTATAGGAAATAAAAAAGATGAGCTTTGCGAAACATGTCAGAGAAGATACGATATCAATATACTTAGAATATTAGACTGCAAAAATGACAGATGCAGAGAAATCATAAAAGATATACCGAAATTTTATGATTATGTATGCGATGAATGTAAAGAGCATTTTGATAGATTATGTGAAGAGCTTACTAGAATAGGGCAGAGTTTTACAGTTTCTAATACGCTTGTTAGGGGCTTAGATTATTATACAAAAACTGCTTTTGAAGTTCAGACTGATGCTTTGGGGGCGCAAAGTGCTGTACTTGGCGGCGGAAGATATGATAATTTGATTGGGCTTTTTAATAATGGAAAAGATATACCTGCTGTAGGAAGTGCTATGGGTATTGAAAGGCTTTTAATTATATTAGAAAATCAAAATAATATTATAAGCGAAAGGCTTGATGTTTTTATAGTGGCATTCAAAGAAACTGAAAATGAAGTTTTAAAAATTATGCAGAAATTAAGGGCGAATAATATAAGCTGTGATTATGGTTTTTCTGCTAAATCTATTAAAAGTCAATTTAAATATGCTAATAAAAGAAATGCAAAATATATTTTAGTGCTTGGAGAAGATGAATTAAAAAAAGGAATGTGCAGATTAAAAAATATGGACAGCACAGAGGAAAAAGAAGTATCTTTAAATGATATTCATTCTAATATAGAAAAATAATAATATTGATTATTTGTTTTATAAAAATAATTTAAGAGAAAAAGTTATGAAAAAAATATTTATCATATTAATAATATTTACGGCAGTAATATCGGCTTTATCTGTATCATTTATACAATATATGATTAGTCCTGTAGGAGGAGATAAAGAAAAAGTATATTTTGAAATAAAGCAGGGAGAGGGTGCTTATTCAATAGCTAATAAATTAGAGCTTCAGGGACTTATAAGAAACTCTAAAATATTTGTTATTTTTGCTAAATATCTTAAATATGATAGAAAACTTTTAAGCGGATATTATGAAATTGATAGAAGTATGAGTATGATAGATATTATGAAGTATCTAAATAGCGGAAAAAAACAGGCTATGGTGAAATTAACTATTGCTGAAGGTAAAAATATTTATGAAATAGGTGCATATTTAGAAGAGCAGGAATTTACTACTAAAAAAGAGTTCTTGGAAGTTTGTCATGATAAAGAGATATTACAGCAGTATAATATTCCTGCTGATAGTGTTGAGGGGTATATATTTCCTTCTACCTATTATATAATTAAAGGTAATTCAGTTAGAACATTAGTGATATATATGATAGATTCTTTATATAAGAAGTTTCCTGATTTGCAAGACAGGGCTCAGAAAATAGGGTATAATATACATGAAATATTAACTATGGCATCAATAGTAGAAAAGGAAATGGGACCTCTTGATGATCCTAAATTAATATCATCTGTATACTATAATCGTTTAAAAATAGATAAAAGATTAGAAGCAGATCCTACAACTATATATGCTATGACTTTGACAAAAGGAGATTATATAGAAAAGCCAAATCTCAGATATTCTGACTTGCGTATGGAGCATCCTTATAATACATATAAAAATAAAGGGCTTCCCCCAGGACCTATATGTTCATCAGGAGCTAAGGCTATAGAAGCTGCTTTGAATCCTGCAGATACAGACTATATTTTCTTTGTTGCTGACGGTACGGGAAAACATGCTTTTTCTGTTACCTATGAAGAGCATGTAAAAAATATTGATAAATATATTCTAAAAAAATAATTAAAAATATTTATTTAATTATAACTTTTATAAGTTTTATACATAAAATATTCCTATAATAAGGATTAAGTAAATTAATTTTATTGTAATAAAATACTAATGATTAAATTAATGTAATCATTAGAACATTCTTACATAAATAATACCATTTATCATTATATACTTTTTTATATAAAAAGTAAAGTAATTATATTATAAAATATAATTACTTTTATGTGTTTTATCAATTAAAAAATAGTATTTCAATAGTATATTATTATGTATTTTTTATTATTAAATTTAACATAATCCTTATTATTGGGAATATTATGGCATCAATATTTAAATCTAAAAATTATCCAATATTTCAGAATGTAGTATATAATACAGCATACGAAGCTATGAATTGTAAAGTAATTGATATAGAGATAGTGCAAGATGAAAATACAGGATTGATATATAATAATAAATTTAAGTCTGATATTATTGATTATCAAGAAAATTATCACAATGAACAGCATTTTAGCGATGTATTTAAAAAACATATTTTTGAAGTAAAAAATATTATACAAAAATATTTTATAAATAGAAAAATTTTGGAAATAGGATGCGGAGATGGTTATTTTTTAGAATTACTTTTAAAATACGGATTTGATATATATGGTATGGATCCGACATATATAGGCAATAATGAAAGAATAAAAAAAGAATATTACAATGAGAATAATTCAAGAGAATATAATGCATTTATTTTAAGACATGTATTAGAGCATATACAAGATCCGTATAATTTTTTATATAATTTAAAAAAAATAGATAATAATAATTCATTGATTTATATTGAGGTTCCAAGTTTAGAATATATTAATGAAAATTGTACATTCTTTGATTTTTATTATGAACATGTAAATTATTTCAGAGAAATAGATTTTATTAATATGTTTGATAATATATTGGTTATAGATAGTTTTTTTAATAAGCAGTATATATATTTAGTAGCAGAACTTAGCAGTTTAAAATTACCTGTAAAAACTGAAGATTTTATATTAAATAAAAATTTTTTATCTAAATTTTATTATTGTAATGATATTATAAAAAATACTAAATCAAAAACTGTTATATGGGGATGTGCTTCTAAGGGTGTAATATTTTCTATTTTTTTAAATAATGTAAAAACCAAAGTTGACTATTTTGTTGATATAAATCCGTATAAATTATATAAATTTATGCCTTTAATATCAGATACAAGTAATTATGGAATAATAGAATCATATAATGATATAAAATATAAATTAGATGATGATAGTATAATTTTTATAATGAATGATAATTATAAAAATGAAATTATAGATATGACTAATAATAGATTTAATTATATTGTTTTATGAGTAACTATTTTCCTTTACAAACTCTATTTGAAACTTCATCAAAACCTTCTTCTATTGTAAGTCCCCAATCAGTTTTTATTTTATACCATTCTCGTATATACTCGCATTGATATTCTTCATTAGAAGGAAGCCATTCAAGAGGAGATTTATCGCCTTTAGAACGGTTTGCTCCTTTTGATACAGCTATTAAATGATTATTATTTTTTAAATAATTATAATATTCATTTTTCTTTTCTTTACTCCAATTACTAGCACCGCTTATATGGGCATTTTTTAAAGGCACTAAATGATCTATGTCCAAATCTCCTGCATTAGTAAAATATTTTCCTGTAAACTTATCATACCATTTTCCAGATATTACTCTATTATTTGATATTAAAGGTTTTGTTAAAGATTCTCTTGCTAATACTTCATTTCTTGTATTAAGTCCGTCATTATCTTCATCTATCCAACTTCCCCAATCATCTCTATTATATCTGTATATTGACGAAGCTTCACTTTTAGTTTCTTTATGTATTTCATTTTCATTATAGTAATAGTATACTGCAGTTATTAATAAAATAAAAAGTATAACTACTATAGGCGATGATTTTTTCTTTTTTCTTCTTGCCATAATTGTTTTATATTATTATTAAAAATTGTCTGCTGACTTTATCTATTTATATGCCCGCAATCTTTTTAATATTTTTATTAATTTATATTAAACTAATAATTTTTATTTTAAACTCATTATTTTTTTATTATCTTGATGCTCCAATTAGGACCGCTGTAAACTTTATATTTTTCAGAGAAGTTTCCCATATTAACAGCAATAGAGAAATTTAATTCAGAATTAAAATAAGCCATATTATCTCCTTCAGGAACATCGCCGAAAGTATTAACCAGTTTAACATCTCCATTCCATATTAAAGTTTTATTATCATATATTGATACATTTAATATATCTCCAACATCTACGCCGTTATCAAGCATTAAATCGCGAGGTAATGATGACCAAATATTACCATATTGAATATCGAGTATAGGTATATTAGCATAAAATTCATTATTTTCAAATCTAGGTTTTTCATATTCTATTTTTGTTATATTTGTTCCTAGTGATTTTCCTACCTCTTCAAAAGTCATCTTTTTTGAAGCTAATTTTGCACCTGTATATACATAAACATCTCTTCCGTAAAAAGTGTATGATTCTTTAGAGTTTGTAAGTCTATTAACAGCCTCATCTATTTCTCTTACCTCTTCTATACCAAAACTTTCAGCAACAAAAGTTAATGCCCCGTTATCAGGAGTTACAAAATAATAATTATTTGAAGTTTTCATCACAACAGATTTTCTGTCAGTTCCTACTTTTGGGTCTACAACATTTACGAATACAGTATTTTCAGGCCAGTATCTTGCAGTTTGATTCAATCTTAACGCAGCCTCCCAAATATTGAATACCGGTATTTCATGAGTTAGATCATAAATTTTTAAATCTTTATCTACCGTTAATGCTGTACCATACATACTAGCAACAGCATTATCTTTTTTTCCAAAATCTGTTTGAAGAGCTAAAGGAGATTTATCTATTTGCTTTATGCATGATATAAATAAAGCCGATAATAATATTAATATATACTTTTTCATTTTTATGTCCTTTTAAATAAAAAATTAAGGGCATAAGAATTATCCTATACCCTTAATATTTTAATTTACTTAGTTTTAGCATTTAAAGCTTCTTTTTGTCTTTTAATTCTTCTTAAAGCTCTTTTACGCTTAACTATTTTTCTATGCTGTTTTCCCACAGTATCTCCTTTTATTAAAATATTTTATTTTTATATTTGATTATTAGAACCTAATACATTAATGATTTTATGCATATAAAGTTTTTTCATCTCATCGCGTGCAGGTCCTAAATATTTTCTAGGATCAAATTCTTTAGGATCATCATTGAATACTTTTCTAATAGCAGCAGTCATAGCAAGTCTTGAATCACTGTCAATATTGATTTTGCAAACAGCACTTTTAGAAGCCTCTCTTAACTGCTCTTCAGGAATACCTATAGCATCATCTAATTTACCGCCGTTTTCATTAATGATTTTGACATATTCCTGAGGCACGCTTGAAGAACCGTGAAGCACAATAGGAAATCCGGGAATTTTTTTCTCAATTTCTTTAAGAATATCCAATCTGATTTGAGGATTCTGCCCTGGCTTAAATTTATAAGCACCATGACTAGTACCTATAGAAATGGCAAGAGAATCAACTCCTGTTTTTTTAACAAAATCTTCTACCTCTTCAGGCTGAGTATAAGTATGATGTTCAGCTACAACATCATCTTCAACACCTGCAAGAACTCCTAATTCCCCTTCAACAGTAACATCATATTTATGAGCATATTCAACAACGCTTTTAGTTAATTCTACATTTTTTTCATAATCATGATGGCTTCCGTCTATCATAACAGAAGAAAAACCATATTCTATACAGCTTTTGCAAAGTTCTAAACTGTCTCCATGATCTAAATGCAGTACTATAGGCACATTAACTCCTAATTCTTTAGCATATTCAACAGCACCCTGAGCCATATATCTAAGTAAAGTTTGATTAGCATATTTTCTAGCTCCTGAAGAAACTTGAATGATAACAGGGCTTTTAGTTTCAACACAGGCTTGTACTATAGCTTGAAGTTGTTCCATATTATTAAAGTTAAATGCAGGTATGGCATACCCGCCGCTTACAGCTTTTTTAAAAAGGTCTCTGCTATTAACAAGACCTAAATCTGAGAATTTAACCATAATTATTTCTCCTTAGTTCTTTTATTAAAATTAAAAAAATACTCACATATAATAATATAGTAAAAGTAATAATTTTTCAATAAAAATACTAAAACTTTTTATAAATATAAATTAAAATTTAAAAAAGCTAATTTTCTCATTGAACTCTTTAGATTTGCACAATTTTATTTTATTACCGCAGTTATTTTAATATTAATCTATAAAGTGAAATTTAATATTTCATCAAATTTATGTGATTACTAATTATTAAAATAGCTTACCTTGTCTTTAAGTTTATAGGCATTATTTTGAAGCTCTTTTGCTAATTCTGTAGCTTCGCTTGCTAAATTTGCATTTTGCTGAGTAACATTATCCATTCTTGATATAGCAATATTAACTTCCTGCACTCCTATTGCCTGTTCTTCCATTGTACTATTAATGATAGCTAATAAATTTGAAGCATTTTTAATTTTTTCTTCTAATTGAGAAAATATTTCTCTTGATTCTATAACTGAATCAGTAGCTTTATTAATTTTTTCTACAGAATCATCTATCAGCCCTGTAATTTCTTTAACTGATGACTGCGAATTCTGTGCTAAATTCCTCACCTCAGAAGCCACAACAGCAAATCCTTTACCCTGTTCCCCAGCTCTTGCCGCCTCAACTGCAGCATTAAGAGCAAGTATATTTGTTTGAAATGCAATATCTTCTATCATCTTTGTAATATCTTTTATCTTTGTACTTGACTCATTTACCTCTTCTATATTTTTAGTTGTCATTGATATTATAGAGCTTGCCTGCTGTATAGATTTATTAGCTTCTTTCATAATCTCTGAAAATTCTTTTGAGTTTTCTGTAGAATTTTTTATTCCAGATGAAAACTCTTCCATAGATGAAGCTGTTTCTTCTAAGCTTGCAGCTGATTCCTCAACTCTTCTTGATAAATTTTCATTTCCATTAAACATTTGACTAGAATCCTGCAGTATCAAATCTGATGTCTCATTAATACTTGATATTATATCAGATAATTGTATTTGCATTTGAGAAAAATATTTTGACATTTCTCCTAATTCATCTTTTCTATTTTTTATATTTTCAGGTAAGTTACCTCTTAAATTTCCCTGACTTATCATTTTAGATTCTTCTAATATATATTTTAACGGATTGGTTATAGATTTTGCAAATAAATATATAAAAATAAATAATGAAATTATACCTAAAACGCCTATTATAATATTTATTAAAAGCATTTTATTGCTTTCTAAATATACCTGCTTATCAGATATAGATATGGTAGTATACCAAGACTGAGTATTTAATTTACTATAAAATACTTTAGTTTTCTCATTATTTATTTTAATAGTTTCATAACCTAATCTATTTTTATTAATAAAATTATAACTGTTATCAGCTTTTGTCTTTATTAATTTATCATCTTTATTTCCTATAATTTCTAATGTATCGCTTATTATGGAAAAATCTGCACCTTTATCTAAGTTTATATTAGACATTATCTGCTTCATAATTTTATCCCAGTCCAGCATAGCATATAATATTCCTATAGATTGATTATCAGATTTTATGCCTGCCATTACAATTATACTGTTTTTTTGAGTGGTAACTGAATATGAAATATCGTATGCCATAGCAGAATCATAATTTTGTTCTATAAATCTTTTCCAAGTAGAAGGCTGTAAGTCTTTTAATACAAGTCCGTATACGCTTTTATCTCCTGAAGTATCAAATTTGATTACTCCATTTAAATCTGTAATGCCTATATCTATAACATATTCATTTTGTCTCATAATACTTTTTAAAAGATGTAATACTTCATTATAATTATCCCAATCAGCAGATTTTGAATAATTAATTATATTTGGTATGGAAGCATAAAATTTTGCTATTGTTATTTGATTTTCTACCCAATTATCTATTGCAAAAGTATATGCTGTCAAAGTCGATTCAAAATCTGATATCGTTTTATTTGTTATGATACTGTTTGAAATTTCTACAGATATAAACATTATAGCTACAATAATAACTGTTGTTATAATGATAATATTAAAAGGCATTTTAAAAGTTAGATTACTTGTTTTTTTAAACATAATGATACTCCTAGATATAGTACAATATAATTATTAATTTAAATAGATTATTGCTTGCTTAAGATTAAGCAAATATTAAAACAAATACGATTGTACACTTTAAGCAGTATATATTTATAAATAAAAAAAGTAAAGCAAAAAATATAAAAACTAATGTATATGGATATTGAATTTTATTTAGTTAATATTTTTTATTAAGTTTTTTTATATTATTTTCTGCATTATATTTATTGAATATCTATATTAATTATGATTTAAATTATATTTAAATAACATACAGCTTGCAATACTTATTCTAATTAAAAACTTATAATAACTAAAAAATAATTTATATATAATTGACTATAATGTATAAATATGTTAATATATTAGAATTATTTTTATTAATAATAATAATTAGTATCAATTCAAGAGGTGTTATAATGTCAAAAATTAATTATTTAGGACAGTCTTATGACTTGTCTGAAGGAGAGTCTTTATTAGACTTCCTTAAACAAAATGCTAAAAAAGATTCTAAAGATGCAGTAGCTGCTAAATTTAACGGAATACAAGTTGACCTTACATATACGCCTGAAACAGACGGCAGTTTAGAATTGATACTTAACACCTCAGATGAGGGAATTGAAATATTAAGGCATTCTGCGAGTCATTTAATGGCTCAGGCTGTTAGAAGGCTTTATCCTAATACTCAGGTTACTATAGGTCCTGCTATTAAAGACGGTTTTTATTATGATTTTGATGCTGAAAAGCCGTTTACAGAAGAGGATTTGCCAAAAATTGAAGATGAAATGAAAAAAATCATCAAAGAGAATATACCTGTAATAAGAAAAGTAATGAATAAAAATGAGGCTTTAGAATATTTTAAGAAAGCTAATGAACCTTATAAAGTTGAAATTATAGAAGGCATAAATGCCGACACAGTATCTTTTTATGAGCAGGGTGATTTTATAGATCTCTGCAGAGGTCCTCATATTCCTTCAACAGGATATTTAAAATCATATAAATTAATGTCTGTTGCAGGAAGCTATTGGAGAGGAGATTCTAATAATAAAATGCTTTCGCGTATATACGGCACTGCTTTTGAAAGTAAGGAATCATTAGATAAATATCTTAAAAAACTCAAAGAAGCTAAAGAGAGAGATCATAGAAAACTAGGTAAAGAATTAAATTTGTTTAGTTTTCACGAAGAAGGTCCGGGATTTCCTTTTTGGCATCCTAGGGGAATGATCATTTATAAGGCAGTTGAATCATATATAAGAAATGAAAATGATAAACGCGGATATGTTGAAATAAAAACACCTGCTATACTCAATGAAGAATTATGGCATAGAAGCGGGCATTGGGATAATTATAAAGAAAATATGTATTTTACAGATATAGATGAAACTAAATATGCTGTAAAACCTATGAATTGCCCAGGCGGATTAATAGTATATAATTCTAATATACATAGCTATAGAGATTTGCCTTTAAGAGTTGCTGAATTAGGTTTTGTTCATAGGCATGAGCTTTCAGGAGCTTTGCATGGGCTTTTCAGAGTAAGGGCTTTCACTCAAGATGATGCTCATATATTCTGTACAGAAGAGCAGCTTGGCGATGAAATTATTAATACTATTGAATATTATTTATCTGTATATAAAGATTTTGGTTTTGAGAACTTTGAAATATTTGTTTCTACCAGACCTGCTAAATCAATCGGAAGCGATGAGATTTGGGAGCTTGCCACTAAATCATTAATTAATGCTTTGGATAAATTAGGCATAGCATATAAAGTTAATGAAGGAGACGGAGCTTTTTATGGTCCTAAAATAGACTTTAATATTAAAGATGTTCTTGACAGAAATTGGCAATGCGGTACTTTACAGGTAGACTTTTCTCTTCCTATGAGATTTGAAATTAGCTATGAAGGTAAAGACGGTAAAAAACGTACTCCTGTAATGCTTCATAGAGCTATACTTGGTTCAATGGAGCGTTTTATAGGCATATTAGTTGAGCACTATAACGGCAAATTCCCATTATGGCTATCGCCTTTACAAGTAGCTGTAGTTAATGTACTTAATGAAAAAACTCAGATTGATAGAGTTAATGAAATAGCTAAAATATTGAAAGATGCAGGATTTAGAGTAGAAATTGATGAGGGAAATGATAATTTAGGCACTAAGATTAAAAAATACCGCTTGCAAAGAACTCCATATACAGTTATAATAGGGGCAGAAGAAGTTTCTAACGGAAAATTATCTATAAGAACGCGTTCTTCACAAGAAATTAAAGATATGGATTTAAATGAGTTTATAGAAAAACTCAAAAAAGAATCTAAGGAGAGAATGAATGATTCTATATTTACTGCTAAATGAGGTAGCTAAATAATGGCAACAGTAAAGAAAGAAGGAGAGAGAATTAATCAATTTATTACTGCACCTGAAGTTAGAGTTGTGCATGATGAGAGAGGAAGTCTTGGTATAATGAGTATTAAAGATGCTCTTGCTTTAGCCAAAGAGGAAGGTTCAGATTTGGTAGAGATAGTTCCTACAGCAGAACCTCCTGTTTGTAAGATTATCAATTATGGTAAGTATAAATTTGATATTCAAAAGAAGAATAAAGAAGCTAAGAAAAAGCAGAAGTTAGTTCAGCTTAAAGAAATTAAGATGCGTCCTCAAATAAGCATACATGATTATAACTTTAAGATGAAGCATATTCGTGAATTCTTAGATGAAGGTAATAAGGTTAAAATTACTATAATGTTCAGAGGCAGAGAAATGGCTCATACAGAATTTGGCTATGACCTTATTAATAAAATTATAAATGATTTAGAGAATGAGGCTGCTGCAGAAAAGCCTGCCAAATTGGAAGGTAAGAATTTATCTGCTGTTCTTAATCCTATAAAGGCAAAGAAAAGCGATTCTGAAGGCTCTTCAGCTAAAAAAGAATCTAAAGAATCTTCTTAAAAGCTAATGAAAAATAATCATTGCTTTAATTAAAAAAGGCAGATATTTAAAAGCCCACTAGCTATACGTACTTATCATACGCATAGATTGAGCATACAGTAAATATAATTAAAAAGGATATTAGTTTATGAAACAAAAATTAAAAACAAAAAGCGGTGCAAAGAAACGTTTTAGATTTTCTAAGACAGGTAAAGTAAAATTTGCTCATGCATTTGGAAGCCACAAATTTCTAAATAAAAGGCCTGATACTAAAAGAAAGTATCGTAAAGCTAAAATAGCTGATGATACTAATATGGCTGAAATGCCTAGATTAATGCCTTACGGCAGATAATAAAGGAGATAAAAATGAGAGCAGTTAGCGGTGTAGTAAGAAAGAAAAAAGTAAAAAAAATATTAAAGATGGCTAAAGGCTACTATGGTTCTCATAGTAAGCAGATGAAACAGGCTAAAGAAGCTGTGATAAGAGGTTTAAAATACGCTTATCGTGACAGAAGACAGAAAAAAAGAATGATGAGAAGATTATGGACTTTAAGAATAAATGCAGCCTGCAGACCTTTAGGCATATCTTACAGTAAGTTCATTAACGGACTTAAAAAAGCTAATATTATTATTGACAGAAAAGCTTTATCTAATTTAGCTATTGATGATTATAAAGCATTTGAGGCTGTAGTTGAAACGGCTAAAAAAGCACTTGCTTAAACAATACTTAAAAGATATTTACTTATGTATAAAATTACCGTTGGTATTCTTTAATAGAGTGCCGACGGTTTTTTATTATATATTATAATTAATAGTATATTTTTTTAATATTTAATAATATGTATTTATTTAATTTTTATATTATTAGTCTTATTGTCATTATTTAAGTTTTTTATAATTTTTCTGCTTAATTGTATCTTGCATAAATTTCAATATTTCTGCTAACTCATTATTTTTCAATTTTATATTTTCTTCTAAATTATAACTATATAATCATAATAGCAATTAATAAGAAAAATCAATATTAAAAATTTTTCATAAAAAAGTTTTAAAGTTAATTTATATGCATCCGACAATTTATTTGGTTGATTGGACTACCCCCCAATAACTATATTTGTAATAAGCCGCTTTGTTCATCCCACAAAAGCGGTTTATTTTTTTATATCTATTATATTTTTTCAGTAATTTTTTTTAATTAAAATTCTGCAGTATCTATGGCACTTAAACATATTAAATAAAAATCTTTATTTGACTTTAATTGAAATTAACATTATTATTAGTATCTTAGTATTATTATATTTTTGTTTTATAAATTTTTACTAAAGGGATATAAAAGATGGAAGAAAAAAAATACAGTATTGAAGAATCTATAGAATTAATTACAAGAGGAATAAGCGAAGTTATAGGACTTGAAGAAATAAAAGAAAAATTAAAAAACGGAAAGCAGTTAATAGTAAAGGCAGGATTCGACCCAACAGCACCTGATATACATTTGGGACATACTGTACTTTTAAGAAAGATGAGGCATTTTCAGTTATTGGGGCATAAAGTTATATTTTTGATAGGAGATTTTACAGGAAGAATAGGAGATCCTTCAGGAAAAACTAAAACAAGACCAAGACTTACATTAGAAGATGTTTTGAAAAATGCTGAAACTTATAAGCAGCAGGTTTTTAAAATTTTGGATCCTGAAAAGACAATAGTAGAGTTCAATTCTAAATGGCTTGAAAAAATGAGTTTTGCTGATGTACTTGGCTTAACTTCAAGATACACTGTAGCACAGATGATAGAGAGAGATGATTTTGCTAAAAGATATAAAAATGGACAGCCTATTAGTATTATGGAGTTTTTATATCCTCTTGCTCAGGGTTATGATTCTGTTGCTTTACAATGCGATATTGAGCTTGGAGGAAATGATCAGAAATTTAATTTGCTTGTAGGAAGAACTTTAATGAAAGAATACGGATTATCTCCTCAGGCTGTTATTACAGTTCCATTATTAGAAGGCTTGGACGGTGTTGAAAAGATGAGTAAATCTCTTGGAAACTATATAGGAATATATGACAGTGCTAAAGATATGTACGGAAAAGCTATGAGCATACCAGACAGTTTAATATATAAATATATGGAGCTTCTCACTGATATACCTATAGAAGATATTAAAAATTATATTAAGGCTATAGAAAATGGAGAGAACCCTAGAAATATAAAGGCAGTATTAGCAAAAGAGATTGTTAAAATATATCATGGAGAAAGTGAGGCTTTGAATGCTGAGGAAGAGTTCAAAAGAATATTCAGTTCTAAAGGACTTCCTGACAAAATAGATGAAGTTAATATTAATAGAGATGATAATATTTTAAATGTATTATCTGTATGTATGCCTTCAGAAAGTAAGTCTAACTTGAAAAGACTTGTTTCTCAGGGAAGTGTTTCTTTGGATAATGAAAAGATAAATGATATAAATATGTTAATTGCAAAAGAAGGTATTTTAAAAGTAGGTAAACGCAATTTCTTTAAAATTAAATTTGATTAAAGAATTAGTAATTGAGTTTAGAGGGTATAATGCGAATCTTTATCTTGCTTTTATTTACATTAATATTTAATGCATTTTTATATGCACAGGATACTAATGCTTTAACTAATAATATAAGCGAAAATGCAATAATGCAGATAAACAGATTTGATGCAAAAAGAAATCCTATATCTTTTATTAATTTAGTTAATTTTACTCCGTATTATATACTTCAGGAATATGCCAGAGTTAATAATATAGAAATTTATCCTTATGATACAGAAAGTTCATTAAGAGCAAGAATTATAGAAAGACAGGTAAATATAAAACAGGAAGTAATTAGGGATAAAGATGGAATAAAAGAAGTAGCAAGAATTACAATAAATAGAGGCGGTGCTCAAGTAGAACTTATAGGGGCAGATTTTGCAGAGCGTTATGAAATAAAAGAAGCAGAAGAAGAACTTATATCATTGTATGGTAATGTTACTATGCGTTTATATAATAATACTCTGATTGCTGATAGAGTTGTATACAGTTTGAAAACAGGCGAAGTTTTTGCATCGGGTAATTTAACTGTAAAATCAGGCGAAAATACTCTTAACGGCGAATGGTTTATGCTTAATAGAGAAAATAAAAAAGGAGTATTATTCGGCGGCGGAACTAAATTTATGTCTTTTACTGTTCAAGGGCGTATAATAAAGTTTAATGATGAGGATTTTTTTGCAGAGAACAGCAGCGTTAGTTTTTCGCGTCTTACTCCTATAGCTCATGACTTTCTTACAAGCAGAGTTTATCTTTGGGATAATAAAAATATTATGATATTCAATAGTATTTACAGAGTAGGAAGACAGCCTGTATTTTATTTCCCTTTATTTATAAAAAATAGCGTGGGTACAGGTATCATATCTTCTTTCGGAGAATCTTTAAGAGAAGGTGTTTATATACAAAATTATAAAATATTTGACTTATACGGAGTGCAGCATAAAATAAGATTCGATGCTTATCAGAAGCTTGGTTTTCTTTTAGGAGATGAAATAAGATATACAAGTAATTATCAGGATTTTGCATTAGATGCTATGTTTGCTTTGGGAAGACAGTATCATCTGCTTGATTCTTATATCACTTCGAGTTTAGGATATGGTACAAGATATGTAAACTATTTTGCTTCAGGGGAAGGCGGAAAATTTGTACCAAGATATAAATTCCAATATGATCATACGATTCAGCTTTACAGCAGTCAGAATATAAATAGTTATATAACAGGAAAATTAAATTTAAATAGCGATTTATATTTTAGGTCTGATTTTTATAATCAAAGAGAACAATTTGATATATTAACTTTTTTTACTTCTATTACGGGTAATTTGAACGATATTGGGGATTCTTATCCTGAATCTTATATAGAAAATTCTGTATATATTAATAATAATATTTACGGAGTGAATTTAAAAGTCGGAGCAGAATGGGATTTGGAAGCTGTTAGAAATATATCCGTAGATAATAATACTAATTTTGATTATTATATGCCTAAACCTTATAAATTAATTTTGCCTTCAGTGGAAGCTCTTTACAGTTCGGTGCTTGGCGATGAGACTTCATACTATCTTCCAGGACTTAATATAAATTATAATTTGAGGGCTAATTATAATCATACTATTAATTATAAAACTTCTGAAGGTATTGCTTTTTATAATAATCCTATGCTGAACAGTCAATTAAATGATAAGCTTGCTGAAAGAAATAATTTAAATCTATATGGAGATATGTCTAGGACTTTTACTAATGAGTTTATAAGATTTTCGCCTAATTTAAATATGGAATACTCATATCAAAACAGTATAGATCCTTCAGCAGAAGATTTAATTTATGATAAGGATAATACATATTTCGGCATAGGAACAGGAATGAATTTTTCTATGTTTCTGCCTTACAGCATACTGCCTTATAATTTCACAAAATATTTTGAGCCTACAGTAAGATGGGATACATCTTATGTTTTAGGATACAGATTTAAAGAAAAATATATTAATACAGATAATGCAGGCAATCGGTTCGGAGAGTTTAATAATCATAATTTTACTACTAGATTTTCTATAGGCGGAACAGGATACAGTTTATTTTATCTTCCTAATTTGAATCTTAATTTAGAATCTTTTATAACTACAGGATATGATTTTATACCTACATACAATTCTGAAACAAAAATTTATCAGGTGGAATTTTCTACAAATAAAATGCTTACAACAGAGGTAGGTGCTTCGGCAAGACTTTTATATAATCAGTCATATATTTCTTATGATGTATCAAGGAATTTATTAGGCACAAATCTAACAATTAACCGTATAAATTCATATTTTCATCTTCCTATACCTCTCGGCAAAATTACAGATTGGATTTTAATAAAAAATAATAAGAAGCCTTTTTTTGACGGCATAATTAATGATTTTAATTTATATTTTGGATTAGCTTTCACTCATGATTTTATTAATTATAGATATAATACAGTTTCATTTACATTCGGCATAGAGCTTCAGGTTATTAATCAATGGAAATTTAGAATAGCAACTATAAGTGCTAATGAAAATGCTTACAGATATATTAAATCTTATTCAGAAAAAGAAAATCAGCATTGGGTTAATCCTTTTTGGGATATTATAAATTCATTTAATTTTTCTAATCCTCAAAAAAGAATTGAAAGTTTATTTAAATTAAAATCTATTGAAACCAGTATTTGGCATGAGTTAGACGGCTGGCAGATTCAGGCTGTATTTGCAGTGAGACCTTCTTCGCTTCCTTCTGATATTACTTCAGGTTCTGTTAAAGGAGTTTATTGGGATAAGGAATTTTGGATTGAATTTACTCTTACTGACTTTCCTAGTGCAGGTTTGCCTAAAAGAGAATATAATCTTAATAGTACTGTTACTGACTTACAAGACAGCCGTGCTGCTACACAATAATTAATTTATTAGAGTTATTTTTATGTATAAAATTTTTATTTTGATATTTTGCTTTTCTTTGCTTTTATATACGCAATATGATTATACTAATTCCATATTATTAGAAGAAAATACAGAAGAAACTAATTATTATGATTTATATGAAGCTATAGATAATAATGATTTAGAATATATTAAATTAATAATTAGTAATGATAATATTAATATAGATTCTAAACTTCCTGATGACTACACTAATAATTTAGGCGGTGCTACACCTTTGCTTTATTCTATATATAAAAATAATAAAGGAATAACTGAAATTTTAATAGAAAACGGTGCTGATTTAAAAATAGAGGATTTTAAAACTTGGAATAGTATAATGTATGCTGCTGCTTTTTCTGATTTTTATATTATATCATTACTTGCCGAAAAAGACATTACATTGCTTGACAGCAAAACAGAGTTTAATGTTACGCCTTTGCATATAGCATGCCATAATAATAATATAGAAGTTATAATGTATTTATGTACTAATTCAAATATAGATATAAATGCCAGAGATATTGACGGCTGGACTGCTCTTTATCATGCAGCATATTCTAAAAGTATAGAGGCTTATAATCTTCTTATAACATTTGGAGCAGATACTAATATTTCTGATAATAATAATATACTGCCTTATACTGTTCTGACTAGGCAGATTGAAAATGATATTAATGAATTAAGAGATATAGATATAGAATTATTAAGAGCTGTAGAAATTAATGATTATAGATATATTAAATCTCTTATAAATAGCGGTGCTAATATAAATGCTAAAGACGGTTATGGTTTAAGTGCTTTGCATATTGCTATAAAAAACGGCAGTATAGATTCTATTAATATTCTTCTTCAAAATGATGATATAGATTTAGAATCAGCTCTTCCAGAAGGATATTTTACGCATTTGAATGATAATTCTGAAGATGCAGTTTATATAGGCAAGGCAACTCCTCTTATTTATGCTATATTCAAAAGTAATGGAGATTCTAAAATAGTAGATATGCTTATAAAGAAAGGTGCTGATATTAATGCTTATGACGAAGAGGGCTGGACTTCATTTTTGTATGCTGCTGCTTTTGGGGACAGTTCTACATTAAGAAATATTTTACACGGAAATAGAGAGCTTATTAATTCAAAGACTAAAAATAATGCTACCCCTCTTCATATGGCTGTTGTTTATGATAATTTAGAAAATATAAAATATTTAGTAAGCCGATTGAAAGTTGATATTGATGAAAAGGACGATGACGGCTGGACTGCTCTTTATTATGCTGCTGCAAATAATAAAATAGAGGCGTATAATCTGCTTTTAAGTTTAGGAGCCGATGAAAATATTAGAAATAAAGACGGCTTAAAGCCTTCTGATATTTTAGAATGAAATAGTTTATTAAAAATAATAATAAAAAGAGCCCCACAGAAAATAAATTCGATAAAGGCGAACAGAGCTTTTTGCTGAAAGCACACAGAGCGGCGAACAATTTTTTTATTTTATTGCTAGCGATAAACTCGCTTTAGAATAGCTAATAACCTCCTTAATTGTCGGTTATTAGCTGCTCGTTTATCTCTTTACTGTTGCTAGCGATAAACTCACTTAATAATAGCTGACAATTGATATTATAAAAATTGTGAGTGCCTGACATTCACAGAACGGTAGAGTATCAAAGCTCATAATTTTTATTAGCAGTAATAAAAAAGTTTATCACTATCAATAATAAAAACAATTTTTATTAGCAATAATATTGAAGTGAATATATAATACAAAGTAAGAATATTATAAAGAAATTAATTTATGCATAAGCTGGATTTAATCAAGATTAAAATAAAAAAGATAAAAGAAGAATTAATAAATATACGAAGAGATATACATTCTTATCCTGAATTATCAAATAAAGAATTCAGAACTATGGCTTTAATATCAGAATATTTAAATAGCTATAATATAAAGCACAGAACTAAAATAGCAGGTACAGGTATAATAGCTGATATAGAGGGAATAGATAAAAGTTTTACGGCTGCATTCAGAGCCGATATAGATGCTTTGCCTATTGAAGATTTAAAGCATTGCAGTTATGCTTCTAAAAATCAAGGAGTATGTCATGCATGCGGTCATGATGTGCATACTGCCATTAATATAGGAATAGCAAATATATTTTCAAATAATGATGATGATAAGATAATGCCTCCTTGCAATATAAGGCTTATATTTCAGCCTGCTGAGGAAACTACAGGAGGAGCTTTGCAGATGATTAAAGAAAATGCATTAGAAAATGTTAATGTTATATATGCTCTTCATGTTTCTTCTAATACAGAAATAGGGTATATTCAAATAAATGATAATATAGTTAATGCCAGCTGTTTAGATTTCAAAATAAAAATTTACGGAAAAAGTGCACATGGAGCAGACCCTGCAAATGGAATTGATGCTGTAATTATTGCTTCAAAAATAATAAATGATTTGCAGCTTATAATAAGCAGAAATATTAGGGCTGAAGATAATGCTGTGATTAGTATAGGTACTATAAACGGAGGAACTGCTTCTAATATTATATGCGATTATATTGAAATGACAGGTACTATAAGAGCTTTAAGAGAAAGTACAATGATGAAAATAAAAAATAGAATAAAAAAAGTAATAAAATGCATATCAGAATCTTTTAACGGAGATGCTGAGTTTATAGAATTAGTTTATTTTAGAAGTCTTATCAATTGGAAAGATGCTTCTAATATAGTAAGGGAAAATGCTTTTTCTTTGCTTGGTAAAAATAAGGTATTGGAATTAAAACCTTCTTTGGGGGCTGAGGATTTTTCTTTTTTTGTAGAAAATAAACCAGGTGCATTTTTTTATATAGGTTCAAGAAATAAGAAAATAGGTATAGTACATCAGGCTCATAATGGTTTATTTGATGTTGATGAAGACTGCATAGAAATAGGACTTAATATTCAAATTATGAATCTTTACAGCAGTTATTTAAAAAAAGATTTATTTCCTA
This sequence comes from uncultured Brachyspira sp., assembly GCF_910578695.1. Taxonomy (GTDB): domain Bacteria; phylum Spirochaetota; class Brachyspiria; order Brachyspirales; family Brachyspiraceae; genus Brachyspira. The sequence goes on from NZ_CAJTQJ010000002.1 coordinate 24,470, forward strand.
TTGGAAAAGAGAGATATGATTAAAATATATTTTGTATAAAAAAATAATTGACATTATTATATTATGAAATACAATAGCGTAAATTAAATCTATAATAGGGTTATGTATTATGAAAAAATTCTATTTAATAATGATAATTATTTTTGCTGTTTTTATTTCCTGCTCAAATAAAGATGATATAGAAAGCGGTACAATATATGTTAACTTAGGAGCAGAACCGAAAACTATAGATCCTGCTTTGAATATAACATTGCAAGGCTCTACTTATGTAACACATTTATTTGAATGCTTAACTACAAAATATAAAGATATAGAAATTCAGCCCGGAGCTGCGGAAAGCTGGGAAATATCAGAAGACGGGCTTACATATATATTTCATTTAAGAACAAATGGAAAATGGTCTGACGGAAAGCCGTTAAAAGCAGAGGATTTTGAATATTCTTGGAAAAGAGTAGTTGATCCTGATACTGCAAGCGAGCCTAGTTATTTATTTGAGCCTATACTTAATTTTTCTAATGTTAATGGCGGATATATGCCTGTCGACGAGTTCGGTATAAAGGCTTTAGATGATTTTACTTTAGAGGTGAAATTAGAATATCCTACTGCATATTTTTTAGAACTTGTAAATTTGCCTGTTTTCTCTCCTGTAAGAAAGGATATGATAGAGAAAGATCCTGATAATTGGACTAGAAATCCTAAAACCTGCGTAGGAAACGGAGCTTTTGTTTTAAAAGAAAGAAAGCCTGATCAAAGCATTACTGTTGTGAAAAATACTAATTATTGGGGAGCCGATACTATAGTTGCAGAGAGAATTAAGTTTGTTCTTATGGATAATCCTAATTCAGCGGTTGCAGGAGTAAAAGAAGGTTCTCTTCATTTTTCTGATCAGTTTCCTTATCAGGATATAGATATTTTGAAAGAAGAGGGATATATTGATATTGCAACAAGAATAGGAACTCAGTACTATGCTTTAAATACTACTAATGAAACTTTAAAAGATAAAAGAGTAAGAAAAGCTTTATCTCTAGCTATAGACAGAAATTATATAGTAGAAAATGTAATTAAATCAGGAAAGCCTGCAGGAGCATTAGTTCCTTGGGGTGTTACTGATGTTCAGGGATATTTCAGAGATAATGCAGGGGAATATATCAGCACTAATAAAGCAGATTATCAGAAAAATGTAGAAGAAGCTAAAAGGTTAATGGCTGAGGCTGGTTATCCTAATGGAGAGGGATTTCCTGTATTAGAATTTTTTGTTACTTTTAGCAATGATATACCTATGTTTGAAGCTGTGCAGAATATGTGGAAAGTTAACTTGGGTATAGATGTTAAGCTTACTCAAATGGAATTTGCACCATTTATACATGCATTTAGAACAGAGAGAAGCTATACTATGGCTGCAGCGAGCTGGACAGGAAGCTATAATGATCCTACTACTTTTTTAAGTATGTTTGTAAGCTATTCTTATAAAAACCATTCGCTATTTACAAATGCTCAGTTTGATGAGGCTTTAAGCATAGCATCTAAAACTATAAATCAAAATATAAGAATGAGAGAATTGCATAAGGCTGAAAAAATATTAATAGAAGATGAGGCTGTTATAATACCTATAGCATATTTTGAGCCTGCCGTATTAAAAAGTCCGAATTTAAAAGATGTATTTTATATACCGTTTGCCCAGTATAAATTCTCATATTCATATTTAGAGAAATAAAATAATTTTAAATATAGTATAATGCAGTTCTTATTTTTATGAAAATTTATATTAAGGAATTGTAGTAAATGGAAGATCTTTTTATAGGCAAATTAATTAAAGAACTTCATACAGCTTTAGATAATAGATTTAATAGATTTTTGGATAAGCATAAATTAACATCATCACAGATGGATATATTGATGTTTTTATATCATAATGAAGAAAAAGTTATTAATCAAAGGGATATAGAAAATTTTTTAGGCTTAAGTAATCCTACTATAACAGGAACTTTATATAGGCTGGAAAAGAAAGGTTTTATTAAAAGAAAAGTGAGTTTAGATGATAAAAGGTATAAAGAAATATATCTTACTGCTAAAAGTAAAAAATTAAAGGAAATTGTATTTGAGGATATTAGAAAGAATAATGAAGCTATGTTTTATAATATGTCTAGTGAAGAAAAAGAAACTTTAGTATACATAATTAAAAAACTTCTTTATAATATACAAAATAAAGATAATCTTTTTAATTAAAAAATATTAAAATGAAGACATAATTTTTTCATATTTGATTTTATCTTGATACATTTTTAAATATATTTCATATTTTTTATCAAAATATTTTTTCATACTTTTATCAGGTTCTATGCATTCTCCTTTTTTTGACATATTTAATAATGCTTCTTCATAATTTTTATATTCGCCTGAAGCTATTGCTGCCAAAACTGCACTTCCGAATACAACGGATTCTTCATGTCCTGCACTATAAATGGTACATTGACATATATCTGCTAATTCTCTAATAAATAATGGATTTTTAGCAGTCCCTCCGCATACTATTATGGTATCTATAATATATCCATTTTGTTTTGAAACTTCTATAATATTTTTTGTTCCGAAACATAAACTGTCTATAGCAGCCCAATATAATTTTGCCATTGATATAATATCTTCCGACATATCCAATCCTATTTCCATACCTCTTTCTTTAGGATCCGATATAGGAGACCTATTTCCATAATAAGAAAAATATACAAATACATAATAGTGAAATAAGAGAATTAGAAAAACCTTTAATATCTGATTTTGAAAAACAAGGTATTACAGTAATAACTCCAAACATAGATGAATTTAAAAATGCCGTATTAAATACTGTTCCAGCAAAATTAGAAAGCAAATGGGGGGCTGGTTTATTTGATAGAATAAGAGAAGCACAAAAATAAAAAAATTATGAGAAAGTTTTATGAAAGTATTAGAAAAGATAATAGATATTTCTTCTATAATAATGATGTTTATTCTTTTTGCTGTTATTTTATTTCAGGTATTTTTTAGATATTGTTTAAATATGCCTTTAAAATGGACAGAGGAGTTTGCCAGATATTTATTTGTATGGGTTTCTATGATAGGGTGGACTTATGGTACTAGGTATGATTCTCATATAAAGGTTAATATATTTTATGATATGTTTCCTAAAAAAATAAAATTTTTTGTATTTATTTTTATACAATTACTTAGTTTGACTTTTTCATTATTTCTAGGATATTTATCTATTTTACTTATGAAGCAGGGGGCTCTTTTTAAGGCATCGGCATTACCAATAAATTTTGCTGCTGTATATGCTATTATGCCAATTGTAAGTTTAATATTAGCTGTATATGCTTTAGTTAAATTATTTAATTTTATAAAACATAAGGAGGAATAATATGATAATGTTTATATTATTAATTTTATGGTTAATATTAATACTTATAGGAGTTCCTTTATATTTATCTTTAGGTTCTATTTCTTTGCTGTATGTTATTTTAGCTGATGTCAATTTAGTTATAATACCTCAGAAAATTTCTATGGCTGCAAATTCATTTCCTCTTTTAGCTGCTCCGTTTTTTATATTAATGGGAAATATAATGAATTTTTCAGGCGTAACAAATAGAATATTTAAATTTGCTGATATTTTAGTAGGCTGGCTTAGAGGCGGATTAGGGCATGCAAATATAGTTGCAAGTATGATATTTGCAGGAATGCCGATGCAGGAGGACTTGGCACTATAGAAATAGAATCTATGAGAAAAGCAGGATATGATGATGATTTTTCTTGTGCTGTTACGGCTGCTTCATCGACTATAGGTCCTATAATACCGCCTTCATTACCTATGATAATATACGGAGCTCAATCAGAAACTTCTATATTATCCTACTAATGCCAAATATTATATGAAGCATATAGAAAATATTAATATAGAAGATTATACTAGAGTTTTGAATCATCCTTTAAATAGTTTATAGAACTTAGAAATAGAAAGTTTAAAAGATTTAAAAAATGATTTATTAAAATTATTGAATATTTAAATTCTATAAATAATACAATTATATATAATTTGTTTTTATGTTAAATAAAAAATATTTTAACAATAATAAAACAATTTTACTCTATTGTTATTAATTAATTATTATTATATAATTTTGAAATTATGTTTACTATAATAATATATCAATGATATATTTAGGAAATTTCAGCTATGATTAGAAATATATTTTTATTTATTATATTTATTTTTTCTATTAGTTTTAATATATTTGCTCTTAATTCAAAGGAGCAGGAATTTTTTGACGCCGTAAAAGAAAATAAATATGAGGCACAATTAAAAAATCTTTTAAGGTATAAAATGGATTTGAATGCTGAAAATGAAAGAGGATTAACACCGCTTTTATATGCTATTGAATGCGGCAATGAAAGAGCTGTAAGAGTATTGCTTGAGTACAGCGATGTTAATATAGAACATAAACTTCCTGATGATTTTGAAGATTATCTTCTAAATAAGTATGAAGGCGGCAGCATTAATATAGGAGGAGCTACACCTTTAATGTTTGCTATATTTAAAGGAAATGCAAGAATAGTTAAACAGCTAATTGATAAAAATGCTGATATTAAAGCTAAGGATAATGAGGGTGTTTCTGTATTTTTATATGCATGCGGTTTTGGAAACGGTAATATTATAAGAATGCTCCTTGTAAAAGACAGAACTTTAGTTAGCGATAAAACTTCTAATGCTAATTTCAACGGACTTCATTATGCTGCTGCTTTTAATAATTTAGAAACTATTAATTTCTTAATTAAAAATGTTGATATGAATATTAATGACAGAGATTTAAACGGATGCACTGCTTTATATTATGCTGCTTATTATAAAAAGCAGGGAGCATATAATCTGCTTATTAAACTTGGTGCTGATAAAGATATAGAGAATAATTACGGAGTTAAGCCTGAATATGTTATATCAGGAGGAAATTCAGCTTTTGATTTAGGCGGTAATTCTTACAATAGTGAAGAAAATTATAATTCATCTGCAAATACTTATAATGAAAATATGCTGATTCAAAGAGTTATTTATAATAGCGATGCTAATGCTTTAAGAAATATAATTATGTACTCAAATTTTAATATGAATACTGCAATTATAGGATATGATACGCCTCTTACTTATGCAATATCTATTGATAAAAATGATATGGTTAATGAGCTTCTTAGATATAAAATGAATAATACAAATATTATTAATATAGAAACTTCTTTTATATCTTCAAACTATATTTATTTTGATGAAAACAGAAAAGAAATAGAGTTTACAGGCAATGTATATTTGAATGATGCAAGTCCTTTGCAGTATGCTATATTCAAGGGAAATACTAATATTATAAATACGCTTTTGAGATATGGGGCAGATATAAATAAAAAAGATAGTTTGGGATATAATGCTTTAATGTATGCTGCAGGTTATGGAAATGCAGAAATTATTGACAGCATTTTAAATTACAGCAGTAATTCTTATAGAGTTGTTGATATATACGGAAATACTCCATTGCATAATGCATCGCTGCTTGGCAATACTAATACTTTGACAGCCCTTATGAATAGAACCCCTATTAATATTAATATACAAAATGCTGACGGCGATACGCCTTTGCATATAGCTGTAAAAAATAATAATTCTAATACTTATAGATTTTTATTATTAAAGGGTGCTGATTATACTATAAAAAATTATGATGGAAAAACTGCTTCAGACTTAATGTATGGCAATAATATAGAAAATATCATTGGAAGTATTACAAATGATTTTATAACGAATATTAATACAAATAATAATTTTTATTATGATAAAGTAAATACAAATTTAAATAATAGTTTATTTGATAATTAAGCATTAATATTTAATTTATTTATTTTAGTATTTTTTAATAAAAAGTTTGCAGGTATATATGTCTATTAACATTTTACGCTAAATATTTCTATTGATTTTTTATATTCTTATGATTATAATGTTTTAACATATAATGATATTTAAATAATGAGGCATTTATATATATGAATAGTATATTCGGTTCTGAAAGTCTGCTTAATTCGGCTATGATAATTTGCTGGATAGGTTTGCTTATATCTTCAATATTGGGACTAACAATAATAATTGACAGATTTATTTACTTTACTAGAATAAAATCTCAGGATAATTCATTAGCTCCTAAACTTATTTCATTAATTAAAGATAATGAATTAAAAGCAGCTATTGCATTATGCGAAACTTCTAAATCTCCTTTGGCAAATATAATTGCTGCAGGATTAAATAATAAAGATATGATAAAAGAATCTATGCAAAGTGCTTCCAATAAGGAACTTCCAAGACTAGAGAGATTTATTTCAGCTTTATCTACAATATCAACTATAGCACCATTATTAGGACTTTTAGGTACTATACTTGGTATGATACAGTCTTTTGCTGTTATGTCTGTAGTAGGGAGCGGAAACCCTAATGCTTTGGCTTCAGGTATTGCTAATGCCTTGCTTACAACTGCTGCAGGACTTATTATTGCTATACCTACAGTGGTGTTTTATAACTATTTTGTAAATACTCTTAATGAAAGAATATTATTTATAGAAAATTTATCAAATGAAGTTTCAGATTATATAATAAATGACAGCAATACTGAAACAGAAAATTAATAATTGACAATAACAATTCTTTAGTTTATAATTTTACAGTTAAAATATTTTTCTTATTTAAAGAAGTTTTTTATGAAAGCTGTCATAATATTTTTTGTTTTTTTTAGCATATTTTTATTTTCATGCACTAATGCAGATACAAATAATAAAAATTTATCTATAAAAGATAGGGCAGGAAATAGTATTGTTCTGCCTGAAAAAATAGAGAATATAGTATGCTTATCTCCTTCGGTTACGGATATTATATTGGCTTTAGGGCTTGCAGATAAAATAATTGCTTTTGATTCCACTTCTAAAGAAATTTTACAGACTAATAATATAGATGTATCTAATACTGAAGTTTTTGATATGCTTAATCCAGACTCTGAAAAAATGATAGCTATGAAACCTGACATTGTTTTTGTTAATAATTTTAGTGTATTTTCTAGTAAGCATTCTTTGGATTCTATTAAAGGTTCTGGAATATGCATTGCTGTTATACCAAACAGTGATACTATCAAATCTATAGAAGATGATATATCTTTTATAGGATATGTTTTGAATAAAAGAGATGAAGCTTTTAATATTATAAATATTATGAAGAAAAATATAGAAAATATTAGAACTATAGGAGAAAGCATACAAAATAAAAAGAAAGTTTATTTTGAAATAGCAGCTTTGCCGAATTTATATTCTTTCGGAACTAATGTTTATTTAGATGATATGATAAATATTATAGGAGCTGTAAATATATTTTCAAATAGAAACTCTTGGATAACTACTGCCGAAGAAAATGTGTTATTTGCAAATCCTGATATAATATTCACAAGCGTTGATTATATTAATAATCCCGCAGAAGAAATATTAAGCCGAGAATCTTGGAAAAATATAAATGCCGTAAAAAATAAAGGTGTATATTATATAACTTCGGCTTCTCTTCCTACACATAATATTATATATGCATTATTTGATATGGCTAAATATATTTATCCTAATGAATATAAGAATGCTGAAATAATTAGGAATTGATTATATAATGATAAAAAAGATTATAATAATTTTATTGTTAGTTATTGTTTCAGCTGTATTGTCAATATGTATAGGAAGCGTATTTATACACCCAAAAGAAGTATTTGCAATTTTATTATATAAATTTTTTAATATTGAAATTATAAATATAGATAAAATAAATGCTGATATTATAGGCATTAGATTTAAGCATTCTATATTATCATTATTTGTCGGTGCTTCATTATCTATAACAGGCGTTGTTATACAGTCGATACTAAGAAATCCATTAGCTTCTGCATACAATTTAGGAATATCATCAGGTGCAGGACTTGGAGCTGCTTTGCTTATAATTATTCAAATATCTTTTAATCAGTATTTATTTATAGGCGTATCAATGCTTTTTGCTTTTATTACAATACTCTTTATATTATTTATTTCAAATAAAATAGATAAGTATATGAGTAATAATTCTATAATACTTGCAGGCATAGTTATATCATTATTTCTAAGTTCTGTGATGAGTTTTTTATCATATATGTTTCCAAAATATTCAAATCAAATAATACTTTGGCAGCTTGGAAATTTATTTGTAAGAAATAAATTAGATATTTTTATAATTATATTTATGACTTTAATATCATTGTTATTATTGATGAGATATTCAAGCGTATTAGATATAATGACATTCGGAGATGAAACTAGTTTATCTCTTGGAATTAATGTAAAAAATATGAGAATATTCTTTATATTAATATCATCATTTATAACTGCAGTTTTAACAGCATTTATAGGAATAATAGGATTTGTTGATTTGGTATCTCCTCATATAGCAAGAAAAATATTCGGCGCCAAGCATATAATTGTTGTTCCTATGTCGGCATTAATAGGGGCATTGCTTTTGAATGTTTCAGATATATTTTCTAGGATTATAGTTTCTGGTTCTAATATACCAATAGGCATTGTTACTGCAGTTATAGGAGCACCTTTCTTTTTATATATATTTATATCAGGAAGCGGTATAAAAAGAATGTAAATTATAAGGAATGTAATTTATTTATGAATAAGATGATTGAAGTTAAAAATTTATCTTTAAGTTATACTAATAAAAAAAAAGTGCTTAAAAATATATCTTTTAATGTTAATACTAATGAAAGTTTATGTATTATAGGTCCGAACGGATGCGGTAAAACTACTTTGCTTAAATCTTTATGTAATATAATAGATTTTGATGAAGGAGAAATACTTATTAATAATGAAAATATAAAAAAAATAGATACTTATAAAACTATAGCTATGATGAGTCAAATATCTGCTGTATATTTTGGATATACTGCTTATGATACTATAATGATGGGAAGATATTCAAATTATAAAGACAAATTATTATCAATGCCAAGTAAAGAGGATAAAGAGTTTGTAATTTATTATATGGAAAAATTAAAAATAATTCATTTAAAAGATAAATTAATAACAGAACTTTCAGGAGGCGAATTGCAAAGAGTTTTTTTAGCTAGAACTTTGGTGCAAAATCCTAATATAATACTTATGGACGAGCCTACTAATCATTTGGATTTAAATAGTCAAATAGAATTAATTTATAATTTAAAAGATTGGGTAAAAAATGGTATGAGATGCATAATTGCAGTTTTGCATGATATAAACTCTGTATTAAATTTTGCTGATAAATTATTAGTTTTGAAAAATGGAAGCTCTAAATATTTTGGGGATATTAATGATTTTGATATGAGATTATTAAATGATATTTATGATATAGATATAATTAAATATATGAAAAATTCTTTAAAAAGATGGTGATTTTGTATTATACTTTTTGTTTATGTTTTAGATAAGTATAATTTATCTTAATAAAAAACTTGATTTGTTATTATATAAATGCATATTGAAAGAAATAGCATATATGATATAAATATTATTGAGTATATTCGTAAATCATTAGAAAAAACATTGTAGTTTTTATTATAACTGCATCAAATATTAAAAATTGTATCCAATTTCAAATTCCCAAGTGAAAGGCTTAGCAATAGAGTAGGCTGACAGTATTGGAGTTTTATTGAAAATATTTTTAAAATTTGCAGATATTATTAAATGTTCAAACCATATAGAATAAAATGATATATTAAAATTATGAAATGCCTCAGAGTAAAAGATAGGTATATTCTCTGTTATAGGTCTTTTTGCAGAGTAGATATAGTAAATATTTAAAGATAATGAAGTTAATACTTTACTTTGCGGTATAAAATCATAGCCTAATAATGCATTTGCCGTATGTTCTGGAAGCCCTATTTTAGGAAATCTGTCTTTACCCATATAGGCAAGCTGATAAGAGTAGCCTGCTTTTGTTTTTATTTTATGGTATTTAGCAAATTCTATATCATATCCTATACTTGATGTAAATATATGCGAAACTGCTGAATCAGTATTTTGAGGGATTGAATATTCCCAAATTATTTTATTTGTATATACTGTATAAGTATAAGAGGCTTCTATTTTTAAATTTGTAATAGGCTCTATAGTTAGTTTAAAAAACAGCTGATTATAGCTTTCTGGAAGTAAGTTAGGGTTGCTAAATTGCCCATAATATAAATCATTAAAAGTAGGGGAGGTATAATCACTTGAATAGGAAAAAAATAAATTGTATCCTTTATAAAAGTTTAAAGAAAATCCCGCACTATATGCTAAATAATTATTGTTCTTATTATATTTGAAATGCTCATTTTGATATTCGTATTTTATGCTTGGAAGCAATATAAATATTGGGGCAGCATTATCCCAATATCCGAAAGAAAGCTGCATATCATATTGCAATGAAATAGAATGTCTTTGAGGATAATAATAAAAATTAGTTTCTATTGCATTTGTATCTTCTGTAAGTATATCAAATCTATATTCAGTAGTAAGTTTATTATACATTGTAATAGTGTTAGGTATAAATTCGTCCATTCTGTCAAGCGATACATTTAAAGCTGCTCCGTGAGATTTATAGTCGGATATAAATTTACCGTCTTGAAAATTAGGTCTGTCTATAAAAGAATCAAATAAATAAGATAATGTTATTTTATAATTTAATGCATCTGAAAATCCGTTATATGATAAAGATGATGCCAAAGTAGTAAAATTAAACCAAGAATCAGTTTTGCTTATAGGAGGTATTTGATATTGAGCAGATGAACTTGAATATGATATATTAGCAAATGCATTTATATAATCTTTATTAGGTAAAATATATTTATAATTTGCTGATGAGCTTAGTATAAACTGCCTGTTATCTTTTATATTTCCCTTCACTCTTTTTCCTGATAAATTTATAAAATCATAATGATAGTTTGCATCGCTGTAATATGAATCTGCTGTAAAAGTAAATATTTGATTTTTATCTATATTTTTTGAAAAAAGTATTGAAGGAATTACAGTATTATAAGCACCATATCCTAATGATATTAAAAGTATATCCTCTAAAGGAGCTTTAGTGATAATATAAATACTATTTCCTATTATTTCAATGGATTCTATTAGATTTGCAGGTATCCTTCTTAAATCAACACCTGCATCAGCATTTCCTTTGGCTGTATTCATAAGAACACCATTAATATATATTTTTATATTGTCGCCGTTAGCACCTGCTGAGTCAACAGCTTCATTTCCCATATAATTACCTTTATTCACAAAGCCGGGCTGATTGGCTAATATTTCCTGAGCATTATTATATCCCATTCTTTCTATATCTTCAGAAGTTATAATACTGCTGTTTGCTTTTATGGGCATTTTTGGAGGAGAATATTTTTTTGATTGATTTGTCTGAGATGCATTAGTAATCTGAACTTCAGAAGTAACCCAAATGCCTCCTTTAAATTCTTTTATAAGATAAGTCTGAGCATTTATATTATGGGATTTAAAAAATATATATATTATAATAAATAATGCTATGGCGTAAATATTTAATTTTTTCATTTTTATTTATATTATTTTTTAATTAATAATTTTTTAAATATCCGAAAACAAAATTATATTTAGTCCAATGAGTATTTTCATTTGGTTTAACATCTTTATCATTTCCGCCGCCGTACCAAGCCTGTTCTTCTCCGTTTTCATCTGTTATAATAAGTCTGTAGCGTTCCAGCATTCCTATCCCTATTTTATTATCCCAATATATGCCGGCAAGATATTTTTTATTATTGTATTCATATACTGCAGATTCTATAAATTCTGTTCTGATATTTGATTGGTCAGTAATGTCATAATAATTGCCTTTATCATCAAATTTTCCGCTTACAGCAGTATAATTATTTGCTTTATAAACAGTTTTCCCAGCTACTAAACCAAGCCATAATTTTTTTAACTCATCTTTATAAGCTGCATTAACTTCAGAAGTTTTACTGCCGTATTGTATAATATGTATTCCTGAAGTTACAGCTTTAACAGATGATGTATTTATATTATTAGGATTAGTTAGCTGATTAGAACATGATATAGTTAATGAAAATATTATAGAAAATATTATAATTAGTAAATATGATTTTTTTATTTTCATAACAAATCTTTTAAACTCAAAAAACTTTAAATTATTTTACAGCTATACAGTCTGAATAATAACTAAAATAACCATTAGCTTCTGTAAATTTTGTTTTAGCTTCTTCTAAACTTTCAGCAGAAAAATCAAAAATTCCAAATCCTGTATCAGGATCAGTTTCTATTTGCTTACTTGCTCCGCAAATTTTTATAGTTGTTTCAGTTAAATCTTTAAATGAAACAGCATACCATTTTCCAATTACTGAAGTATCATCATTAGCTGTATATTGCCCATATATTATACCCTCAGTATAACTCTTGTTCCAATCAATATACTTTATATCAAAAGAGTAGCTTTTGTTTCCTTGATATAAACTATCAAATGATAAACCTGTAATAACATATTGAGAATCACTATAAGATTTATCCTGCCATTTTTGAAAAAGCGGCTGTTTTGGATTATGCGGACTATTGCATGATACTGCTAAAAATAATACTGTTAATAGTATTGATAAGATTTTAATTTTTTTTTGCATAAAAATACTCCTTCTTAAATTAAAAATAGTTTAATAAAGGAGTGCATATTGATGATTGTTCTAGTGCACTCGCCTATTTAAATGGTATCCGACTTCGTTAACTTTATTAATTTATAAAAATTATAAAATTAAACTTTACGGTTGCGTGCCAGCGAAGGATTTTCACCCTCATTCCCATATTTTTTTAGTGTTAAATTATAACAAATATATTTTTTATGTCAATTAATTTTTATATTTATTAATTTACTTAAAAGCTGACAAAAAAATAAATTTATATGTATAAAAATAATATATAAAGTACAATAAAACATTTTATCAATTTATAATTATTAATTGACATTATTATTATATATAGTATAATTACTATATGTAGTTTTAATAATTTTTTATTATAATTAGGAGTTTTATTATGAAATATCTCTGCTTTCTTTTTATCATAATGTCAATGATGTTTATTTCCTGCAATTCATCTTCTTCATCTAATGCAGAAGATAAAGTATTCAAAATTGGAATTCTTCAATTAATAGAGCATGATGCTTTAGATGCTTCTTATAAAGGTTTTGTTGATGGACTTAAAGAAGCAGGATATGAAGACGGTAAAAATATTATTATAGATTATCAGAATGCTCAAGGAGAGCAGGCTAATTGCGTAACTATAGGACAGAAGTTCGTTAATGATAAAAGTGATTTAATATTGGCAATAGCAACACCTGCAGCACAGGCTGTAGCGAATATGACAAAAGATATACCTATATTAGTTACAGCAGTCACAGATCCTGCAGCAGCAAAATTAGTTGCTGATAATAATGCTCCGGGCGGAAATGTTTCAGGAACTTCTGATTTAACTCCTGTAGAAGCACAAATTGAATTATTAAATGAAATTACTCCTAACTTAAAAACAGTGGGGCTTTTATACTGTTCAAGCGAGCAGAACTCAGTATTTCAAATAGATATAGCAAAGAAAAAATTAGACTCTATGGGAATAAAATATATAGATGCATCAGTAACATCAGCTAATGAAATACAGCAGGTAGTTCAAAGTTTGATTGGAAAAGTTGAAGCTATTTATACGCCTACAGACAATATGATTGCTGCTGGTATGGCTACAGTTGCTTTAGCTGCTGAACCTGCTAAACTTCCTGTAGTTTGCGGAGAGGGCGGTATGACTATGCTGGGAGGCACTGCTACTTATGCAATAAGTTATTATGAACTTGGAAAGTTAACAGCTTCTCAGGCATCTGCCATATTAAAAGGAGAAAAAAAACCTGCATCTATGCCTATAGAAACTTTAAAAACTTTTGATTTGGTAGTTAATACTAATATGGTTAATAGCATAGGAATAACAATACCAGAATCTTTATATAAATAAAATATAATTTTTGAGTATTAATAGCATATATTATTAATACTCAATTTTTATATAAATAATAAATAATATATCCGCAATAATAATAAATAATAAAAGAGGGTTTAAATGCTTCAAGGAATTTTTCTAGCTATAGAAGGTGCAGCATCTCAGGGTATTATTTGGGGAATAATGACTCTTGGTGTCTATATTACATTTAAGGTTTTGGATTTCCCTGATTTAACAGTTGATGGAAGTTTTGCTTTGGGCGGTGCTGTGAGTGCTATGCTCATTCAAAATGGAATGAATCCTTTTGCTACATTATTTTTTGCTTTTGCGGCTGGTTCTCTTGCAGGGTTTATAACAGGCTTTTTGAATACTAAACTTCAAATACCAGGTATATTAGCAGGAATTCTTACTATGATAGCTTTATACTCTATAAATATTAGAGTTATGGGAAACAGACCTAATATACCTCTTTTAGGAATGAGTACTTCTTTAACTATAATTCAGAATTTATTGTCTTTAAATAAAATATTATCTGATTTGCTTGTAGGATTTATATTTTCTGCAGTGATTATAATAATAATGTATTGGTTTTTTGGTACAGAGATGGGCTGTGCTATAAGGGCTGCAGGAAACAATGAAAGAATGATTAGAGCATTAGGAGTTGATACTAATGTGATGAAGATAATAGGACTTATGATATCTAATGCATTAGTGGCTTTATCAGGTGCTTTAGTTACTCAAAGTCAGGGATATGCTGATGTGGGTATGGGAACAGGTACTATAGTTATAGGGCTTGCCTCTGTTATAATAGGCGAAGTAGTATTCGGAAACAGATTTTCTTTTTGGTATAAGCTCGCTTCTGTTGTAATGGGTTCTATTATATATAGGATAATAATAGCTATAGTTCTTCAATTGGGATTAAAGTCAAGCGATTTGAAACTTCTTACTGCTGTAATAGTTGCTATTGCTCTTTCAGTACCTGTATTAAATAAAAAGGTTACTAGAGTTGTAGGCGGTAAAAGAAAATAATTATTTGGGGGCTTTATGTTGGAATTAAAAGAAGTTTATAAAACATTTAATAGAGGAACTATCACAGAGAAGAAGGCTATTAAAGGAGTTAATCTTAAATTAAATGACGGTGATTTTGTAACTGTTATAGGAGGAAACGGAGCAGGAAAATCTACTCTTTTAAATTTGATTGCAGGAGTTTATGAGGTAGATTACGGCAGTATATTTGTTGATGGAATTGACATCACTGATAAAAAAGAATATGCAAGAGCCGTACTTTTTGGAAGAGTATTTCAAGATCCTATGATTGGTACAGCTTCGGATATGGGCATAGAAGAAAATCTTGCACTTGCCAAAAGAAAAGGTAAAAGAAGAACTTTAAGATGGGGCATAACTAAAGCCGAAAGAGGTGAGTATGTTGAAAAATTAAAAAGACTTGATTTGGGGCTTGAGAATAGACTTCATTCTAAAGTAGGACTTCTATCAGGAGGACAGAGGCAGGCTTTAACGCTTCTTATGGCTACACTGAAAAAACCAAGACTTTTATTATTAGATGAACATACCGCAGCTCTTGACCCGAAAACTGCTAAAAGGGTATTAGACCTTACAGAAGAAATAATCAGAGAAGATAAACTTACTGCATTTATGGTTACTCATAATATTAAAGATGCTATTCATTATGGCAACAGACTTATAATGATGAATGACGGCAATATTGTGTATGATGTTTCAGGCGAGGAAAAAAAGTCTTTAGAAATATCCGACTTGCTCAAAAAATTTGAAACTGCTGATGGTTCTTTAAGCGATAAGCTGCTGCTCTCTTAATAAATTTATATTATTGTATTTTTTGATTAATAATAAATATTAAAAATTATAAATATATAGTTCTTATTAAATATGTTAACAATATTATGTTAATATATTTTTATGTGCAGGATTCGCATACTTCTTCAAGTTCAAAATTAGATTTAGGCGTTTTCATATAATAAAGTGTTTTTAATCCTAAATCCATAGCATACTGAATATCATTCCAAAGCTCTTTAGCCGAATCAGGCTTCACATAATATAAATTTAAAGACTGAGACTGATCTATATACCTTTGTCTTACAGCAGCAAGTTCTATTATAGTTTTAGCAGGAATAGTCCAGCATCTTTGATAATAATCTCTATTCTTTTTTATATTAGGAACCAAACTAGGAAGCGTCTGTATACCTTCTTCTACAAAGAATAAATCTACTACAGGCTCTATGCTTTCTGTGGCAGATATGCTTTTTCCAGATGTTGCTGTAGGAGCTATTGCACCGTGAAATGAAAATCTTACTCCGTTTATTTTTATTTTTTCTGCAAGCTTATCCCATTTTTCTTTATATGTGCTTACATTGAGAATATTTTTTTCATTATTTAATAATGATATATGAAAAGGAGTTAATCCTTCTTTCCATTTAGATTCATTAAATGTTTTATAAGCCCCTCTTTCTTTTGCCAATATATTAGATGCTTCATATATATGATAGTATAAATCATCAAAAACTTTATTTGTAAACTCTAAAGCATCTTTATCAGTATACTTTAATTTATTTGAAGCAAGAAGATTAGCATAATTAATAACCCCTATGCCTATAGGTCTGTTTTTCTTATTTGCTATTTCTCCCTCTTTTACAGGATAAAATTGAGTGTCTATAATATTATCGCATCCTCTTAGAAGTGTATAGCAGAATGATTTTTTCTTTTCAGGAGTGAAATTTATCCAAGCCATTAAATTTACTGATACTAAATTACATATTCCGATTTCTCCGCTTTTTTTTCTTTGTATAATTTCGTATTCTCCCTCTTCATTTATGATATATTTTTCTTTTATGAGTTTTGAAGGGTAGGAAGGTATAACTATTTCCTGACAAAGATTAGAAGCCCCTACAAATCTATTAACCATATTCTGTTCATTTATATTATCTACAAAAGTTAAATATAAATTTCCTGTTTCCTGTCTTACTTTTAATATTTGAAATAATAAATCTTTAGCCTTTATTTTTTTCTTTCTTATAGAAGACTTACTTTCATAATACATATAAGCAACATTAAATTTCTCTCCGTATTCTTCATTTAGAAGCGGAGTTTCTTTAGGATCAAAAAGAGTTATATACTCATCTTTATTAACTCTCTCTCTAAAAATATTGCTTATTCTAATAGAATAAACCAATTTTCTGGCTCTTGTATCTTCAGTACCTCCTGCATCTTTAAGCATTATCAAATCAAGCACATCCAAATGCCACCAAGGAAAAGTAATAACGCATGCACCTTTACGAACGCCCCCCTGATTGAATGATGATATAGTCTGCTCAACTCTTTTTATAAAAGGTATAGGACCGTCTGAACGCCCTCTATTAGTTTGTATAGTTGACCCCGATGCCCTTATATATGAAGCATCATAAGCAATGCCGCCTGAAAATTTTGAGTATAATGCCATATTGCCGTCAGTCTGATTAAGACTCCAAGTATCATCATCTGGAGTATTTAGTATGCAGCTTGCTAACTGTGCTTTTATAGTCATACTATTTGCTATTCTAGGTGTTGCAAAGGTAACTTCATGTTTTGAAAGCATATCATAAGTTCTTTTTATATATTTAAGTCTTTCAGATTTGCTTATTTCTAATTTATCTTTATTCTCGCCTTTATAATAATCATCATAAAATGAAAACATAGCTGCCGTCATATATGTTATTTGAGGCAGTTCTAATTTTTTATTTCCTATATTTTTGCAGTATTTTTTATAGAAAATGGCTAATCCCTTGTATGTAAATAATAAATCTCTATTAGGATCTATCATAGAATTTATTTTATCCAATTCCTTATCTGTGAAAAGCTTTATTATATTTTTATCATATATTTTATATTTTATGCCTTTTTTTAGGAAATTTTTTATATGAGGATATGAGCCTATTTTTTTTAGCCCGCATGTTTCTTTATATATTTTCATTAAATAAAGTTTTTCTGCTATAGTATCATATACAGGATATAAAGTACTTATCATATTCACAGCTGTATTTATAAGTTCATCATATAATACTTCTATTTTCATTTTATCATTAATTTTTATATTAAGTCCTTCCAATAATTTATTGCTGAAAACTTCTTTTCCTTCAGTAGCCCAATCTATAACTTTTCTTAATTTTTCTTCATTAAAAGGTTCTTCTCTTCCGTCTCTTTTTATTATAATATGTTTTTTACCTTCAACCAAATTAAGCATGAATTATCCTTTAATGTTTGATATGTCTTCATTAGAGATAATATTTTTATTTTTTAAAACATCTAATAAATTATTAAAATCTTTTCTAGCATCAGCAATCATTTGGAAAACTGCATTTATATCAACATGATCAATTTTACACATAGTTTCATCATCTTTTGAAAAATGAAATTTAAAATAATCCTCCAAATCATCTAAACATTTATCATGCAGCATAAAGCCTATAAAATTATGACGGCTCTTATCAGAATCAAAACCCTTTTCACCGCAATAAGGGCAAGTTTCTTTTGCAAGCTCAAGTTTATGGTACTCTAATGATTTGGTATAAAAATGTAAATTTAATATATCTTTATCATCTTTTGATAAAGAACTTGGATGAAGTGCTAATAAATGATTAATATGAGCGGTTTTTTCTGCATCTGTTAAACTTTCAAAAATTTCTAATGTCATAAAAAATATTCTCCTTTTTTTATAAATCGTTTTTCAAAGCACCTTTTTGATAAGATGTATTAGTTGTTTCCTGCAAAGCGGCATTTTGCTTATTTATATCCCTATAGCTGTTAAACCAATCTATAATATCTGACTTTTTTTCGGATAAATATTCTGTTTCAACTCCTAAATCCTTAAGTCTTACGCCCGCCCAATATTTTATGAAATTCTCACTTATAGATGAGTTTATTCCTGATACTTCCTTTCCGTCAAAAAGATATTTTGCCCATTTTATTTCTTCTTTTACCGTATAATCTGTCATTTCAGCTGCTATTTTATTATACCAGCCATTATTAAATAAATGAGTAAAGCCCTGATTTGAATCTTTTCTTAATATTGATATTAAATTTTTTCCTGTAGGCACATGAACATTAAGCTCATCATGTGCTATTAATTTTATAGTTTTTGTAAAGCCTGCTATTGCATTATCATAACTATTATTTATTGTAAATGTTACAAGAAAAGAAAAAGGAAATTTTATGCTTTCAAGAAGATAAATACCTGTTAATAATTGCAGCACTGCCTGTTTTTTTTCATCTAAAGAGGCATTAGAATTTTCTAAATTGCATAATTCATTAACATTTCCAAATAATTCCACTTCTTTTTCCATTCTATGCTTTACAAATTCATCATTATAAACTAAATCTAATGTTTCTGTAGCCTCATGACCGAAAACTTCAGAAAGCCCGTATGAATAGCTTTCAGCATGTATGTTTTCCTCTATGGCTATTCTTGCATAAAGTATAGACCATATTGAACTTGTTACTATTCTATTTAATACAGATGAAAACCCTGAAGTAACTCCGCTGTCCATTAATGTCTGATATGCTATATTAAGTTTGAAAGCCCTTTGAGCATTTTCAGGCAATGAAGAAAATTTTGTCTTGTCTGACTTATAATCTACTTCTTTTGAGAACCAAGTATTACCTTCGCTTGCTTCTTTAAGTTTTTTTGCTATTTCATGACTTACAGAATCAACCCTTATATAATGCCCAAAATCTCCGAAAAAAATTCTTTCATTTTGAGGTTTTTTATCTATATCTACTACTTTCATCTTTTCTCCGTAATAATATATGTTAAAAATTAAACTACGAATTTAATTAGTTATTCTAATTTTTTTTTTATATTTGTCAAGGATATATTTTTATTTATTTTTTATACTTTATTATACATATAATACAAATAAAATTATTGGATTTTTATTACAATATTTAAATTTTTGCTGTATAATCTTTTAATTACTTATAAAATACAGTGCTTTATATGATTTTAAGGAGTTTTATATGTTTTTAAGCAGTTTTGAGCATCTTGATTCCAAAGAAGTTTTCAGATGGTTTTATGAGATAAGCAGTATTCCAAGAGAATCAGGATATGAGAAAGAAATCAGCGATTTTTTAGTGAAATTTGCAAGAGATAGAAATTTAGAAGTTTATCAGGACAAA
The DNA here is from genome assembly GCF_910578695.1 of uncultured Brachyspira sp. GTDB lineage: Bacteria > Spirochaetota > Brachyspiria > Brachyspirales > Brachyspiraceae > Brachyspira. The sequence goes on from NZ_CAJTQJ010000002.1 coordinate 44,747, forward strand.
GAAAATAATGTCATAATTAAAAAGAAATCTTCAAAAATGTATGAAAATAGAAATGCAGTAATTATTCAAGGTCATATGGATATGGTTTGCGAAAAGACTAAAGATTCCAATCATAATTTTAGAAAAGATGGTATTGAATTGATAATAGAGAATGATATATTAAGGGCTAATAATACTACTTTGGGCGGAGATGACGGAATTGCTGTTGCTATGGGACTTGCTTTACTTGATTCTGAATGTATAGAACATCCTGCATTAGAATTATTAATTACAACAGCGGAAGAAACAGGAATGGACGGAGCATTTGAAATTACAGGAGAGTATTTATGCGGAAAAACTCTTATAAATATAGATGCTGAAGAAGAGGGTGTATTTTTGGTAAGCTGTGCAGGCGGACTTAATGCTTTAGCTGATTTTAATATAAAAAAAGAAGCTAATAATAATGAAGCATTAAAAATTGATATTTCAGGGCTTAAAGGCGGACATTCAGGAATAGAAATAAATAATCAAAGGGCAAATGCTATTAAAGTTTTGGGAAGACTTTTATATGCAGTAAAAAATGATATTAATATCGTATGCATAGAAGGAGGGGCTAAACATAATGTTATTGCAAAATATGCTTATGCTGTTATATCTGCTTATGATATGGATAAAGTAATATCTATTATAAAAGAAACTGCTGATAATATAAAATCTGAATACAAAATTGAAGATCCTAATTTAAAAATAACTTTTTCAAAATATGAAAATGCTGAAGAATGCTATACTAAAGAATTGAGTAATAATATTATAGATTTTATGATGCTTGCTCCAGACGGCGTACTTTATATGAGTAAGGACATTGAAGGATTGGTTCAAACTAGTGCCAATAATGGTATTCTTAAAGAAGAAAATAATAAACTGACATTTACAATATCTATAAGAAGTTCTGTTTCAAGTTCATTAAATGAAATAGTTTCAAGAGCTGAATCTGCCGCTTTAAGAACAAATGCTGATTTCAAAAGAGCAGGCGAATATCCTGCTTGGGAATATGATGCTTTTTCTAAAGTAAAAGATACAGCACTTCGTATATATAAAAAAGTAACAGGAAAAGATGCTGAAATAAAGGCTATACATGCAGGTTTGGAATGCGGAATATTAAAAAAAACTCTGCCTAATGTTGATATGATAAGTATGGGACCTAATATTTGGGATGTTCATACCCCTAAGGAGCATTTAAGCATATCTTCAGTTGATACTATGTGGAAAGTTTTAAAAGAACTCATTATAAATATAGAATGATTATTTAAATTGTATAATAGTTTTAGCATAAATATATTTGAATATGCTTATAATAAAAAAAATCGATAAAATTTATTTTTAGTATTGTTTTTATATATGATATATATTAATATGTACTGAAATATATTATTCGGAGTTATATATGATATACAATAATATGCTTGAATTAATAGGAAATACTCCTATATTAAGATTGAAAAATATAGAAGAGAAATTTGGTTTAAATAAAAATATAGAATTGTACGGCAAGGTAGAAAAAAATAATCCTGCTGGATCAGTAAAAGATAGGGCGGTTAAGCAGATAATTCTTAATTTATTTAAGGAAGGCAGGCTTAAAGAAGGCTCTACGATAATAGAACCTACTTCAGGAAATACAGGCATTGCTATGGCTGCTGTTGGAAAATATTTGAAGCTTAATGTTATAATAGTTATGCCTTCATCTATGTCGGAGGAGAGAAGAAAGCTTATAAGAGATTATGGAGCAAAACTTGAATTAGTTGATGGCGGAATGGATGCTGCTGTAAAAAAAGCAGAAGAATTAAATAAAAATACTCCTGATTCTATAATACCTGGGCAGTTTACTAATAAGTCAAATGTTGAAGCACATTATCTTACAACAGCACCGGAAATATTTAAAGATATTCCTGATGTTAATTATATATTTGCAGGTATCGGTACAGGCGGTACAATAACAGGAATAGGAAATTATGTGAAAGATAATAATAAAGATACTAAGCTTATAGGAATAGAACCTGAGGCTAGTCCTCTTCTCACAAAGGGAAAAGCTTCTCCTCATAAAATACAAGGCATAGGTGCTAATTTTATACCTGAAATTTTGGATTTGAATGTAGTATCAAAAATAATAGATATATCTAATGATAATGCTATAAATACTGCAAGAGAAATATGTTTCAGCGAAGGATTATTGGTAGGGATATCATCAGGAGCCTGCGTTTACGGAGCTATTGACTTCTCAAAAGAATTAAATGATTTAGATAAAAAAATTAAAATGCTTTGCATACTGCCTGATACAGGCGAAAGATATACTTGGAATTAAGAAGTAAATTCTTCTAAAAAATTATACCTTATTTTAAGGAGACAAATAAATGAAATTGAAAATATTTATAATTTCTTTTATATTTATTTTTTCAAGCATGCTTTTTCCTGCTTTTGAATTAGGCATTACGGCAAAATTTGGATTATCTGACAGCTTTACTGATTTAACAGGCGAAGTTTTTGAGCCGAGATTAGATTTAAATTTACAATTAGGTTATAACTTCCCTATAAATAAATCTTCTTTTAGGAGTATGAGTTTATTATTTGATACAGGAATAGATGCAAGAATGATATCTTTAAAAAATGCTGATTATAAAATAAATCAAGTAAATGCAGGTGCAATAACAACAGGCTTGGCATTAAAGTTTATATTTACTCCCGTTTTAAATTCAAGAATAGATTTAGCTTTCGGCATATCTTCAGGCGTTAAATTTATACCTATAATAGATGATTTAAATATAAAACCGAATAAAGTTCCAATATCTCCGTACATTAATTTATCTTTAGAAAATAGAATCTATAATATTAATAAAACAATGGCTATCGTATTCGGAATTAATATTTTTTATGAATATATGATATTTGATAAAAGAGATATAAATAACTTATTCGGAGGAGGCTATAATATAAATAAGCATCATTCAATAGGTGCTATGGCTGCTATAGGTTTTCATTTTGGAAAGCGTTAAACTTTATAATGATTAATTAAACGCCGAATTTTATTTTTTAGAAGAATTAAATGATTTAGATAAAAATTCTATGTATTTTTTCTGATACAAATGAAATATATACTTGGAATTGAAAGGATATTTTATGAAATTAAAAGCTTTTAATGAGCTTCCTAGTCAAAAAGATATTAAGGATATGGTTAAGCTTATAAGAGATTATATTTTTCCTAATTTTTTCAGAGAAAGCTTAAATATTGATATTTTGAAAAAAAGAATAGAAAAGCTTTATATAAAAATAGTTGCTAATGATTTTTTTTTGTTAGACTTTATGGAGCAGATTGATGATATAACTTTAAGTTTAGAAAAAGATTTGGAATTTTTTTTCGAGTCTGATCCTGCTTCAAAATCTTATGATGAAATAGTATTAACTTATCCAGGATTTAGAGCTATTTTTCATTATAGAATAGCACATATATTCTATAAACAGAAAGAATATTTAATAGCAAGAACTATATCTGAATTTGCCCATTCAAAAACTGGTATAGATATTCATCCTGGAGCCGTTATAGGAGATTCATTTTTTATAGATCATGGTACAGGCATAGTTATAGGAGAAACTACTATAATAGGGCATAATGTAAAAATATATCAGGGAGTTACTTTAGGGGCATTATCTCTAACCGATGGAAGAAGTTTAGAAGGGCAAAAAAGACATCCTACAGTTTGTAATTATGTTACAATATATGCTAATGCTTCTATATTCGGAGGAAATACGGTAATAGGCGAAAATACTGTAATAGGGGCTAACTGTATAGTTTTAGAGTCTGTGGGAGAGAATGAAAAAGTATTATTTAATGAAAATATGTCTGTATAAATAAGGCTTTATTTTATATAAATTCAGGCTTTTGATTTTTTATTACTTATAAAAATTGTTTTTATTAATAGTAAACTAGCTTATAATTTTTATAATCAGCTTTCTAGTATTATTAAAATATATAAATAAAATACTAATCTTATAAAACTATAAAACTTCATTGAAATAATTACTGATATAATATAATATTATGTTAATTAAATTATGTTAATAATATTATTTATAGTAAATTCAAAGGATTTTCTATGGCTTCAGTTGTTGCTTTTGGCGAGATAATGCTGAGACTTTCGCCTCCTTCCAATTTAAGATTTGTGCAGACGAATTCTTTCGATGCAAGATTCGGAGGAGGAGAAGCTAATGTTTCTTTTGCTTTATCAAATTTCGGTATAGATACTTCATTTGTTACAAAACTTCCAAAAAATGATATAGGCTATGCTTGTATTAATGAATTAAGAAGATACGGAGTTGATGTTTCAAATATAGTTTTTGGCGGAGACAGAATAGGAATATATTTTTTAGAGAAAGGTGCAAGTCAAAGAGGCTCAAAAGTAATATATGACAGAGCCAATTCTTCTATATCTCAAAGCAGTAAAGAAGATTTTAATTGGGATAAAATATTTGATAATGCAAAATGGTTTCATCTTACAGGCATTACTCCCGCACTTGGAAAGAATGTTGCTGATATTTGTATAGAAGCCTGCAAAAAGGCTAAAGAAAAAAATATTACTATTAGCTTGGATTTAAATTATAGAAAAAAATTATGGACTTCAGAAGAGGCAAATAAGACTATGAGTAAATTAATGCCTTATATTGATATATGTATAGCCAATGAGGAAGATGCTGAAAAAGTATTCGGTATTAAAGCAAAAGACAGTAATATCATAGAAGGTAAATTATCTAATGAAGGTTATAAATATGTAGCTAAGGAAATAGCAGATAGATTTAAAGTTAAAAAGGTTGGAATTGCTTTAAGAGGTTCAATTTCTGCAAGTGAAAATCTATGGTCTTGTATGCTTTATAATGGAAGCGAATATTTTTTCTCAAAAGAGTATTTAATAAAAATAGTTGATAGGGTAGGGGGAGGAGACAGTTTTTCTGCAGGGCTTATATACTCATTTTTAAATGGAAAAGATGACAGAGAGGCATTAGAGTTTGCTGCTGCTGCAAGCTGTTTGAAGCATTCTATAGAAGGTGATTTTAATATAGTCTCTGTTGATGAGGTTATGACTGTTTATAATGGAGATGCTTCTGGGCGTATACAGAGATAGCTTATATAATTTTAATTAAATATTCATTTTATAATTTATTCTTGACAATTTATATTATTCTAATAAAATAGTATAATAAATATATTGGGAGTATTAAAAATGAAAGATGTAATTATATCTATAGACATAGGCGGTACATCTATGAAAGGGGCTATTGTAGAAGAAAATGGAAATATACTATACAAAGATAATTTTGATGTAAACCCTAAACATACAACAGAAGAACATAAAAAAGTTATTGCTGAGTTTATAGAAAAATTAAAGAGTAATATTCCTAATGATTATAAGGCTGTAGGTTTGGGTATAGATTGTCCGGGTGTTATGAATAGAGAAACACTTCATATTGGGGGAGCTGAGAATATTCCAGGAATTAAAGGATTAAAATTTTCTGATATAGGGGATATGTTTAATTTACCTACAAAAACTGCCAATGATGCTAGTGCTGCAGCATTAGGAGAAGCAAAATACGGAAGCGGTAAGGAAAAAGATTATCGGTCTGTAATGCTTGTAACTCTTGGAACAGGTGTCGGAGGCGGATTCGTACTTAACGGACAATTATTTACTGGTTCTTTAGGCGGAGCAGGAGAAATAGGACATGTGTTTGTAATGCCTGATGGGGATAAATGTAATTGCGGTTCAAGTGGCTGTATAGAAAGATATGCATCAGCTACAGGCTTTATTGCTATGGCTAAACAGAAAATTCATAAAAATGTTATTCCTACATCTTTGACTTATGAAGAATTAGATAAAGGCAAGGCTAAGGCTCTATTTGATGCTGCTAAAAAAGGAGATTTGCTTGCTAAAGAAACTATTGCAGAATGTTCATATTATTTGGGTATGTCTATAGCACAGGCTTTGAATATGCTTGATTTGGATTTGGTGCTTATAGGAGGCGGGCTTTGTAAAGATTTTGATATGATGATAGAACATATTAAAAGAGGTGTGAGAAATTACGGGCTTGGAATGATGGTTAATAATGTTGAAATAAAACCTGCTTCTTTGGGTAATGATGCAGGAGTTTTAGGCTGTGCTGCTTTATTTTTTAGAAATAATTAAATATTTTATTTAAAATAAATTAAGGCTTACTAATAAAATATATCAGTAAGCCTTTTGTTTTTTATAAGATTAATTATCTAATATAAAAATATTATTTTTCAAAAACTAAACTATCTCCTGATTTAATAATTTTTATAGTATCTCCTTCTAAATATTTTCCTGCAAGCATTTCCTTAGCTAAAGGATTTTCTATATATGTCTGTATAGCTCTTTTTAATGGTCTTGCCCCAAACTGAGGATCATAGCCTATATCAGAAATATATTCTAAAGCCTCATCGCTTACATCTAAAGTTATTCTTCTGTCTTTAAGTCTGTTTGCTACTCTTACTATTTGATTTCTCACTATCTCAGTAATATATTTTTTATCGAGTCTTGTAAATGTTATTATTTCATCTATTCTATTTAAAAACTCCGGTCTAAATGACATTTTCAAAAGCTCCTGAATTTTTTCTTTTATATCATTAGTATTATCAGCTTCAAGAATCAAATCAGAACCTAAATTGCTAGTCATTATTATAATAGCATTTTTGAAATCAACTATTCTTCCCTGTCCGTCAGTAAGTCTTCCGTCATCTAATACCTGAAGCAGAACATTAAATACATCAGGATGAGCTTTTTCTATTTCATCAAAAAGTATAACAGAATAAGGTTTTCTTCTTACAGCCTCAGTTAATTGTCCGCCCTCATCATAGCCGACATATCCTGGAGGAGCTCCTATAAGTCTTGTAACAGAGAATTTCTCCATATACTCACTCATATCTATTCTTGTTAATGCATGCTCATCGCTGAATAAAAAATCAGCAAGAGTTTTAGCAAGTTCGGTTTTTCCCACTCCTGTAGGTCCTATAAATAAGAAACTGCCTAAAGGTTTATTCTCATCAGAAAGACCTGCACGGTTTCTTCTTATAGCATCTGCAACTGAAGTTATAGCCTCATCTTGTCCTACAACTCTTTTATGCAAAACCTCTTCAAGCTGTAAGTATTTCTGCTTTTCACTTGCAAGCATTTTGCTTACAGGTATTCCAGTCCATACAGATATTACTCTAGCTATATCATCTTCAGAAATTTCTTCTCTCAAAAGTCTTTTTTTATCTGAAGTTTTTGCTTCTTCCATTGACTTTAAAGATTCTTCAAGTTTTTTCTGAAGTTCAGGAATTTTACCGTATTTTATTTCAGCAGCTTTTGCTAAATTACCTTCTCTTGTATATTGAGTTTCTTTTATATTTAAAGCCTCAAGTTCTTCTTTTAATTTTCTTGTATCTTCAATCCTTCCTTTTTCATTATCCCATTGAAGCTTCATAGTGTTTCGTTCTTCAGAAAGTTCAGATAATTCTTTTTCAAGCTTTTCTAATCTCTCTTTAGAAGCAGCGTCATTTTCTTTTGAAAGTGCCTGCTTTTCTATATTAAGCTGTAAAATTTTTCTTTCTATTTTATCAAGTTCTGCAGGCTGACTGTCTATTTCGATTTTTAATTGGCTTGCAGCTTCATCTACCAAGTCAATAGCTTTGTCAGGCAAGAATCTATTTGTTATATATCTGTTGGATAAAACTGCAGCAGCAACTAATGCATCATCTTTTATTCTAACGCCATGATGAACTTCATATTTATCTTTTAATCCTCTTAGTATTGATATAGTATCTTCAACTGTAGGCTCTTTACAATAAACCTGCTGAAATCTTCTTTCAAGTGCTTTATCTTTTTCAATATATTTTCTGTATTCATCTAAAGTAGTAGCACCTATTGCCCTTAATTCTCCTCTTGCTAATGCAGGCTTTAATAAATTAGAGGCGTCCATTGCACCTTCAGTAGCACCAGCTCCTACAAGAGTATGAAGCTCATCTATAAATAATATTATACTGCCCTCTGATTTTTCTATCTCTGTAATTACGGCTTTTAATCTCTCTTCAAACTCTCCTCTGAATTTAGCACCTGCAACTAATGCTCCTAAATCCAAAGCTAATAGTCTTTTATCTTTAAGTCCTTCAGGTACATCTTGAGAGACTATTCTTCTGGCAAGTCCTTCAACAATGGCAGTTTTACCTACTCCGGGCTCTCCTATAAGTACAGGATTATTTTTTGTTCTTCTTGATAATACCTGCATAACTCTTCTTATCTCTTCATCTCTTCCTATAACAGGATCTATCTTTTCATCTTCTGCTAATTTTGTTAAATCTCTGCAGTATTTATCAAGAGACTGCATTTTAGCTTCGGGATTTTGACTATTTACTTTCTGCCCGTTTCTTAATACCTTTAATGCTGTTAAAATTTCTTTTTTGCTTATGCCGTTTTTTCTAAGCATATCGCCTGCTTTATTATCCGCTTCTGAAAGTGATAAAAATATATGCTCTGTAGAAACATATTGATCTTTTAAAGCATTTGCTTCTTTTTCGGCTTTTGCCAAAACTTTACCTGCATTAGATGATAAATGCAGCTGAACATTTTCTCCTGTTACTTTTACATTTTCATCTACTAATTTTTGAGTTTTGTCTATCAATGTATTTATAGGAACGCCTATTCTTTCAACTAAAGGCTGAATAAGTCCGTCTTCCTGTTTTAATAATGCTAAAAGTAAATGCTCGCTTTTTATTTCATTATGGTCTTCGCCATTAGCTATATTAGCAGCTTCATTTACTGCATCTTGTGCTTTTATTGTATATTTGTTATAATCCATTTATAATTAATTGACGGCTTAAAACCGCCTAACTCCTTTTTTATTAATTATTTAAATTTAATTAAATAACTGATTATATATATGCAAGAAATATGCCAGAAAAATATATATAAATGTATTGTTTTTTATATATTTTTTTTTAATAGTGTATTTTTTTTATAATATTATTATTAATGATTGTATAAATTTTATATATAAAAATTTTATTATTGTATAAAAATAATACTTATAGATATAGCTATTATATAAATTATTATTAATTTATTAAATTAATATGTTATAGATATATGTAAAAAATACTATTTATGATATAATATTTTCCAAAATTATTTAAATTATTTATCTATATTAAAAAAATTTTATACTAAAATTTTATACTATTAATTATAATTTTTTAGTAATTTAAGAATTTTTTATTAATTAAAGAAAATAATATTTTGTACAGATATTTATTAAATACAAAAATGATAGGAGTTTATTATATGGATACTGTATCGGCTATAGTGGCAAAGGTGAACGGTTTTTTATGGGATTATTTATTAATAATTTTATTATGCGGAAGCGGAATCTATTTTACTATAAGGTTTAAATTTGTCCAGATTTTCAAGTTTAAAGACGGCTGGAACAGAACATTCGGCAGTCTTTCTCTGTCTGGAAAATCAGCAGATAAAGAGGGTATAAGTTCTTTTCAGTCTTTAGCAACTGCTATTGCTGCTCAGGTTGGAACAGGTAATTTAGCTGGTACAGCTGCAGCTTTAATATCAGGAGGACCTGGTGCTATATTTTGGATGTGGGTATCTGCTTTTTTGGGAATGGCTACTATATTTGCAGAAGCCTCTTTAGGGCAGAAATATAAAACTACAACAGAAGACGGGCATATTATAGGAGGACCTGCTTATTATATTCAAGCAGCTTATAGGGGATTGTTTGGAAAAATATTATCAGTTTTATTTTCAGTATTTATTATATTAGCTTTAGGCTTTATGGGAAATATGGTTCAGTCTAACTCTATAAGCAGTGCTTTTGTGAATGCATTTCCTAATATCAAGCCTATATATATTGGAATAATATGTGCTTTAATATCGGCATTCATATTTATAGGAGGGCTTAAAAGAATAGTTTCATTTGCTGAAAAAGTAGTTCCTATAATGGCTTTATTTTATATAATAGGCTCATTGATAATAATTTTAATGAATATTGAAAAATTACCTAATTCTATACTATTAATATTTAAATCCGCTTTTAATCCTCAGGCAGTTATAGGCGGAGGTTTAGGAATAAGCGTTCAGAGGGCTGTACGCTTTGGTGTGGCTAGAGGTTTATTTTCAAATGAGGCGGGTATGGGTTCTACTCCTCATGCTCATGCTTTGGCTAAAGTTAAGCATCCTTGCGAACAGGGTGTAGTTGCTATGATAGGAGTATTCTTTGATACTTTTATAGTTGTAACTTTAACTGCTTTAGTTATACTGACTTCAGATATTCTTCAAACTCAAATATATACTCTTAATTCATCAGTTAATATACCAGAGATTTTAAAAGGCGTAGGTTTGCCTCAGGAAGCATTCAGATTAGGTTTTGGTTATTTAGGCGTTATATTTGTTGCTGTATGCTTATTTTTCTTTGCTTTCACTACTATAATAGGCTGGTATTTTTTTGGAGAGCAGAATATTAAATATTTATTCGGAGTTAAAGCAGCTAAAATTTATGCCGTATTTGTTGTAGGGTTTATACTTTTGGGTTCGGCATTAAAGGTTGATTTGGTATGGGCATTGGCAGATACTTTTAACGCTCTTATGGTTATTCCTAACCTTTTGGGGCTTTTGGCTTTGGGAAGTGTGGTTTCAGTATTATTTAAAGAGTATAATACTTTAAACAAAAAATAATATTAATGATTATAAAAATGAAAGGGCTTATAAAAAATATAAGTCCTTTTTTATTGAGGCTGTAGCAGACAACTAAAAAGTCTCCTTTCTACGAATGTCAGGCACTCACAAGTTTTTTATTTCTTTATTATTACTAGCTATAAACTCGTTTTAAATTAACTTATAACTTCCTTCGTCAGTTGTAAGCTGCTTGTTTATAGCTTTAAAAAAATTTATTTAATTCAATAATTACAAAGCATAATATTTCTATTATATATTATATTAGTATATCAAAAAAATATTTAAGTAAATAAAAATATTTGTATGTACGGTATTTAATATAATCAAATATAAAAAGTAAATCAAAAAATATGCAGTAAATTTTAATTAAAACGCATAGTATTTTACTTTTTTGCTAGTGATAAACTATATTATTCTTTAGGCTTAAATATGAGAGAAATGGAATTAACGCAGTGTCTTGTATTTTTTTCTGTAAGATGTTCTCCTTCAAATACATGTCCTAAATGTCCTCCGCAATTATTGCATGTTATTTCTATTCTGTAGCCGTCTTCATCTAATGTTCTTCTTACCGCTCCTTTTATTTCATCATCAAAACTTGGCCAGCCGCAATGTGATTTGAATTTATCTTCAGAGCGGTATAGTTCAGCACCGCATTGTTTACAGCAGTATACTCCTTCCTCAAAAAAGTCATTATATTTTCCTGTAAAAGGGTATTCTGTTCCTTTAAATATTATTATATTTCTCTCTTCTTCAGTTAATTCTTTTTTTTCCATTTTTATACACCTCTTTATATTTTATATATCTCTTTATATATATTTTTTTATATTAATAAAAAGCATAGCATATATGCTATTATATAAAAATGATATTATAGATTAAATTATAAGTCAATCAATATTTATAAAAAAGATAAACGCATTATATTGATTATGAAATCATACTTTATTTTTTATTAATAGTTTTAGTTTTTATGTGAAAAAAATAATTAATAAATCATAAAAGCTATAAAACAAAATATATTTTTAATAATCAAAAAAGTTATTCATATCATTTAAAATTTCTCTCATACTTCCTCTTAATACTTTTGCTTTAGGAAGTGAGTGAATAAATTGACTGCCGTAATTTTTAGTAAATAATCTTTTATCAAGTACAAATACAACGCCTCTGTCATCTTTGCTTCTTATAAGGCGTCCGAAACCCTGCTTGAATTTTATAACAGCAAAAGGCAGAGCATAATCCAAAAATGCATTGCCTCCGTTTTCTTCAATATATCTGTATCTTCCCTCGCTTATAGGATCAGTCGGTACGGCAAAAGGCAGTTTAGGTATTATAACAACTTCTAAATTTTTCCCGGCAACATCAACGCCTTCCCAAAATGAATCAACTCCGTAAAGCACATTATTTGAAGATGCTTTGAACATATCAAGTAAAGTATGTCTATGTATCGAAGCAGTCTGAGCCAAAGCATTAATATTTTTACTTTTCAATTTTTCTGATGTCTTCTCATACACACTCATAAGAGATGAAAAAGAAGTGAAAAGTATAAAAGCCCTTCCTCCTGTTATACCGCATACATCTAATAATACTTTTGATGTGAAATCATTAAATGTATCTGCAGAAGCATCAGGCATATCAGAAGCAATATAAAGCCTTGCATTATCTTCATAATTGAATGGAGATTCTAAATATATTTCTATTTTTTTATTTTTATCTATATAATCAAAACCCAATCTATTTGAAAAGAAATTAAAGCTCTTTGAAACTGTTAAAGTAGCAGAATACATTGCCACAGTATCGAATCTTGAATATAAAAAATCATTTAAATTTTTTGCAACTGTTACAGGAGTTAAATGCCAATTAAGAATGAGATTTCCTTTTTTTGTAAGTCTTGCTTCAATCCATCTTATATATTCATCTTTTTTATAATCTATTACTGAGTTTAATGATACTAATTGTCTTTTAAGTCTTTCTAAATAGGCATTTGACATTTGTGCTGTTTCTTCATAATCAAAATCTTTTTCTATTGCTATATCAAAAAACTTTTTATATAATTTATCGCATATATTTACAAGCGAAGTAATAGAAATAACAATCTCTCTAAGAGGCTTCAGTCCTTCATTTTGCCAATGCTTAGTCATTACAAGTTCAGGACTTATTCTGAATTTATATCCTAATCCTTCTTTTGTCTGAATATTTTTATGACAGTAAGAAATAAACTCTTTAGATTTATCTTCAATTACATTTCTAACCCTTGAAGTTAAATCATGTACTTTATTTATCAAATCAGTTATTTCTTCATATTCATTCTTTTCTATAGATGATTTTTTTTCATTAAGCATATTATTAATACTTTCTATAATGCCTAGTCTTTTATTTTTCTTTATTCTTGAAATATAAAAAAGTGCTTTTAATACGCCGTTTTTACTGCCCTCATTTCCAAAATAACTAGAAGCAGAGTTTTCAAAATTATGTGCCTCATCAATTAAAACTTTAGTATATCTTGGAAGAAGGCTGTATCTTCCTGCTGTTTCTGCATAAAGAGATAAATCAGCACATAGTATATGATGATTAACTATTAAAAGCTGAGCCGAGTTTAACTGCTTACGCATTTTATAAAAATAACAGTCCTCTAAATATTCGCATTTTCTATGAGTACAAGTATCAGTATCGCAGCATACCATTTCCCATAACTCGCTTTTAGGTTTATAGCCTAAATCTGTTATAGAGCCGTCTTTAGTTATATTAAGCCAATTATCTATATCCTCAAAAAAATTTACCTGTTCATTAAAATCTAATTTATCAGTATCATTTAAAGTATCTTTTACTTTTTTTATGCATACATAATTATTTCTTCCCTTAACCAAAGCATATTTTACACTTGGAGCTACTGCTCCTATAATAGAAGGTATATCTTTTGAAATAATCTGTTCCTGCAGATTTATTGTATTAGTGGATATTACTATTCTAGTTTTATTTTCTTTAAGCCATAATAGGGCAGGAATTAAATATGCAAAAGATTTTCCAATTCCTGTTCCAGCCTCAGATATTAAATGCTTATTATTATTAAATGCTTCAATAGTAGCTTCAACAAGTTCCGTTTGTTCCTGTCTGTATTCGTACTTTTTTAGTAATTGATTCAAAATACCGTTTTCTGTAAACATATATAAAGCTTCAGGAGCATCTATAGTTTTTACATTTTCTGATTTTATAGGTTTTACAACTTCATAATAATCCTCAGCATCATTATTAATTATATAAAAACCTACACCCGCATTATTTCCAAGTTCGCTTGCTATAGCCAAATCTGCTCTTGAAGGTGTAAGCTGTCCTGAAGGATGATTATGAATTACAGCATCAAATTCTAATGATAATGATACTATGGCAGGTACAGAATCTTTATTTCCTCTGGCTATTACCTCTATATAATCTAAAATATTATGAGTATTAAAATTTATTCCAAAGTATACTTCATTACCATAAGCATCTACTATGGCTTTTCTCATATAATTAATTGCATCTATTGAAAATACATTATATATTTCTCTTGAATAATTATTACTCATACTAGCACAATAATATAGTATATATTGCAATGTTTGTCAATATATTATAGTTTTAATAAAAAATAAAATAATTATTAAAAACAGTTATATTTTATATATAGAAAAATTAATTTTAATTAAAAATCTGTACAAAAACCTTTATATTTTTCTATATACCCTATAGGATTATATGACATTTTTGCTTTTCTAAGTCCTAAATCTCCTACATCCTGTTCTCTATTAACAAATTTAAATTTTTCATAATCATTTATACTATTTTTTAAATTCTCTAAAAACATTTTATTTATAGCCTGATAAGAGCCTTTATAATTTCTGTCTCCTCTTTCTGAATGAATTACTATAGTATCTCTCATACTTAAATCAGCTATTGTATATGCTGCTATACTTTTATCTATATATATTGCTCCTCCTATTATATTGTCTATCATATCCCAATTATTTAAAAATGTTTTTATCATAATAGTATCAGCTTCTGCTCTTATTTCATGCGATAATAATTTTTTGCTTTCAAAGGTTTCGCATTCTTCCGTACTACTATTACTGTCATCTGAAACAGCATTATTTTTTTTCTCTTCTTCCTGCCATTTAATTTCAAAATCAATAATATCTTTTACAATATTATTATCAATTAATTTATATTCAAATTCATTTTTTATAAACTGATTATATAAATTTTTTTTATTATGAAATTTTTTACCAGATAAAGCTACAAGCTCATTAAAATCATATAAATATTCCCACTCATCTCTGGCTTCTTTTACTTTTATCTTAGTTGTTTTCTCCCAAAATAAAGCAAGTTCTTTAGGTATTCTTATAATGGATTCTCCTGATATTTCACAAGGATTAAAACCATCGCAGAAATTTGCATTAAACCAATCTCCTACAGGCGCCCAATATATTGTATACGGAGATTTTTGTCTTATCCAAACTAATTTTTCAGTAAATGCCCATTCAAGCATATATATATCTTTAAGCCCTAGAAGATTCATAAATGTATAATCAGCAGACTGCTCAGGAGTTATTGAAAAATATTTATGATATAGTTCTTGTTTATCTAATGAAATAGGTTCAAAATTAAGCATATATTTAATCCTTAAAAATTATTGATTATTTATTTTATATATTTATATAAGAATTATTTATTTTTATTAATAAAACTTCTTATCTTTCTGAAAAAATCATTCTTTCCATTTTCATCTATGAGTATATATTTCAGCATAAATCTTAAATACGGATGATATACATACATAGTTTCTTTTATTGTCATTTTTGTTTTATCATTTTCATCATCTTCAAATATATATGTCCATAAAGCTGTAAATTCATTTTCAATTTTTACTATAGATATTTCGCTATTTTCTATTCTTCTTACCTCTATTAATTCCTGATATATTCTTCTATTTGAATATGTCTGCATTATTTTTAATTTATTACCATCAAGTTTTTCTACATTTACTATTGATATATATTTCAGCCAAGCAGGATAATTTTCATAATCTATAAGCAGATTATATAATTCATTTTTTTTAATATTAAATATTTGAGTTTTTTCTTTAGAAAAAGAGGGCGGTATTTTTTTACCTATAAGTATAGGAACGAATATCATTACAGCCATAAGAAAAAGCGGCAGTAATATAAATACAGGCACTAAATATATAAGCATTATTTTCCCCTTTTTGTCAGAGTATAAAATTTTGAATTATAATATTTATCAAAGAAATTCTGCAGTATTACAAGTATTATACCGCAAAAAGGAACTGCAAACAATACGCCTAAAAATCCAAATAATACTCCTCCTATAATTGTACTAAACATTACAGCAATAGGGTGAATTTTTACAGATTTTCCCAATATTTTAGGAGCCATTAAACCTGAATCTAAAATCTGTATAAAGCCGTATATAGCAGATATTTTCAAAGCTCCCTGCCACCATATATTTTCTGTTATAATTCCTGTAAATAATGCAATAACAAATGCAATAAAAGGTCCTGTAAACGGAATATAATTTAAAAGCCCTCTAAGCAAAGCCAATATAAATGCATATCTTATATTCATCAAAGAAAGCAGAATATAGCTCATTATAAAAAAAGAGGCAGCAAGTATTGTCATTCCTCTTATATAGCTGTTTATAATATAATTTGATTTTTTTATTATGCTGCTTATAGAAGTCTGCCACCTTATAGGTATTAATTTTATCATTTTTAATTGTATATTTTGAAAGTCCAGCATTAAATAGAAAGTTACAAATGGAAGTATTACAAAATATGAAAAAATTATGCTGAATATTCTTGTAATGCTGTTAATATTTTTAATTCTAAAGTCTATCATATTTCTATACATAAGCGTAATTATACCTGTACTTCCGAATAAAAAATCATTTATAGCTTTTGCATTTATTTCTAAATTCATATCAAAACTTTTACCTATAGTTCTATTTAATTTTTCAGATAAAGATATCAAAAGCTCTGATATAGAATTATATGTTTTTTCTATATAATGAGGAAGTGTTTTTAATATAATTTCTACTTGTTCTATAGTTCTAGGCAAAATAAATATAAAGAATATTATAGCAATAGTAAGAAGCGGTATAAATATTAATAATACAGCAGCTATTCTAGGAATTTTAGTTTGCATTTTAGTTATCAATGGATCAAATAGATAGGCTATAAATATACCGCATATAAATGGTGCTGCTAAATATCCTGCTTCCTTAATTACCCATAAAGTGAATAGAGATAATATTAAAACCATTGAAATTTTAGCCCATATATATTTCCAAAAAGGAAGTAAAGCTGATATTAAAATAAGGAATAATATTATTGGGTTTATTATTTCTCTGATTAAAATGCAAAAATAAAAAAAAGCACTTATTATTATTACAATTAATAATATTTCTCCGCCAATAATAAAAATTTTATTATGTGTCAGAGTTCTATTATTATCTTTAGAAAAAAAACTATTTTTATTATCCATATAAAATATTTTTATTTTAAATTAACAATTCTATATTATAATATAAATAGTTTTTTTACAATAATTAAAAATTTTATTATTTAAAAAATATAAAAAAACACTTGCTATTTTTTTCTTCTATGCTATAATACTATTCATATTATTAATGAATTATTTAAAGGGCCTGTAGCTCAGATGGCTAGAGCGTTCGACTGATAATCGAAAGGTCGGTGGTTCAATTCCTCCCAGGCCCAAAGCTCAGGACTTATTAAATATATATTCGGGGGTTTAGCTCAGTTTGGGAGAGCGACTGCCTTGCACGCAGTAGGTCGTGGGTTCGATCCCCATAACCTCCACAGTTTATAAGAACTATCCTTGAATACTTTTGTAAGGATAGTTCTTATTCTATTAACTAATAATTTTTTATCTTAAAAAACTTCGGGAGATTTTATGATGAAAAATATAACCTCTTCATTAATTATTTTATTACTGATTATTATGCCGTTTTCAAAAATATATGCTCTTAATCAAGATGAAGAAACTTTTTTAGATGCTGCTGTATTCGGAGATGAAGATATTATAAAAAAAATTATTTCTAAAAATATTAATATTAATATACAAGATGATGTAGGTAATACCGCCCTTATATTAGCATGTATGGAAGGACATATTAAAGTTGTAGAATTATTAATCAAAGAAAATGCTGATAAGTCAATAGTAAACAAGTATGGAAATAATGCTTTATTTTATGCAAAGCAAAAAAATTATAATAATATAATAAAACTATTGGAATAATATTTTTATATAAAATACTAAAAAATTAATTCTTCATTATTATTTTCTTCTTCTAAAATATAGTTTGTTATTATAACAATTTCATCTTTATCATCAAGTTTGCATTTATGGTTAGGATTCAATATAATATCATTATGTCTTTTAATACCGATTAAAATAATTTTCCTTTTTAATAGAGAAAAATAAACATCTATAAAATTTTTTGATTCTTTAAAGTAATATGAATATGACTGTATTATAATATCTTTTCCATTTTTGCTTAAAAGCCCGTAGAAAATATATAATATATTTGAACTTATAGAAGCCTGTGCCATAAGCATACCTATAAGTTTGCCGCTTACTATAAAATCTCTCACATCATCTGAATATATCAAATTTCTTTTTTGTATGGAGTTTAATAAAGATAATATTGCTATATCTAATTTTTCTTTTTTTATTATTTCTCTTATAATCAAAAGTATATTGATGCTTTTTACATCTGTTATATTATCTTCAGATATTAGTACTATTTTTGTTATATTTTCTTTTTTTAGTTTATCTAATATGAATTTATATTTTTTCTTTTGAGACACTATCAAATTATAGCTTATCATAATTATATTATGATTTTCTACATATTCTGATATTTCTTTTATTATCTCATCATATCTTTTTTCCTCGCATATTAATAAAATATTATTTTTATATTTCGTAATATTAAGCTTTATATCAGGATATTCTTTAATAGGATTTTCATAATTATTTTTTGACAGTATTACAAGCCTATTTTCTTTTTTTATTATATAATTATAATTAGGCACAATTAATTGAGTTCTATCTTCTTTAGCTATTCCAAGCAAAATCATTCCTTTATCAAAATATTTTGAAGCTGCATCTTCAAAACTAGAATTATCAAAATCATGATCTTCTTCTATATAAAATATATTTCCGTCATTTGAAAATAAATCTTCATAAACATTACTCAAACCTGTATAAATAATACTTTGGGCAATGAGTTTATATAAAATTTCATATTTATAAATCATATGAATAACAAAATTTTTATGTTCAATAGATTTTAATATTTCAACAGTATCTTCTTCGTGAATTAAGACGCATATATTAATTTTATTGTATATTTTACGCTCTTCTATTTCTTCTATAATTTTTTTTAAAGCTAGGAGTATATTTATAGATTCGGTATCATCATTATTGATTATTGATATGCTTGATGATTTTTCTATATTTAATAATTTTATATTTTCTATTCTGCCTGTATTTCCTTCTCTTATTATAATATTTGTCTTTTTATATCCTTTTATAAATGAAATTCTCTTTCTTATAATATCAACATTATGTTCAGAAAGTATTACTATTGTTTTTACTTTAGCTTTTATAAACTCTTCAATTATAGTTAAAGCCTCTTCTCCATACCCCATAATAATAGCATGATTTTTTTCCATTATAAAAGCATTTCCTTTACTAAGATTATTAATTCTATCCTGTAAAGCCTTATTAATCATAGCTATAAGAGAACCCCAACCGCATACGCCTATAAAAGTTACTATTAAAAAAGTTATTAAAACTCCTATATTTCCTTCTACAGATGAGATATTTCCTGTATCTATAAACTGCATCAAACTATCCCAAAATGCATCTTTAGGAGAATACTCAAAAAATACTATTATAAATATTGATACTATTAAAAGAAGAATGATTATTACAAATACTAAAAGCATTAATTGATAGAAAAGACCCTTATTAAGCATTCTATCGATTCTATATTTTATATATTTTACTATATCTCTTATCATAAAATACTCATAAAATTTTTATATAAAGATTATACAAAAACATATTAAAAAAATCAAAATATTTTTAATAGCAAATTATTTATCAGCACTTTTATTTTTATTATACTTTTTATTCAATACCCTAGAAAAACAATCCAATCCATAATCAGCAAAATCTTGTTTATCTTTTATATGATATGCAAGCCCTGCAACCATAGCTGCATTGTCTGTTGTATATTTAAGGGCTGGAAGATAGCATTCAAAATCAGATGAGTTTCCAAATCTCTCTCTTAAATAGCTATTGCAGGCAACTCCTCCTGATAATGTAACTCTTTTAATACCGCTTTTCTGAACATATTTTAATGTTTTAATATATAAAGGTTCTATGGCACTTATTTGAAAGGCTGCTGCTATATTTTCATTTGTAGCTTCATAACCGCTTTTAAGATATTTTTTTGTGGAGTATATGCATGCTGTTTTAAGCCCGCTGTATGAAAAATTAAATTCATCTATGCCATTTAAAAGTACGATAGGATATTTTATAGCATCTTTATTTCCTTTTCCTGCTAATTTATCTATTATAGGACCTCCGGGATATCCGAGATTTAAAAATTTAGCTACTTTATCATAAGCCTCTCCGACTGCATCATCTAATGTAGTGCCTATTACTTTATATTCTCCATAATCATAAACTTCTGTTATTATAGTATGCCCTCCGGATACAACTAATGCTATATAAGGAAATTTTATATTATTGGTAAGATGAGGAGAATAAATATGTGCTGCTATATGATCCAATGCAAGCAGCGGTTTATTCAGTGAAAAAGCCAATGCCTTTGCACTTCCTACACCTACAAGCAGAGAACCTAAAAGTCCTGGTCTGTTTGTAACTGCAATTAAATCTATATCGTTTAAATCAGTATCTGCATCTTTTAATGCTTTATCTATTACATATAATATAGCTTCTAAATGCTTCCTTGCTGCAATTTCAGGTACTACTCCTTGAAATTCTTTATGTGCATCTATAGATGAACTCAATACCGATGATAAAACATTATTTCCATTTTCAACTACAGAAGCAGAAGTATCATCGCAGGAAGTATCTATGCCTAATATTTTCATATTATCTCCGATTATCTAATTTATAAAAATTATTAAAAAATATTTATATAATATATATTTTTTTATACTATTTGTAAATAGTTTATAAAACCAAAAGATTTATTATATTGAGAAGTTAAAAGATATAGAAACAAAAATTAAAAAGCTTTGTAGAAAGCAAATAAAATGTCATATTAGCTTAAACAGGATTATAAAATTATATTATTATTTTTGATAATTTATTTTTATAAGTTTCAAATCTGCTGATATCATAAAAAGACAAGGTAAAAATATTAATGTTAAAAGTGCCGCAAATAAAAGTCCGTAAGCCATAGCCATAACCATAGGTACTATTAAATCAGCATGTCCTCCTATACCATAAACTGTGGGAAGAAGTCCGAATATTGTAGTAACTGTTGTTAAAAATATAGCTCTGAATCTGTCGCCTGTTCCTTCAACTACTGCATTGAGCACATCTTCTCTTGTATGTATATTTCCTTGTTCAAGTATTCTGTTAATTAAGTCTACCATTATAATACCATTATTTACAACAACTCCTGCAAGCCCGACTATGCCAACGGCACCAACGAATGACATAGGCATTCTATGAACAGCAAATCCAAGTATAACACCTATTTTAAAAATATTTTCAGAAACTACTATTGAGTTATCAACTATCATACCTAAAACTGTTATTATTCCGCCTAAAGAAATTATATTAAAAGTTATTCCAGAGTATGTCATATAAATAAGAGAAACCGAAATAACTATAAGCATTCCAAGCGAAGTAAATATTGCACTTTTAAAATCCAAAAATATTATAAGTATCATAAATATTATTTTAAATTTAATTTATGAAAATACTGCAGATTAGTCATATATTTCATTTATAATATTGTGATAATAATAAAATAAATAAAGAAGATTTATTATGTATTTTGATTGTAAGAAGTTTACATAATATTTTTGCAATTATATATTGATAATAGTTATTTTTTTATATATACTATACTATAAATTAATGGATTATAGGATATATAATGATAAATGTAGGTATTATAGGAGCAGGCGGCTGGGGACTTGCACTTGCAAATATTTTTTCAGAGAAGCATAATATTAAAGTATGGGTGCATAGTGAAGATAGTTATAAAATATTAAGCATTTCTCATAGAAATGATAATTATTTAAAAAATATAGAATTAAATAATAATATAAAATTTACAATGGATATAGGCGAAGCTGTTAATGACAGCGAAATAGTCATAATAGTAACCCCTTCATTTGCTTTTGCTGAAGCCTGCATAAATATAGAGCCTTATATAAGTAATGAACAAATACTTGTATCTGCAACTAAAGGACTTGACAGAAAAACAGGAAAAACTATGAGCGAAGTAGCCAGAAGCATTATATCAGGTGATTTATCAATATTAACTCTTTCAGGTCCTTCTCATGCTGAAGAAACTGCTAAGGGAGTTCCTACTGCTGTAGTTATAGGAGGCGAGAAAGGTGTTTCAGAATATGTAAGAGATACATTAACAGTTCCTCCTAAATTTAGAATATATAATTCTACAGATCAAAAAGGCGTAGAAATAGGCGGAGCTTTAAAAAATATCATAGCCATTGCAGGCGGTATAGTGGACGGTCTTAAACTTGGAGATAATACTAAAGCAGCACTCATAACAAGGGGACTTCACGAAATAGTAAGATTTGCATTAAGCAAAGGTGCAAGAATAGATACTATGTACGGATTATCAGGAATAGGCGATTTAATAGTTACATGTTCAAGCGGATTAAGCAGAAATAATAGATTGGGAAGAGAACTTTCTAAGGGAAAAAAATATAAAGAAGTAATAGCAGAAAATCATGGGCAGGTTGCTGAAGGAGTATATGCAACTACAGCAGCTTATGAATATGCACAAAAAAATAATATTTATATGCCAATAACCGAAGCAATATATAATATACTATTTAATAATGCAGACATACAAAATACTTTAAAAGAGCTTATGAGTAAAGATGCAAAAAGCGAGGGCTTTTTTTAATAAATAATAATGTATTTAAATTTTATATACTGCAGTAAATTTAAGTTTATAAATTTTGTTTTTTATTATGAAATAAGAGGGCAGACTTATATTTTTTTCATATTAAGAACCTGCTGCACTACATCTTTTAATACTACAGAGGCTTTAGCATTATTCAAATCTTTAAACTCTAATACTATATGAGTGATATTATCTATATTCAATATAAATTTTTTATTTTCCGAACTAGGTTCTCCTATTTTTATCACACCTCTGTAAACCATCCAACCTTTTAATACTACATTAGCATAACCGTTTTCTTTTAAATCAACATTAAAAGTAAAATACGGACTATTGCTTTTATAATGTCCAGCCCTATCTCTTAAAGTAACAGATTTAAAAGCAGGCATTATTTCTTTATTATGAACTTCTTTATATGCCGCTGTCATTTGAGATGATGTGCTTTTGCAGGAAATAAAAGCTAAAATGGTTATCATAATATATAAATATTTCATACATTAAATATATAATTTTTTTTTATAAATTCAATTTTTTTTTATACTTGAAAGAATATTGTATTTAGTATATTATATATCTTACTTTAATATTAAATAAATGAGGATATATACTTTGAATAAAAAATTAGATGAAAATAGAATTAAAGAAGGAGTAGGAGGACAGGCTGTTATAGAAGGCATAATGCTTAGAAATAAAAGTCATTATGTAGTTGCTGTTAGAAAACCAGATAAGCAAATAGATTATATAAAAGAATCTGTTCCAGAAAATAAAAACAAATTAAGCAAAATGCCTTTTTTCAGAGGTATTGTAAATTTTATAGATATGATGAAGTTAGGATATAAAACATTGGTATTTTCTGCTAATACATCTGGTATTGAAATTGAAGAGGAAACTAATAATAAATCTAATGATAATATAGCTATGACTATGAGTATGCTTATATCATTAGCTTTTGCTGTAGGACTTTTTATAGCTTTGCCTTATTTCATAACCACTTTAATAGGCATAGATGAAAAAACAAATTTTGTTGTGTTTAATTTGGTTAGAGGAGGAATAAAATTATCTATATTTGTTTTATATCTTCTTATAATATCTTTTTTTAAGGATATCAAAAGAGTTTTTGAATATCACGGAGCAGAACATATGGTAGTAAATGCTTATGAACATGGGCTTAATCCTGATAAAAATAATATTAGAGATTATACTACAATACATCCTAGATGCGGTACTACATTTATGTTTTTAGTATTAACTGTATCGATACTGCTTTATATGTTTACAAGTTATTTTGTATACACTTATATATATGCTTCTTATACTCCTGCTAAAATAATTGGAAATTTAACTGTACTTGGTATTAATATAATGCTTCTTCCTATAGTTTCAGGAATATCTTATGAAATATTAAAATTAGGATTTAAATTTTATAATTTTCCTCTTATGAGATTGGCAATACTGCCGGGACTTCTTCTTCAAAAAATAACTACCAGAGTACCTCAAGATGATGAAATAGAAGTTGCATTATTTGCTTTAAATAAATTATTAGATGCATCTGTAGAAAATAGAACAGAAGAAGAGGTGCAGGCTGATATTAAAAAGATTTCAGAAAACGATAATAATGCAGAAGAAAAATTATGCGTATAAAAAAACGTATCATAGCAAATGATAATTATTATGAATATTCTTCTAGTTATATAAAAAAATATATCATTGCTGTTTTTATAGCTTTTATAATATTTGCATTTGCTTTTATGTTTGTGCATATAAATTATAGGGTAGTGCCTGAAAAATCGTATATGAGAAATGATATTCCTATATTAGAAGATAATATAGCTGTAATTACCAATAATAAAGGAATATATTATACTGGGGATTTTGCTAATATACCTAAATCCATACAAATAAATGATGATATGTCAGAAAATTTGTATTTATATCTGTTTCATGATAATCATATAATATTTTGGAAACTTTATAAATACGGATTAAAAAGATATTTCTCTTATTATGCTTTTAATATACTTGACGGAGATTTTCAATCTTTTATTATAAAAGAGGGTGAAAAAGATTTTTTAGATTTTTATGATAATTTTATAAGGGCAAGATTTAAAAAAAGTATTGGAGAATTAAATATAGAGATTCCTAATTTTAATAATACTAAAATAAATTTAAAATCTTCTATAAATAATTTAATTAATACAGAGTTTTCATTTAAATTCACAAATTACTCAGCATCTATGGTAAATTGGAAGCATAATAGAGCATTATATACAGCATTTTATTACGGACTGCCTAATGGTTATTTGATTGTGCCAGGAAGTGAAAATACAATAACAGATACAAGCTCAGTCATAGCAATAAATACTGTTGGAAGAAATCCTTCAAGATATACTCATAATATAACAGCAGCATTAGTTTATACATCTTATACAACAGAGCCTATACCTATATTTATATATGATTCTAAACCCGAATCTCAAAATTCCAAAATGATTAAATTCTTATTCAATAATAAATGGCATATATATAAAAATTTTGAATCGCATGAATACAGAGATGTTATAGATTATTATTCTAAAGAAGAAGGATTCAGTTTTGTATTTACAGTTACAGGAAATTATTTATATGATTCTTTCGGATTTTTCAGTAAAATAGATATAGAAACTACAAAAGGCATATTAGACGGATATTTTACTATTAATAATGAGCAATTTAATATTAATGGCAATGCTGTAAAAGAATTTATTCATAAAGTATTTTGATTTATTAAATATATTCTTTTTATTTTTTAAAAGGCTTAACAACAAAAAACAGACATAAATATATATAAATATTTATGCCTATTATTTTATTTATGATATTTATGATAAGCTATAAAGCATATCTCCGTAAGTAGGAAGTTTCCAATACTTTTTAGATACTATTTTTTCTAATTCATCTATTGTAATTCTCATATTTTCCAAACAGCCGAATACTTTATCTCTGTAAAATCTAGCTGATTTTAATATATCATTTATCTTTTTAGCTTCTTCAATATATTTTTCTAATTTAGCTAATTTATTATCCAAATCTAAAATCAAATCATTAAGTTTATTAATTAATTTTTTTTCCGCATCAAATTTTAATTTTAAACTTCTTTTTTTATCAGCACAATTAGCAAGCTCCCCTGTATACTCAATAGAGTAGGGCAGTATTTGTTTATGCACCATATCTATCAATGTAAGGGCTTCTATATTGATTTCCTTAATATATTCTTCCATAGTTATTTCATATCTTGAATGTACTTCTGCTTCTGTTAAAACTTTATGTTTTGTAAGAACTTCTACATTCTTTTTTGATATAAAATGAGGCAATGCTTCAGGCGTAGTTTTTAAATTGAATAATCCTCTTCTTTCAGCTTCTTTAATCCAATCATCAGAGTAATTATTGCCGTTATATATTATTCTTTTATGTTTTTTAAAAGTTTCTTTTATTAACTCATCAATATCTTTTTCTAAATTTTCAGATTTTTCTAATATATCAGCAAACTGAGATAATGTTTCAGCTACTATAGTATTCATAATAATATTAGGTCCTGAAACAGAAAGGCTTGAACCTACCATTCTAAATTCAAATTTATTTCCTGTAAATGCTAAAGGAGAAGTTCTGTTTCTGTCTGTTGTATCCTTTGTAAGTCTGGCTAAAGAATTAACACCCATTTCCATCTCAACTTTTTCTTTACTTTTGTATTTTTTAGAATTCTCTATAGATTCAAGTATCTCAGTAAGTTCATCTCCAAGAAATATAGATATAATCGCAGGGGGAGCCTCAGAAGCACCTAATCTATGATCATTGCTTGCAGTTGCAGTAGTTACTCTAAGAAGGTCCTGATATTCATCAACAGCCTTAATTACAGCGGACAAAAATAATAAAAACTGCTTATTTTTAGCAGGGTTGTCAGTAGGATCTAATAAATTTAATCCTGTATCTGTAGATATTGACCAATTATTATGCTTACCGCTTCCATTTACTCCTGTAAAAGGTTTTTCATGAAGTATGCAGGCTAAATTATGCTTTTCTGCTATTACCTTCATAAGCTCCATAGTAATTTGATTCTGATCTGTCGCCATATTTGTAACTGTAAATTCAGGAGCTAATTCATACTGTCCGGGAGCAGCCTCATTATGCTCAGTTTTAGCAACTATTCCAAGTTTCCAAAGTTCATTATCAAGCTCTTTCATAAAAGCAAGTACTTTAGGCTTAATTGCCCCAAAATAATGATCTTCTAATTCCTGCCCCTTAGGAGGACAAGCTCCAAATAAAGTTCTTTTACAATATCTTAAATCAGGTCTCTGCAAATATAAATCTCTGTCTATTAAAAAATATTCTTGTTCAGCACCCACTGTAGTAAATACTCTATTAATATCATTATGTCCGAATAATTTTAATATTCTTTTAGCTTCTTTTTCTATTACCTCCATAGAGCGAAGCAGGGGAGTTTTCTTATCTAAAGATTCTCCGCTGTATGAACAAAAAGCACTAGGTATGCATAAAGTATCATCTTTTATAAAAGCATAAGAAGTAGGGTCCCAAGCTGTATATCCTCTGGCTTCAAATGTGGCTCTAAGTCCTCCAGAAGGAAAACTAGATGCATCAGGTTCTCCCTGTACTAATTCCTTTCCTGTAAATTCCATACGAATAGAACCGTCATCAGTCTGAGTGATAAAACTTGTATGTTTCTCAGCTGTTATGCCTGTCATAGGCTGAAACCAATGAGTAAAATGAGTAGCACCTTTTTCTATAGCCCATTCTTTCATAGCATGAGCTACTACATTTGCAACTTCTAAATTTAAACGCTCTCCATTTTTTATAGTTTTTATGAGTTTTTTATAAATGTCTTTAGGAAGTTTGTCTTTCATAACATTATCATTAAAAACCATACTAGCGAAAATTTCAGGTATTTTTTTCATTTAAATATTTCTCCAAAAAAATTATAATATCATTACTGATTATTAGAAGTCATAATAAAAGAACATCAATTTAAATATTATTATATATAAACTGCTTTAATTCATATAATGCTTTTAATGCTTCTTTTCTGTTAATATTATTTCTGCTGGAAAATAGAACTTTTATATCATTAATTTCAGAAAGACTCATATAATCATCGCCTGCTATTCTTTCATAAATATACTCAATATCTTTTAATACAGCATCATCATAATTATTAAATACAAAATATTCATCTGGTAAATTCCAAATAAGTGCTTCTATTATAGGAGGGGTTAATTCATTCATATATTTAATTTCAGAAGAAAAAGTTAAAAATATATGCTTAAATAATTTTACAATATTAATAAAATTAGCTCCGCAGTTATGCTCTTTCTTATCAAAATTTTTATTATCTAATTTCGGATAAAATATTTCATTAGCTCCATTATCATCTGTAACCAATGCCCCTTCAATATTATCATCAAAGTTTTTAAATGCCGGTATCAATACAATTTTTTCATTTTCATATTCTAAAATTAAAGATGATGATCTATTAATTATCTTATTTGAATATAAGTTATTATTTTTAATTAATTCTAAAATAGAAGATTTAAATTTTCTAGTATCATAAAGATTATCACTATCTTCCAATATAAGAAATATATTTAGATATTCCATATAATCAATATCTGTTCTATTTCTTTTTGAACCAGAAGCAATAATAGAAATATTATCAAACTTTCTATGCGAAACTATTAACTTAGATATAAAGTCCAATTTATTTTCTATTTTATAATATGGGTAAGAAGTGAATCCTCTTACCCATTTATTTATATATTCATATAAATCTATATTTTTGTTCATTTTATATTATGCTTTTTTTAAAGCAGCAGCAAGTATTTTATCTAATGGTAAAACCTCATCTACACAGCCTCTTGCAATTGCTTCTCTAGGCATTCCAAAAACAGTACAGGTTTCTTCATTCTGAGCTATATTATAAGCTCCTGCATCCTTCATTTCCTTCATACCATTAGCACCGTCATCGCCCATACCAGTAAGTATTATACCTATAGCTTTATTTTTAGCATAAACTGCACCGCTTCTAAAAAGTACATCCACAGAAGGCTTATGTCTTGTAACAGCCTCTCCGTCTTTAACTTCTATATAATATTTACCGCCTCTAACTTTAATCATAGTATGTTTAGCTCCTCTGGCAAGTACAGCCTGTCCTCTGCTTACACTCATACCGTCTTCAGATTCAAATACATCTATTTTTAGAATACTATTTAATCTCTTAGCAAAAGATGTAGTAAAATGTTCAGGCATATGCTGAGCTATAACAATAGGGGGAGCTGAAGGCGTAACATTTTTAAGACATTCTATTAAAGCCTCAGTACCTCCTGTAGAAGAACCAATAAGAATTATTTTTTCCATAGGAGTTTCCCTAGAAGGAGTTAAAGGAAGTATTATATCAGCAGTATTTTTTTGATAAACCTTAAATCCTGAAGTTTTAGGAGCTTCTAGGCTGATAGGAGTTTTCTCTGCACTGCCTGCAGGCTCATCTGGTACTTTAACTCCGTGTTTTCTATAGAATTTAGCTCTGTTTGCATAAGCATTCTTTATTTTTTCCACCAAATCTGTAGCTAACTCTTCTACACCGTCTCTTACATTGGCAGAAGGTTTTATTACATAATCAAAAGCACCTATATTCAAAGCATCTAAAGCAAGCTCTCTATGTTTATCCAAAAGAGAACTAAACATTATTACAGGTATAGGGTTATTTAGCATAAGTTTTTTAAGATATGTAATACCGTCCATTTCAGGCATTTCAATATCTAAAGTAATAATATCAGGTTTGAGACTTTTAACCTTATTTTCAGCTAAAATTGGATTTGCAGCAGTACCTACCATCTCTAATGCAGGATCTGAATTAACAATTTTAGTGAGTAATTGTCTAATTAGTGCGCTATCATCAATAGCCAATACTTTAATTTTTGTCGCCATAAAAAATCCTTAATTTATTAATATATTAAAACAAAGTGATATCTGATTTTTCCTCAAGTTTATGCTGTAAATTTTTAGAATATTTAATTTCTTGTTCAGCAGAAAATTCTTTGGTTTTACCTTCTAATTTCTTCATAAGAACTCTGTTTTCCGTATTAAAAAAGAATACTTTTCTAGGCCAAGAACCCCCAATATCTTCACTTACGATAGGTATTTTTTCATCAGATAAAAATTTTTTAGCAAATTTTATATTTTTATCAGGCACTTGAAGAATATTACTAGTCATACTAGAAAGAACATGTCCTCCTCCAAATATTTTAGCAGTAAGATTTTCTTTTTTACCGCCTAACTTAATGATCTCATTTATAAGAACCTCCATAGCAAAAACACCGTATCTTGTATGATTATAATCTTCAGCAGGGTTTTCCCATTCTCTCATCTCTGGAAGCATAAAATGATTCATACCTCCGAATTTCAGCTTGTTTTCAAAGAGACAAACAGATATGCAGCTGCCTAATACTGTTTTTATTACAGCAGGTTCTTTTGAAGCATAATAACCGCCAATATATATTGTTATTCTTTTAAAATTACTATTGGCTGCTTCTGGAAAATCAATCATTATTACACACCCCTAGTTAGATTTTTTTATAGATATTACTTGCTACATATTTAAATTTATCAGATACTCCAAATAATGTTTCTGAATGACCTATAAATACTAAACCGTCTTCCTTTAAATATTTATAAAATTTATTAAATAATTCCTTTTGGAATTCTTTATCAAAATAAATAATAACATTTCTGCAAAATATTAAATCAAACTTAGTATGAATATCAAACTCCTCATCTTTAAAATTAAGCTGTCTGAAAGAAAGATTTTTTTTCAAAATATCTTTAACTTTATATAATCCTTCTTTATCGCCAGTTCCTTTTAAAAAATACTTTCTTAAAATATTGTCATCTATAGGATCAACATTTTCATCTTTATATATTCCAGTTCTTCCATGTGCTAATACATTGGTATCTATATCACTAGCCAAAACTCTTATATCATATTTATCATAATTAGAGCCGAAATACTCATGCAAAGTCATTTGAATAGTATAAGGTTCTTCTCCTGTAGAACATGCAGCAGACCATATTCTAAGATTCTTATTTTTTCCAGCTTTGAAGTCATTTTCCCAATCTGGAAGAAAAGTACTTTTCATATATTCAAAATGTTTATTTTCTCTAAAAAAATCTGTTTTATTAGTTGTAACAGCATTTACAAAATTAACAAGATCTTCATCATCAGCATTCTTGACAAAATCTATATACTCTTTAAAAGAGGACATATTTAAAACCCTTAGTCTTTTACTTAGCCTAGAAGTTACTAATGCTCTTTTATGATTAGACATTTGTATACGGGTTTTATCGTATATTATCTTTACTAATTCTGCAAACTCAGAATCGCTTAGAGCAGGCATATGATCATTTATATCTTCCATATTTCATACCTCAATGATTTTATACCGTTTGATTATCTGTAGTATTAGATTTTATTATTTCTTCTATAGGAAGAACCATAATAATTTTATTTTCTAATCTAATAACATTAGAAATTTGAAGTCCTCTCATATTGTCAATAGGTGTTTCTGTCATTTGACTTTCGTAAACAGTGATAACATCACTTACCATATCCGCTAATATACCGAATTTCCTATTAGCTGTATTTATAACTATAATAACATCATCTTCAATAGAATGATCATTTCTTCTATCCAAACCAAACCTTATTCTTATATCAACTATATGAAGAATATTGCCTCTTAAATTCATAAGTCCTCTCATATATTTAGGACTTCCGGGAACAGGAGTTATATTAGTTACACTTACAATACTTTCAGTATTCAATACATCAAGAGCATATTCCTCATCATCGATTTTAAAAACTAAAAACTGCTGACTAGGTTCAATATAAATATTTTCATCATGTTCTAAAGATGTGCCTCCAACCTGAGGTATATTAGCTGCATTTATTTTTTGATTATCTAACATATTACAATCCTTTATTTTACGCCATTGTTTATTTTTCCTTGTAAAGACATATTAACTAAACCCTGTATATCTATAATAAGGGCTATTTTTCCGTCTCCAAGTATAGTACCGCCGGCTATACCAGCATGTTTGCTAAATGCTGAATCTAAAGATTTAATAACAACTTGCTGCTGATCTAGTAACTCATCAACAAATATAGCACATTTTCTATATCCTGCTTCAACAACAACAACTATACCGTCATCTATATTATCAACTTGAGTGTCTATTTCAAATACTTTATGCAGTCTAATTAAAGGCAGATACTCATCTCTAATCTTAATCATTTCGCCTTTGCCTTCAAAAGGCTTAACCTGTTCATTTTTTACTTTTATCTGTTCTATAATAGAAATTAAAGGCATAATATATATCTGCTTGCCTAAAGCAAAAGTAATGCCTTCAATAATAGCTAAAGTAAGAGGAAGTTTAATTATAAAAGTACTGCCTTGCCCTTCAGTAGATTTAATTTCTATTTTGCCTTTCATTTTTTCTACATTAGCTCTAACAACATCCATACCAACGCCTCTTCCTGATATGTCAGTTATTTTCTCAGCAGTAGAAAGACCGGGACTGAATATAGTTCTGTATATTTCTATATCAGAATATTTGCCGTCTTTGGAAAGAAGTCCTTTTTCAACAGCTTTATTAAATATTCTTTCTTTATTTAAACCATTGCCGTCATCTGACACTTCTATAACAACATGCCCCTCTTGGTGAGCAGCAGACATTATTATAGTACCTGCTTCGGATTTTCCTCTTGCCACTCTCTCTTCTTTAGTTTTTTCTATACCATGATCCATAGAATTTCTTATAATATGCTTAAGAGGGTCAGACAATTGCTCAAGCATATTTTTATCTATTTCTGTAGTTTCGCCTTTCAATACTAATTTTACCTCTTTATTTAATTCCAAGTTCAAATCTCTAACATATCTATGGAACTGAGTAAATATAGGACCTATAGGCATCATTCGGATATTCATAACTTCTTCTTGTATCTGTCTTGAAGTTCTGTCCATTGAACTTACAGCCTCTTTTAATCCATTATCTATATCCAAACTTTGAGTAAGCTGCATAATTCTTGACTGAGCAATAACAAGCTCTCCGATTAAATTCATCAAACTGTCTAATTTT
Organism: uncultured Brachyspira sp.; assembly: GCF_910578695.1. Taxonomy (GTDB): domain Bacteria; phylum Spirochaetota; class Brachyspiria; order Brachyspirales; family Brachyspiraceae; genus Brachyspira. Next base: position 77,908 of record NZ_CAJTQJ010000002.1, read on the forward strand.
CTAGTATCAACCCTAACTGTTGAAGGAGCCTGAACTTTTGAAGCAGTTTTAGGAGCGGCTTGATTGGCAGCAGGCTTATTAGCAGGAGCTGCAGTTTCTTCTTTAGCTGCTTTTTCCGCAGTACTTTCAGCAGCTTTTACTTGATTATCTTTACTTTCTTCATCATCTTTTATATCTGCTTTAGTATTTATAATATTAATATCATTATCATCTATTACAAATAAGAAAATATTTTGTACTTCTTCTTCTGATGAATTTGTTTGAAAATCCAAAGAAAACTGAGTATAGCATATATAAGGATCTTCAAGATTCAAAATTGTAGGCAGACTGTTACATTCTATTCTTAAATTACTAATACTTCCTATAGCTCTAAGGTCATTTAAGAACATAAGAGGGTCTATACCATTATCAAAAATACTAGCTTTAAAACCCATTTCTATATGGAAATAATTTCCTCCTTCTGAAAGATGAGATGCATTTCCTTTATCATCATCTTTTTTTGCTTCTGCCTCTTTTTTAGGCTCTTCATTTTTAGGCTCAGGTGCTGCAGCTTTCACTGATATTTCATTACCGTCAGCTATAGCTTTTATTTTAGCTTTTAATGAATCTATATTATCAATGCCCTCAGTTTCACTTTTACCGTCTATAATATTTTGAAGCATTAGTTTCACAGTATCTAAAAACTCTAATAGTACTGTAATCATCTGCGGAGTTACATCCAATTTACCGCTTCTAACTTTCTCCAATAAATTTTCTGCAACATGGTTTAATTCACTCATAGTTGCAAATCCGACAGTACCTGCTGAAGACTTAAGAGTATGAGCACTTCTAAATATTTTATTTAAAAGATCCTCGTCGCTTTTATTATCTTCTAACAGCACCAAGTCATTTTCAAGACCTTCAACTATCTCATTAGCTTCGCTTAAAAATATCGAAATAAATTCATCACTATCAAACATATATTACACCTCTGCCTTTATAAAATTCTTATTTTAACAATAAGACTATTGGAAATCAGCTTAAGAAACGTTTTACAACATCCAAAAGCTGGGTTGGGTTAAACGGCTTTACCAACCAGCCGCTGGCTCCAGCAGCTTTACCCTCCATTTTCTTCTCATCTTGAGATTCTGTTGTAAGCATAAGAATAGGGGTATATTTATGCTGATCCACCTGTCTTACATGCTTAATAAATTCTATACCATCCATTTTAGGCATATTAAGGTCGGTTATTATCATATCAACATTAGGAGTCTTACCCAAAACCTCCAAGCCTGTAGTACCATCATCTGCAGATACTACATCATAACTGCCTTTCTTTAAAGTATATTCAACAGATGCTCTAGCTGTATTTGAATCGTCTACAATTAGTATTGTTTTAGCCATACATTAACCTCTTATTCATTAATTATTTTTATCATTAATTATTTTTAAATAATCATCAAACAAGTTATTCATACCTTCTACTATAAGGTTTTTTCCATTTTTAGCAAGTTCTTTTTTTACGGCATATAATATTTGAAGTCCTGCTAAATCCACATGTGCATCGCCCTCGCAATTAAACTTTATAGTCATATCATCATTATAATCAGCACTTTTTATAACATTCTTAAAATATTTACTCATAGTTCTTATATTAAGATTATCATTTATCTCCAAAACTGACATAAATACCTCCGTAATTTTTATTAAAACATAGTAAAATCGCCGCTGTCAGCACCTACATCTATATTAATATCGACATTTGGTGCATCTTCCCCAGATAAAATACTATTAGCAATAGCCCTTTCTTTCTTTATTGTATAAGAATTAACTATATCTAAATATTTATCGCTTTCTATTTTCCAATTAGTTATACCAAGCAAATTATAATACTCATTCTTTTTATTTCTTATAACATTTCTCATACTATTAAATATTTCTATTATCTCATTAATTTTTGTAAGCAAAGTACTTAATGAGCTTAAATCTATCAATGTTTTATCTATAAGTCCGAATAATTCATCAGCATAGCTGTCTAAACTTTTAATATTATTATTTATAATAAATTTAGACTCATCTAAACGCTTGCTTACACCGTCTGCCATAGATTCTATAAAATCATGCTCGCTTGACTGCTGATTAATATTAGATTTAAATTTATTAATAGAACTGAATATAGCAGATTTAATATTATGAAACTGCTCCAAACAAGTATCTACTGTATATGTTATATTTGTAGCTATTGACTCAACGCTGTCTATAGAAAATGTCTGAGAATTATTAAATATATTGCTGTTTTTTTCCAATTCTATTTTAGCCAAAAAGTTAATAGAGTTAAAAGTTTTAGCAATATTTTTAGTTTCCAAGAACATACTTTCCAATTCTTCTATAGAGTCTATTATAGCTATATTACTGTCGGATATTCTATACTTATTAGTTAAAAATAATTTGAAATTTTCCAAATATAATTTTATAAAATCCATATATTCATTAAATAAAGATTCTGAAACAGTAAATGGGAACTCTGATTTGCCTGTTTCTCCTCCTATCATATATTCTACAATAGTAGTTCTGTCTGATGTAATATCTGTAAGGGCATCTTTTAAGCCTTTCAAACTTTTATAAATATCTGAGTTTGTAAGATTTATTTCTTCATATATAGATTTAAAATTTTCTATAGTTAATGTTAAAACAACATCATCAAAAGTAAGCAAATCCAAAAGTTTATGCTCTATTTTTTCATTTTCTTCTTTCTCTAAATCTTCGGGATTTATAGCTTCTACTTCTTTTCCGTAAAAATCAATAAAATTTCTATTTTCATATACCATAGCATTTATTGACTCTATAATATGTTCTGTCTGCTGCCTAACTATATCTTCTCTAGGCAGAACCATCATTACTTCAAATATAAAATCATAAGTATTATCAACTCTTGATATTATATCTGATATTACATTAGAAAATACAGCAAAAGAATTAACCATATTATTATGCTCTTTATCAAGCTGTTCTCTCATAATTGTAAAATTCTGTCTTTGAAGTTCATTTGTCTTTAATATTTCTGTTTTAAATGATTCAAATCTGACAAATAATTCCTTGCCGATTCTATTCATTTGACTTGCCTGCTCATTTGAAGTTTCAGACATTTTTATTATATTTTTAGATATTTCTCCAAAAGCTTTTCCTCCTGCACCATATTTAGAAGATATTATTATGGCATTCAATGAATAAACTTTAATTTGATCAGCAAGCATTCTAATCTGCTCAATGGAATCCATTATACTGCTTGTTCTGCCGACATCCTCAACTAAGGAATCTGAAAGTTCATTATCCTGAGATATGAAGTTCTGCATTCTATCAAATGATCTGATAAAATCTTCCTGATTTTCTGCCAAATCATTAGAAAAATTCTTTCCGCCTTCTTCTTTATTAGTAAAATATAGTAATAAACTATTAGCTTTTTCATTTTCTTTCTTCATTTCCTGTTCAATAAGAGGAAATTTTTCACCTATAAAACCATATACTCTTCCTACTTCTTCCAAAAAAGAATGCACATCTTTTACAGTTGTTTCTAATATTGCAGAATAATCAAGAATATCCTGTTTTATGCTATGGTCTATAATATTAACTGCTGCCACTTTATATGATTTCCTAATATTATATAAATTCTATATATTACATTATTAATATAACATTTATTATTGCTTTTTGCAAGTAAAATATTTAATTACTCAATAATTTTTAAATAAACATTACTTTTTACTAGCTTAAATTAACAATTTTGTTTTTTAAGTGCAAATATTTTGCCGTATAATATACTCTATTTTGCGATTCGCGTACCCCAAAGCCGAAACTTCTTTTACTTATAGAAAGTATAGGGGGAGCTTGAATTCTTTTCGATATTCCCATACCCATAAATTGCTTCCACCATTTTTCTAAGTCATCTATAAAATCTATTCCGCTTTTAAAATATTTGTTTAATATTCCCTCTTTGCAGCCTATCTTTTTTTCTAAATTCCCTTCTATATAAAACTCTAATATATTTTCTAATATGCATCTGTTCCAAGATTCCGTTAAAAATTTGAATAAATAATCATGGTATTCATATTTTATAGGATCGCCTTTTCCCTCATCTACAGCCTGCTCAGATGAAAGTTCGGCACTAGGCATTATATTTATAGTACCATAAGGTATAATTTCTTTTTTATAAATTTCATTATTAACATAATTGGCTAATCCGTATACCTGATATTTCCATAAATCGGCTAAGCAGGCAAAAAATCCTGCACCGTCTCCGTACATAGTAGAATATCCAACCATAGTTTCTGTTTTATTGGCATTGCATGTAAATACTCCACCAAAACCAGCAGCAATAGCTGATAATACTCTAGAAGATCTGTCTCTTGCCTGTATATTCTCTATAATAAAAGATGATAGTTTCAAATGACTTTCTTCGCCATTCTTTATAATAGGGGAATTTTCAATTTGCTTTACAGTATAATCTACAGATTCCTGTATAGGAACTACCATATATCCGCATTCCAAATTATCCGCCAATGTTTTTGCTAGATTTTTGGTAGTGTCGGAATTGAATTTACTAGGCATATTTACAAGTAAAACATTATCCTTGCCCACAGCATTAACATACATAGCAGCCGATAATGCAGAATCAATGCCTCCTGAAACGCCTATGACAATTTTATTAACTCCAATAGATTTTACAAATTTCTTTATACCATAAATGACAGTATCATATATTGATTTGTATTCATCTTCATCTTTTACTTCTATAGGTTTAGGAAATTTTTTATTTTTTATATCCATATCTATGAAATATAAATCTTCTTCATATCTGTTTCCAGCCAATAGCAGCTTCCCATTATTATCATAAACAGAACTTACTCCGTCAAATGTATAAACAGTCTTTCCATTATTCTGTATGCCTACATTATTAACATATATGAATGGTATATTATATTTTGAGGCAATTTCTCCATGCATACTATGTCTTTTTGTATCTTTAGTTAATACATAATCAGCACTTGATATATTGATAAGTAAATCTGCATCTTTGTCAGCATTAATAATATCCATAGGAGAAAATAAATAATTTTTACTCCATATATCTTCGCATATAGTTAAGCCTAATTTTATTTTTTCGCCATTGCATTCTATATCTAAAGGCTTTAAATATTCTTTTATATCAGTATTATTTTCAAAAGCTAAATCATTCAAACTAAAGAAATGTCTAGTATCTTCAAATTCCTTATAATTCGGGAGTAATGATTTTATTATAAATGGATATGGAGAAGTATTATTATGTATTAATTTTCCGTCTTTTGCTATAAACATAGCATTATACTTTCTTATTCTGCCGTCAAAATTTTTCTTATTTCTGTCAGAGGCGACATTACCGAATATTACATATATATCTTTAGATGATTTTATAATTTCTTCGCCAAGTTCTTCGCATTCAGTTATAAATCCCTCGCTTTCCCACATATCGCCAATCATATATCCTGAAACACATAATTCAGGAAATATTATAATATCAGCATTCTCTTTTTTTGCCTTACTTATAAAACTAATAATCCTTACAGCATTATCGCAGGGCATAGAAGGTATTATTTCTAGTTGGGAAACTGCTATTTTCATAATCAAATAACTCCAAATATATTATATAATTAAATTATAAAGAAAAAATATAATAAACCGTTATATATTATATATAAATAATAAAAATATCAATATTATTAGGACTCTATTTTATTAATGAGAAGAAAAGACTTTTTATTTGAAGATAAAGAATATATATACAGTATGTTAAACAGCATAGAATTCGGAGTTATGGCATTGCCTGATGATATACCTTATGCTGTTCCTATAAGCTTCTGTTATAAAGATAATCAAATATATTTTCACGGTGCTATGGGAGGAAGAAAATACGAAATATTAAAAAATAATCCCAAAGTTTCTTTTAGTGCATCAAAATTATATTCATATATTCCTTCTTCATTTTTAAACGGCAAAATGATACCTACGCAATTTTTCTTTTCTGTTTTTATAGAAGGTATATTTGAAACTATAGATAATATATCAAAAAGAAAAGAAATTTTATATGAAATAGTAAGAAAATATGAACCTAATAATAATAATTTATATATAGATAATAAACTATTTGATTATGCACAAAATAATATGCTTATAGGTACTATAAAAATAGAAAATATTACTGCAAAGGCTAAATTCGGACAAAATATACCAGATGAAGATATAAAAATCATAATTGATGATCTTAAATCAAGAGCAGAAACAATCGATATAGAAACAATAGATATGATAAATAAACTAAGAAAATAAAAAAATAACTTGAAAAAAGTATTATAAGTGATAGAATAAAAAGGCTAAAAATGTTTAATTTATTCTAAAAGTTATTTAAGAATAAATATTAATTGAGGAAAAATTAATGCAGACAAGAGTATATAAAGCGGGTTCTATAGTATATTTTGCAGGCGACACCTCAGACAGAGTTTATATTTTAAAACAAGGTCAGGCTCAAAGCATATTCTTATCAGAAGAAACAGGTTATGAAACTAGAGAACTTATCAATATAGGAGAGTTTTTCGGAGTAAAAAGCATACTTGGAACTTATCCGCAGGAAGATACAGTTCAATGTCTTACAGATTGTTCTGTTATAATTATTACTTATGAAGAATTTGAAAGTTTAATAGAAAAAAATAAACCTATAATCATAAAAATGCTGAAGGTATTTTCTAATCAGCTTAGAAGAATAAACAAAAGAGTAAGCGAACTTGTTAAAAATGATATAAGCGAAGATGGTCAGGATCCTTTGGAAGGTTTATATAAAATAGGAGAATTTTATTTTAAGAATAAAAAATACAGAAATGCACTTTATGCCTATAAAAGATATATACAGTATGCTAATGAAAATTCTTCATTTTATAACACAGTAAAAGAAAAAATAGAAGAATGTAAAAATGAATTAGATATTACTGATGACAGCGATATAGCACCTCCTGTTTTGAATGCTGCTGTACAAAATACAAAAACTAATGCAAAAACGGAAATAACAGATCCTAATTATAATAAGGCTGTTGAATTATATAATAATAATGATTATATTAATTCTTTAAAAACATTCAATACTTTGATAAAAAGCACAGATATTTCTGTTGCAGAAAATTCGCTATTTTATATGGGAAAATGCTATTTTAATATAAATAAATATGATGATGCTTATTCTCTATTATTATCAGCAATAAAAAAATATCCTAAATCTTCAAATGTTAAAGAGGCTATACTTTTTTTAGCTAAAAGCTGCGAAGCAAATGGTGATAAAACTAAGGCAAAGGCATATTATCAAAAAGTTATTTCTATGCCTCCTATGGATAATTTTTCAAAAGAGGCTAATGCCAATATATCAAAGTTATAATTTGATTTTTAATTAAATAAGGAATAAATAAATATGGATAATGATTTAGCTTCACATACAAAAAAATATGATACCGATGATGTTATATTTCTGGAATACGAGAGAGGAGATAAATTCTATTTAGTTCAAAGCGGTTCTGTAAAAATTACAAAGGTTATTAAAGATATAGAAAAATTATTAGATATAGTTTATCCAGGTGATTTTTTCGGAGAAATGGCTATATTAGAAGATACTACTAGAAGTGCATCTGCAATAGCAAATGAACCTACTGTACTTTTAGAGTTAAAAAAAGAAAATTTTCAAAGTATATTGGCTAATAATACAATAATGGCTTTGAAGCTTTCAAAAACATTTGCTAAAAGAATATTCGATGCTAAAAGAAGGCTTTTAATACTTCAGCTTAATGAAATTGATTTGAGAGTATATGACTGTCTTTTATTATTAGCCGAACTTCAGAATATACCTAGAGATCATTATTATGAGCCTCAGGAATTGAATGCAACTATTAATGATATTGCAAATTGGTGCGGCGTTAAAGTTGCAGATGTTCAGAAGGTATTAAATTCATTGATAAAAACAGGCAAAGTAGATATTAGAACTAATACAATATATGTAAAAAATTTAAAAGAGATTCAAAGACAAATAGATTTAAAGAGAAAGAAATCATAATTTTTCATTATTAATAATAATTTTTTACTAATGATTTTTTCTTATAATAAAAATTTTTTTTATGAAAGAGCATATACTAAAATTAAAAAAATAATAATATTCTAAATTAGAAAATTCTTAAATAATATATAATATAAAAACTATTATAAAATAAGTCAGTCAATTTTTAATAAAAAATAATTTAATAAAAAAATAGGATATATATAATATGAAAAAAAGAATTCTTTTATTAGGTGCTACAGGCTCAATTGGTACAAATACCTGCTCGGTTGTAAGAGAGTTTAATAATGACTTTGAAATAGTAGGAATGTCTGTAAACTCTAAAGTTGATATATTAAAAGATTTATGTACAGAGTTTAAGCCTAATAGCATAAATATATCTGATAAGAATGCAGAAAATATTTTTAAAAATTATGATTGTTCTAAATATATAAATATTTATGAAGGAAGTACTGCTGACTTTGTAAGGGATACTGATTTTGATATTTTAGTAAATGCCTTAACTGGATATGCAGGCTTTCTTCCTACAATAGAAGCTATAAAAAAAGGAAAAATAATAGCATTAGCAAATAAAGAAACTTTAGTTGTAGGCGGAGATATAATAAATAAACTATTAAAAAAACATAATGCTGATTTAATTCCTATAGACAGCGAACATTCAGCAATATTTCAAATGTTAAAGCATTTTCCTAAAGAGTCGCTTTCAAAAGTTATAATAACCGCTTCAGGAGGACCGTTTTTTAGAACTCCAAAAGAAGAACTTAAAAATGTTACTGCGGAAATGGCTTTAAAGCATCCGACTTGGGCTATGGGAAGCAAAATTACAATAGACAGTGCCACAATGATGAATAAAGGTTTTGAAGTTATAGAAGCACATCATTTATTTAATTTAGATTATGATAAAATAGAAACCATTATTCACCCGCAAAGTTTAATACATTCTATGATAGAGATGAATGACGGGGAGATTTATGCTCAGATTGGAAAAAATGATATGCGTCTTCCAATACAGCATGCACTTACATATCCGAAAATCAGAGAAACGCCTTTTGAAAAATTGAAGCTGTATGAACATTCTGAAATCAATTTTTATAAAATGGATTTTGATAAATTTATTATGCTTAAATTAGCTTATGAATGCGGTAAAAAAGGAGGGCTTTATCCTTGTATATTAAATGCTGCTAATGAAATATGCGTATATTCATTCTTAGAGAAAAAAATATCTTTTACCGATATATTTGATATTGTTGCAGAAATATGCAGCAAAGATATTGATATTCCTCTTACAATAGAAAATATAATAAACATTGATAAGCAAATAAGAGAAGAAACTTTAAATATAATAAGCAAACTTAATAATAAATTATGAATATAGATGAAATAATAAAATACTGTTTAGATAATTTTCAATATTTAAATTTAATTGAAAGTTTCAAAGAAAAATCATTATTCTATAATCCGAATAATAAATTAAAAAGAGGCATATATATTTTAACTATTAAAGATAAAAATGGTCCTAATGATAAAGTATCTAATTTAGACAGGGAAAATATATTTAGAGTTAATATAGGAATTAGAAAAGAAACATTTAAAAAACTATTTAATGAGATTCCAAAAAGACCGTCAAAAGGAGGTATTGTTAATATGCCTTATGATTTTACATTATTAAATACAATACTCCCGCATCCTATATATGCTTGGATGTATTGGATATGTATATTAAATCCGTCAAATGAAATGTTTGAAAGATTAAAACCATTAATAAATGAATCTTATGAATATGCTCAAGAGAAATTCAGTAAAAAGAAATTATAACAAAAGTATTAAAAAATTATAATAAAAATAGTAAAAGAAATTATAACAATAATATAAGATTTATTATAAAAGAATATATTTATTATAGTTGATAATTTTAATTTTATAATATATCATTAATAATCAATAAAAAATTAAGGGAAATATTATGCGTTTATCAAAACTTTTTATGCCTACATTAAAAGAAGCTCCTAATGATGCGGTTATTGCTTCTAATAAATTGATGTTAAGAGCTGCACTTGCAAGAAAAGTATCTAATGGACTTTATTCATATCTGCCTCTTGGAGTTAGAGTATTAAATAAAATATCTAATATTATAAGAGAAGAAATGAATGCAATAGATTCTAATGAATGCATAATGCCCATAATTGTTTCAAAAGAAATTTTAACTCCTTCAGGAAGATGGGAAAGATTTAAAAAAGAACTGTTCAGATTAAAAGATAGAAACGATTCTGATATGGCAATGGGACCTACTCACGAAGAGGCTTTTACTATAACAGCACAAAATGAAATACAGTCATATAAAGATTTGCCTATCACTTTATATCAAATACATACAAAATACAGAGATGAAATAAGACCTAGATTCGGAGTCATAAGATCCAGAGAATTTATTATGAAAGATGCTTATTCTTTTCATATAACTAAAGAATGCCTTGATAAAACTTATAATGATATGAGTAAAGCATATACTAAAATCTTTAAAAGAATGGGTTTAGATACTGTAAGCGTAAAAGCAGACAGCGGAGCTATGGGAGGAGACGGAAGCGAAGAGTTTATGGTATTAAGCGAAGTAGGGGAGGAAACAATAATATTTTGTTCTAAATGCGATTACAGAGCTAATGTTGAAAAAGCTAATGTAAAAGAAGATGATATACCTAAATGCTATACTGATAAACCATTAGAGAAAGTGCATACTCCTGATATAAAAACTATCGATGATTTAGAAAAATTCTTTAATACATCTTCAAAAAATTTCATTAAAAGCATTATTTATAAAACAGAAGAAAATGAAATTATATTAGCTGCTGTAAGAGGAGATTTAGAAATCAATGAAATTAAACTTTCTAATGCTTTGGGCGGAATTGGTATAGAACTTGCTGATGAAGAAACTATAAAAGAAGTTACAGGAGCTAAAGTAGGTTTTGCCTCTCCTATAGGATTAAAAAAGGATATAAGAATATTTGCTGATAACTCTATTAAGTCAGTAGCTGATGCAATAGTTGGCAGCAATAAAGATGATATGCATATAAAAAATGTTAATATAGAAAGAGATTTTAATATTGATGTATGGGGAGATTTCAGAACAGCTAAAGAAGGAGACAGATGTCCAGAGTGCACAGAAGTATTATATCAGAAAAAAGGATTAGAATTAGGACATATATTTAAACTAGGCAATAAATATACTAAGGCATTTGATTTTAAAGTATTAGATGAAAATAATAAAGAAACTACTCCTATAATGGGCTCTTATGGTATAGGAGTTAATAGAGCTTTGGCTTCTGTTATAGAACAAAATTATGATGATAAAGGCATTATATTTCCTATAAGCGTTGCTCCTTATGAGGCTATAGTAGTTGCTGTTGATAAAGAAACCGAAGATTCATTTAAGAAAGCAGAAGAGATTTATAATGATTTAAACTCTGTTGGTGTAGAAACTATGTTTGATGACAGAAAAGAAAGACTTGGAGTTAAACTCAATGACTGCGATTTAATCGGTATTCCTATGAGAATAATAGTAGGAAAAAAATCGCTTCAAAGAGGCGTAATTGAATTTAAGCTTAGAAAATCACAGGAAAGTATTGAAGTGAAAATTGAAGAAATAATTGAATATGTAAAAACAAAAAAACAAGAATTATTCAATGAAATAAATAGTAAAGTATAAATTATAAATAAATGAATAGGGGAGCTGTTATAAACTTTCTTATTCATTTTTATTTTAAATGATTAATATGAAAAATATAGAAATTATAAATAGTACTGATGATAATATAATAGATTCTATTTTTTTAATATCTTTAAAAAGTGAATACATACATATATCTAAAGATTGTATAAAACAATATATAAAAGATAAACATCATAAAGTAATCATAATAGAAAATGATAATAAAATAACAGGTTTTTTAATTTATTTTTTATTAAAGCCTGATATAGATATAATATTCATAGCATCATATCCTAATAATTTAGGATACGGTAAAAAATTATTATCTTATTTATTTTATGACGCTAAAAATAATAATATAAAAAGTATCAAATTAGATTTGCATGAACATAATATAAATGCTAAAAACTTTTATATAAAAAACGGATTTAAAGAAATAGCTGTAAGAAAAAAATATTATAATAATCAATTTGACGCTTTCATTATGGAAAAAGAAATAAATTATAACTAAATTAATAGAATTTTTTAAACGCTAATATGCAGAGTATGGCGAATATAATATTTGGCATCCAAGCAGAAATAAATGGATTCATATTTCCAGCTTCTCCCATAGATCTAAATATCATAAGTATAGAGTAGTACAGCAAAGCAACTATGATAACCATAACTAAACTAATAACCAAAACACTTTGAGTTGAAAATTTAGAAAATAGTGAAGCAAGCAATACAATAATAAAACCAGAAAAACAATATGATATTCTGTAATGCAAATCTGTCTCCAATTTTGAAGTATCCATATTAACTTCTTTCTGCAGTTTTATAATATGTGCTTCTTCGCTTATACTCATAGAATCTAAAGGAGGTCTTCCGTAAAAATGTTCAGGTCTTTCTAAAACTTCCAACGGATAATTATTAATTTCTTTTACATCAATTTCTTTATTATCTGTAAATGTTGTTAATATGCCGTTTTGTACATACCATTTTTTATCATTATCATTCCATTGTATATACGGGCTTGATATTCTGAATTTTATTCCGCCGTCTTCATTTATTTTTAGCACTATGGTATTGGTCATATACTGTTCTTTATAAAAATAAGTTTCTATAAAATATAAATAATTATCTCCTCCGAAAAGCTGCCAAGGACCGCTTTTTGATGCTTTTTGATTTCCACGCATTGCATCATTTGCATCAAAAGATACTTTATTTAAGGGAGCAGCTACAAATTCCCAAAAAAATACTAAAAATAAACATAATCCTATAACTATAATAAACATAGGCATAGAAAATTTAAATAAACTAATACCAGAATTTTCTACTGCAAGCATTTCTTTATTTTTTACAAAATTTCCTAATACATAAGTAGATGAAAACATTAAGGCTACAGGAAATATATAATATGCATTATGAGGAGCTCTTGCCAAATGGTAGGTAATAAAATAATTAATTAATTCGGGATGCTCTGTATAAAAAGATAGTCTGGTACTTAAATCTGCTATTGTAACTAATACTACAAATAAAAATAAAGAGCCGAAGAAAAAAGATAAGAATTCTTTTAATAAATAAGCATTCAGTTTTTTCATTAACTTATATCTATACCATATTCCTCATTAAGATAATTTAATTCTTCGCTGATAGCAGTATGAAGTTCTTTTATTTTCTCAAGCAAAGCAGAAGGTTTTGACTTGCTGCTTTTACCAGAACCAAATATTTTGCTTATTTTTCTTTTAGCCTGAATTAAAGTCTGTGCCTTTACATTAGGGTCTGGTATAAATTTAGAGGCGTCCATTCCAAGTAATGCTCCCATATAAAGCATACCTTCATATCCAAAATTATTATCTATATCAGGTCCGAATGACTTTAATTTTTCAAAATTTTCTTTTCCGTTTTGCATACAGTCTATAGAAGAAGAATATAATTCGCTGGCTTTATACTGAAAAAAAGGAATAAGCCTTTCATAATTTTCATCAGGATATGCCTTTGCCAAATCTTCTAAAGTCCAGCTTAATCTCAAAGCACATAAAGCCTTTTTTAAAGTAGGGGCAGTATCTTTTCCATGATAAAGATAACCGTCTAATGCTAAAAAATAACTAGCTGCTCCTTCCAAAAGAGTTCTGCTTCTAGTAAAATCTATATCATTTCCAAAAAAATCTGCTGTATACTTACTTCTATATTCTGCGGTATTTAAAGCTTCTTCTGCTCTCCTATTATCTATTAAATTAAAATCTTCCTGAAAAGCTGCATACAAGCAATTAGGACATACAACTACTACATATATTAAAGGATAAACTGTTCCGTATTTTTTACTTTTTTCATAAGTTCTTCTTAAATCATTTCTTAACTTACCTGCTATTAATCTTCCTCCGCCTGTAAGAAGCATTTCATGATAAAAATCATTCTTGCATACTGGGCAGGTTCTTGGGTTTTTCTCCATAAAAGATACTTTTAATTGTTCATCGCTCATAAAAAATCCTATTATATACTTATTTTTATAAACACTTATAATATAAAAATGTTAAATCAATTATCGGTTTATTTTAGTTTTTCAATATCACTTATATTGAGTTTAGTAATTCTTAATTCATCAAATATATTATTATAATACAAAATATAAAAATAAGGATATTGTGCCGATTTTAATCTTATACTGCCGCTGCTTGTTCCCAAAACAGATAAATCTATTATTCTATTATCTGTAAATAAATATTTATTTCCATTCTCTTTAGTATATAAAACCATAGTTTGTGCAGCATAATCCAAATCTGAATCCATTGAAATTATATTTTCATTTTCTGAAACTATTATGCCGTTTGTAAATACTCCGTCATAGAATCTTGTATAATTAATAGTTTTATTATCATCTTTTTTAAGGTATATTATATTAAATCTATTATGCTCTTCATAATTGACGCAATAAATACTTGAATTAGTTACTATAGCTTTATCATCAAAAAATTTAAATGCTGTATTAGTCTTTCTTGAACCATAAAGTATATTCCCTGTTTCATATTCATGCAGATAAAGAGCATATCCGTCTTTTTCAGCAACAGGATAAACGCTGTCAACTATTTTATTTGTATAAATAAAATCGGAAAAAAAATTATCCCTATAAAATCTTGATACAGATAATATGCCTCTGTTATCTATAAAAAATAGAGTAGGATAATCGAATGCAGACATTACCAATTTTAAATCTAAAATTTTTCTATTTTGACTTAAATCCATAGCATAATTATTAAAAGTACCTGAATTATTATTGGCATATAATATTTTATTTGCTTTACTATATGATACATGAATATTTCTATTATTAAGTGCTATAGTAATTAAATTCCCAAGCTCTCTATTATTATCTAATATAATTCTATTGAATTTTCCATCCTTTCCTGTAACATATACAGCAGTATTAAGCAAATTATCATAATATGAAAAATGCACATTATTCATATTATCTATAAATAATCCGCTTATATAAGGTTCATCTCTAAGTGAAGCTATAGACCAAGTATCAAGAGTTTCAAAGCTGCTCATTCTAATATAATGCCTTGTAATAGGAGGGGCATCTTTTATAATTTCTTTTTGATACTGTGCATTAAGCTTATATATATTAATATTATTATAGAAACTATATATTAATATTATTATAAAAGCAGTAAATACACTATTTCTTTTTAGATTTTTTAACATCTTCTATTTTTACAACAGATTCAGCACCTTCTTCTTTAGGTCTTATAAATCTGCATTTTATTATATTTCCTTTTTTATCAAGCAATGCTTTTATATGGGAATAATAAAATATACAATGTTCTATATATGCATTATCATCAACTATAGAACCGTATAAATAACTTACACCTTTAATAAGCACATTAGAGCCGATATTAACAGGGTGATTATCGCTTCCTGTAATATTAACTCCTCTCTCTATAGCTGTATTTTTGCCTATATAAACATTTCCTTTAATCTGATTTCCTGAGTATATTTTTACATTATCTTCTAATACAAGCTTCTGATTTTCTAAACAAGAGAGAAGTACATTATCATCAATATATGCATTTTCTCCAAGATATACATTACCTTCTATCTTTGCTCCGTGAGATATTGTAACTCCGTAATTAAGAGTAACTCCCTTTCCAATATAAGCACCTTTGCCGATATATATATCAAGAGGCTTCTCATCTTTATCTATCTCAAGTATCTGTTCTACTACACTGTAATCTATAAAAAAATCTTCTCCGTCATATATTGTAATTATATTTTTAAGTTTATTATATACATTAGATCTGGCTATAGATTCCATTTCTTTAAGAACTGTTTTATCATTAAATCCCAAAACTACTCTGCTGTCTTTAGGCATATAAGTAGATATTGATAAATTATTATTAATAAAAATTTCTATCAAATCAGTCAGATAAAGTTCATTTTGTGCATTATTAGACTCCAATTTTTCTATAAGCTCTTCTAAAGGCTTCATTTTAAATCCGTATATGCCGGCTACATATTCATTAAAATTATCCAAAAGCTCATCTTTTTCATAAGAAAATTTTTCATCTTTATATACTTTATAAAGCTTGTCATCTTCCTTCATAGCAAGTATATCTTTATATTCAATAACTCCTATAACATTACCCTGAGAGCCCTGCCTATATTTGCTTTTTTGTCCGTCATAAGTTAATCCTCTGGCTCTTAATATTCTTCCGTAATAGTTGCCGCCTTTAGGACCGTCATACATAGCAGTCATAACTATCATATCAGTTTTTGATTTTAAGAATTCCTGATGAAACTCTTTCATAGTATCAGAATCTATAAGTCCCATATCAGCATATATTACATAGCAGTATTTTATATTTTTTAAATCGCTTTTATCAAGACCTATTTTTACAGCATGCCCCGTACCCCTTTGTTCTTTTTGATATGCAAAATTTGTACTAGACTGCTTTCCTACAGCATTAGCAACATCAAGTGCCTTTATTCCTACCACTATGGTAATATTACTTTTAAGTATTCCGTTTCTGACAGCAAGTCTAACTCTTTCTATACTAGGAACTCCCCATATAGTATGAAGCATCTTAGATGTAGAACTTTTTATTCTTTTACCATGACCTGCAGCTAATATTATCACTAAAGTATCATTCTTTGAAAATTTTGATGATAATGAAGCAAGAGCATTCTCAATTTCAACAGCATTTTTTTCCATAGGAACTCCCAATTATAATATTTTATTTTTTATTTTGTTTATTTGTATATATTTGTTCAAATACAGGTTTTCTTATGTTTAAAGCTTTGGAATAAAAATCTGATGTAATAGTATTTGTTTTTGGTATATTATTATATAATTCTTTTTTATCTAGCTCTTTTTTATCTAATTCTTCTTTATCTATTTTTTCTTTTGCCTTTAAAATATCTTCTAAACTATTTTTTTTATAATTATTTGGAAGGAATGTATTTTTACTGTCTAATTCTAATTTATCATTTTTATTATCATTAAAAGCATCATCTTCTTTAAGCCATTTTCTCAAAACTTTAACTACAGATTCAGATAATTTACTCAATTTTTGCTTGGCTCTGACATTTCCGCCTAAATTTGAATCTTCTCTCATTATGAATTTATATAACTGCATAGCTTTTATTATATTTTTTTTTTCAAAATTATAATAATCTGCTATTTTTTCTATACCTCCGTAATAAGAGGCTGTAAGATAGCATCTGTAAGCACCTTCTATATCTTTTTGATTGAAAAGTTCATTGCCTTTTCTTACTAATGCACTTCTTGTAGAATCTTTTATTTCCATATTCTTATTATATACCTATATATAAAAACTTCAAGACTAATTTAATAAATATATTATGTTAAATTAGTTTTTATTCTATAAATGCAGTTTCATTTCTCTTATCATACTGCTTGCAAGAATTATAGACAATAAAAAAGTTAAAAAATCAGCAAAAGGCTGTGCTGCCGCTATACCATTAATATAAAATATTTTAGAAAAAATAAATATTATCGGTATAAAAAATATTCCCTGTTTTGCTAATGCTAAAATTGATGCTCTTATAGTTTTTCTGGCAGTTTGAAGCATCATACTTGATATTACAATAATTCCCCATAATGGAATAGTTAATGCCTGATATTTTAAAGCTTTAATTGAAACATCAATTAATACTGAATCTTCATCATTAAATAAATATACTATTGCTTCGGAGTTTATAAATATTATTGAGGCAGATATTAATAATGCAATTGCTGAAACTTTAATGCAGAAATAAAATGCCTTTATAACCCTATCATATTTTTTTGCTCCGTAATTAAATCCGCATACAGGCTGAAATCCCTGTCCGAAACCTACAACTGCAGAATTAGTAAACATAGAAACTCTATTTACTATAGACATAGCGGCTACTACAGAATCGCCGAATGATGCAGATATGATATTTAGAAATGCAGTTGAAAAGCTAGATATACCCTGTCTAAATAGACTTGGAAGCCCGCCTATTATTATAGATTTATATTTTTGTATGCTTGGAGAAAAATTATTTAATTTTATAGGCAATGTGCCCCATACATTAGTACCTATAAGAAGTATTAAAAAGCCCGCAAACTGACTTATTATAGTTGATATTGCTGCTCCTTTTATTCCCATAGAAAAATAAAATATAAAAATAGGGTCTAATATTATATTAAGCAATGCTCCTGTTGTTAAGCCTATCATAGCAAATAATGCATTTCCCTGAAGTCTCAATTGATTGTTAAGCACTAAAGAGGCTGTCATATACGGAGCACCTATTAATATATATTTCATATAAATTATAGAGTAGG
Source organism: uncultured Brachyspira sp. (assembly GCF_910578695.1). GTDB lineage: Bacteria > Spirochaetota > Brachyspiria > Brachyspirales > Brachyspiraceae > Brachyspira. The sequence continues at coordinate 96,526 of NZ_CAJTQJ010000002.1, forward strand.
GCAATATTGTTTCTGTAGAACCAAGCATAATAGCTAAAGGCTTAATAAAAATCAATCCTAATACTAATATTACAAATCCTGCTATCATAGCTGATAAAAATCCTGTAGCAGCCATTTTTGATGCTTTATCTATTTCTCTAGCACCAAGTTTAATAGATATATAATTTCCTGAGCCATGTCCGAAGAAAAATCCTATAGCCTGTATTATCGACATCATAGGAAATACTATTCCTACTGCTGCTGTTGATTGTGTATTTATTTTACTTACAAAAAAAGTATCAGCCATATTATAAAAAGATGTTGTAAGCATACTTATTATAGTTGGTATAGCCATTTTTATAACTAGGATTTCTATATTTGATTCTGTCAATTGCTTAAATTTTTTATTCTGCCTTTCAGTTTCTTTTTTTATATCATAATCAGAAATCATAATTTCCATTATAATATTTTTTTATATAAATTCAATATCATTTTTTAATTGACTTGTTTAGGAGTATGAGTTTTTGGACATTTTTTAATATAAAAAAAGCAGTATCCTTGTTATAATATTTTTGAATAGAAAACAAATAAAGGATACTACTATGAAAAAAGATTATAGCACAGAGTTTAAATTATTTATAGTCCAAGGAGCATTAAAAACTAAAAATATTAAAATATTATTAAAAAAATATTCTATAGCCAAATCTACTTTTTATACTTGGCTTAAGAAATATAAAAATACTGGAACTGTTATTAATCTTAGCACTAGACCAAAAACTTCCACAAATATCTTTGATAATCAAAAAGCTATTAATTTAATTATTAAACTCTATACTGAAGAATATCGAGGAAAACATTATATTAAAGAATATTTAAATCGTGAAGGAATTAAAATAGGTGTTACTGCTGTTGAGAATGTGCTAAAAAGAAGTAATCTCTGGAGATATAAAATAAAAAAGAAAAAGAAGCGATATGATAAAATTAAATTTGTCTCTAAAATAGAAAAAGAGGGAAAAATAGTTCAAATAGACACTAAATATATCAAATTAGGGAGAAAAACAGTTTATCAATTTACTGCTGTTGATTTAGCTACACGTTATAGTTGGAGGCAAATCTATGAAGATAAAACACCTTCTAGTGCTTTATCTTTCTTGAAATATGTCTTAAAAACTTCACCTTTTAAGATACAATCCGTACAAACAGATAATGGATTGGAATATACTTATCGATGTATTAATACTTCTAAAATGAATATTTTTGATGAATATTGTTTGAAAAATAAATTACAACGAAGATATATTCCTATCGCTACTCCAAGATACAATGGTGTAGTAGAGAGAGTACATGGTATAGATGAAAAGGAATTTTATTCGAGATTAAATAAAAATATAACTGTAGAATTATTAAGAGAAAAATTAAAAGAATATACACATTTTTATAATAACCAAAGATTGATTTCTTCTCTAGGATATATTACTATCAAAGATAGAATCAAAAATATTATGGAAAGGAAAAGTACAATATCTATGGCTCCATGACAATTTTTTAATTGACTTTTTTTATTTTTTTAGTAGGATATTAACATAATATTTAGGATACTATTTTTTAATATGGATAATTATGTAGAAAATTTTATAAAAAAATTAGAAGATAAGGATAAATATACTTTTACCTTAGAAATATCGCCTCAGGCTAAATATGATTTAGGATACATAGAAGAAAAAATTAATGCTTCAGGAATATCTGATTATGCAGACAGTTTTGTCATAACAGATTCGCCGTCTGCAAACTTAAAAATATCATCAATACTAGCAGCATTGCAGTTAAAACAAAGGCTAAATAATAATAAACCATTCATTATAACACAAACTATGAGAGATAAAAACTCAATAGCTTTGCAAAATGATTTAATAGGTGCAAATTATTTTGATATAAGAATGATACTTGCAGTTACAGGAGATGCTGTATCTAAAGGAAATCAAAAACAAGCTAAAGCAGTATTTGAAGGAAGCTCTGAATTATTAGTAAATATAATAAGAAATTTAAACAAAGGAAAAAGTTTAGGGGAGTTTGCTTTTAAAGAAAAATTAAAGCCTATATATCCTTTTTGCGTAATAAACAGCTATGCTAAAGATAATGACAGTTTGAAAGTAAGGCTTGCTAAAAAAGCAAATTCAGGAGTAAAAGCAATATTTACCCAGCCTATATATGAATCTGAGAGATTAGAGTTTTTATTAGAATGTATTGATGAACTTCCATTAAAAGAAAAGCCTATATTAGTGGCAGGATTTTTTCCTATATTTACTTATAAAACAGCATACTTTATATATTATAAACTTCAGGGGGCTTATATACCTGAAACTTGGCTTAATAAATTAAAAAAAGCAAGCGATAAATCTCCTGAAGAAGAAAAAAAAACTGCATTAGAATTATCAGTTAATTTATTTAATGATATGATAAAGATTCATAAAAAAATGCATATAATGAGTATGAATAATTATGACTTTGTCGTTGATTTATTAAAAAATATTTGATAATTTATTTAAATTGAATCTATATTATGCGGGGTTATTATTATAGGATTCGGATTTTTATTAAAAAAAGCACCAAAATCAGAAAATCCTCCTATTGTCAGTATCATATTTTTTCCAAGTGATAAAAGATATAAATCAAAATATACTTGATCTTCATTTCCTGTCACTTCTTCATAATCAATAGATATATTTAATTTATTTATTATATTATTTCTTACCCAATTCATATCATTTGAAATAAAGAAAAATTTAGGTTTTTTATCTTTTAATTTAATCATCATTTTATCTATGGATTTAAATAAATATTTTTTGTATAAATTATCATCATTATTAAAGACTGCATATCCGCCATGAAGCTTTACATCACCTCTCCTTATATGAATTGTCACAGAAGCATCAGTTTCAGCTATTTTTTTATATATATCTAAATTCTTATCTTTTAATCTATGAAATAAATGCTTATCTAAATCAAGTTTTTCTTTAATAATATCCATATCGCATTTCAGCATTGGCGGATACCAATCAATATATAGATTTTTTCTTGTATTTAAAATTTCAGTAAAATAAGGTACAGATACATCATCATCGCATCTAAATGTGAATAATCTTCTATATATTTCAATTTCATCTTTTGAAGCTATTTCAATATTTAAATCTGGAAAACAATTAGCCAAATCAAAAATTCTTTTCTCTTTGTTGTAAGCATCTTTTCCATTTATATGCCAGCTTATATCATATTTTACAGTTACATCATTATAATTTTGTTTGATTGCTTCGCCAAGTATATATCTCCATAATTGACCTGCAAAACCATCACATGACCACATTATAAATACACGTTTATTTTTATTTTCTATTAAATTACTTTTATCTGTTAGATATTCAACTTTATACATTGTATTGATAATATCATCTAAAATATTTCTAAATCCATCTCTTATATTTTTAATTGGTATTAACCAAGCTATTTTTTTGTTTACTAAATCTCTGTAATTTTTATATAACATAATATGTACCTCTAATTACTGTTATGTTTTCATACAATACTATATATTTTGAATTTTGTCAAAAATTATTTTATATTAATACATCTAATAATATACTTATAACGATAAAAATAAAATATAAAAAATAATTTGATTTATATAAAATTAAAAATTTTATTTAAAATATTTAATATATTTTAAATACTATAATAATAATTTAAATAACTTATATATTTTCTAAATATATCATTTTTTAGTTATATACTTAGCCATTATAATTTTTATTATATAATATGTACTAATTATAGTTAACATAACAGTAATTATAGGAATAACAAATCTTATTTTACTATTAGCTTTATAAAATATTAATCAGCAAAATAATAAGCATCTTCGCAGAATGACACTATAGCACAGGTGCTGATTTCAGGATTTATCATATAGCTTTCTGTAAGAGTGATATTAAACTCTTCAGGCTTCAGTTTATCAAATATTATTTTATTGCCGTACATATTTGAAAGTGCCTTATAACCAAAAGAATACCTGCATCCTATATGTTTTCTTTTTCCATTATTTTTTAAATTAAGTAAATTATCCATATAAGTTTGAAGTATGTCGGCATAATTTTCTATAATATGCGTTCCTAGTGCATTATAAAAATAATAATCTTTATAATCATCATTATCGTATAAGCCTTTCAAAAAATTATGAAACTTTTCTCCAAGACTTACAAGAGTAAAACCAATAGTATCTTTTTCCTTATCAAAAAAATCAGCTATAGAATTATAAGGTTCTTTTTCCATACGCTCTAAAGGTATTTCTATTTTTTTATTATTTAATTCATCAGAATCATATATATATAATTTATCATTCTCTGTGATAGTTTCATAAAATCCGTAAATCATTATAGGCTCAATCAAGTTATTTTCTATAATATTATTTTTCATCTCTTCATATTTAGGCTCTACTTTTGTTTTAATCATTTCATTATATTTGTTCATATCCTGATTCTTAGCAGAATAACCGAATCCTGCTCTAAAAAGTCTTACTTTATTTATCATATCAAAAGCTTCTTTTTCTATATGCTTATTAAACTCAAAAACTTTTCTTCCATAGAATGGAGGTTCATTAATATAATGCTGATGATTTTTATGATTTATTTCTGCCATTTAAATTCCTTATATTATTATGTTCGCCTTCGCCTTATAATAAGCTAGTGAGTAAACTCACTAGCTGGATTCGGCTCGCTTTTTTTTAAATTATTTATTATTATTGCTAATAAAAATTGTTCGTCGCTCTGCGTGCCTTTGGCAATGCTCGCCGACGAAGTCCACTACAGTGTTGACAGGCGTCGCTTTAACTACATCGATAATAAATTATCGATGTACTTCGGCTCACTTTTTTAATTGTTGTTATGCCGCCTACTTGGTCGCCTCGTCTAATAGTTCCGAAGCAATTTCATTACTTGGAGACTCGGCTTATTATATCTATAATAAACTATCAAGACCAACTAACTATCTGTATTTTTTATTATTATTTTTCTTTATCTCTGTCTGCTATTATTTCTTTTATAGCCAAAATATCATCAAATCCGTCTTTGCAGTAAAATATTTTAGCACTATCTCCATAAACTTTCCTGCAGTCATTTTCTACAAACTCTTTTGTAAGTGCAGCCCCTCCGAGAAGTATAGGTATTTTTAATCCTTTATCTTTAATATATGCCAGATTATCTTTCATAACTTCTGTGGATTTTACTAAAAGACCTGACATCCCTATGCAGTCAGCATTATGCTCCTGATATGCCTCTAAAAACTTTTCTATAGATACTTTAGTACCGATATTAACTGTTTCAAATCCATTATTTTTTATAATAATTTCTACCAAATTTTTACCAACATCATGCACATCGCCTGCAACAGTACCAAGTATAATTTTAGCAGTTTTTTCCTGTTTCTTCTTTTCTAAAAACTCAGATAAAAAATCAACGCTTTTTTTCATCACTTCAGCAGAACCCAAAACAAATGGAAGCTGTATAGTTCCTTCTCCAAATTTCACGCCTATATCAGCCATTGTAGGAAGCAGTATTTCATCAATTATAGTTTGTGCAAATTTCTTTTCTCCGCCGAACTCTTCACTGCTTTTCTTTACTTCATTAAGTAAAGTCTCCATATCTTTCCACTCGCCGTCAAGCATAGCCTCTCTTATAGCTTCTCTTATAGGTTTCTTAATGTTTTCTTTATTATCTGAATCTAATTCCTTCTTTTCTTTTTTATCAGAGAAATGGTTTATATAATTTATTAAAGGTTCTTTGGTATTATTTTTATTATATATTAATTCTTTCGCTAATTTTATTTCTTTTTCATCTATCTTTGAAATAGGAAGTATTTGAGCTACATTGACAATTGCAGCGGTAAGTCCGTAATTAACGGCTTCGTACAAAAATACTGAATTCATTATTTTTCTAGCCTCTTCTTTAAGCCCGAAAGATATATTCGATACCCCCAAACTTATTGAACTTTCAGGATATTTTTTTGACAATTCTTTTATAGCATTTAAAGTTTCAATGCCTGCTGAAAAACTATTTTCATCTCCGCTTGCAAGTGTAAATGTAAGAGGATCAAATATTATATCATGAGGAAGTATTTTATGAACATTAACAGCACGATTATACATTCTTTCAGCCATTCTTAATTTATCTTCACAAGTTAAAGCCATTGATTTTTCATCTATTGTAAGAAGCATTATAGAAGCACCGTATCTTTTTGCTAATGAACATATAGCATCAAATTTTTCCTCGCCTTGCTCCATATTGGCAGAATTTATTATTGATTTGCCTCCATATACTTTTAATGCCGCCTCTATAACATTTGGTTTTATTGCATCAATCACCAAAGGCAAAGAAATCTGCTTTACATAAGCAGAAATAATTTTTGTAATATCTTCTGTTTCATCTCTTCCAGCCCAAGCAGCATTAACATCTATTGCATGACTTCCAGCCTTTACCTGCTTTATTCCAATATCAAGCATACCATCCATATCATCAGCTATCATAAGCTCTCTGAATATTTTGCTTCCTGTAGCATTGCTTCTTTCACCAATCATTAAAGGAGCAGGTTTTTGTTTTATACTAACTGTATTAAACAAACTTGCTATATAAGGCATCGGTTTTTCTAATGCTGTTTTTTTTGGTTTTATTCCTTTTGCTTTATCAGATAATGCCTTTATATGAATAGGAGTAGTACCGCAGCAGCCGCCTATAAATGCAAGTCCTTCTAAATTAAAAAAACTGCTGTTAATATCTGCAAATTCTTCTGCAGTCATACTATAATATGCTTTTCCGCCTCTGTTTTCAGGAAGTCCAGCATTACTATGTATTGATATAGGAAGAGATGATATTTGTGATAGTTTTTTTATATGACGCATAGCCATATCAGGACCGGTTCCGCAGTTCATACCTATAGAAAATATATCCAAATTTGAAAGTATTGTATATGCAGTTTCTATATCTGTACCCAAAAGCATAGTACCTTCTTTTTCTATAGTTACAGAAACCATTATTGGAATTTCTTTATTTAATTTTTTAGCTGCATCATTAACTGCTAATACTGCTGATTTTAACTGCAGAACATCCTGAGATGTTTCTAAAAGAATTATATCAGCTCCTGCATCTATTAAACCTTTAGCAGCTTCAGTATATCCTTCATACATTTCATCAAAAGTAATTTGTCCTAAACTCGGAAGTTTTACACCCGGTCCCAAACTGCCTGCAATAAAAATGTCTCTATTTAAATCTCCTTTTGAATTAGGATTTTTTAAATATTCTTCTCTTGCTTCATTAGCTATTAATGCTGCTGCTTTTGCAAGTTCATAAGTTTTATCTGCAATATTATATTCGCTTAAAACCCAAGGTATAGCTCCGAAACTATTTGTTTTTATTATATTGGCATTGGCATTAAGATAATCTATATGTATTTCTTTCATTATATTAGGGGCAGTTATATTGAGTATCTCATTACAGCCTTCTATATTATTTCCATTTATAATCCAAGATTCTTTTTTGATTTCTTTATTTTGAAGTTCTGTACCTGTTGCACCGTCTATTATTAAATACTGTTTTTTTATAAGTTCTTTTAATCTTTCTTTTGTACAATACATTATTTATATCCAATTCTATAATTATAAACATTCTAATATAAATTTGAAATATAACAAGTATTAAAATATAATGATATGTATTTTAAATTATATTATACTTAATTTTATCTAAGCATTCTAAATATCATAAAAGTATATGGTAGTATTTAATGCATAAGCAGATTATAAATTTTATAAAAAGTTTGTAATATTATTAAAATTATGTTAGTATATTCTATATAATAATTTAAGGCATTTTAATGAATAAAAACCAGCCTTTTTTTTCTTTGATTATACCTATATATAATACTGAAAAATATTTAAGAAGATGTTTAGACAGTGTTGTTAATCAAACATTCAAAGATATAGAAATAATAATAGTAAATGACTGCTCGCCTCAAAATTGCGATGAAATAGTTTCTGAATATAATGATGAAAGAATAATTTATATAAAGCATAATATTAATAAAGGGTTATTTTTAGCTAGAAAAACAGGTAATATAAAAGCATCTGGAAAATATATTATTTATATAGATTCTGATGATGAAGCTGATATTAATATGTGCTATGAAGTATATGAAGAATATAAAAAAAAAGAAGCTGATATTATACATTTTAATATAAAAGCTATTTTAGATAAAAATATAAATATTGCAAAAAAAGAAAAACAAAAAATGATAATGAAAGTAGAATGGTATTTATCTGCAAACCGCAGTTTAATTAATGAAAAATATTTACTAAATGAAATAGCAGAGGAAAAAATACCTCATAATATGTGTGCTAAAGCTTATAAATCTAATATAATCAAAAAAATTACTGAATATATGCCCGATATAAGGCTTATGAATGCAGAGGATATGCTGCAGTCATTGATGATTTGTTATTTTGCTTCATCTTATTCATCTATAAATAAACAGCTATATTATTATTATATAAGTATTGGAGAAAGCAATAAAAATACTTCAAATTTAAATTTTGATTCTTATAACTATTTATGCGAATGTTCAAAAACTGCCTGTGATGAATTTTTAAAATTTCTAAAAAAACAAGATGATGAAATATTATATGGATTTTACTACTATACTATTTACTATAATCAGTATAGATTTTTAAAAGAAAAGATAGTTAATGATGAAAATAAAAATGAATATATAAAAATTTTAGAAAATAATTTTGATTTAAATATTATTAATAAATATTTAAAAATAAAAGAATATGATGAACTTGAAAAAAATAAATATAAAAAAATTATAAATAAACTTACACCTTACTTTTTTTCTATAATAATATATGAATATTATATAAATATAAAATTATTTGGAATAAAAATAAATTTGAAAAATAATAAATGCTTTAAAGAACCTGTAATTATTTCATTTAATTCATTATTAAAAAATATATTTTCTATTAATACAGATGATAAAGAAAACAAATATATAAAAATATTATTTATAAAAATAAAATTAAAATAATTAAATATTATAATAAAGTTTTTTACATAAAAACTTATATTTTGTTATAATTATTATATTTTTAGGAGTAGTATTATAAATAAAGAGAGTAAAAAATGAAAGCTATTTTTTCAACATTATTATGTACCTTATTAATTTTTGTTTCATGCAGTAATTCAAATAATATTGCAGAAATCAAACCATTACAGCTTAGTGAAAATGAAGAAGCTAATAACTATGAAGTTGTTTATTTAAAAGCTGATACAGGTGAATATATCAATTCTGAAATAGCCCAAAATGAAAATGGGAATTTTGGAATAATATATTATAGAGATACAAATCAAAATTTAAACATATTCAATGTTACAAGAGCAGGGGAGCTTGATGAAGGAAATATTTCAGCTGTTTCTTATGATAATAAAACTTTAGAAGGAAATTTCCCAAGCATTGCTTATCCGTTTATTGCTAAAATAGACGGTAAAGAAATGACTTTCAAAGCGGCAAAAACTCCTATAACTGGTGCTAGAATAATTGAGTATATTTATTCAAATGTTTCTCCTAAAACTGATGATGAAAAATCTTTCCAATTTAAAACCGCAGTATTTGCTTTAAATAATGACAGTAAATCTGCTGTCATAAATAAAATTAATTTGGATATAAATAAAGACTTTGGAATTACTGATACAAGTATTTTCAATGATTTGACAAAATTATTAACAGCCCAAAGCTTAATAAGCAATAAAATGACTCCTATATATGATGAATGGGTACAGTCCGATTATATTTCATATATAGAAGACTATTCTTCTCAATTCGGCATAGACTATTTAAGCGAAAAGATAGTTTCTATAAATAAATTTGTTTATGAATATACAGGCGGTGCACATGGAAATTATGCTACAATAAACAGCGTATACTCATTAGAAACAGGAAATAAATTAAAAATAGAAGATTTAATAACAGATTTAAAAAATGCTGACTTGATTAATTTAGTAAAAGATAAATTAATAAAAATAGAAGGCAGAGATGCTAATTCATATTTCGGATTAGATGAGATTTCATTAGAAGATAATAATTTCTATTTGACATCAAAAGGTTTAGTATTTACTTGGGGAATATACGAAATCGGACCTTATTCAATAGGCGAGACTAGAGTATTAATTCCAATAGAAGAAATTAAGCCTTATTTAAAAGACGAATACAAAACTATATTTGAATAATAAAAACATTAACTATAAAGTTTATAAGAGGGTAATTATTAATTTAATTATCCTCTATATTTTTTCATTCAAAAATTAAATTTACTTTTTCAATATAGTTTTTTTTAAAACTAAATTAATAAATATCTAAAGTATTTTCAGAATTGTTATAATTCAAAATACAAGTTTTTTGAGAATATTCAGCAAGATACAAAAAGGAAACATTATAAATTAAATATACTTCCAAGTATATCCTTTTTTCATCTCTAAAATCTCTTCAACAGTACCTTTTGCAATTATCTCTCCTCCGTTAATTCCGCCCTCTAATCCTAAATCAATTATATAATCAGCAGATTTTATAACATCGGGATTATGCTCTATTATTATAACGCTATGTCCTTTTTCTACTAATTTATTTAAAGCTATGAGAAGTTTATTAACATCATCAAAATGAAGCCCTGTAGTAGGTTCGTCCAATATATAAACTATATGCTCATCGCCTTGTTTCTTTGATAATTCTGATGCAAGTTTTAAACGCTGTAATTCTCCGCCTGAAAAAGTGTCAAGCCTTTGAGAAAGTTTTATATAGCCAAGCCCGACTTCGCTCATTATAGAAAGTGTTTTTATGATTGATTTATCAAAGTCAAAAAACTCTATTGCCTCATCAACTGTCAATTCTAGTACCTCAGATATGTTTAAAGATTTGAATCTTACAGATAAAGTTTCATCATTATATCTTTTACCTCCGCAAGCCTCGCAAACAATTTCCATATCGGATAAAAAGTGCATAGCAATCTTTCTTATGCCTTTGCCGTCACAGATACTGCATCTTCCTTCTTTGCCGTTATATGAGAATCTTCCTGAAGAAAATGCTTTTGCTTTAGCTGCAGGAGTCTTTGCAAATATATTTCTTATTTTATCAAATACTTTGCTGTAGCTTACTAATGTACTTCTAATAGAGCCTACTATTGAAATCTGATCAACTAATATAGAGTCTGAAACAATGCTTGGTATTTCAACGCTTTCAAATTTTGAATATTGATTGATTCTTCGTTTTTTTAGGGCAGGGTAGAGAGTATCTATTATTAATGAAGATTTACCGCTTCCAGAAACTCCTGTAACAACTACTATCTTTTTTAATGGTATATCAGCATCAATATTTTTCAAATTATTTGTTGAAACATTTTTTAATTTTATGCATTCAGTTTCTTCATTTCTTACAGCAGTTTTTTCAAATACTTTTTTTCTTTCGCTTAAATAATTTCCTGTAATAGAATTATCATCTTTCAATATATCATCATATTTGCCTTGAAAAATTACTTCTCCTCCAAAACTACCGGCAAAAGGACCCATATCTATAATATTATCAGCTGCTTTCATTGTGTCCCTATCATGTTCTACTATTACAAGAGTATTTTTCAAATCTCTTAATTCTTTCAATGTATCAAGCAGATGATCTGTATCTCTCGGATGAAGCCCTACAGTAGGCTCATCTAATACATAAAGCACGCCTGTAAGTTTAGAACCCAGCTGACTTGCAAGTCTTATTCTCTGTGCTTCTCCGCCTGAAAGAGTAGAGTATTTTCTGTTTAAAAATAAATATCCAAGTCCTACTTTATCCAAAAAACTCAATCTTGTTCTTATCTCTTTTACTGCCTCTTTTGATATAGTATTTTCTCTTTCACTTAAAAGATTAGGAAGTTCATTAAAAAAATAAGCAGCTTCTTCAACTGTCATTGCACATACTTGGCTTATATTTTTATTTTGTATAGTGTAAGACCTTATTATTTCATTTAATCTCTCTCCATTACAAAAACTGCATTCCTCATCAATAAAAAACTTGCCGAAAGATTTATCTTTCCACTCTGAATAATCATCGCTTGTAATATCATTATTAGAATGCATTGCCGTAATAACATTTCCTACAGAATAATCGCTTCCAAAGAAAAAAGCATCTATAACCTTTTTATCAAGCTCATTAAAAGGAGTTTCATATAAATCTTTTTTAGCTATAGAATTTCTTTTTAAAAACTTTAATAATGGATATGCATAATGTTCTGCATAATATTTTCCTTGAGAAGAAAACATATTATTAAGAGAAGTATCCAATGCACCATTTAATAATGGTTTTGTGCTGTCTTTTATTGCTAAATCTATACTAAATGCAGGCTTACTTCCAAGCCCCTTGCATTCCTCACAATATCCCCAATGCGAATTAAATGAAAAATGTCTCGGCGTAGCTTCAAAATCAAATAAAATACCATGAAGCAAGCAGGCAGGAAATTTCGTATGGAAACTTTCTTTTACTATTATTCCGTGCGAAGCTTTTATATGTACTACTCCGCTTGATAAATCCATAGCCCTTTCAATAGCATCTGCAATCCTCGCTCTTTTATCTTTGCCTGCAACTATTCTGTCAATTACTATGCCTACAGAATATATTTCTTCTTTTAATAAAGCATCAATATCTTTCTCTGTTATATCATCTATAATATAATCATTACTATTAATCTGCATTCTTACATATCCTGCTTCTCTTGTCTTTTCTATAATTTTTTTGATATTTTTAGCATCATCATCATTAAAAGTAAATCTATGATTAAATGAACTATGATATAAAGGAGAAATTATAACAAGTTTATACAAATCCATAGTATCAGTAATTTCAGAAGCAAGTATTGAAGGAGTTTCAGCTTTTAAAGTATCTTTATCAGAGCAATAAGGACAATGCGGTTTTGACACTCTTGCAAAAATAAGTCTGAAATAGTCATAAATCTCTGTAACAGTTGCAACAGTAGAACGCGGATTTCTTCCTACATTTTTTTGATCTATTGCGATGGCAGGAGCAAGCCCTTCTATCTTTTCTACATTAGCATCTTCAAATCTTCCTAAAAATCTTCTTGCATAAGTGGAAAGCGATTCAACAAATCTCCTCTGTCCCTCTTTAAATATAGTATCAAATGCAAGAGAAGTTTTTCCGCTTCCTGATACTCCTGTTATAACATTTATCTTATTTTTAGGAAGCGTTAAATTTATATTTTTAAGATTATGTTTATTAGCACCTTTTATTATTAATGAAGTATTTTCTTCTTTTTTTGTTTCTTCTATTTTTAGAGCTTCTTTTTTATTTTTTGAAGGCTTTAATATTTCTTTTAATTCTTTTGCCGTAAGAGATTCTTTTATTTTTATAATGTCTTCAGGCTTACCTTTAGCAACAACTCTGCCGCCTTTATCTCCGCTTAAAGGACCCATATCTATAATATAATCAGCACATTTAATAACATCTAAATTATGTTCTACAACTAAAACAGTATTTCCTTTCTCAGCAAGTCCGTCTAATGCTTTTAATAATTTTTTTATATCCTCAAAATGAAGCCCTGTAGTAGGCTCATCTAATATATATAAAGTGTTTCCTGTAGATATTTTATGCAGTTCGCTTGCTAATTTTATTCTTTGTGCTTCCCCTCCTGATAAAGTAGTTGATGGCTGCCCCAATTTTATATATCCAAGCCCTATATCCTCCATTATTTTTAATATTCTTGTGATTGAAGTTATACCATCAAAAAAATTAATAGCTTCAGATACGCTCATTTCAAGAATATCATATATAGTTTTATCTTTATATTTTACATCCAAAGTTTCTGCATTAAATCTTTTTCCTCCGCATTCCTCACAAGACACTAATACATTGGATAAAAACTGCATTTCTAATTCTATTACTCCTGCACCTTCGCATGTAGGACATCTTCCTGTTTTTACATTGAATGAAAATCTTCCCTTATCATATCCTCTCATTTTAGATAATTTAGTAGCTGCAAATAAATCTCTTATAGGGGATAAAACTTTTGTATATGTTGCCGGATTGCTTCTAGGCGTTCTTCCTATAGGGGACTGATCTACTTCTATAACTTTATCTATATTTTCAAGTCCTTCTATTTTTTTATGATTTCCTGCATTTAAAGTACTTCCGTAAAAATGATTATGTAATGCACGCATTAAAATATTTTCAACTAAAGTAGATTTACCGCTTCCTGAAAGTCCTGTAACAACAATAAATAAACCTAAAGGAAATTCAACATCTATATTTTTTAGATTAAATTGATTAGCTCCTACTACTTTTAAAAATTTTCCGTTTCCTTCTCTTCTTTGTTTTGGTATTTCTATATCATCATCGCCGCGTAAATATTTGGCTGTATATGATCTGTCCGACTTCAAAAAGTCTTCATAATCTCCTATACCTACTATATTGCCTCCATTTATACCTGCATCAGGTCCTATATCTATTAAAAAGTCAGACTCCTCCATAGTTTCTTTATCATGCTCTACAACTATTACAGTATTATTTTTATCTCTTAATGCTTTTAATGACTCTATTAGTTTTTTATTATCTGATTGATGCAGACCTATAGAAGGTTCATCAAGTACATAAAGCACGCCCTCAAGCCCGCTTCCAATCTGAGATGCTAGTCTTATTCTCTGAGATTCGCCTCCTGAAAGAGTAGGTGAGGAACGCTCTATAGTCAAATAAGTTAATCCTACTTTTACCAAAAATGTTAATCTATAAATGATTTCTTTTATTATAGGGCTTCCTATTACTTCTTCATTAGGCTTTAATTTTAATTTTATGAAATAATTATATAAGTCTTCTATAGTCATTGAAGAAAAATCTGATATAGTTTTACCGTTAAATTTTACAGATAAAGCATCTTCATTTATTCGCTTGCCCTTACATTTAGGACATTCAGCTTCATCCATAAAATTAGCATAATAACTATTTTTATAGGTTTCATAATCATATTTTAATCTGTCCAAAATTCCGGGAACTCTCTCTACAACATCTTTACTATGATACCAAAATTTTTTTTTCCATTTAACTTCTTTATCGGTACCATATAATAAATACTTCTTTTCTGTTTTAGTTAAATCTTTCCAAGCCTTTTTTAAATCTATTTTATAAGTCTTTGCAATTATCTCTAGTTCATCAATACCATATTCAGCATCAAAGCCTATATGATTATCTACAAAACAAGATAAAGCCCCATCATAAACATTTAAATTTTCATCTCTTACAATATGCTTTTCAGTAAATATATGCTCAACTCCAAGTCCTCCGCAAACTGTACAAGCTCCGATAGGATTATTAAATGAAAATAAATTAGGCTCAATATCTGCAATGGAATGCCCGCAATTAGCACATGATCTTTCAGTTGTGTATAATTTATAATATTTATCTATTTCAAACTGCTTACTCATTTTGATTTTTTTCTTTTTTGTTTTAGTATTTTCTTCAGTTTGTGCTTCTGATGATTCTTCACTATTTTCATGTTCTTCATAAAATGCTGCTAAACCTTTTGTTATTCTTATGGCTCTTTCTATATCATCAGTGATTCTTGATAAATATTTATTTTCAACTTTTATTCTGTCTATAACTATTTCTAAAGTATGCTTCTCATATCTTTTAAGTTCAGGTATTTCATCTTCATCAAATTTATAAACTATATTGTCAATTCTTATTCTAGGATATCCTGCTAATTTTACTTCCTCTATTTCTTTCCTATACTCTCCCTTTCTATCTCTTACAATAGGAGCAAGAACTAAAATTCTTTTTTCATTAAACTCTCTTAAAACACTTTGTGCGATTTGATCTTCGCTTTGCTTTGAAATTTTATGTCCGCATTTAGAACAGTAAGGCACTCCAAGTCTTGCAAAAAGAAGCCTGAAAAAGTCATAAATCTCTGTAACAGTGCCTACGGTAGAGCGAGGATTCTTATTTACGCTTTTTTGATCTATAGAAATAGTAGGGGATAATCCTTCAATATGTTCTACATCAGCCTTAGCCATAACCCCTAAAAACTGCCTTGCATAAGCAGATAATGATTCTAAATATCTTCTCTGTCCCTCTTTAAAAATAGTATCGAAAGCAAGAGAACTTTTACCGCTTCCTGATACTCCTGTTAAAGTAGTTAGAGTTTTATGCGGTATAGAAAGCGATATATTTTTAAGATTATGTTCTTTAGCACCTTTTATTTCTATAGAATTATTAGCCATTCATTTATCCTTATAAAAAAGTTAAACAATTATATCATAAAAAAAGAGTTTGTACATAGAAAGTATTTAATAAAAATATTTAAATATGTTCATTAGAATTCATACAAAAAAATTCATACAAATCATATTAAAAAAAATAAACAAAATCTTTATGCTTTTATAATATACAATTTTTAATATTTTTATTTATAATAAAATAATTAATTAGATAAGTATAGGCAGTCTTGAAAAATATAAATAAATATATTATAATATGGATATAATAAATTCTCAGGATATTTAATGACATTAACAAATGTAGTTACAATCAAAAGTAAAAACGGTATGCATTTAAGACCTGCAGGGATACTTTCTCAAATATCTAGTAAAAGTGATTATTCAAATATAGGAATCTTTTTACTATATAACGGTATAAGGGCAGATGCTAAAAGCGTATTTAATATTATGGGACTTGGAGCATTTCAAGGTGCGAATCTCATTTTAGAAATAGAATATGAAGAAGGAATGGAAGATACGGCAAAACAGGCAGAAAAAGAATTGATAGAATTCTTTGAAAAAGGCTATATTTATGCCGAAGTTCCTGAAGAAGACTGATAATTTCAAATTTATTATTTATATAATCATATATAAAAAGGGTATTTAATGATTAGTTATTTTGTAATAGTTATGCTGGCAATATCTATTATTGTCGTTATGATTTTAACAATTAAATTTAAAGTTCATCCATTTATAGCTATGTTATTAGTTGCTATATTTCTAGCTTTTACGCTTCATATTCCATCTAATAATAATTATGATACTAATTATATAACTGCAATATCTGCCTTGATAGGCAAAGGTTTTGGAAATGCATTAGCAAGTGTAGGCATAATAATAGTTTTAGGAAGTATTATAGGCAATATATTAGAAATGTCAGGAGCAGCCTTAAAATTAGGCGAAATAGTATTAAGAATAGTAGGCAAATCTCATCCTGCATTGGCTATGAATATATTAGGCTTTATAGTATCTATACCTGTATTTTGTGATTCAGGATATTTAATACTTACTCCTTTAAGAAAAGCCGTTGCCAAAAAAAGCGGAGCATCTCCTGTAGCATTATCTGTTGCTTTATCTACAGGACTTTATGCCTCTCATGCTTTAGTGCCTCCAACGCCAGGACCTGCTGCCGTTGTAAATTTATTCGGACTTGAAGCACATCTATTAACTATTATAATTATAGCATTAATAGTTGCTATTCCAACTTCTTTAGTAGGTGCTGCATACGGTATATTCATTGCAAAATATATAAAAAAACCTAATTATCCTGATAAGTCTCCTATATATGAAACTTTAATAAGCGATATGGGAGGACTTCCGCCTGCTTGGAAATCTTTAGCACCTATATTAGTTCCTATAATATTAATGTCGATTGGAAGTATTGTAAGATTTGATTCATTTAGGCTAGGAAGCGGAATAATAAAAAACATATTTATATTTTTGGGAGAACCATCTATGGCATTATTCATAGGTTTTTTATTTTCGCTTCTTTTAACGCATAAATTTAATAAAGAAGAAATATCTATGTGGATAGGCGATGGTATAAGGTCTTCAGGAAGTATATTGGCTATAGTAGGAGCAAGCGGTGCATTTGCTGAAGTTTTAAAATCTACGGAATTAGCTAATATAATACCAGAATTAGGACATATATTCAGTTCATTAAATATAGGATTGATACTGCCTTTTATTATGGCATCAGCATTAAAAATAATGTTAGGATCATCAACAATAGCAGTAGTTACAGTAGCTACTCTTTTTGCTCCTTTACTTAATACATTGGGATTTAATACTCCTATATCGCAAATATTAGTATTAATGTCTATAGGAGCAGGATCTATGATAGCATCGCATGCTAATGACAGCTATTTTTGGATAGTAGTAGAATTATCAGGATTAAAAATAAATGATGCATATAAAGCAAGAACTTTAGCTACATTTGTTCAGGGTATTACTGCTCTCATTATTATAATGATACTTGCTTTTTTATTTAGATAATAATATTATATATTCTCTTTATAATAATAATATTATAATTTTTTGGAGTAAATAATGCTTAAAATAAAAATTATTAATAAATCTAAAAATGCATTGCCTAAATATCAAACAGAAGGCTCATCGGGGTTGGATTTGCATGCTGATTTGGAAAGCCCTATAACTTTAAATAAAAATGATATAGTTCTAATACCAACAGGGCTTTTTATTGAAATACCAGAAGGATATGAAGCACAGATTAGAAGCAGAAGTTCTTTAGCATTAAAAAACGGAATATTCTGCCTAAACTCGCCTGCAACAATAGACAGCGATTATAGAGGAGAATTAAAAATTATATTAGCTTCTCTCACAGATAATCCTTTCATAATAAATAATGGCGATAGAATAGCACAAATGGTTTTTTCTAAAGTTGAAAAAGCTTATTTTGAAGAAGTGAATTTACTTTCAGAAACTAAAAGAGGAGAGGGCGGATTTGGAAGTACTAATAAATAGTATTGATATAATATTATTTATTATGTATAATTTATGTATATGAGAATATTAAAAGTATTTTTTAGCATAATATTTATATTTTCCGTAATTTCCTGCGGACTTCCTGATGTTACAGGAATAACATTAGAATTAAATCAGCCTTATATAACAAAAATTATACCGGGAAATAATGAAATAACTGTTGAATTTCAATCTCAAAATAGTGAGCCGTCATTCAGCGGATATAATATATATTTCGGCGATAAAACTAATCCTAAAAAATATAAGCTATATAATCAGCAGAAAGCACTGCCTACTATGATAGATAAAGGCTCGGATATAATAAAAAAATATACTTTCACTATAAAAGTAGGAAGCTACTATTCAACAAATAATACAGATATAGATACATTAAGAGAAAATGATTTAAATAATGGAATTCCAATTTATGTTTGGGTTGGTGCTTATCAAATAACGCCTCAATTAGAAAGTTATTACTATTATGATAATTTTGTACAAATGGGTACTCCCAGACCTGAGGCTTTGAATCAAACTATAAGACCAAATAATAATTTAAATATTGAAGGAAGAGATTTAGCCAGACTCATAAATAATGCAGGAGTATTATATTTTCAAAATGTAAACAATACAAGTATGATGATGTTAGCAGGCAATTCTTTATACGATGTTGTTGTTCCTCCTGAAAATGGGTATGGAAATATTGACTTGCAAGTAAAAGCAAACAGGCTTTATTTAATAAAAATAACAGAGGGAAATAATGCTTATTATGGTAAAATATATGTAAGGAGTGTAAATGGTATTAGCAGTATTACAGCTGATTACTGCCGTCAAACTGCTGCAAATATCTTAAGTTATTAATTATGAAAAAAACAATAATATTTATAATATCATCTATTTTTTTGCTTACTTCCTGCAATGAGGAGCTTATAACAATAGTAGATGAATACAATTCCCCTTATGATATAAAAGCAATAGCCAGCAATAATGCTGTATATATAAGCTTTTGGTCTGGAGTAATAGCTTCTGATTTTGCAGGCTTTAATTTATATGCAGGGCAGGCTAATACTTTTACACAGCCTAATGATGCTATAAAAAGCATATCTAATACTTTTCCAACTATACAAGGCTCAAATCATACAAGAACTAATTTTATTATTCAATTACCTAGCAATTTTGTTAATGGCACATTATACTATATAACAGTTACAGCGTACGGCACAAATGATTTAGTTGATAAAAAATATATAGAAACAAAAATAACTCCAGAATATATAGTACCTGTAATTCCAAGAAATGAAGGCGATGGAAATGGAAATACTTTGATAGCTAATGGGCAGAATTTAGGTACAATAAGTGCAGGAAAAATAACATGCTCCGGTAATTGGAAAGTTCAGTATTTCGGTTCTCAAAACAGTATAAATAATGTTATCATTCTTACAAATCATAATGATAATTCATTTGACACTGATGCTGTATATTCCATTAACGGATTGTATATATTCAAAGATGGGAATTCTCTTGCTAAGATATGGATAAAATCCAACACTCAATATAGATGGGCATATCAGGCTAATGCTTCTAGCTGGTGGGGAATATAATTTTAAATTACAGCTAATATTTCTATTGTTTTTTAATTTTATATTGCTGAATCTAAATTGATTTTATTTAATAAATAAATGAAAATATTTTTTTAGTTATTTTATTAATTATTAAATTTGTATAAATGTCTTTTATAATTGACTTAATTTCAATTAAAAAATAATAGAGCCTATAATTAAAACTATAGACTCTATTTAATAGGAAGTAAATATATCTTATCCTCTGGACTGTCTATCTTTCCATTGTTTAATAATTCTTTCAACCTCATCTCTTAAATATGAAGTATTCTTAACTATATCTTCAGGTTTCCAGCCTTGCTTATACATTTTTATGATAAGCTCTTCTTTTTTACTATCTGTTTTTAATGTTTTAGCTTTCTTATTAGAAGATTTAATATCTTTATCTGACATATATTTATCAGCATTATCAAGAAGAGTTTCTAAATATCTGACAAAATATTCGGCTCTCTCCAAATTCTTAACTATACTCTTATCATAATCATCATACTGATTTTTCATACGAACAAGATTTTCTCTTTGATTTTGTATCTCGTCAATTATGATATTAAGTTCTTCCAATTTGGAAATAAATAGCTGAACTTTTTTATCATTCTTATCGATTTTAGCCATATCTCTTTCTAAAGAATAAACCTTATCCATAAAGTTTTTTCTTGTATCTTCAACATCAGCCATAGCAGCTTTTATGCTATCAACCCTTTCTAAAATAGTTTCTGTTTCTATTTCAGCTTTTCTTATTTGCTGCAATATATCATCTGCATACTCTTCTTTATCTTTAATGAATGAAAGTTTATTTTCTATTTGAGATGCTATATCTATAACAACCTGTATGCCTTCCTCTGCATGTTCTATCATAGCATTATTTTCTGCTATATTAACGAATCTTTCCTGAATTTCTCCAGACATCTCCATTAGTAAATTAACTTTCTCATAAGTATCTTTCAAGCTGTCTTTTTCTTTTTTAATAGTATCAGCATAATCTAATATCTCACTATGTATTTCCTTTAAATTTTCAAACTCAGACATAGTTTTATTCATATCAGCAGATGCTAACTTAGTATTTTCAGCTAAAACTGATAATTTAGAAACATCTTCTTTTATAGAATCTGCCATTTCCTTAGCATTATCAAATACCTTTACAATACTCATATATTTTTCAATATCATCTGCTATATTATCAATCTTTGATTTTACAGCATTATACTCTAAAGAAATATCATTAGTTTTTACTTCAAGCATTTTATCAATAGATTCAACTGCATCATTCAATTTTAATTGTAAATCATCAGTTCTATTTTCAAAATCCTTGAGTATAATATTTGTTTTCTCATCATAGCTCAAATTAATATTTTCAAGTCTTACATCTATTTCAGAAGAATACTTAGCTATATCATCTTCTAAAGCAGAAACAATATCTTTCATACTTGCAATTCTATTATCATACTCATCTAAATTATCATTATGAGCTTTTATTATCTCATCTTTAGCATTTTGTACATAGCCCTTAGCATCATTTATAAGAAGAGATAATGTTTGTTCTAAATTAGAATTAAGCCTTGCTATATATTTATCATATTTATCATTAGTATTCTCCTCTATAGCCTGAACGCTCTCTTCTATGATATTATTAGCTTCTTCTATTCTAATATTAACAGCTTCCGATATAGATTCTTTCAAAGCAGATAAAGATTCTGATAATCCTTCATAATGTGCTTTTAATGCATCAAACTCAGAATTCTTTTCTTCTAATAAAGTATTCATCTTTCTGGAAACATTTTCTAATATAGAATCAAATTCAGTTACCTTATTTTCAATAGTAGATTTAGCATTATTAGACAGCTCTTCTAATCTTGCATTAAATTTCTCACCCTGAAGTTCTATATCATTAGAATATATATTTATTTTATTATGAAGCTCTGAAGCTTTCTCTTCTATTATAGATTTTAATCTCTCTATAGAAGGTGCAAACTCATTTTGCAAACTATTCATCTGTTCTTCAACTTCCTTGAGTTTTTCTTTATTATTCTCAACAGAAGTTAAAAACTCATCTTTTATACTCAAAGCCTGCTTCAAATCAGATACAGCATCTTCCACAGAAGTATTTATATGAAGTTTGGTATCGTCAATCTGAGAGTATAAAGATTCTATTTTTTCATTATATTCTTTATAAGCCTCTTCAAATAATTTAGAGAAATCTTCATAATTTTTATCCTGTCTGTCAGTATAGAACTTTTCAGTTGTCAAATACATTTCTTTTAATTTTGCAACCTCATCGCTATGCATAGACTTAATATCATCGATAGCCCTTTCGCCTTCTACGCCTATAGACATTTTTAATTCGCTCATAAACTCTTCTTGATAAGTATCTATTTTCTTCTTAAAGTCTGTTATATTATCTTCTAATTGTTTATTCATATTATTGAAGGCATCTGTAATTTTATTATTAATATCATTTTCTATGTTATGTATAGCACTTCTTACATCAGAGAATTTTTCAAACTTTTTCATTTCATTAGTTATAAAATTCTCAACTATAGCCATTATATTAGGAGATAAATCATTAGTTTCTTTAGTAACAGCCTCATTAAATGAAGCAGTAAGGCTGTTAATATATTCTTTTGCCTTATTAAATACATCATTATTTTCTTCTGTAAATTTGCTTCCAATAGAATTAATATACTCTTCAGCTTCTTTAACTTTAGTACTGAATGCCTCTTCTTTCTCTTTTATCTTAGATGAAGCTGTATCTGCTGCCTCTGCTACAGCACTTGCCAAACTGTCTATCTTATTTCTTATATTGATATCAGAGTTCTTAACCATATCCATAAGTGCTTCTCTTTCTTTGCGTACAGTTTCAACTTCCTGTGATATATGTTTTTGAGACTGACTCAACATTCTAAGTTCATTTTCTTGTTCTTTTATATTAGCTTTTATAGTATTTACTAAAGAATTAATATCATTTTCAGCTTCATTAATTTTATTAAATATATCTTTAATTTTACTATTTTCTAATTCGCTTATTTCTCCCTTAGCATCATCAACTTTACCGCTTATATCTGAAAGCATTTTATAAGCATCATTTTTAATACTATCTACTTCAGTAAGTATAGCATCTTTATAGAATTCTTTTATTCTATCAGGAGAAGCATAAGCATCTTCAAAATAAACTATTCTATCCTCTATACGCTTTCTAAACTCATCATTAGATTCTTCAAATACTTTTATAATATCATCTCTAAATGAATCAGTAAGATATCTTAAATCCGTATCCATAGAATCATTTTGAATACTTTCAAACATATCAGCAACTTGTCTTCTTTCATCTTCAATCATATCTATAACTTCATCTCTGTTTATAGTATCAAATGAAATCTTATTTTTCAAAGCTTCTATACTGTCAATGATATTAAGTTTCTCTTCATTAAATAAATTCATTGCAGCATCTTGTTCTTTTATAAGCTCTATTATAGATTTTCTAAAGTTTATAAACTCATTGAAGATTCTATCTGAATCCGCAATACTTGAAGAATTATCTGAATAAACAGCACCGCTTTCATATTTAAGTTTTATATCATCTATTTCAGCCATCAATCTGTCTCTTTCTGACTGTAAAACCTCAGCTAAATCTTTTATATTGCTTATTCTGTCATTAAATTCATTTCTAAATCCTATCATCTCATTAGACAGATTTTCTTTATATCTCTTTATACTTTCAGAGAAATCCTGCTCTAATATTTGGAAATCATCTTTTATTCTAGCATTGTACTGCTGAGCCATATTAGCCAAATCATTATTAGTAGGAACATTACCTAATATATCATTTCTTAATGAAACAAATTCATTTCTTAATGTTTCTTTTTCCTCTTCAAATATCTGACTTATATTTTCTAATGTAGGCATATCTCTAAGTATATCATCTTTCATCTCAAGCAGCTTATTTTCAACAGCTTCCTGCTCTTTAGATAAAACCTCCGCAACAGCCTCTACAGTAGAATAATTTTCTTCTATATTTTTTCTAAATGCCTCTAAAGTTTCATTTATTTTAGCCCTTTCATCTTCTATTAATTTTTCAATATAAGAAGCATCAGCTTCGCCATTAGCAACTTTATCAGCAGCTTCTTCTTTTCTATTTTCTATAGAAGAATCAATATCAGACTTATAACTATCTATAAGTTTTTCTATATCTTCTTTGGATAAAGAATTATCTTTTATACTGCTGATTTCTTTTTTTATCTCATCAAATGATGAATGCAAATCAGCTTTTTCAATATCTAAAAGATTATTCAAATTATTTAAATAGTCTTTTTTAACTTCTTCAAATCTTTCCTCTGCAGATATATATTCAACTCTTACTGCTGATTTGAAATGATCAAGCTCATCTATTAATTTTGCTTTCTCCTCTTCAAATATTTTAGCAAAATTCAAATTATCCGTTTGATTATTTAGAATCTCATTTCTAAACTCTTCAAATTCATTAGTGATTTCTGATTTTTCAGATACAAATAATTCAGCAAGCTCTTCCATATTAGGCACAGAATTTATTATTTTGTTTTTAAACTCCTCAAAGTCATTTAAAATATTCATATCTTTTTGAGAAATCTCTTCTGTTATCTTATCATAAACTTCTTTTCTAAACTCATCTATAATATTGAGTAATTCTTTTTTATCTTTAGCTAATTCATTAGAAAGTTTTAATGTATTAGTGTTAAGCTCATTATTTATCTTACTAATATAAGATTCTAAAGCTTTTATTTTTACATCAACTCCCTTATTAGAACTATTAATATCTTCTTTTATAGATGAAATATTATTCTCTAAATAATCTATAGTATGCCTGCCTTCAGTTTTTAATGAATCCTGAAGATTTACAACTTTAGATTTTACTTTATTTTCATATTCATCTAGTATAGAATCTAATTGTTCGCTGTATTTAGAAATATCCAATGCTAAAGAGCTTTGATTATCTTCAATCTCTTTTATTCTATAATCAAAAGTATTCATCTGCAATTCTATATTAGAAACATTTTCTTCCAATTTAGAGTCTAATTCCAATTGCTTACCTGCTATATTTTCTTTTAATGCTTCTATCATAGTAATTATTTCAGAATACTGTTCATTATCAAATATATTATCTTTAGCATTATCTAAACTATTTGTAATAGCATTAATATTAGTATCTTTCCAAGAATTTAAATCTTTTTCCATAGCCTCTATTTTTGATTTGAATTCCATAAAAGAATTATTAAAATACAATTCTAATTCCTGTTTCAATACAGCAAAACTTGCAGCTATAGTATCGCCGTACAATTCCACAACCTTATTTTCATCAGACCAAACATCTTCAAAATATTCTACGCGTTTTTCAAGTCTGCTTTTGAACTCTTTAGAATCTTTCTCTATGCTATGAACTAAATCATCTTTTATAGATACTATACTATTATTGAAGCTGTCAAATATATTATCTAATTTTCCTTCTAATTTATTAAACTCATCTCTATTGATATAAGATTTAGGCAAAGAATTCATAACATTATTAAACTCTTTATATATTTCCTCTTTGCTTTCTAAAATCTTATCTTCTAATTTAGAAAAGTCTGATATTTGAGGTATTATGCTTTTCTTAAACTCTTCAAAACTATCATTAAGTTTCTTAAAGTTATCATAAATATCTGTAATATCTTCCTGAACTGCTATAATATCTTCAATACCTGCAGAAACTTCTTCATTTTCTTCTTTATCTTCTTTGTAAACTGCATTGGCTATATTATTTTTTAATTCTTCCAACTCTTCAGAAAGTCTTATAACTTCATCATTCAAGCTGATATCAGCACCTTTTACATTATCTTTAATTGCAGATAAGTCTTTCTCTAAATCTTCTATTTTTGAAAAATCATCTCTAAGAGTATTTAATGACTCCTCTAATCTGTTTCTTTCTTCAATCAAATCCGTATAATTATGATTATCTCTTATAGAAGCAGCTTCATCTCTAAATTCATCTATAGCATCTGATATCATAGATTTATATTCTGATAATGATGATTCCAAATTAGCAACAGAATCCTCATTATTATTTATTTTAGCAGTTAATGTTTCAAGTACATCATCTATAGAAGCCTGCATTTTTGCTTTTTCAGAATTAAGCATAGAAATAAACTTATCATCGGAAATAGTCAATATATCATCTTTTAGTACTTCAAAAGAAGACTTCAAAGCATCAACTTCTTTTATTAATAATTCTTTCTCATTTATAGAATATTGAATCATATTATTCTTATCAAGCACAGCATCTTTTATCTCATCTATAGACTTATCAAAATCTCTAGTTAAGCTTGAATATTTAGTATCTATCTCTTCTTTTACATTATTAATCTCATCTATTAGCGATAGTTTTACATTTTCTATATCTTCTAATATATCAGTTACAGAAGAAATTTTTTCGCTGTATTTTCCAAACAATGATAATATTTGTTCATTATTAGCTATAAAATCATTAACCTGAGCTTTAAATCTTTCATTGATATTAGATTTTAAATCTTCAAATTCATTAGATAATTTAGATATTGAATTATAAAGTTCTTCTTTTTCTAAATCCATTCTATTTGAAATTAATTCAGCATGATTTTCTAATTGTCCGTTTACCTCAGCAACAGAACTCTCTATAGCCTCCAATTTTCCTGCTATATCCATCAAGCCGTTATAATCTATTTTTTCTTTAAACTCATTATATAACTCTGATAATTCATTTTTTATATTTGCAAATGAATTTTCCTGTTTATCCTTCATTTCTGCTTCATAATGAGTTATTCTTGAAACTATCTCTTCTTCTTTATTTGAAAGTATATTATTAATTTGAGATTCCAAATTATCTACAACATCTCTAAATTTAGAATCAGATTCTTCTATCATTTTTGATACAGCATTACTTATGCTTTGATTCAAATTATTAAATGAATCATTTATCATTATATCCAAATTATATTTATTCTTCTCAAGCTCTTCTAACTTTTCTCTTATATCAGCTTCTATTTTTGAAGAATATTCATTTAAATAATCATCTATATAACCTTTATTAGTATCAACTCTTGCTTTCTCTATCTCTATTCTCAAACTGTTGGAATACTCATCTAATGCATTTCTATTATTCTCATAAGCAGAATTTAACATTTTAGAATAATCTTCATAGTTAGAAATTATATTTCTTCCTATATCTTCTAAATTCTTAATTATAGATTCATTTTCTTCAAGTCTGTAAGATTCTATATTTTTAAGTTCTTCTTCATACTTTGCAACAGCTTCTTCTATCATACTGCTGAATCTATCAGTATCAGAAGTCAATCTATTTTCTAAATCAGAAATTCTGTCATTTACAGAATGCAATTTTTCTTCAAGACGAGTATTAATCTCACTTTCTTTTCCTAATATTTCATCTTTAATAGAAGCTATCATCTTAGCAATAATACCGTTTTTCTTATCTTTTGAACTTTCTATAAAGCTGTCAATATTTTCCTTAGCCTCTTTTAATTTTTCTAAAAGCAGAGACAAATTATCATCTTTCCAAATAGATATATTATTTTCTATCTCATCTATCTTTCCCTGAACATCAGCAAAAATTTCAGATTTAAGCTCATCAATTTCAGGTCTTATAGCACTGTCATAAAGTTTTAAAGCCTTATTAGGGTCAGACCAATTATCTTCAAAATATGAAACTCTCTTATCTATTAAATCTTTAAACTCTTTATTGCCTGATTCTAATTCATCATATAAAGAATATAATTTTTCTCTATTATCATCAAATACATCTCTGGAAACTGTATTATCTTCTAATATATCTATTTTCTCTTCCAAAGAATATTTAAACTCAGAAAGCTCTTCAAATAATTTATCAACATCGGTTCTTAAATTAGTATCAACCCCGTCTAAACTGCTCTTTAAATTATAAACTTCACTTTCTAAATCATAAAGTCTTTCAAAGTCATCTCTCAAAGAATTAAATGTTTCTTCTAATCTGGCTTTTTCATCTTCTAAAGCCTCTAAAGAATCATTATTTTTTAATTCATCTAATTCATATCTGAATGCTTCAATATTCTCTAATATAAAATTTTTCTCATCATATACGGCATTTTTAAATTCTTCTATATTAGTATTAGAAGCATCTAACTTTGCTATTATATCATTAGTGAATGAATTAAATGTCTCTTCAAATTTTTCTTTCTCCTTTTCAAATAGGGCAGGTATACTGTCTCTATTAGCATTTAATACATCATCTTTGAATAAGATAAAATCATCTCTCAATTTTTGCATCTGCTCATTATTTAATACAATGCTTTCTATATTGATAAACTTATCATCAAAATGTTTCTGCAGATTATCATATCTTTCATTGACACTTATTATTCTTGCATCAATTTTTTCATGCAAATCTTTAATCTTATCTTCAAATTTATTTATATAATTCTGATTAATTTCCAAATCATATATTTTTCTCTCTAAAGCATCGTATTTATCTTCAACACTTAAAAGTTTAGTATCTATTCTTCCATAGAAATCTTTAACTTTATTTTCTATCTTATGAATATAGTTTTCGCCGTAAATTACCTCATCTGTTTTATGCTCTATTTTTTCTATAGTAGATGAAATCTGTTTATTTGCCTTTTCTTCAAACTCATTCATAGATTCATTAAATCTAGCTTCCAAATTATCAAATGAAGATTTTAATATATTATCCAATTCTTCTTTTGCTTCATCTAATATATTAATCTTATCTGATATTTTAGCTTCTAATTTATCAGAATAGTCTTTCAAATATTCATCAATATGTTCTCTTTCACTTGATAAATGCTTCTCTTCTATTTCCGTTCTTGCATTTTCTATTTCATCTTTAATAGAATTAGAATAATCTTTCAATGAATTAAGAGAATTATTATAAACCTCATCTATAAGCTTAGAATAATTTTCGTATGAAACTCTTATTTCTTTTCCTACATTATCTATATCATCTAAAAGTCTATTATTCTCATCTAATCTATAATGTTCAATATTTTTTATCTCTTCATCATATTTAGCCACAGCATCATTTACAGTATTATAAAGATTTTCTAAATTTCTGCCTATATCATCATTTAATTTATTATCCATAATAGATAATTTATCTTCTATACCTTTAACTCTATTATCTATATCTTTTACTCTATCATCTATAGCTTCAAATACAGATTTTTCTTTATCATCTATTTTTGATAATAAATCATTGATAATGGATTCTCTCTTAACTTCTGATTCATTTAAATAATTGGATATGCTTTCTTTAGCAGTATTTAATTGTCTTGCAAGTTCATCTATATTATTTTCTTTCCAGCTAGATATATCATTATCTATAGAATCTATTTTATTTTTCAAATAATTAATAGAATTTTCAAATTTAATTTCATTATCATTTCTGATATTATCTAATTGTTCTCTTATATCAGCTGAGAATATATTTTTAAGCTTGCTGCTGTCAGACCAAGTATCCTCAAAATAATCTATACGCTTTTCAAGTCTGTATCTGAATTCTTTATTATCATCTTTTATTTGATTAAATAATTCTGATAATTTTTCTTTCTCTTTAAGGAATAGCTGCTCTATAATACCGCTGTTTTCAGAGTTTGAAATTAAATCATCTTTAATAGAAGAAAGTTTATTATCAAATTCTTCTTTTTCATTTGATATAAGAGCTTCTAATTCAGAAGATTTATTAATATTATCCTCTATCTGAGATTTCACATCATCAATGCTTGAACTTAATTTGCTTACATTTGAAGTGATATTTGCAAGTTCTATAGAATATTCATCTAAGTCTCTCACTATATCATCTTTTATTCTATCTTCAAAATCAGCTAATTTATTAGATAATGATTTAACCTCATCTTTTAATAAAATATCAACATCTGACATATTTTCTTTTAATTGATATAAATTATTTTCCAAGTTCTCAAGTTTAGAAAAATCCTCTTTTATGGCATTGAAAGAATCTTCTAATGCTTTTTTCTCTAAAGATAATTGTTCTATGGTATTATCTTTCTTAATGTTTTCTATTTCAGCTTCTAAATTATCAATCTTCTCTAATAAGTCTAATTTATCAGAAACTATTGCATCTTTTAATTTAATAACTTCATCATCAGTTATATTTACTCTATCAACTACAGCACTTGTAAACTCTTCAAATACATGCTCTATTTCTCTTTTTTTATCCTCAAACAAAGCAGGCACATTTTCATTATTAAATTTTAATGATGATTCTTTGAAAGCTTCAAAATCATTTTTTATATTTTCGAGTCTTTCTATAATAGAATTCTTCTCATCATTATGCAATGATATTAACTCATCTCTGTCTATTATAGAATCTTTAATAGTATCTATAACATCATCAAAATCATTGCTTAAAGAATTATATTTATCTCTCAAGTCTGAAGCCTCTTTTTCCAATCTTTCATTTACAGATTTTATATTTTCATCTAATGCTGACATATATTTATTAAACAATACAGCTTCTGTTTCTTTTCCTATATTTTCAATAGCTTCTAAAACTTTATTATCAGTTTCTTCTCTAAGTTTTGAAACAGCATTATTAAAATTATTTTCCAAAGTGCCAAAAGAATCTTTAACCATATTATCTAATTGAGATTTGGCATCATCAAGAATGCTTATCTTTTCTGACAATTCTTTATCTAATTTATCTGAATAATCTTTCAAATAGCTTTCTATATAATTTTTCTCATTAGATAAATGCTTGCTTTCTGATTCTTCTCTTGCTTTTTCAAGCTCATCTTTAACAGAAGAACTATAATCTTTTAAAGAGTTCAAAGAATTATTATAAGTCTCATTTATCAAAGAAGAATAATGCTCATAGCCGTTTTTTATATCTTCTATAATATTTTTAGAATCTTCAAATAATTTATCTGCCTCTAAATCTCTGTAGCTTTCTATATTTTTTATCTCTTCATCATATTTAGCCACAGCTTCAGTTAACATCTTATGAAGATTATCTAAGTTAGAAGCTATATCATTATTAAGTTTAGAATCTGTTTCTAATAATTTATTTTCTATATCAGATATTTTAGAATCTATATTAGAATAAATAGATTTCTCTTTCTCTTCTATTTTTGACAATAAAGTATTTAATATATTCTCTGCCTTAATATCAGAATTATTTATATACTCTGATATGCTATTTTTAGCTTCTTCCAATTGAGATAATAATTCATTAATGCTGCCGTCTTTCCAAGCTAATATACTGCTGTCAATAGAATCTATTTTTTGCTGCAGCTCATTTATATATTCATCTCTAAATGAAGCTAAATCTGTATTTAATGATTCTATTTTTGTATTTATATCATTAATATTATTTTCTTTCCAAACTGATATATCATCATTCATAGAATTCATTTTTTCTTTAAGCTCATTAATAGAATTTTCAAATATTAATTCTGTATCAGATTTAATATTTTCTATTTCATCTCTAATATCAGATGAGAATAATGCCCTTATTCTTCCATTGTCAGACCAAGTATCCTCAAAATATTGTATGCGTCTTTCTAATCTGTCTCTAAACTCTATATTATCATTATGAACTTTATTAAATAAATCATCTAATTTTCTAACTTCTTCATTAAATAAACTCTCTGTATTCTCATTTCTGCCTGATACTGAAAGCAAATTATCTTTAATAGAACTCAATTTATTTTCTAATTCTTCTTTATTTTTCAAAATAAGCTCTTCCAATTCAGAAGATTTATTTATAGAATCAGACACCGCATTTTTAATTAAATCAATATCGGTACTAAAATTATCATATTGCTTATTTAAGCTGCTTTCTATATATTCTTTATTTTCTTTTATTTTATTTTCAAAAGAATCAAATATCTTATTTTCTAGAGAATCAAATATTTTATTTTCAAAAGAGTCAAACTTTCCTGATAAATTTAATACTTCATCTTTTAAATTTATATCAGTATAATTCATACTGTTTTTTAATTCGTATAAATCATTTTCAAGTTCTTCAAGCTTTAATAAATCTTTTTTCATCGAATCAAATGATTCTTCCAAAGCCTGTTTTTCTAAACTTAATTGAGTTATAGTATCATCTTCTCTTAAAATATCTATTTCAGATTTTAAATTATCAATCTTTTCTAAGAGTAATAATTTATCTTCAGAAAGCAAATCTTTTATATAATTAATATCGCTTTCTGAATTATTTACTCTGTCTAGTAAATCATTAGTGAACTCTTCAAATGCCTTCTCTATTCTTTCTTTCTCTTCATCAAATAGGGCAGGTATATCATCTTTATTTGCAGTTAATGCTTCATTTTTTAAATTGTCAAATTCATTTCTAAGTTCATCTATTTTTTCTGCTATAATATCTTTTTCAGAGTTTTGAAGTTCTATAAGCTCATCTCTGTCAAGTATAGAACTTTTTACCATATCTAAAGCCTCTTCAAAATCAATACTCAATTCTTTATATCTATTTTTTAAATCAGATATTTCATTATCAAACTTTGAAGATAAATTATAAATCTCATTATCTATTTTTGAATTAATAGCTCTTAAATGATCTTCAATATCATAAACATAATTTTTATAATCAAATAATCTTTCAGATGCATCTTTCTCTAATTTTTCAATAGTACTATTAATTTTAGCATCTGCCTCTTCAGTCAATTTTGATAAATTAATATTAAGAGTATTGAATGAATCTTTTATCATATCGTCTAATCTGTTTTTGCTTTCATTGAGCATATCAATTTTTTCATTGACTTTATTATCTAACTTAGAAGAATAATCTTTCAAATATTCATCAATATAATTCTTTTCATTGTTTATATGTTTATTTTCAGCATCCTTTCTAACTTTTTCTATTTCTGCCTTAATTTTATTAGTATAATCAGCCAAAGATGATAATGAATCTTTATATGTAGTGTTAATAAGTTTAGAATAATAATCATATCCTAACTGTATATCTTCTAATAATTTGTTTTTCTCTTCAGTTCTATGATGTTCTATATTTTTTATTTCATCATCATATTTATTAACGGCACTATTAACTATATTTTCTACTTCTTCTAATCCTCTGGCTATATTATCAGAAACTTCTTTATCAACTAATGATAATCTATTTTCAATATCTTCTATTTTGCTGTCTATTCTCTTGTAGATTTCATTTTCTTTATCTTCTATTTTTTCAAATATATCAGAAAGCAGTTCTTCTTTTATGCCGTCAGAAGATTTTAAATAATCATTTATAGTGCTTTTAGCATTTTCAAGCTGTTCTAATAATTCATTTATGCGGCTGTCTTTCCAGCTGGATATATCTTTATCTATACTATCAATTTTTTCTTTTAAATCATTAATATACTCATCTCTCCAAGAAGAAGCATCGCTGTTTATAGAATCCATTTTAGATTTTAAATCATTAACATAATTTTCCAATTTTATATCTGTTTCTGATTTTATACTATCTAATTCATCTCTCAAATCAGAAGCATACAAACTTCTAATTCTATTGATATCAGACCAAGTATCCTCAAAATAATCTATACGCTTTTCTAATCTATTTCTAAAATCAGAATTATCTGTTTTTATATTATTAAATAAGCTATCAAGTTTCTGTACTTCTTCAGTAAATAGATTTTCTATATTTTCATTTCTGCTTAATGCTTTGAAAAGATTTTCTTTTATAGAAGCAAATTTATTTTCTAATTCAGAAGATTTATTAATAGAATCTTTTAAATTATTCCTAACTTCATCTATACTATAAGACAAATTGTCAAATCTATCATCATCAGCCGCTTTATTTTCAAATTCTTCAAATCTGTCATATAAAATTTTTATATCATCTTTGAAATTTGCATCTATATTTTCAATATTATCTTTTAATTGATTTAAAACAGATTCTAAACCGCTGAATTTATCAAAATCTGATTTTATAACAT
Organism: uncultured Brachyspira sp.; assembly: GCF_910578695.1. GTDB lineage: Bacteria > Spirochaetota > Brachyspiria > Brachyspirales > Brachyspiraceae > Brachyspira. The sequence goes on from NZ_CAJTQJ010000002.1 coordinate 130,960, forward strand.
TAAATGATTCTTCCAAAGACTGTTTATCTAAAGCTAATTGAGCTATTGTATTATCTTCTTTTATAGATTCTATATCTATTTTTATATTTTCTATTTTCTCTATAAATACAGTTATAGCATCTTTCATATAATTAATATCATTTTCAGAATTATTCATTCTATCTAATAGATTAGATGTAAACTCTTCAAATGCTTTCTCTATCCTTTCTTTTTCCTCTTCAAATAGGGTAGGGATATCATCTTGATTAGCTTTTAAAAGCTCATCTTTAAAAGAATCAAAATCAGATTTTAAAGTTTCAATTTGTTCAGCTAAAAGTTCTTTTTCAGAATTCTGAAGTTCTATAAACTCATCTCTGTCAAGTATAGAAGATTTCATAGTATCTACTGCTTCATCAAATTCACAGCTTAAATCTTTATATTTAGATTTTATATCAGATATTTCATTGTCCAATTTTGAAGAAATATTATAAATCTCATTATCTATCTTAATACTTATAGCTCTTATATGCTCTTCTAATTCAGATATATGTTTCTGCTCATTGAATAATTTTAAAGCTGCCTCTCTCTCTAATTTTTCAATAGCAGATTGTATTTGATTATTAGATTCTTCATTGAATTTTAACACAGCTTCATTCAAATTTGTATTGATAGTATAAAAAGATTCTTTAACCATATTATCCAATTGATTTTTACTTTCAGTTAAAATATCTAATTTTTCATTAACCTGAGATTCTAATTTATGAGAATAATCTAATAAATATTCATCTATATAATTTTTTTCATTAGTCAAATGTTTCTCTTCAGATTCAGCTCTTGTTCTTTCTATTTCGCTTTTAATATTCTCAAGATGAGTTTCCAATTCAGAAACAGCATCTTCATAAATTTTATCTATCATTATAGAATATTCTTCATAATCTTCTCTTATACTGTTTCCTAAATCTTCTATATCTGATATTATATTTTCAGCTTCATTAGCTCTATGATGTTCAATTTTTTTAATTTCTTCATCATATCTTGCAGCAGATTCATTTATTTTATTATGTATCTCTTCTAAAGAATTTCCTATAGCATTATTTAATTTTTCATCTATAGAAGATAATTTATTTTCAGCATTTAAAATCTTTTCATCTATACGGGAATAAATTTCGTTTTCTTTATTTTCTATACCATTAAGCATATCAATAAGAAACTGATTTTTCTTTCCTTCAGAAGTATTGATAAATTCTTCTATTCCTTTTCTGGCTTCGTATAACTGTCCAAGCAAATCATTCAAATTACCATTCTTCCAATCATATATATCCTGTTCTATAAGCTTCATTTTCTCTTTTAATTCGGAAATATGATTATCATATATAACATCAGCTTCTTTTCTTATAGCCTCAACTTCTTCTCTTATATCAGAAGCATACATACTTTTGATTTTAGTATTATCAGACCACATATCTTCAAAATAAGCTATGCGTTTTTCAAGTCTTTCTCTAAAGTCTTTATTATTTGAAGATAGATTTTCAAATATAGAATCCAATCTTTCTTTTTCACTATTTATTAAAGCCTCAGCTTCATTTCTGTCTAATAATTTTGACATATTATTTTTTGCAGATTCAAAATCTCTATTAAGAGTTTCTAAATCTCTGTATAATTTATCCGAATCTTTTTCTATTTTCTCTTCTAAATTATATTTGAAATCTTTTAATTTTTTAGATAAATCTTTAACATCATCTTTTAATCCGCTGTCAATTCCTTCCATTCTGTTTTTGAGATTAACAAAATCTTTTTCCAAATCAATTATTTTATCAAAATCATCTCTCAATGCAGTTAATGAATTTTCAAGTACAGCCTTTTCTTCAGATAAAACCTGAACAGTATTATCATCTTTTATATCATCAACATCTTTTCTTAAAAGCCCTATCTGAGATATTAAATGAGTTCTCTCTTCAGATAAAACATCTTTTATATAATGTATATCACTCTCATTATCAGTAAGCCTCATAAGTAAATTCTTACTAAACTCATCAAACATATTTTCTATTCTTTCTTTTTCCTCATCAAATAGGGCAGGTATTTCCACTTCATTAGTTCTAATTACCTGATCTTTAAATAATTCAAATTCTTCTTTTATATCATCTATTTGATTTTTAAGAAGCTCTTTTTCGCTGTTTGATAATTCTATTAACTCATCTCTGTCTATTATAGATTTCTTAATATCTTCCAATCTCATATTAAAATCTTCATTATTGTCAGATATATTTGACTGCAGTTCTTCTATCTGAAGAGAAAGAGTTTCTTTTACAGTTTCTATCATATTCGATATATCATTAATTTTTTCTAATCTATTATTATGATCATCTAATATAGCAATAACATTTTCATTATTTGAAATTAATTTATCAGCTTCATCTCTAAGCTTTTCATCAACATTATCTTTTAAAGAGATAAATTCATTTCTCAAATCTTCTAATGTAAGACCAAGACTGTCTCTAACTTCTGAGGCTGTATTAGATATAACTTTTTCAGCATACTTTTTAATCTTAGCAATATAATGAGATGCTTTTTTATTATTAGATTTTCTTATTTTAGCTAATATTTTAGAAAATCCGCTGTATAGAGTATTGAAAGAGTCATTTAAATCTTCATTCAAGCGATTAACTTCTTCATCTATTTTTAAAGAAGCCTTATTTAAATATTCATCTATATAATTAGATTCATTAGTAATATGCTTAGCTTCGGATTCTTCTCTTGCTTTTTCTATTTCATCTTTCAAAGTACTAACATAATCATTAAGAGATTTTTTTTCTGTATTATATAACTCTTCAAGCATATTAGTATACTGCTCATAATCTTTTCTTATGCAGGCACCAATATTTTCAATATCTTTAATAATGCTGTTATTTTCTTCAAGTCTGTAAGTTTCTATTTCTCTTATTTCTTTTTCATATTTATCTACAGCATTATTAATTAATTCTTTAAGTTCATCTAATTTTTCTAATGAAGTTTTTTCTAAACTAGAAAATATAGTTTCTGTTTTATTATCAATCTCTTCTTTTTTATCAGCTATATAAGAATCTATTTCTGATGTTTTTAAATCAATAACAGACTGCATATTATTAGCATTATCAATTATTTCATTAATTCTTCCGCCCAATTTTTCTATACGAATTTTATATTCATCACTCATCAAAGAGGCATGATGTTTTAATTCTTCATAATCGTCTTTTAAATTATTAGAATATTTTTCAAGCATAGCATTATATTCTGCACTAATGGCATTCAAATCAGCTCTTCTTTCATCTAGTACGCCGTCTATCTTTTTATCCAAAGAATTATATTTATCTTCTATATCAGACATCAATGCTTTTTCTTTATCTTCAGCATTCTCATATACTTTATTTATAGTGCGTTCAAAAGCATCTCTTCCATTTTCAACTCTATGCATTATATCTTCAATTTCATCTTTTATTTTATTTATGCTGCATCTTTTCTCATTCAAAATAGAATCAAATGCTTCTGCAGCCTGACGAAGCTCATTATGAAAAACATCTGCAGTTTCTTTTTTAGTTTCTTCATTGAATTTAATGTTTTCATTTATTGCTGAATTCATTTTATTTTTAAACTCATCTATAGAGTTTTCTATATTACTTATTAAAGCATTATGTTTTTTCTCGCTTTCATCAACCTGACTTATAACAGAATCAATACTGTCAGTTATAGCTTTCATTTTAGTCTGTTCATAATCATCTAAAATAGTTTTCAAATGAGATTTTAAATTCTCTATATAGGAATCGCTGTACTGTGAAATTTCTTTCTTTATACTTTCTATTTTTTCTTCAGTATCTTTTATTTCAGTATTCAATTTTTCATTGGCTGTATTTACTAATCCGTTAATTTCTTCAGAAGATTTTTCTAATATCTCCAAACGCTTTTCTATATTTTCTTTTATATTTGATTCAGTATCCTTGCTTAAAGTATCTATATCTGAAACAGCTTTATTATACTGCTCCTGAAGTATTGATAATTTTTCATATACAGCATTCAAATCTGAAGAAGCATTTTTTATATAAGAATCAATATTATTCTCCAATTCCATTTTTACAGAAGAAAATAATCTTTCTATTTCATCTGCTCTGTCATTTGCCTGAGTTTCTAAATCTTTATATAAATACTCCTTATGCAAGCTTAAAGAATCAAGTATCTCTTCCTGTTTATTATTAAGAATGGATATTATTTCAGAAGTCTGATAATGAGTTTCATCTATTTTATCTTTTAAAATATTGGTTTCTGTTTCTACATCATTTCTAAGCTCATTTATTTCTGCTATTAATGAACTTCTGGCATTATCTATAGAATACTCCATATTATCCTGAGCTCTAGTTAATATATCATCTCTCAATTTATCTATATCATTGACTATATCTTCAAATCTGCTTTCAGCTTTAAGCATAGTTTCTTCACTCATACCGTCTATAGATATGATTAAATCATTAAGCTCTTTTGTTTTATTTCTATAAAGAGTTATTACTCCGTCATCTTCATTTTCAAGCACATTTCTTATATGATTAGAGAAGTTCTCTATTTCAGCTACAAATCTGCTGTTAATATCATTTTTTAATGAAGAGAATTCATTTTCTAACTGACTAGCTTTTTCTGAATAGTCTTTACTTATATAATCTGCTTTATCTTTTATATCATCTATAGATTTCTCTAAAGAATATGCCTTTTGTTCTATAGAATCTAAAAACTCCTCTCTATTCTGGCTTATTTTTTCAAGTTCTTCTTTTAGGGTAGAGTAGAGTATCTCTTTAGTTTTTTCCATCTCATCTTTAAACTCTAATACGCTAGATTCTGTTATAGAGTTTAATCTGTTATGAATTGTATCTCTCAAACTATTAAGTTCTGTTTCTAATACATCTTTTGATTCGCTTAAAGTTCCATAACGATTTTCTATATCTTTAGATTTATTATCTATCTCATCAGCAAATGATGAATATTTATTTATAAGCTCGTCTCTGCCTTTTTCAAATAATTCAGCTAACTGTTCTATATTATGACGTGCTGTTCTTTCGGCAAGCTGAGTAAGCTGATTTGTAAATAATTCTTCTTTTTTAGCAACATGAATTTTGAATTCTTCTGTAAGAGCAGATATTTTCTCTTTTTCCTGTTCTGCCATAGTACTGTAATGAGCATCGCGGGCAAGAAGATTAGTTGTAAGAGCATCAAATCTCTTATAAAGTTCGCTTTCAAATTCATTTAATTTAGAATTATAAGATTCTATCAATTTATCCTGTATAGAACCTACATTTTTTTCTAATTCTGTCATTTTAGCTTTGACATCGGAAATTCTTTTATAAGTTTTTTCTATTGTATTTCTTTCTTTTAATACAGTATCTACTTTGTTAAGTATATCTAAATATGCTTCTTCAAGAGAATCAACCTGTTCTTGATATTGTGATACAGCCGCCTTATAATCTTTATATGATTCTATTCTTTTATTTAATTTAGCAAGGTCTTCTTCCATAGACTTACTTATAAAACCAGCTTTTTTTACGGCTATTTCTAAATCTATGGCATTATCCCTAACTTCAGAAATCTTTTCTTCTACAATACCTTCTAAAACCGCTTTTTCTTCAGCAAAGAAGTCATTAAAATTATCATAATTTGAATTTTTTTTATTATTGATTATACTATAAACACCGATAGATAATAGAGGAACAACAAAAGTAAGTATTAATTGAAGAAGAGGCGTCATAAAAAAACTCCGTAAATCTAGTATATTAACATAATTCTATATTATGTTAATATATATGTCAATAGTATCAGTATGAACGAATATCTATATATAGAAGAATTTTGAATAAAAAATCAGATTTTTATATATTATAATAAAAATATATTATGTAAACTTAATTTTAAGCTGAAATATAAATAATAATTATTTTTAAGCTGTATTTATATTAACTTGCAAAAACAGCATTATTTATATTATTTATATTATTTATATTTAATATCATAAACCTAAAATATAAATAAAAACTTAAAATATTATTTTAAAGCTAATTATTATTATATTCTATAAATAACAAAAGAATATTAGATAAATTTATATACTATTATAAAAAATAGTGTTATAAATAATAATAATTTACTAAATAATCATATTCCGATAATGTATATTATGTTTATTATTAATCAAATTATAAGCAAATAATAAATACCCATAAAGAACATCAAGTACATGCTGCCAAGGTCTTACACTGTTAGGGTTTCTTAATTCTACAGGCTCATTTTTCTCTATAGCTCTAACTATATCTGGTATTATTCTATATTTTGAAAAATCACCGCCGCCTATAACATTACCAGCTCTGGCAATTCCTATATTTTTATCATTAAAAAAAGATTTTTTATAACTTTTTATAATTAACTCAGCACATGCCTTAGAAGATGAATACGGATCATCACCGCCTAATATATCATTTTCTCTATAGCCCCAAGCCCATTCTTTATTTTCATATACCTTATCAGTTGTAATCATAACAGCACATTGTAAATTATCCAAAACCTTTATAGATTCTAATATATTTAAAGTACCCAATATATTAGTTTCATAAGTATATACAGGATCATTATAGCTTTCTAAAACTATAGGCTGAGCTGCTAAATGAAATATAATATCAGGATTAATTTCTTTAACTATATTTTTTATTTTTTCTAAATCTCTAATATCTTGTATATAAGACTTTACTTTTGTTTTTAAATCAATTAAATTATACAATGATAATTTTTCAGGCTCCAAACCTATACCATAAACATCTGAACCAATATTATTAAGAAACTCTGAAAGCCAAGAGCCTTTAAATCCAGTATGTCCTGTTATTAACACTTTCTTATTTTTAAATAAATCAAATATATTATTCATTTCCAAGTTTTCCATGGTGCATTGCCTTTAGACCACATTTCTTCTAATAAAACTTTATCTCTCTGCGTATCCATACACTGCCAAAAACCCTCATGCTTGAATGCAATAAGCTCATTATTTTTTGCTAATTCTCTTAAAGGCTTCTGCTCAAAAACGGTTCTATCATTTTCCAAATAATCAAATATTTCTCTATTTAAAACAAAAAAACCGCCGTTAATATAAGCATTATCGCCTCTAGGTTTTTCTATAAAATCTGTTACAGTATTATAACTATTTATACTTATAGCTCCCCATCTGGCAGGAGGAAACACAGCTGTTATAGTTGCTATTTTTTTATGACTCTTATGAAACTCCAATTCATCTTTTATATTAACATTAGATACGCCGTCTCCATAAGTTAAACAAAAAGATTCCTCATTTTTCAAATAATCATAAACTTTTTTTAATCTTCCGCCTGTTTCTGTATTCTCTCCAGTATAAATTAAATCTACAATCCAATTATCAACTTCGATATTTTCTGTATTAATATCTTTTCTAAGTATTTCTGATTTGTTTTCTTTAAAATTTATTCTCATATCATATAAATGCCTTCTATAATTATCAAAAAATTCTTTTATCATATAACCCTTATATCCTAAGAGAATAATGAATTCGTTTATACCATAATACGAATAATGCTTCATTATATGCCATATAATCGGACGCCCGCCTATTTCTACCAATGGCTTTGGTTTTAAAGCTGTTTCTTCTCCAAGCCTAGTACCAAGTCCGCCAG
>NZ_CAJTQJ010000003.1 GCF_910578695.1 uncultured Brachyspira sp.
CTATTGCTTCGTCGCATAAGGAGAGTACTGAGGCTATGCGTTTTTGTTCGTCTAGCGGTGGAAAATAAAAACTTAAATTTTCTAAATTAGATTTTGATATTTCTAAAAATGTGCTGCCTGAAGAATTTGATATTAGCTGATTTCTATTATGGCTTATAAGATAATATAAAAATACTATATCATAATTGTAGTTTGGAATAATAGATTTAAATCCTTGATTTGTTGATATTTCTTTTTTATTTATACAGCAATCGCCAATAGTTGCTCTAGTACATATAATCAGCGAATTAGGTTTTATCATTTTGGCAGAACTATTTTTTAAGCCTAATTCTGTGATTTTTCTTTCTGTATCATATAAATATTTTGTTTTTAAAGCTGTTACTTCTGTAGGAGTTAACCACAATATATTACCATTCCAATATTCTTTATTTTTTGTACTTGGAGTTCCTCCTCCTAATATTTCACCTATATCTTTTAATTTTACTTCTTGCCAGTCTTTAGGAAGCGGCGGGTTTTTCATAAATATACCTTTACTGCTTTTTTATAAAATAATTATACTATGATATATAAAAAAATTAAAACTAAAATATTAAAATACAATACAAAAAATTATTGTTATTTATTTATAGTACGCATATCTATTACATATCTGAATTTTACTTTTCCGTCTATAACTTTTCTGTATGCTTCTGATATAGTTTGAGCGTCTGCTTTTATTATTTCTACAGTAGGATAAATATTATTTTTTACAGAATAATCAAGCATTTCCTGAGTTTCCTTTATTCCGCCTATGAGCGAGCCGAATAATTTTTTACTGCCATGCTGTCCCACCATTGCTATAAGCGTAGGCATTTTTGAAGTTCTAGGAAGTCCCAATATGCACATAGTTCCGCCTCTTTTGAGCATATTCATATACATATTGACATCATAATAAGCTGGAATTGTGCTTATTATATAGTTCAGAGTATTATTAATATTTTTTAAATCTTCTTGATTATTAACATTAATATATTTTACAGCACCCATATTTAAAGCGTCCTGTCTTTTATCTTCTGTAATATCAAAAACAGTTACTTCAGCACCCAATTTCACAGCATATTTTACAGCCATAGAGCCAAGCCCTCCGAATCCTGCAACGCCTACTTTATCGCCTTTTTGCACATTCATAACTTTTATAGGCGAATAAGTTGTAATTCCTGCACAAAGAAGAGGGGCTATTTTTTCAAGATAGGCATTATCTGGTATGAGTATTGCAAAATCTTCAGAGACTGTTATATTGTCGGAGTATCCTCCTTGTGTTATTTCATTATTATGGAATCTGTCTCTTGAGCCGTAAGTATAAACAGCTCCATTTAAACAGTACTGCTCTAAATTATCTAAACAGTTTTCGCATTTTTTACATGAGTTTACCATACAGCCCACGCCTGCAAAATCTCCAATTTTAAATTTTTTTACTGCATTTCCAACCTGCACAACTCTGCCCGCTATTTCGTGTCCTACTACTAAAGGAGTATTACTTGATTTGCCTTCAACTGCATGTATATCGCTATGACATATTCCTGCATAAAGTATTTCTATTAAAATATCATTGCTTCCTACTGCATGCCTTGTAAACTCATGATATTTAAAATCCATATTAGCAGAAACTGCAGCAAATCCTCTTGTTTTTATTCTGCCGTCTGCATTGGTTTGTATATTAATAGGTGATTTTTTTAATTCCTGATTATACATTGCATTTGAAGAATTATTTTGATTATTAATTATGTTATTATTTTGAGTTTGGGCATTTGAAGAGTTATTGCATGATATAATGCATAATATTAATAGTGCTGTTATTAATTTTTTCATTTTATAATATCCTTATAATTATATTTTCTATAATTATATTATATCATTAGAGTAAACTCCAGAGTCAAATAATTATTTTAAAATTTATTTAATTCCCCGCTCTATATTATCTATAACTTTTATTTGTATTTTTTATACTATCTTTTCTTTCAATATTTATTGTTATTTTAATGCCAGCCCTAATATTATTTATATTTTGCCGCATGCATAACATTATTAAAAATATAAATTTGTTTTTTTAGTTTTAATTTTTGTTATATATAAATTTTATTAACTGTGCGTTATGTAGATTGTAAATTTAAATAAAAATTTGGGTTGGTATGATTTTTTTTAATTAATTAAAAAAATAAATAAAAGTTATAATTAAAAAGTAAAGCAGTAAGAATTAAAGGTCGGGGTATGTAAATAAAATTATAAATACTGCATCAAAGTATTATTTTTTATTGCAATAATTTAAAATAATACGCTCTAAAAAATGTCTGAAAACTCATACTTATAGTTTTTTTATTTGACATAACTAATTAATTAATGTATAATCAATTAAGTTATGATTAATATCAGAAATATATATATGCTTGAAGTCAAGTCAAGTCAAGTCAAGTCAAGTCAAGTCAAGTCAAGTCAAGTCAAGTCTAATTTTTAAAAATATTTTTTATATCTGCCTATTTTCTTTGATAGGTTTAAAAAGTTTTGGATTTGGAGTATATTATGGAAATAAAAAATAATATAGATCAAGATATAATAGGTCTTAATAAATGTTGGGATGATTCTTATAGAACTAAAACTCAGAAAAAAGTAGATAGAATAGTTTGGTTTATTCCTTTTAGAAAATTAAGGGATAAACTTAGAAATTATTTGGTTGATACAATTTATAATGCTCAAATAACAAAAGAATTAAAAGAATATTCAAGTCCAGAATCAAAATATTCATTTAATTCTATAAAAATAAGGCTTGATAATGCTGAATTAGATAAAAAAAACACTGAATTAGTAAAAAAAATATTGATAAATGAAGAGGATAATGGACAATATATATTACATAATTATTTTATTAATAATACTTCAAATGGCATAGATAAACCTTTTCGTTATTTTGATTTATATGAAAGATATTTTTCTAAATTTAAAGGTAGAGATGTTAATATATTAGAAATAGGTGTTCAAAATGGAGGTTCAACTCAAATGTGGGAGTATTATTTCAAAAAAATAAATCCCGGATTTAAAATAAATATATTTGGACTAGATATAGACAAAAGATGTAAAAGTATAGAAAATGAAAATATAAAAATATTTATAGGTTCACAATCTGATAGAGATTTTTTAAGAAAGCTAAAATCTGTAATACCTAAATTAGATATACTTATAGATGATGGCGGTCATCGTATGCATGAACAGATAATTACTTTTGAAGAAATGTATGAGCATATAAAAGATGACGGACTATATTGGTGTGAAGATACTGGAACTTCTTATAGAAGTGGTTTTTACGGTGGCGGGTATAAAAGCCCTAATTCATACATAGAGTATACAAAAAATTTAATAGATTATATAAATGCATATAATGCTTTAAAATCAGACGAGCTTGAAGTATCTAATTTTACAGATACTGCTTATGGAATATATTTTCATGAGAATGTTGTTGTTGTTGAAAAAAAGATTAGAAATCCTATATACAATAATATTGCTGCTTCAGCTATAATAGGTAAAAAACTTGTGAAATAAAAAAATAATAACATATTAAAATATATGTATGCAATAATTGATTAACTAAAAATCTAATGCTAATTATTTCAATAAAGTAAGTACAGGAACTTTAATTTTTGTTGCTTTTCTTATTTTTTACTGCCGAATTAACTTTGTTTTTTAGTTTTAATTTTTATTATATATAAATTTTATTAACCGTGCGTTAGAGATATTTTAAATGCAAATGAAATGCCTGTAAAAATAAAATACTATTTACAATTATCACTTGAAAAATATACAGATTTGCAATATAATTTTCGTCATAATAATATGTAAACAATTTATTAATTTAATAAAAACTAATAGTATCAAACTACGGAGTGTGTATTATGGAATATAATTTTACTACCATTGAAAAGAAATGGCAGAAATTCTGGAAAGATAATAATTCTTTCAAAACAGTTTCTAAACCTACAGAAAAAAAATATTATGTGCTTGAGATGTTTCCCTATCCGTCAGGTAAAATGCATATGGGACATGTTTCTAACTATACTATAGCCGACTCTATAGCTAGATACTATAAACTTCTAGGCTATGATATTTTACATCCTATGGGCTGGGACGCTTTCGGTATGCCTGCAGAAAATGCCGCTATAGAACATAAAACTCACCCTGCTGAATGGACTTTGAAAAATATTGCTAATATGAAAGAGCAGTTAAACTTGCTTGGATACTCTTATGATTGGGATAGAGAAGTTACTACTTGTATGCCAGACTATTATAAATGGGGACAATGGTTTATATTAAAAATGTATGAAAAAGGACTTTTATATAGAAAAGGCGGAGATGTTAATTGGTGTGATAATTGTAATACAGTGCTTGCCAATGAACAGGTTACCGCAGAAGGCACTTGCTGGAGATGTGACGGAGAGGTTATTAAAAAGAAGCTTGAACAATGGTATATAAAAGTTACCGATTATGCAGAGCAGTTAGATGCAGATTTGAAGTTATTAGAAGGCTATTGGTCTGATAATGTTATAGCTATGCAGAAAAATTGGATAGGAAGAAGCGTAGGTGCTTATATAAATTTTAATTTAGATGACGGCAAAGATTTCCCGATATTTACTACTCGCCCTGATACTATTTACGGCGTTACTTATATGGCTATAGCTTGGAATTATGAAGGGCTTTTAGATATATGTACTTTAGAGCAAAAAAGTGCAGTAGAAGAGTTTATTAAAAAGTCTGCTAAAATTGATCAAAAAACAGATTATGAGAAAGAAGGAGTATTTACAGGCAGATATGTAATTAATCCTTTCAATAAAGAGAAAGTTCCTTTATATGCCGCCAATTTCGTTTTGGCTGAGTACGGAAGCGGTGCTGTAATGGCTGTTCCTGCTCATGACCAAAGGGATTTTGAATTTGCTGAAAAATATAATATAGCTGTAAAAGTCGTTATACAGAATGCTGACAATTCTTTGAAAGCTGAAAATATGAAAGAGGCTTATATTGAAGACGGAATAGTTGTTAATTCGGATATATTAAACGGGCTTTCTTCAAAAGATGCTATTAAAAAAGCAATAGAATATGCATCAGAAAAAGGCTTCGGTAAAGAACAAGTGCAGTATAAACTTAGAGATTGGCTTATATCAAGGCAGAGATATTGGGGCAATCCTCTTCCTTTTGTACATTGCGATAAATGCGGTATTGTCCCTGTAAATGAAAGCGAACTTCCTATAACACTTCCTATGGATATAGAGTTTACAGTCGGCGAGAATCCTCTTAAAAAGTCAGAATCATTTGTAAATACTGTATGTCCTAAATGCGGCGGCAAGGCTAAAAGAGAAACTGACACTATGGATACATTTACATGCAGTTCTTGGTATTATGCAAGATATACAGATGCTCATAATGATAAAATGCCTTTTGACAGCAATATTGCTAATTCTTGGCTTGGTGTTGACCAATATATAGGCGGTATTGAACATGCTTGTATGCATTTATTATATTCAAGATTTTGGTATAAGTTTATGAGAGATATCGGACTTATTAAAGGAGATGAGCCTTTTAATAAACTTCTTACTCAAGGTATGGTTTTAGCTAACAGCTATGAATCAAAGGAGTTAAAGAAATTCTATACTCAGGAAGAGATGAATAATAAAGAGTATGAGAAAGACGGCATTAAAAAAGAAGATATAATAGTAAAAGTAGAAAAGATGTCCAAATCAAAAGCTAATGGTGTTGATCCTGCTGAGATTATAGAGCTTTTCGGTGCTGATGCGGTTAGAATATTTGTTATGTTTGTTGCCCCTCCTGAAAAAGATAAAGAATGGTCTGATGACGGGGTTAAAGGTTCTGCAAGATTTTTAAATAGAATTTGGAATTTATTTCTTAAATATAAAGATGATGAAGCATTTAAAAACGCTAAATCATTTGATTATAATAATTTATCAAAAGACGGGCAAAAATTATTTAGAAAGTATAATAAAACTATTAAGAAAGTTACAATAGACATTAAAGACAGATTCCATTTCAATACTGCTATTGCTGCTTTAATGGAGCTTTTAAATGATATGTCTGCTGTAAAATTAGCTAATAATGATGATTATGCTATGTTTAAAGAAGTTATAAGAGGATATTTAATACTTCTTAATCCTATAGCTCCGCATATAACAGAAGAGCTTTATCAAATATTAAATTTCGGAAAGATGATACTTGAAGAAAGCTGGGTTGAGCATAATGAAGAATACTGCAAAGATGACACTTTTGAGCTTGTATTTCAGGTTAATGGCAAAATAAGAGATAGGGCAGAAGCTGATATTAATATAAGCGAAGAGGATGCAAAAACTCAGGCATTAGAGAGCGAAAAAGTTAAAGCATTTACTGACGGCAAAAATATTATCAAAGTAGTTTATGTTAAAGGCAAACTTGTAAACATAGTTGTAAAATAAAAATTAAAAGAGTATGGGGTTAAAAAAATCTGTACTCTTTTTATTATTGACAATTATTTATAAATATTATATTATGAATAAATATCGTTCTTTGAAAGGGGATGTTTCGGCTTCGACTGCGATGGTTGGAACATATTTTGCATAGCCGTGCTAGGTGTATGCACGCTAATATCATACCGAACAATAAGTGCAGACGAATATGCACTCGCAGCTTAATTGAAGCTGCCGCTGATTAAATGATTTGTCTATGGGTTATTTTTTCGGTGCCAAAACACATAGAACTTGTATTAGGTGCCGTATGAGCCTGATATTAAGTACACTCATTCTAGTCTTATAGCTTTTCTGCTTCTCTTTTACCTATAAGGCGAAACTTTTAAAGATAAGATATGCTATGTAGACGAATATGGTACGCTTCGTAGGACGCGGGTTCGATTCCCGCCATCTCCAATTCATTTCTAAGTATAATTAATTATCTCTAATATAAGGATAGTTGTATGAAAAATATTAATAAATTTATTATATTAATTTTTGCATTTACTGTTATGTTTTCTTCTGTATTATTTGCTGAATGGAAAGTCGGCATTGATGGAGATGTGATGTTTATAGCCAATTATGATAAAAAAAATGAATCCGCAATAGTAATATTGATAGATACTTCTATAGCAGATGATTGGTTCTCTGCTTATAATAACTATAAGATAGCTGCAGTTGTATTTCATAGTAATAAAATATCTGAGGAAAGCAGTTTATATTTAGATATTAAAAGAAAATCTAATAACAATATAAAATATCATATTACTGATGAAGATATACTTATGGGAGATGAAAACTATTATGTTGGAATAGGGGTGAATTCAGAAAATGGAGTAAGAGCTAATAATTTAATAAAAATATTGCTTGATTCTGTAAATGCAGAGTTATATAATGAAGACACAGATGAACTTCTAGGATATTTCAATCTTAACGGCTTGGATAAAACATTAAAGGAAAATTTAGGAGATACGGAGTGGTATAGTCGAAATATAAGAAAATAGTTTCACTAAAATTAACAATGTATAATTTATATTACTTTATAATAAATAAAAAAGAGTATGCATATAAAAATACATACTCTTTATTTTTAATCAATTTATTTAATTGTATATCCTAAAATCCATCTCTGGGAAAATATCATCACGCCATTCTAATTTGCTTAGCCACTCTTCATTTAAATCTCTGTTTTTTATAGCATAATAAAGATCCGTAAATCTCTTTATATATATTTTTGTAGTATTAACGGCATATTCAACCATAGTACCCGTATGCATAATGAAAGCCCAGTCGCTGCTTTGAGCTAAAAGCAATTCACGGGCTGCCTGATTTAATGCCCTTTCATAAAGTCCTGTTTCATTATAATAATCATGTGCTAATTCTATCATTCTCTCAGCCGCTTTATGCAAATGTCTGTATATCCAGCCGTTAGTACCGTTAAGCCAAACTTCTCCGTATCCATTTGCTCCCCAGCTTGACATAGAAGGCATTGATATTTGATTAACAGGATGTCTTTCTAAATATTCTTTAGGAGTAATAGTTTCTATTGTATTTTGATCATGATGTATTTTTCTCATCAAAAATTCTATAAACATAGGACCTTCATACCACCAATGCCCGAATAATTCAGCATCATAAGGCGATACAACTATAGGAGGCTTATCCATAACAGAAGATAAATATTCAATCTGCTTTTCTCTGTTAAACATAAAGTTGCCCGCATGCTCTCCTGCAGCATCCATAGCCCACTGCGGATTATAAGGCTCTTTAGGGCAGTCTTTGCCTGTAATCCTATAGTATTTGATTCCTGTATTTTTTCTAAGCCCATTGCTTTGTATAAAGTCTTTTATATATTCAAAAGGCAAATCATAACCTATATCTCTGTAGAACTCTCTGTATCTAAAATCCCCCGGATATCCTACTTCAGCACTCCATACGCTTCTTGAACTTTCTATATCTCTTCCAAATGCCGCAACCTTGCTTTCTCTTGAACAGTATAAAGGAGCATAAACTCCATATTTAGGAACTTTATCGGCATACATTATTCCATGTGTATCTACAAAGAAATATTTTATCCCATTATTGGCAAGATGTTTTTCTAATCCCGGAAAAAATCCGCATTCTCCAAGCCATATTCCTGTAGGCTTTCTTCCCAAATGTTTTTCATGGGTTTTTACAGCCATTCTTAATTGTGCTTCTATGGCATTAGGATATTCCTGCATAAAAGGAAAAAAACCATGAGTAGCTCCGCAGGTAATTATCTCTAAATTTCCTCTATCTAAAAAATATCTGAAACCATTTAATATATTTTTATTATATTTATAAACAAAAATATCTCTTATCTTTTTGAATTTATCTCTATAAAATTCAGCAGTATTATGAAAGTTAGAGTCTAGTGAAGTTCTCTCGCATTCCAATTCAGAAAGTTTAATCAATTTTTCTATATAATTAACATATCTATTTTGAAGCAGCTCATTAGCAAGCATATTCATAAGAGGAGGAGTAACACTCATTGTTATTTTAAAGTTTATGCCGTCATTAACCATACGATCATAAGCATCTAATAAAGGTATATAAGTTTCTGTTATGGCTTCATACAACCACTCTTCTTCTAAAAAGTTTTCATGTTCAGGGTGTCTCACATAAGGTAAGTGAGCGTGCAGCACTAAAGCTAAATAGCCTTTTGACATAATTATTCCTTAAATTTAAAATGTTATAATAAATAGTATATAAAATATAAATATTAAAATCAAGACTTTCAATATAGTTATTATTAAAAAATAAAAATTGCATCAATTATATTATATATAGTTAAAGACTGCTGCAATTTTTACATATTCCCGAAAATACAATATCATGCTTAAATACTTCTACATCATATTCATTTGAAACTAATTCATCTAGTTTTTTCTGATATTCCATAGGTATATCCATAAGTTTTTTGCATTTACTGCATTGGAAATGATAATGATCATTTGTTATATGGTCAAAGCGTACAGCATCATCTATTACAGATAATTTTTGTATCTCTTTTGTATCTGATAACAAATTTAAATTTCTGTACACCGTTCCCAAACTTATAGAAGGAAAGTTTGGTTTTATATAATTGTATACTTCTTCTGAAGTAGGGTGATTTTGTAATTCTCTTACCGCATTTAAAATAACCTGTTTTTGTATAGTATTTCTTCTATTATTCATAACCTAATTTCCTTGCAGAATAATCAATAATTAATCTTATTTAGTAATACTGATATTATATATCAAATAAATTATTTATCAAGAAAAAAATATTTCTTTATACAGATAATACAAAAAATATTATAATTTGACATAATCTATAGATAAATTATTATTATTCTGTATATATGCTTTTGTTATAATTATTTTATAAGCATCTGTTTTATGAGAATATATTTCTGCTAAAATATTGCCTTTCTCATCATCTAAAAATTGTTTTTCTAATTGTATATTATTAGATGATAAATTATTCAAAATACTTTCTAAAAATGCATCAGCATTATTTGAGCTGTTTATTGTTATTTGATATATAGAATTATTATCAGTAAATACAGTAAGTTCAGCATCATCTTCTCTTATTTTTATATTTTTTTTTAGAATATTATTTGCTGCAAATACTCTATCAATATCAAACATCTCTGATAAGCTGTCAAAAGAAGTTTTAAAAGAAAGAGAAGCCAAAGATTTGATATCATTATTGCTGTATGATATTAAATTATAATATGTAAAAGGACTTGTTATACTTATAATTTCGTATGAGCTCATATTTTTATGAATTATATTTGCTATAACTATAAAAATAACTAAAAAACAAGCAAATACTATAAATCTAATTACTCTCATCAGCTTCTCTTAAAACAAATAATGCATATAAATAGTAATAATATTATAATCAGCTAGGTATATTATGATTTTCTATAAGTAATATATCATTAACTTCCTCTATAGAAAATAAAGGAATATCTCCTGCATTATAGTATATAGGTTTTAATTTAAATGATAATACGCTTTCATACTGCATATATTTTTCAGATTCTATAATCATATTTAATTTTACTTCTATATCTTCATTTGAATCCGTTTTTTTAGGCATAAAGCAAAACATAAACTTTCCGGGAACATTGCTTGATACTATGGCTGGATTAGGGAAATTAACCCCATATCCCTGAAGTATATTTCCCTCAGAAAATATATAAACCAAAGCACTGTCCACCTTATCAAAATTATTAGAAGATGTTATATTGCCCATTATACTTGGATAATTTAAATAATATCCGCTTTCATCAATAAAAGGAATTGATTCTAATAATGTATTTTCTTTTCTTCTAGTTACTATTTCGCAGGCATCTGCTATAATACTTAATAATTCTGTATTGCTTTGTATAGGATCTTTATTATAACTATGAAGAACACCCCTAGCACTTGTAACATATTTAGGCTGAACTCTATTTAATGTATATGCTATTATATCCATACGCATATTTGTATTGACAGGAATATTTTTTTCTTTCAAATATGAATCTGCTAGTTTGGCAACTTTTTGCTCCATAAGGTTTACTAAATACATAAGCATTCTCCTACAAATAATAATTTATTATACGAAATAAACTGTTATTTGTCAAAGATAATTTTATTAATAATTATAATTATTTATTATTGTAAATAAAATTATTTTGTTATTGTAAATAAAAATAATTCAAAATGAGCTTTGAAAATATTATTAGGAGTAGTTACGCTTAATGTATTTAAATATGATATTTTTGACATTATATTAACAATCTCTTCTATGCTGAACAGCTTTAATGAAGTTTTTTTCTTTTTTAGTATAAACTCAGGTATTTTTGTTATTTTACTTATTTCATTTAAAGTAGTCTGAGGCGTAAATATTTTCATATAGTATACAGCAAGAAAATTATTCATCATCAATGCCAAAGAAGAAGAAGCATCTTGATTTAATCTGTTCATTATACTAAAGCATTTTTTTCTATCTCTTTCAAAAACAGCATCTAAAAAATCAAAAATATTTCTATTTTTTGATACATAAGTAAAATCAATTATATCTTCTACATTTAGATATTCTTTATCATTATAGCTGCATATTTTAGAAAGCTCCGAATAAATAGAGTCATAATCTAAATTTATATTATTAATTAAATATTCTATAGCCTCAGAAGATATTTTTTTTCCCTGTTTAATAATATAGGCATTAATTAATCCTCTAAAGTCCTTTTCATCTGGAAGAGGAAAATCTATGAAATACAAATTATTAATATTCTTTTTCTTTGAAAAATATTTATATACAGGATCATCTTCTAAAGAATTATCTGTTTCAAGTATAACTACAGCAGTTTTTGAAGGATTTGAGCAGTACTCCAAGAAATCCTCATTAAAATTATTATATTTATAAATTACAATAAGCCTTAATTTAGAGCCAAAAGGAGGAGTATCAGCCGCTTCTAAAGGAGTAAAGCCTACAGCATCATTTTTATCATAAAAAACACTGTAATTCATTTCGCTGTCGCCTTCGTCTGAAAACATATATGAATGCATAGCTGCTATAAATGCTTTTTTAAAAAGTCTTTCTTTTCCTGTCAGTATATAAACGCAATGTTTAAAAGGCTCTTTTATATAATTATCTTTGATTTTTTGAAATTCAATCTCTGTTTTTACTGAAACTTTATTTAACATATATTTATTTACAGCTAAATTATAAATTACATAGCTTTTTTATTTTTTTTATCTATATCTATAAATAGTCTTATCTCTATTTTACATTCATCAGAAGCGTCTAATTTTACATTTTTTATTCTGGCATATACTCTATTTCTTTTATCCTCTAATTTATATGATATAAGCGGAGAAATAATACTTGGAACATATCCTAATCTAAAATCAAAACTTCTGTCATAAATGGCTATGGCAAATCTGTCATAAGGATTTGTTATATCTCTAAGCAGATTAATAGGCTCATTTTTTAATAATAAATCTATAATATCTTTTCCATTATTATATTTATATCCTGCAACAAAAAAATCTATATAATATCTTTTTGTTTTATAATTTCTGTTTATAATAATTCTTTTAAAACTTTCTTCATGATTAATTAAACAAGTGATATGCTCTGTATTTTTATTCATAAAACATAATATTTACCTTAATTTTTTTTAATGCATATCTCTGAATTTTACTTTAATTCAAATTTTTTGTCAATCATTTATAATATAAAACAAAAAAATATTTATAATATATATTATTTATATAATATGTATTATATATTAAATTTTAATACATATATATCCGAGTTTATATATAATTGCACTCTTGTTTCTAGTTGTTTTTATTAATAAAAATTATATAATTAAATTATAATTTTATGCTAGGAGAACATAAATGAGATTTTATAAATATACTGCATTAATCTTTGTTTTATTAGCAGTGTTTTCATGCAGAAAAACCAACCTTACAATAACAGAGCCAGGTCCTGACTTCTTTTTGGGAAAAATGAAAAATGGTAATTGGACTGGTGTTAAAGTAGATGGAGATAAATTAACAATTAATGGAAAAAATTACACATTTGAAAATCCTATATTAGGAGTAGGCGGAGTATATAATGATGGTAAAGGCGGATATCTTCTAACAGTACCTTTTGGAGATAGTTTAGGAACTGTAGAAGCTACAGAGGAAGGCAAAAAAGCTATTAATGAAATATTGGACATAATAGGAGAGGAAAATGCATTAGCAGCTGTTAATGGAGTAATAGATATTAAAGATCCTAATAATATTAATGTTGATGAAATAGTACGCAATGTAGATGTTACCGAAGAAGATAAAAAAAAGATAGAAGATATAATTAATAGAATAAACGGCAAAAATCATTTTAAAAATCCTGAGAAATACTCCTAAACCATAATAAAATATAATAGGTTAATAAAATTATGAGAAAAATCCTTACAGCTATTATAGTATTTAATATATCATTTATTAGTTTATATGCTGCCTCGCAATCAGATACTAATACTTATAGCTGGATTAAAGGCAGGCAAGTTATAAGTGTAAATCTAAATTCGGGATATGCGGGATTATTTCCTCCTATGATAAATACAGTATTAAATAATTATGAAACACTTATAGGATTAACAGGGTTAAATTTAGGCGAAGCTTCAAAATTTATTGATGCTGTAAATTTTAAAGGAAGTTTTTGGTACATACCGAATATATCATATACATTATTGCTTCATTCAAGAATAGGTATTGAATTAGGATTCGGCGTTCAGGCTATGTCTTTCAATTTTACTATACCAAAAGAAAAGGCTTCTGAAATAATTGATTCTAATATTTCAGGAGGAAGTTTAGGCAATGTAGGGGGAGTAGTTTCTGCTGATACAATATTAAAAAACTCTATGATATTTATTCCCATAACAATAGGAATAAAATTTTACGGAGGAAAAAAGAAACAGGTGATTAATACTTTCAGATTTGGAGTAGAGGCATTGATATCAGATGTAGAAACATATAATGGTGCTACAGGATTAAAAACTCAAAGGCATACTGTTGATACAGGATTATATATTTCTTATGAGCTTGGCTGGAGCATAGAATTATTTCCTAATAAAGAATGGGCTGTTAAACCTTATATAGATATATCATTATTTGAGTTAGGATATTATATGCGTTCAGGGCTTCCGGGAGTTTATGAAGATATGAGAGAAGGAATAAATTTCTTCGGAGGCGGATTAATAGATTTAACTGCCAGCATACCTGCTTGGAATTCTTTTCCTTCTTGGGTTAATATTGTTTCTGCTATAAGAATTGCTATATTTCCAAGAATAGGCTTTAGTATTAGATTTTAGCGGAGTATAAATATATGAAAAAGAATATACAAATAGTTTTATTTTTATTTATACTTGCCAATAGTATTTTTGCTTCTGAATCTTCAGTAATTTCAGCAAGTAATGAAAATGGTATAAAGTCGCATAGACATTCAATAGGAATAAATTTCGGCAGTACTATTTTTTATATGCTCGCAGCACCTTCAGTTGTTAATCTTTTGCTTCCGAGTGATGATCCTAATAATCTCAAGCTTCAAGGTAATTTCGCACTGGATATAACATATACATATAGATTTGCAGAAAAAATGGAAGTTAATGCTGATGCAGGATTTTATGCTATGAAAACTTATTATAGTAATACAAAAACTCTTTATAATGGAAATGTATACGGACTTGGTTTTTCTGCAGGAATAAGGTTTTATTTTAATAATAAAAACAGAGCATCAGGATTTTTCTTAATGCCTAAAGTAGGAACAACATTATTTATGACTCACGGAAAAGAATATAAAAAAGATGATTCATCGTATACTGATAGAAATAGTAATATATGGGATTTTTATGTATCAGGAGAGATGGGCTTTAGAATAGATTTATCGAGAGGTTTAGGAGTTAATAGCGGTGTTCGTCCTTTTTTGGATATATCAATACTTGATATGGGTTTTTCATACAAAACTATATTAAGATTTGTGCCTATTCCAAGATTGGCAATAGGAATACTATTTTGATAATTTTATGGTGTTTATGGTGATTTTATGGTGTTTATAATATGATAAAAAAATTTTTTATTAGCTGTTTAATTATTGTGTCTTTCAGCAATATACTTACTGCTATTGATATAGGTGTATATTTAGCTCCTAAATTTTTATTTGAAATAGAAGATTCGGGAATAAAAAAACAAAACAGCAGTAAAAAAAATATTCAAAACTTATATGTCGGAGGAGGAATCGCTTTAGGGTATAATTTTGATATATTTCATAAATACAGCACTGTGAGAGTTGAATTTGAATATTTATATAGGAACCCTATACCTGAGAATGTATATATAAATAAAGTACAATCTATGCAGTCTCATAGTTTTTTGATAGGGGCATATTATGATTATTATTTTTGGTATACAGATTATGATAATGAGTATTCTGCTAGAAGCAAAATTAATAATGGAAAAAGACCTTTAATGTCTGTTTATGCAGGAATTTTAATCGGCGGAGCTCTAAATACATATATATTAAATACGGTTTATGAATACGGAGGTATTTTTAAGACCAGCACCTATTATAATAAAGGACAATTTCTTTATGGGTTTGGAATTGGATTAGGATTTCATATAACCCCATTATTAAGTTTAGATTTAGGATATAGATTGCTGCTTAGTGAAAAAACACAATACAATAATGATATTACAGCTTCTTTAAGGTTCAATTTTTAGGGGTATATTAGATGAAAAGATATTATATAATTATATTTATGTTTATAATAATATTAAATAGTACGCAGAAACTATTTTCATATATTCCAGAAGGCTTATATATCACGCCTAAATTTATATTCTCGCATGACGGAAATTATTATTATATTAAGGATAACGGAAAGAAAGGATATTTCAATTATTTAGGAGGAGGGTTTTCATTAGGATATAATATACCTACTATAAATAAATCCTCGCCTGTAAGATTTGAATTTGAATATATGGGAAGAAATATAATAGAGATGACAAATGATATAAAAATGCATACTATATTAGGTTCTGTATATTTTGATATTAACTTTTTCCTTATAAAAGAAAGATTAACAGATGAAAGCTATAAACAAACTTTGATTGATAAATACCCTCCTTTTACTATTTTTTTAGGTTTTTCTATAGGAGCTAAATTAAAGGATAGTTTTTTAGCTGAATATGATGAAGCAAAACATAGAATATCAGTAAATACATTAGTTTTCGGATTCAGCGGAGGAATGGCTTTTAATGTTCTTCCATTTATGTCTATTGATTTAGCATACAGATATTTATTAGATACAAAAGCAGAAGGCTATCACGAGGCTTTGCTTGGAGTAAGGTTTAAAGTTCCTAAATTATAAATTTCTTAAATTTAAAAGAATATATTATCTTGATTAAATTAGAAAAAATATATTAAAGAATTTATAATTAATATATTTTTACTTGATTATATGACTTTTGTATATTATAATTTATATATAGAAATAAATAGGGGTGAATATATGGAACAAGAAGTTAAAGCAAGAATTGATTCATGGCTTAACGGAGCTTATGATGAAGAAACTAAAAAAGAGATTAAAGCATTATTAGATGCAGGAAATGACAAAGAATTGACAGATGCATTCTACAGAGATTTAGAATTTGGTACAGGCGGACTTAGGGGAATAATGGGAGTCGGTACTAATAGAATGAATAAATATACTGTCGGTGTTGCTACTCAGGGCTTGGCTAATTATATATTAAAACAAGGCGGAAGTAATTATAAAGTTGCAATAGGTTATGACTCTAGAAATAATTCGGATACTTTTTCAAAGGCTGCCGCTGAAATACTGTCTTCAAATGGAATAAATGTTTATTTATATGATGATATTCATCCTATTTCTCTTCTTTCTTATGCTGTTAGGGATTTAGGCTGTATTGCAGGCATAGTTGTTACTGCAAGCCATAATCCTAAAGAATATAACGGATATAAAGTTTATTGGACTGACGGGGCTCAGGTTATACCGCCTCATGATAAAAATATAATAGATGAGGTATTGAAAGTTAAGCCTGAAGAAGTAAAAGTTGGAGACAGTTCAAAAGTTACTATTATAGGTAAAGATATTGAAGACAAATATATGAATGATTTAATGATGTATTTAGTTAATCCTGATATTATCAAAAAACATAATGATATAAAAATAGTATATACTCCTATTCATGGTTCGGGATATAAAATGGTTCCTATGGCTTTAAGAAAGGCAGGATTTACTAATTTAATAACTTTGGAAAATGCTCAGCCGCCTGATGGAAATTTCCCTACTGTTGAATCTCCTAATCCTGAAAATCCTGAAGCCTTACAAATAGCTGTTGATAAAGCTAAGGAAATAGGTGCTGAACTTGTTATGGGTACAGATCCTGACTGCGACAGAATGGGCTGTGCTTTACTTACTAAAGACGGAAGCTATATGTATCTTACAGGCAATCAAATAGGCTCTATAATATCATACTATCTTATTACAAACAAAAAAAATATAAAAAATCCATTCATAGTAAAAACTATAGTAACTACTGAACTTGCAAGAGTTATTGCTAATTCTAATAATGTTAAAATTTATGATGTTCTTACAGGTTTTAAATGGATTGCTGATATTGTAGAAAGAGAAAAAGACGGAACATATTTATTTGGTTTTGAAGAAAGTTTCGGCTACTGTATTAACTCTAATGTACGAGACAAAGACGGAGTAAGTTCTTGTTTAATACTTGCTGAAGTACTTGCTTATTGTAAAGATAATAATATGACATTAGCTGATTATTTAGAGAGCATTTATGAAAAATACGGATACTTCTATGAAGAAACTGTATCCATAACAAAAAAAGGTGCTGACGGAGCTAAGGCTATAGCTGATTTAATGACTTATTATAGAAATAATTTACCTAAAGATATTTCGGGCATTAAAGTAGAAACTATAAGCGATTATGAGAAAAAAGAAATATATGATAATACAGGAAGAAAAGTAGGAAGCATATCTTTGCCTAAATCTAATGTGCTTCAGTATATACTTGAAGACAAAACAAAAATAACTATAAGACCTTCAGGTACTGAACCTAAAATTAAATTCTATTTTGAAGTTTGCGTAAAAGAAGATAAAGATAAAAGACTTTCTGCTGCTAAAGAAAAAGTATTAAGCTTCAAAAAGTTTATTAAAGAATAATATTTTTTACTTTTAAAAATATTATTAAAAATATAAAAAAAGCCTCATTATTTTAATGGGGCTTTTATTTTATGTTTTTAAATTATTTTAATATTATATTTTTTTATAGTAAACGAATTTAAAAATTTAAATAAATTTATAATACAATTAAAATCATAATTAAAAATTAGTTAATCATGCATTTAATCAGAGTTTTAGTGTAATATGATTTTTATAATTAATTAAAAAAATAAATGAAAGTTATAATTAAAAGATAAAGCAGTAAATATAAAATGGCGGGGGATGTAAATATGCAAATTAAGTTTTTCTTTCTTTAAAACTCTGTCATTCTTTTGATGATATTAAGTATTAATAAAAAACTAATTATAAAAAATATGCTTGTATTGAAAATTTAGCTTATTAAATAAAGCTGATAAACTATAAGCTGATTTAAAGAGAGTTTATAGATATCAGCAATAAAACAATTTTTATTAACAGTAATAAATATTATTCTGCTCCAAGTTCTTTAAGTTTTTCTATTGCCCCATTTTCATTAGCATAATATAAAACTCCGTCTCCGTCTTCATCTTTACTGTTTATGTCTATTCCTAGAGTATTAACTAAATATTCAAATACTTCTATATTATCATTTAAGGCAGCTATATGAAGCCCATTCGCTTTGTATATGTTTTCAGAATAAATTAAGTCAGTATCAAACTCAGCAAGCATTTTTATTGTATCAATATTTCCAGTACCGCAAGCCCAAAGAAAAGCATTCCAACTGTCATCGTCTTGAATAAAAGGATTCGCTCCATTATCGAGTAAATATTTCATTATACCTAAATCTCTATAAAATACAGCAAAACTCAAAGGCGTAGTATTTTCTGCAGAATAGCTGTCATCCATAAACTCGCTGTATAAATTATCTCCAGTATAAGTTTGATTAATATCTTCGCCTTCTTTAATTAGTTCCTGAACTCTTTTTAAACTATGATTTTGTATAGCCTCAAATATATCATAATCTTCATAATACTCGCCTTCTTCTCTGCCCCTATAAGAAAGTAAAGAATCAATCTTAACAAATTTACCTTGAATCTTCACAACATTGGTATAAGTTTTATGATATATATTTTCAGGTTTGCTTATATAGCTAGAATCATTATTAATATTTACAGATTCATCTTCTTTTTTCTTACATGACAAAATGAAAATTATTAATAAAGAAATCAATAATATATTTTTTAACACTTTTATTTTTTTCATAAACATTTTTAACACCGCCGTATTATAATCAATAATCTTAAATATTATACTCTAAAAATAAATTATTTTCTATAATATAAATAGAAATTATTAAGGAAATGATTAAATAATATTTAAGAATTATATATAATGTAAAAAGCAGGTATAATAATAAACTTTTAATTTAGATTATTATATAGATATTTTATACTTTAAAATACAATGAACACTTAAATACTTATCTATTGTTTTTAGATATAGCAGTATACTTTTTGTATTGATATAGTTTTTAATTTATTATATAATTAGCAAAAATAAGCAGATAAATAATTTAATATGTTAGAAGAAACTAAATATCCTATATTATATGTTAAAAATTTTGCTAAAATCAAAGAGGCAGAAATAGAGTTAGCACCTTTTACTCTTTTTGTAGGAGACAACAACAGCGGAAAAAGTTATTTAGCAAGTTTGGTTTGGTATATACAAAATATAGATTTATTATATAAATTTTATAAAGATAAAGATTATCCTAAAGTAGAATCTTTAGATAATCTATCAAATAAAGTTATAAATGAAAATATTAGTAATTTAAAAATAGATAATAATATTATAAATGATATAATAAAAACTATTAATAATGTTCTAGAAAATAATAAAGAAATAATACTTAATGATATTTTTAATTCAAAAAATATAAAAATAGATAAAATATATATTTTAGAATATAAAATGAATTATGGTATTAACATAGATTTTTTTATTGATAAAAAAACTGATTATAATGATAATAACAGAGAAGTTAAATATTATTTAGATATTACTTTTACTATAAATAATTGTAAATATAAAAAAGAAAAATATAAAAAAATAGAAATTAATAATAAAAATGACTTAAGCTTGTTCTTACTAAAAAAACTATATTTTTTAATATTTAATTCCAAACATCAATTATTTTTACCCGTTTCAAGAACAGGCTTTTTACTTTTAAAAGATTTAATAATACAAAAATCTATATCAACATTATGGTATAATCCTTATGATTTGTCGAGAAAGATAGATTTGACATTACCTATAAAAAATTTTTTTGAACAATTGTCTATTATTTTAAAAAAAAATGATAGTTTTAGTTTTGGTATACAAATTAAAGAAAATATAAAGTATGAAAATATTATTAGTCTTATTGAAAAAAATATTTTAGAAGGTGAAATTTGTATTGAAAATACTTTGTCTATATTGCCAATGAATGCATTTCCATTAAGTCAATATAACACTTTAGATACAATTAGAGAGATATTTTATAAAACCAATAATTCAGATAATAATTTTAGTATGCATGTGAGCTCAGCTGTTGTAACTGAAGTAACACCTATTGCTTTATTTTTGAAATATGGTATAGATTATAATAATATTATAATGGAGGAGCCGGAAATTTCTCTGCATCCAGAACTTCAGCAGCAATTAACTAGAGTTTTTATTAAATTAGTTAATATTAATACTCATGTTTTAATAACAACACATAGCGATACTATTATTCAGCATATAAATAATATGATTAAATTAAATTCAAATAATGAAGAAAGAAAAAAATATTTGATGCATAAATACGGATATGATGATGATGATTTAATTTCAGAAGATAAGGTTAGAATGTATCAGTTTGATATTAATAAGGAAGATGGATTTACAAAAGTTACAAAATTAGAAAGTTCAGAATATGGTTTTGAAGTTCCTACATTCAATAAAGTATTAAAAAAAATATCAGATGAAATATATGATTTTCAGGAAGAATTATAATAATGAAATGGTATGAAAAATATCCTGAAGAGTTCAGAGAAGTTTTGAGTAAAATATTTCTGCATAATTTTTTTGATGATTATAATAATAAACAATATATATTAAGTGATAATAATATATCTATAACCGTTGAAGTTTTAGAACATTCTTTATCGATAAAAACATTAGAGGGAAATAATTCTTTTCCTTATTTAAAAAATAAAAAATGTGCTGATAAAGTTATAATTCAAAAAGAAAATGAAAAACTTTATAGTATATATATATTTGAATTTAGTAAGAGTAAGAAAGAATATAATGAGTTAATAGAACAACTTGAAGGAGCTTTTTTAAGAACTTTAGCAGTGATTTCTTATTTTAAATATATGGCAATCAATAAAGTATATTTATTTTTTGTTAGAAGAGATATAAGTACAAATCCTATATTTTATAAACAGGAAATTTCAAATAAAAAATTATCAGTTAATAATGATGAAGTTTTGGAATTAGATAATTTATCATATATATTTAGTCAAGAAAAGTTAAAAATAAAACTTCTTAAGCATAATAAAACTTATAGTATAAAAGATTATCCAGAAGAATACGGATTAGATATATCTTTTTTATAAAATATTTTTTTTTAATATCTTTATTAATAGATACTGCAAATTTAGGTAAAGCAAGCATATACTTATAAGATTAAAAAAAGAATAGGGCATAATTGTAAAGTATTACTCCAAGTATAGAAGTCATATAAACACCCAGTTGATATATTAAAAAATATTTATTTATACTCAAAAGTGCTAATATAAGTTATATAATAATTTAACTATTTATAATTATTTTTAATATTTAAATTAAGTATAATAAAAATCATTATATATTAGCCATCTTAAAAATATTATAAACATCATCTCTGTTTAAAGCCCTGAAATGTTTGAATTGAAGTTTTCCGTCTTTTATGCATCTTCTCGTTAAATCCTCTAAAACCTCTTCGCTTTGAATACCGATTCCTAATTCTGTAAAGTTGGTAGGCATATTTATCTGTTTAAAATATTCTATAGTTTTTTCTATAGCTTTTAGTCCCGTATCATCATTATCTATATTCCAAACATTTTTTGAGTATTGAATAAATCTTTCTTTTTTATCTTTATAACAGTATTTAGCCCAAGAGCCCCATATCACAGAAAGGCTAGCCCCGTGTGCACAGTCAAATTTAGCACTCAGTTCATGCCCGAACTTATGTACTATAAAATCGAAATTAAGTCCCAAACCTGTTAAAGTATTATGCGATAAACTCCCGCACCACATAAGCTCGCTCATAGCATCATAATTATTTTTATCTTTCATAGCTATTAATCCGTTTTTAAATATAGTTCTTAAAACAGCTTCAGCAATAGCATCTGTTATTTGATTGTTATCACCGTTTGCTGAATTTTCGCTATCTCCGAAATACCTGTCTAATGTATGCATAAGCATATCTGTTATACCGCATGCCACTTGATAATAAGGCAGTGTAAAAGTCAGATACGGATTCATTATAGCAAATTTAGGACGGTTAAAATCTGTATGCAAACCTCTTTTATCAAGAGTCTCTTCATTAGTAAGTACAGAAGCTGCACTAGTTTCACTTCCTGCTGCCGATATTGTAAGTATGCATCCTACAGGCAGACTTCTTTCTACTTTTTTTGAGCCTGTCCAAAAATCCCATATATCAGTATCAAAATTAGCTGTGCCGATTGCTATTGCTTTAGCAGTATCAATAACACTTCCTCCGCCTATTGCTAATATAAAGTCCGATTTAAAGTCTATAGATTTTCTTACTCCTTCTCTTGCATAAGATAGTGTAGGATTAGCTCTTATGCCTCCGAATAATTTATATTCTATATTTTCATTTTTTATTATATTTTCTATTTTTTCTAATAATCCGCTTTCTTTTATGCTTTTAGCACCGTATACTATAAATACTTTTTTTCCTCCAAAATTTTTTATTTCATTTGCAATATTATTTTCAGCATCTTTTCCAAATATTACTTTTGTTGGATTATTGTATACAAAATTCTGCATAATAATTTTTCCTTATAAATATTATTTTTAATTATAACACAATATAGCTTTTTATTAAAACCTATTATAAAAATATTTTTTTAATATTAGAAAAAATTATATCATATAAAATGAAAATAATTTAAAAAATATATATTTTTATTAAGATTTTCATTTTTTAATCAGATTTTTTGTATGCTTTATGCTTATTTTTGTTCTTTATAATAATAATATTTTTAATAAATTAATTTTTTTTAATAAAAGTAATATATATATTGTTGTCTAATAATATTTTTTTTGTATATTTATAGTATAATTTTTATAAACAATAAATAGGAGATTTTTATTTATGAAAATAGGAAAGAATAAAATAAATATAAATATTAAATTTGATGAAGGCACCTTAGTAAATGGCAGTGAAGCATCTTCATCATTTAGATTAATATTAGTGCCTAATAATTGATGTGGTGGTATACTTATGAAAAAAAATATTAATAGCATTATTTATATTTTCAAATATAGTGCTTGCCTCCTCTTTTGAATTTGAGTATTCAGCTTCTGCAGGTGTTACATTAGATTTCAGCTATAATAATGGAAATTTTTTTAAAGAGTTAGATGGTTTTAGATTAGGTTCTGGGTTTTCTTTCAGTGTATTACTATCATTAGGAAGAAATGACAGAATTGATAATAATATTTTAACTAGTATAAGCAGTATGATTGAAACTGGATATAATTATTATGAAAGAGAGAGATTATCTGATGAATATTACTATTATCAATATGATTATCATAGTATTATTTTAGGCTATCTGCTTAAATTAAATTTTCATAATAAAGTTTCTTTAGGTATAGGGGCAGGGATTTATATTCCTTTATACGGTACAGAAAAAGAATTCTATGGAATGGGTGGTGATTCCAAAAGTATGGAAAAGCTTAATCAAAAAAATATAGCTTTTATGCACAAGATTCCTTTTATGCCTTATGTGAAATTAAATGTTGTAAGATATTTTTATCTTTCAGACAGATGGGCTTTTAAGATAGGAGGAAGTTTAACATATAATTTTGGTATGGAGTTTGATACTGTCAAATTAGCTGATTATTTTGTATATGATAAATATAATTTTTCTTCTTTGAATATAGAGGTTTATGCAGGTTTTTCTTTCGGCAGACCTAAGTAAATAATAATTATTTTTAAAATAGCTTAATAAAAAAATTATAAAAATAATTTATATCAAGTACGGCAGAATTTCTTAATATTAATTTTTGCTGTACTTGATATTTTTTTATTATCTAATATACTTATACTATTAACATACTTTATGAAGTTGGAGCATTAAAGGTGAGACATATTAAATTTTTATTTGTATTATTAACTTTTAGTTATTCTGTATTTGCATTAACTCCTGATGAAGCTAATTTATTTAATGCTGTTAATGAAAAAAATGCAGATAATGTATTAAATATATTATCGAATTCTATAAACATAAATGTGAATATATTAGATGATGAGGGATATACTCCTTTGCATAGAGCTATTTACAATAGAGACTTGAATACGGTAAATACTCTTTTGAAATATAAAAATATAGATGTTAACTCAAAATTAGATATGAAAGTTAGTATAGACGGCTGGTATTTGGGAGGGGCTACTCCTTTAATATTGGCTTCATATATTGGGGAATCAGATATAGCTGCCGTTTTGCTTGATAATAATGCTGATATAAAATCTAAAGATGATGTTGACGGCAGTATGGCTATACATATGGCATCTGCTAACGGCAATAATGAAACAATAAAAATACTGCTTGATAAAGAGCCTTCTATAATAAATGATGTTGATAATAGAGGAAATACTCCTTTGCATTGGGCTGCTATGAAAGATAAGCCTGAAACTGTGAAATTATTAATAGAAAACGGTGCAGATATGGAGTCTAAAGATGCAGACGGCTGGACTCCTTTACATTATGCTGCTGCTTTTTCTTCTCTTCAAACGGTAAAAATGCTTATTGATTTAGGTGCTGATAAAGAAAGCAAAACTAAAGACGGAAATTATCCTGTATATTATGCAAGACGCGATGATGTTAAGAATTATTTTGCTGAAAACAATATAGAGAGAGAAAATAATATAAAAGATGAAACTGTTATTGCTGATAATAATACAAAAGAAACAGAAATTATAGATAAAGATATGCAAGGAGAAATAGCCGAAGAAAATGTTAATAATGCAGAGTTGGATATAAAACAGCTTGAAATGCTTATTGCTGTAAAAAATAATGATATAATAGCTTTAAATGCATTGATTAAAGAGGGTATTAATCCGAACTTTACTGATGAAAACGGATATACTCCTTTGCATTTAGCTGTTATTAATAATAGCTTGGATTTAGTGGAGTCTCTTCTTACATATAAAAATATTAATAAAGAAGCTAAACTTCCTTATAAAGCTGATTTAAATAATTGGTATTTGGGAGGAGCTACTCCTTTAATTACAGCTTCATATATAGGAAATCCTGATATAGTTTATACTTTAATTAATGCAGGATGTAATATCAGAGCCAGAGATGATATAGACGGAGCTATGCCTATACATGTTGCGGCTGCAAACGGAAATGATGATGTTATTGTATTATTATTAGAGAAAGATAAGACATTAATCAATGAAACTGATAATAATGGAGATGATACAGCTTTGCATTGGGCTTGTATGAAAAATAAGCTTTCTACAGTAAGCCTGCTTTTGAAATATAATGCTGACAGTAAGATACAAAATACTAACGGCGATACAGCTTTGCATTATGCTGCGATGTATGCATCTGCAGATATTATAAAAAGTATAGTTAATGCTGATAAATCAAGCGTTAATATA
This sequence comes from uncultured Brachyspira sp., assembly GCF_910578695.1. Lineage (GTDB taxonomy): Bacteria > Spirochaetota > Brachyspiria > Brachyspirales > Brachyspiraceae > Brachyspira. The sequence continues at coordinate 26,172 of NZ_CAJTQJ010000003.1, forward strand.
CCAAATAATGAAAAAATATACCCTATACATTATGCTGCTATGGAAAATAATTCCGATGCTTTAGTGTCTTTAGTTCAGGACGGGAATTCTGATGTTAATATTAAAGATTCTAATAATGATACTCCATTGCATTATGCTGCTGCTTATGGTAATATAGACAGCGTTATGTCATTAGTAGAAAAATGTAATGCTGATAAAACATTAAAAGACAGCGAAGGTTATACTGCCGCTGATTTGGCTTCTGATAATGGCTATGAAAATATAGTAATATATTTAAAAGGTGATTCTAAATATATACCTGAGAATAATGATAAAAATAATACTAAAAGCAGAGATTTGATACTTCCGGAATATATAAGAAAACCTGATTTAAGTAAAAAATGGTGGTAATTAGTTTTTTATAAATATAGACTTGGAATTTCTAAATATATTTCAAACCTATAATTTAAAATATAGAATAAATTTGCATTAGATATAATAAATATCTCAATCTTTATTAAAGAGGATAATAATATATGTTTAAAGGTACTACAATATGTGCAGTATGCAGAAACGGAATTACAGCAATAGCAGGAGACGGACAAGTAACATTAGGCGAAACTGTAATGAAGCCTAATGCAGTTAAATTGAGAAAATTATACGGCGGTAAAGTGATATCAGGCTTTGCAGGTTCTACCGCTGATGCTTTTACATTATTTGAAAAATTTGAGAAGAGGCTTCAGGAGTTTTCAGGTGATTTAACTAGGGCTGCAGTTGAGCTTGCACGCGAATGGAGAACGGATAAGATGCTTAGGAATTTGCAGGCACTTATTATAGTTGCAAGTAAAGAAAAAATGCTTTTACTTTCAGGCAACGGCGATGTTATAGAGAGTGAAAACAATATATTAGCTATAGGAAGCGGCGGGCAGTATGCTAAGGCGGCGGCTATGGCTTTAAGTGAAAATACTGATCTTTCTGCTGAAGAAATAGCAAGAAAATCATTAGAAATAGCTTCTAAAATATGTATATACACTAATAGTAATATTTCTTTGGAGGTAATAGAGTAAATATGTCATTTGATGCGAAATTAGAAAGCGAACTTACGCCTAGAAAAATAGTAGAGGCTTTGGATCAATATATAATAGGGCAAGTAGAGGCTAAACGCTCTGTTGCTATAGCTTTGAGAAATAGATATAGAAGACGCCATTTACCAGAAGAATTAAAAGATGAGGTTGCACCTAAAAATATCATACTTATAGGACCTACAGGAGTAGGAAAAACTGAAATTGCTAGAAGGCTTGCAAAACTAGTTAATGCTCCTTTCATTAAAGTTGAGGCTACAAAATATACTGAAGTAGGTTATGTGGGACGAGATGTTGAAAGTATGGTGCGTGATTTGGTTAATGTTGCAATATTTGATTTGAAATCTGCTATGATGAAAGAAGTAGAAAAAGAGGCTACAGAAATAGCTTTAGATAAATTAGCTAAATTACTGCTTCCTTCAGTAAAAAAAGACAGCAGCGATAATATATCAGAAGAAGAGGCACAAAAGAAAAAAAATGCTAAAGAACAGATAAAAAAACGCATATCTAATGGTGATTTTGATGAAAGCTATGTTGAGCTTAAAATATCAGGCGGAAATAATAGAATGTTTGGTATAATTCCGGGTATGGGTTTTGAAGAAAGCGATATGATTCAGTCTATGGTGGGAAGCATTATGCCTCAAAGCAAGAAGCATAAGCGTCTTAGAGTCAAAGAGGCTAAGAAATATTTGATTAATGAGGCTTCAGAATCTCTTATTGATATGGATAAAATTACTTCTGATGCTTTAAGTCTTACAGAGAATATGGGTATAATATTTTTAGATGAAATAGATAAAATAGCAAGCGGTAATAAAACAGACAGTGCGGATGTAGCCCGTCATGGAGTGCAAAGGGATTTGCTTCCTATAGTTGAAGGCACTACTGTAAATACAAGATATGGTCCTGTCAAAACAGATCATATATTATTTATAGCGGCAGGAGCCTTTCATATTAATAAGCCTTCAGATTTGATTCCTGAGCTTCAGGGAAGATTTCCTATAAGGGTGGAATTAAAGGCTTTATCTAAAGAAGATTTTAAAGATATACTTGTTAATCCTAAAAATGCTATAACAAAACAGTATCAGGAGCTTTTAAAAACTGAAGGCGTAACAATAGAATTTGAAGAAGATGCTTTATCTTCCATAGCTGATATAGCATATAATATAAATACTAATGTAGAAAATATAGGTGCTAGAAGACTTTATACCATTATGGAAAAGGTTTTTGAAGAAATTTCTTTCAGTGCCGATGAGCATAAAGGTGAATTTATAAAAATTAATGCCGATAATATAAAAGACGCTATGAAAGATATTGAAGATAATAGAGATATAAGCAGATATATATTATAATAGTGTTTTTTTATATATTGTAGATTTTTCATTATTTTTTTATAAAATAATAAAGTATAAACAAATAAAAATGGAGTAAATTATGGATAATAAAAATGAACAACAAGAGGCTGCCATATATATAAAATGGGTTCCTTTGTATGAAACAAGACATAAACTTATAGACAGCCAGCATAAAGAGTTGGTTAATATTGTTAATGAACTTTACTTAGCAACTATAGACAGCAGTGCTAATGCTAATGAAGCTTTCATTAAATCTATTAAAAAATGTATAGATTATACTCAGTATCATTTTAAAACAGAAGAAAAAATAATGGATTTAATTAATTATTCAGATGCTGAAAATCATAAGGCTATGCATAAGAGTTTCTATTTGGAAATAGTTGACCAGATTAGAAAATATGAAGAGGGTCAGCCTTTCGTAGCTAATAAATTTCTTAAATTCTTGAAAGATTGGCTTTTAGAGCATATAGGTTTCCAAGATAAAAAGTTTGTAAATGAGATTAAAGAAGCTTTAAAGAAAAAAGAAGGTAGTTAAAAAGCACTATTTATAAATAATATTAATTTGTTATTGTCCTTTAAATAATAGTTTGCTGTATAAAAGAATGATAGGATTGATTTTAAGTGTCGAAGAGTAATTCATATATAGTTGGTGTAATTATATTAAGTATTATTAGTGCTGTACTTTTGTCTCTAGCTTTTCCTCCGCTTGATTTATTTCCTATGGCTTTTATAGCTTTTGTACCGCTCAATATTATAATATATAAAGCTGATAAGTTTAGATATTATATTACAGCTTCATCAATATTTGTACTTATATTTTTTGGTTATCTATTATTATGGGTAACTTCATTTATGTTAAAAGAAACTCAGGCGGTAGTTTCTTTTTTAACTTTATTTACAATATTATTTTTAATAATATTTCTGTTCTATTTTCCAGCTATGCTTTTAAGCGGTTTTCTATCTAAAAAGATGCCAGAACTTAGATTTATAGCTGTTCCGATTGTATTTACATTTATGGAATATATGCGTAATGTGGGATATCTTGGATTTCCTTGGGGCATTATAGGATATTCTCAGTGGAATTTTTCTCTGTTTATACAATCTGCCGATATTTTCGGAGTGCTTGGCATAAGTTTTTTTATTTATTTTTCAAATTCAATCATTAGTCATTATTTACTTCTGTATGCAGAAAAAGATAAAAGTAAATATAAAATATCATATATTCCTGCATTAATATTTATATCATCATTTATATTAATTATGATATACGGTGCTGTAAAAGTAAATTTGGAAGAATCCAGAAGAACATTACAGCCTAAAACTTCCATAGCATTAATACAAAAATCTTTTGACCCTAATATTTATTGGAACAGCATATATACAGGGGAGCCTTTTAGAAAAGGTTCAAAAGGTATACAAGGATTTGCTGAGAAATTTCTTTTAAAGCCTGAAAAGTTTGTAAGCGAAGAAAAACCTGACGGAGTAACTCAAAATGGTACTGTTTCTGTAAAAAGGATAGCAAAACTTGCAAGAGATGCCTCTCTATCCAAGCCTTCTTTAATAGTATATCCTGAATCTGTTACTCTTGATTCTTACGGATTTTATTTATCTGAATATAGGGAGGCTTTTAATTACGGATTAGCTTCAAATTCTATGTATCCGGGAATATATAATACTTATATACTTTATGATATGATTAGATATACTCAAACTTATCATTTGCTTGGCACTACGATTATAAAAGAAGATACAAATGAAAATGCATATAATCCTTATCAATATTATAATGGTATGGAATTTATAAATGACAGAGGAAATGTTATAGGGGAATATTCCAAAATAAAACTTGTTCCGGGCGGGGAATCTTATCCTTTTCAGGATAATGAGTTTTTACTTAATACTTTTCCTTTCAAAAATATAATAAGTTTTATGTATGCCCAATTTGATAAGGCAGGAGCAAATAGATGGAATAGGGGCAGAAGCTTAACGGTATTTAATCACCCAAACGGATACAGATTTTCAGGTATTATATGTTTTGAAAGTGCTTTTGGAGATTTTGTTAGAAAATTCGTTTATGACGGCAGCCAAACTTTAGCAGTCATTACAGAAGATGCTTGGTCTTACAGCGATGTATCTTTACTTCAGCATTTTTATATGTCTGTATTTAGAGCTATTGAAAATAGAAGAGATATTGTACATAATGGCAATTCAGGAGTTACAGGACATATATCAAGTACAGGCAGGATTATCTCTACTCTTCCTTTTTGGAAGCCAGATTACATGATTGCAAATGTAGCATTAAATGATAAATTGACAATATATACAAGATTCGGAGAATGGTTTGTATATCTTTGTTTGATATTTATTTTTGTGTTTTTATTTTTATCTGCAGCAAAAACATTAATGGAGTTTAAAGAAATTGTAAAAAAACATTTCTTTTATAAGAAAGCAGAGATTGCTGAGCCTTTAGTTCCTTCAGCAAAAAGAGTTGATGAATATATTAATGATGACAGCAATTATGATTTGCCTAGTTTAGATGATATAGAAGAATCCGTTTCTAAAAATAATAATAAATCTAATAATATCACTGTAAAAAAAATAAGAAAGCTTGAAAATAATAATGATAAAAACAATACAAAAACCAATATAATTGAGGATTCTGATAAGCATAATATATTTGAAGATAATAATTTTACATCCGATATTTCTTCGGTTTTGGGTACAATTATAGAAGAGAATGAAGAAGGTTTTAATAGTAAAAATATCAAAAAAAATAATAATTTGAGGAAATAGGAAAAAGGATTATATGGGAGCTGTTAAAGTACTTATAGCGGAAAATTCTAAGATGATTAGTTCTATGCTAAATGATGTATTATCTAGTCATTATAGAATAGATGTTATATGTATTGTAAATAATGGTATAGATGCCTATAAGTCTATAGTATCTATGAAGCCTGATTTTGTTGTGATGAATATAGACTTGCCTTTAATGGGCGGAAAAGAACTTTTAAAATTATTAAATAAAGATGATATAAAAGTGAATGTTTTAATTATGAGTTCTTTAGCTCAGAATAAAGATTCATATTCTAAAATTTCAAGTTTAGGCATTTTAGATTTTGTATATAAGCCTAGAAATATTTCGCCTGATTTTATCAAAGAAAATATACTTTCTAAAATATTAGAAATAACTAAAACTGATACTAATATTAAATATGATTCAGATTATAATTCTGCTAATATAAATTTATATATCAATAAAGAATCTTCAGAAGAATATAAAAAAGCAGATATTGATAAATTTGATGAGCATATAAGAGTAATACCTTTTAATCAAAAGGAAGTTGCAGCAGCTTTAAGCAAGTCTTTTAGAAAAGATTTTAAAGCACCTCTTTTGATTGCTATAGGAATATCAACGGGAGGTCCTAGAGCTCTTAGAATAATGCTTCCTAGTTTTCCTAAAGATTTTCCTCTTCCGATACTTATATCTCAGCATATACCTAAAGAGTTTTCATCATCTCTTATTTCTAGTTTGCAGGATATATCCAAAATTAAAATAAAAGAGGCTTCTGTAGATGAAGAGATATTTCCTTCTATAGTATATATATCGCCGGGCAATAAGAATATGGGTGTATATATGGATAGTGCAGGAAGGCTTAGAATAAAATTTTATCCTGATACTGAAAAAAAATTTATTTATACTCCATGCATAGATTATTTATTTAGTACAATTGATGATGTTGTAAAAGATAAGGCGATTGCTATTATAATGACAGGAATGGGAAATGACGGTACTTTGGGTATGAGCAGATTATATAATAATAATAATTTAACTATAGCTCAGGATAAGGCTAGTTCTACTGTATTTGGTATGCCTAGAAGCGTTATAGAAAATAAGGTTGTGCATTTGGTACTGTCGCTTTATGATATTGCTGAATTTTTGATACAATACTTGAGAGGTAAGCTGTAAATGAAAAAGAATTTTGTTTTGATTATTATAATGACTATTTTTATTTTTTCCTGTAATAATAAAAAAGATAATAATACTAGTATTGAATATAGTTTATATGAGTATGAAAGCTATATATCTACATTAATATCAAATAGAGATACTTTAGAGTTTACTTCTAATTTTGTTTTAGATATAGATGATAAGTTTATATCTGCTTTAAGCGAGATGACTTTAATATATGAATTAACTCCTATTAATATTATAGAATCTATAAAAAATAGAGGGGCTATATATCAAAGGATATTTTCTAATAATGATGATGCTCTTTGTAATTATCTTCCTAGAGACGGAGGATATTATGATGTTAGTATTACTTATAAGGTATACAAAGATATTTCTGTAGCTCAAATTGAATATCCGTCTTTTAATGAAATTTCCGAGAACTCTATTGAATTTGTCGCAGTTTATTTAAATAATAAATGGAATTTAATTACTATTAATTTCTTAAATATTTAATTGAAAAATAGGATTTATTGATGAAAAACTTAATGAAAAATTTAATAAAAAAAAAAATTATATTAATTATCATATTAACATTATTGGTATCTTGTTTAGATGATTTAGACAGCAGTAAAAAAAAGTCTTTATTTATTTTTTATGATAATATGAAAAATGATATATTAAATGATAGTATCGATTGGATAGAAAAAAATTCTAATATAGAAAATATAGAAAGTATGAAAAATATTTTATTATATAATAATGATTCTCTTAAAAATTTAATATACTCTTCAAATAAAGAGTTTTCTGTAACTATAAATTATACAATAGGAGACGGTGCTAATCCTTACAGAGGTTATTATATTATTAGAAATACAGAATTTTCTCCAACATATTATTATATTAGGCTTGTAAATAAATCAAATAAATGGGAAATAGAATCTATAGATAAGCTGCCTTTAAAAGATTATAATTAATAATAATGCAAATAATATAATACTTAGGAAAAAATATATGCCTGTATTAAAATCCCCATGTAAAATAAATATTTCTCTTGATATAACTTCAAAAACAGAATATGGTTATCATCTGATAGAGTCTTTATTTCATACTGTTAGCTTATATGATATTATAAATATTGAAAAATCTTCTGAATATAATATCTCAACTAGCGGAAAGTTTGCTTTAGATGATGATAATGAAGAGAATATAATAACAAAGATATTTAAATATTTTAGAAATAGTATGAATCTTTGTCATAACTATAATATACATATAGAGAAAAATATACCCTTAGGTGCAGGGCTTGGGGGAGGCTCTTCTAATGCAGCCTGCATTATAAAATTTTTTTTAGATGAATTGAATATTAATATTAATGATGATTTAATAGAAAAATTTTCAAAATTCGGAGCAGATATTCCTTTTTTTATAAGAGGCGGCTGTGCTTGGGTTTCTGGTATAGGAGAGAAAATAAAGAATTATGATTTTATACTGCCTTATAATATAATATTAATATATCCTAATATTCATATATCTACAAAATCAGCCTACTCAAGATTTACAAAAGATGATTTTAATAAGTCTGATATTTTTTATATAAAGAATATGCTTGATAATAAGAATATTGATTTTGAAAAAATACTTTCAAATACATATAATATATTCGAGAAAAATGTTTTTAATTTAGATAAAAGAATAGAAAATATAAAAATAGAAATAGAAAATATTATAAATAGAAAAGTATCTATGAGCGGTTCAGGTTCTTCTCTTTTTATTTTATATGAACATAATGATGAGAAATTAGAATATGATTTTCAAAAATTAAAATCAAATATTAATGCTGATATTTATAAATTAAGTTTAATTTAATTGTGTTTAATGTTTTTTATGTTATAATTTTTATATATTATATAAATTTTTATTTTATTATATAAAGAGAATAATAAAAATGATAAAGAAAATATTTAGTATATTATTAGTATATGCTTCTGTGTTTTTTGGGGCAGAGAGCATATCTTCAAAACATTCCTTATCAATTTTAGAAACAAGCAGTACAAGGTCAAGGGGTATGATGGGTACTAGCTTTTTAATAGGTAATGATTCATCAGCAGTATTTACAAGTTCTGCATCTTTGATGGGAGTTCTAAGAGACAGTATTAATTTAAATTATACAATTACATCTAGTATGAAAGATGAGTATATATTTAATGCATCTTATGCTCATATAGGAGCTTCTTATGCTTTCGGCATAGGCTTTGCTTCTGAGATTAATAAAATTTATTCTTATGACAGCGTATATGGGATAAAAAAAAATGATATATACAGCGGACTTTATTTGATTAATATAGGAGCTTCTTATGCTATTAATGAATCTTCTTTTATAGGGGCAAATATTAAAAGTGTAGTTAATAATAGCGAAAAGCATAATAATTTCGGATTATTTTTTGATTTATCATATATGCAGTCTATTTTTACGCCTAGTTTTAAACTTGGAGTAGGAATTAAAAATTTCGGATTTTATGATAATGTGTTTGCTAAAATAGATACTGATATAACGGCATCTTTAGCCTATATTAAAAGCGACAATAGTTTTTCTATATCTGCACAATATACTATATCAGTTCCGTCTGTGAGTCATAAAGTGTCTTTGGGTATTGAAGCTATGATTATAGATTTTAATAAGTTAGGATTATTTAAGGAAAAAAAGGCTTGGTATGATGACTTGCCTGAGAGTATATTAGATGCTCCTAGTGCTGTACAGAAAAGACTTGCTCAAAAACTTCCTAGCGGTATTTTAGCAAGGGCTGGTATAGGAAATAAGGGGGCTTCTTTGGGTTTATCTATTTATGTGAAATTGTTTAGATTGGATTATGCTGTAATTTTTGATAATTTTAAAAAAGATAATATTTCGCATGATATAGGTATGAGTTTTATGTTTTAATGAATTATGGCTATTTGTAAACAGAAAATATCTTCTACAGAAAACTGCGATAGAGAAGAATATAAAGACGGATTATGCATTATACATCATAATAGCGATGATAAGCCTGACGGACTTTTCAGACGAATAATAAGAGATGATATTTATAGAGGATATTATAACTTTTCTTATATGATTAGTTATGAAGGGTTTAGCTTTGAGAGTTTAAAAATAGATAAAAATACCAATTTGCTTTTTCAAAACTCTTTATTTTACGGACCTTTTCAAATGAAAAATTTTAATCTATTTTCATCATTAGATTTTACAAATAGTAATTTTGAAAGCGGTTTATTTATCACAATGTCAAATGTATACAAAGAAATCATAATGAAAGATTCTAAAATAAATATTGATTTTGATATGTCATTATCAAATCTGTATTCTATTGATATTGATAATATGAAAGTTAATTGTAATTTTAATATTTCTAATACTGACATAATTGATAAATTAATGCTTAATCATATTCATTTTCAAAATAATTTAAGTTTTCTTAATACAAGTTTGCAAGGAGATGCCGATTTTAAAAATATTATAGTAGAAGGCAATGCTGATTTTAGAAATATGATATTTTATAAGTCATTAAAATTTGAAAATGTAGAAATTAAAGGAAAAACTATACCTGAAGAAATTATTAAAAATGATAATATAGAATTTGTCAATGTTTTAATAAATGGCACTGTTATAGAAAATAATCAAAAAGATAAAAAAGAAAAGGATAAAAAAGAATCTCAATTAGAAAAAATCAAAGAAGCAAAGGATAAAATGTATAAAGAAACATTACTTAATGATAAATATTCCCAAAAAAATAAATCATCAAAGTAAATTTCTTTTATCTTTTAATTCATCTTTTTCTCTTATATCTTTTAATATATCCTTAATTTTAGAATCTTTATTATTAGGATATATTAGAATAACATCATTAGATTTTACTATTGTAATATCATTAATTCCGTCTACAGCTATAAAAGTTTTATTATCATCATTAATTATAATATTACTGCAAGCCTCTTTTGCATATACATTTCCAATTACTACATTATTATTATCATCTTTATCATATATTCTTCCAAGTGCAGAAAAAGCCCCTAAATCGTCCCAAAAAAAACTTGACTTTAGGCATATTATATTATCTAATTTTTCCATTATGCCAAAGTCGAATGATATTTTATTTATAGTATTAAAAATTTCTATTTTTTTATTTTCTTCTTTTATTTTTAAAGTTTCTATGACTTTATCGTATGTATCAGGCATTAATTTTTTTATGGAATTTAAAATATTATTAATAGTCCAAGTAAACATACCGCTGTTCCATAAATAATGTCCGTCCTCTAAAAATCTGCATGCATTTTCATAATTAGGTTTTTCTACAAATCTATCAACATTATATATATTATCTTTAATATTATCTTTTAATTTTATATATCCGTAGCCTGTTTCAGGACGATTAGGATTTATTCCTATAGTGACAATATTATCAGTTTCTTTACTAATATTAATAGAATCATTTATAGTTTTTATAAATATATCTTCATCTTTTATTATAGGGTCTGAAGGCAGTATTGATATTACAGCATCTTCTTTTATTTTTTCTCTTATAGATAAAATGCCTAATGTAATGGCAGCTGCTGTATCTCTTCCTATAGGCTCATATATTATATTTTCTTTATTAAATGACGGTATATATTTATTAAAAGCTTCTTTATATCTTCTTCCTGTTATTATAAAAATATTTTCTTTTGAAGTAATTTTTAAAGCTCTGTCTATTGTATGTTCTATCAGAGATTTATTATCTATTATTTTTAAAAATTGTTTAGGTTTATTTTCTCGGCTTAAAGGCCATAATCTTTCTCCTATACCTCCAGCCATAATAAGTACAACTTTTTTTATATTATACATATTATATATACCCTTTAATACTGCTTAATTTCTAGCTTAATTATACAGAAAAAAAAATAAAAAACAATAATATTTTTATTTATTGATATTGAAAAAAAATAAAAAAAACTTTATTTATCTTTTGCAAAATGCTTAAATATTTTTATTTGACAAAAATTTCATTATGTATTAATCTAATACCCTATAATTTTAGATTTTGAAATTTTGAGAGGCTGAAGGCTGTATGAATAATATTGAGCAATTAATATATGATGATGATGATATGCTGTCGCCTATAGATGCTGCAAAGATAGTAGGAGTTTCTAGGACTACAGTTAATTATTGGATAAGACATTATGGATTAAAAGCCGATGTTACTCCTGGAAAAAGATATAAGATACGATATGCTGATTTAAAGGTATTTTTAGCTTTCAATAAGAAAGAAAAAAGAATGAGATTAAAAAGAAAGCAGTCTAAATACAAATTAGCTATAATTGAACCTATTGAAATTACAAGAAAAAATTATTTTGAATGGCTGAAAGATGATTATGATACTGTATGTGTTTCTAATTTGACAGCACCGCTTAAAGAACTCAAGAAGATTTCTCCTGATATTATACTTATGGATATTAATTTATCAGAAGATAAGGATTATTTTTATTTATTAGATGAGATAAAAAAAGAGGTTTCTCTAAGAACAGCATTAATTATCATTATTACAAAAAGATATAATGAAGATGATGTTGTAAACGGGCTTGAAAAGGGTGCATGCGATTATGTAAAAAAACCTGTAGGTCAAAATGAACTTAAAGCAAGAATAAAAAATTCTATTAGATTTTATGTTGATGTTTGATATTTCTTGTTTGATATTTGCTATAGCATATTTACAGGGTCTATATCTATTTCTATATAATTATCTTTCTGTGCTGTGAAATTATATTTTAATTTATCAAAAAAGTTTTTTAATAGAGAATGAGATGAAGTTTTTATGAGTATATTCCATCTATAATATTTATTTAATTTGTTTATAGCACATGCCGAAGCTCCTAATATTATTATTTTATCTGAGTTATTATAAGTTTCCATTCTAAGCATATCAGCTATTTTATTTGCATCATTTTCTACTTTTTCTTCGTCTAGTCCCCTTATCACTAGCCTTACAAGCCTTGCAAAAGGCGGATAGTTTAGAGGAAATTTCCTATTTTCTATTTCTTTATTATAGAAAGATATATAATCATGATTTTTAGCATACTCTATACTATAGTTATTAGGAGAATAAGTCTGAATATATACAATTCCTTTTTTCTCTCCTCTTCCGCTTCTTCCAGCTACCTGAGTTATTAGATTGAATGTTCTCTCAGCACTTCTGAAATCTGGTATATGGAGAGACATATCTGCCAATAATACCCCAACTAAAGTAACATTAGGAAAATCAAGCCCTTTAGCTATCATTTGAGTGCCTACTAATATATTTATTTCTCCGTCAGAAAATCTTTTGAATATCTTTTCATAATTTTTTGTCCCTCCGACAGTATCCTGATCCATTCGCTCTATTACAGCATTAGGAAAAAGTATTTTTAAATGTTCTTCTACCTTTTCAGTACCGCTTCCTATTTGTTCAAAATGTCCTATTTTACATTCATCGCAAAGTTCATCTAAATATTGAGTATATCCGCAGTAATGGCACATAACAACATTTTTCTTTTTATGATAAGTAAGAGAAACAGAACAATTTGGGCATTCTAAAACTCTTTGACAATATGAACAGCTTACAACAGGTGCATATCCTTTACGGTTAAGAAATAGTATAATCTGTTCTTTTTTTTCTAACTTTTTATTTATTTCCTCTGCCAATTTCTGAGTAATTATAGGAAAAGCATCAGCTCTCTTTTCTTTTTTCAAATCCAATATTTTTACTTCAGGCATATTAACAGATGCTGCTCTTTTATTTAATGTTAGAAGTTCTATTTTTCCTATTGAAGCATAATAATAGCTTTCTATTGACGGTGTGGCACTTCCTAAAAGTAATACAGCATTCTCCTGAGATTTTCTATAAAATGCAACTTGTCTTGCATGATATCTTGGCGTGTCTGCTGACTTATAGCTTGTTTCATGTTCTTCATCTATAACGATTATTCCCAAGTTAGGAGTAGGGGAGAATATTGCACTTCTTGCACCTATAACTATTTTTATCTCATCTTTTTTTATCATCTGCCAATATCTATATTTTGCATTTGGAGATAATTTACTATGAAGAACAGCTACTTTGCCTTCAAATCTTTCAGCGAATCTTTTTATAGTTTGAGGAGTTAAAGATATTTCAGGAAGTATAATTATAGCCTGCTTTCCCATATCTACAGCTTTTTTTATAGCCTGCAAATATACTTCTGTTTTACCGCTTCCTGTAACGCCATGCAGTAAAAAAGTTTTATTATTATTTGATTCTATACTTTCAATGATTTTTTTTACAACATTTTCCTGTTCATCATTCAGCTTCAAATATGGTTTCTGTTTTGCTGAAATAGGCTTAGCTTTTTTTTCTTTTTTAGCAGGAGTGCCTACAGGAAGAGCAGCAAAAAGAGCTTCCCCAAAAGATGAATGATAATAATTACTCATCCATTTAGCTAATTTAAATTCTTTATCGGAACATATAGGTTCAAGATCAATTCTAGCTTTGATAGGATATACTTTATAGTTTCCGTCTATAGTTTCAACTTCTTCTATTACAATACCTTTATTATTTTTTCCTTTAATAGGTGCTATAACCCTGCATCCTATCAAGCTATCACTAATCTCATCTGGTTTTTTGTATGTAAGTATTTTATCTATAGGCAGATTGAAAACAACTTTAACATACATTATTATTACATTTTTTCACGGCGTTTTTTATCTTCATATTTGGACATACAATTCACACATCTTAAAGTATAAGGCAAAGCAGCAAGTCTCTCTTCATTAATCTCTTCTTTACAATCAATACATTTTCCATAACTGCCGTCTTCTATTCTTTTAAGTGCATTATTAAGCATATCTAATTTGTCTTTTTCTTTCTGAGAGAAATTCATCAGATTTTGTTTTTCATAAGCTTGAAATGCTATATCTACCATATCCCCATACGAATCATCTTTAAGTGCTTCATAGGTTTCATTTCCGCTTAGTAAATCATCTAATGTTTTTCTCTTTTCTTCTAATAGTAAATCTTTAAATTTTTTTAACTTCTTAGCAGTCATATAACAAGCCTTTAAGCAGTAGTAATATAATAAATATAATTTAACGTTTTGAGAATTGGAAACGTTTTCTAGCACCTGATCTTCCGTATTTTTTACGCTCAACTACGCGTGAATCTCTGGTAAGAAACCCGTTTCTTTTTAATGTAGTTCTAAAATCCTGACTTTCGCCCACTAAAGCTTTGGCTATTCCATGTCTAACAGCATCAGCCTGTGCTGAAACACCGCCGCCATGAACATTAGCAAATACATCATATTTTCCAAAATTACCTGTTACTTTCAAAGCATCTTCCACCACTTTAAGAAGAGCTGCTCTATTGCAGAAGTATTCAGCATAATTCTTGCCGTTTATCAAAATTTTGCCGCTGCCTAAAGTTATGCGTACTCTGGCATTAGCTGTTTTTCTTTTACCAGTAAAAATAGTTAATTGTTTAGCTGCCATTTTTTATCTCCTAATTATATATTTACTACGGTAGGTTTATTAGCCTCATGCGGATGTTCGCTTCCTGCATATACTTTTAACTTCTTTAGATGAAGTCTTCCCAACGGATTATGAGAAAGCATACCTTTTACAGCTATTTTTACCATTCTTTCAGGATTCTTTTCTAATAATTCGCCATAGCTTACAGCCTTAATTCCGCCCGGATATCCTGTATGTCTATAGTGAATTTTGCCTTTCTTTTTATTTCCTGTTAATAATATATCTTTAGCATTGATGATAATTACATAATCACCATTATCTAAATTGTATGCATAGTCTGCTTTATGTTTGCCTTTAAGCATATAAGCTGCTCTGCTTGCTACTCTTCCTAATGATTTACCTTTAGCATCGATTATTAACCAATTCTGCTTAATATCTTTTTGTGATAAAACATAGGTACTATTTTTTGTTTTTAATGTTTTCTTATCCATAACATATACACCTTGATCTAACTAAAAAATTTGGTAGTTTCATAAAATATTAAAATGTAACGGTGCGTAATTATACCATAAAAATATTGCAAAGTCAAATTTAATTGATGTATTTAATATATTTTTATAAGATTATTTTGATGATAAAAGCAGCAGTTTTGAATAATATTAGAAAGCTGAATATAAAAATCAAGATTTATTAAAAATCTTAAAAAACATTATCAGCATATCGCTTCTTAAAGCGTACACCTGCTTCACTAAATGATGCACTGAAAGGCGTCAAAGTTACGAATAAGTTTTTTATTAGTAAATAAAGAAATAAAAAACTTATAAATAAAATATTCTATATAATTTTAATCGTTTCTTTTGACTTATGTCAAATATATAATTAAGCCATAATAAATTTCCTATATTAAAATATTTTTATTTACTTAAATACTTTTTTTGATATACTAATATATATAATATGAATATTATGCTTTGGAATTATTGAATTAGAGAAAATTTTTTAAAGCTATAAACGAGCAGCTAATAAACAGCAAAGCTGGTTATTAGCTAATTTAAAGCGAGTTTATAGCTAGCAATAATAAAATAAATATAAAAATTATGAGCGTCTGACATTGTTAATAATTGCAGAGTTTATTAAAAATAATAATAAAAAAGCGAGCCGAAGCCATATTCTGACATTGTCAGCATATATTTTGCCAAAGGCACGCTTTGCGGGATAACAATAATAAAAATAATGATTAGTATAATAATACCAGTTTATAATGTTTCAAAATATTTAAGAGTCTGCCTAGACAGTGTAATTAATCAGACATATAAAGATTTAGAAATAATATGCATTAATGACGGCTCAACTGATGATTCTCTTGAAATATTAAAAGAGTATGCAGATAAAGATAGTAGAATAATTTTAATAGATAAAAAAAATGCAGGAGTTTCTGCTGCAAGAAATGACGGAATAGATAAAGCTAAAGGCGAATATTTATTTTGTATTGACAGCGATGATTATATTGATAGTAATTTTATTGAAGTTTTTTATAATAATGCTAAAAATAATGATAGTGATTTAGTGGTATTAAGTACTTTTTGGAGTCTGGACAAAAGAATAAATAAAGATTATCATTCAGCACTTCCAACTTGTTCTATGTTTATAAGAAAGTCTGTATTAGATAATTATAAATATTTGAGATATCCTCTTAATGTTCAGCCCGGAGAAGACGGCATATTTTCTCATAAACTTTTAATGTATACTAAAAATATTAGTTTTGAATATAATACAAATTATCATTATGTAAAAAGAAGAGGACAGGATTCTCAAAGAGCTGTTAAAGAGCCTAAAATATTATTAGAGGCTATACCGAAATGGTTTGAATTATTAGAGGAGTTTTACAGTAAATATAATTTTTGGGAAAGTAAGTCATTATCATTTGCTAAATATATTGAAAGCGAAGCATTTTTAGCATTTAGAACAAAAAATTTTACTTATGATGATGAGAAGGAAATTTTTGATATTATAAAGAATACTTTAAATAAAGCTCTAAATTATATTAATAAAGAAGATTATAATAAATATTTCTCTAAAGAGTTTGTTATTTTTATAGAGTCTGATACAATAAAAGAGTATTACAGCAAGGTTAAATATAAATATAATTATATAAGATTTACATTATTTGGTAAAGATGTATCTGTGCGGTATAGAGAAAATAGATATAAGTATTATAAGAATGATAAAGAATAATATTTAATACAGCAAAATACAAATATTCTATACATATGGATTTATATATTTTATACCGGAAATTGTTACAGTATCTTGAATTTTAGACAGCTTTATATGATTTTCTTTTATTTTTTTAGCCGAATAATTTGAATTTTTGAAAATTCTTTGTTAATCCTAGAATTAATCGGAAAAAGAACTTTAATTTTTTTATCTGTTTTTTCTAATATCATTTTTATTATCGGTATATAATCTGTATCTGAAGATATTATTACAATAGTATCAATATCTTTATTTGTAAGTGCATCATATAATATATTTATAGATAAAGCCGTATCTGTTTCTTTTTCTTCATGTTTTTTTAATTTGAGATTTTTATTACAATTAGGGCAAATATCTGTGACAATTTTTCTTCCAAATCTTCCATTAACTGCTTCTATATTACAATATTTATTTAATATTTCATAAAAAGCCTTATGTCCGTTTATTTTACCTTTTCTTTTATTGCTATTAGATTTATATAATATATAAATGGTAAGGTATAACAGAAAAAACATTATCTTATCAATATAAGTGTTTTTATTAAAAAATAAAGATATTAATTTTCTATAGTCTATACATTTATTTTTATTTGTTAAATTACTATTTTGCGATTCTATTGTATATTTTAAATAATGATAAGAATTAAAACCATCTATATATGCAAATACTTTTATTTATATATAAAAATTGTTTTTATTATTACCGCTACTTCCAAGTAGGCACCTATTTGGTAGGTGCTGACTAGTCACCCTTTGGCAAATTTATCTCTTGTGGTGCTGGTTTAAGTGTTGTTTCAAGCACTAACAATTTTTATATTTGTTTGGTTTTCTAGTATTTAAAAATTATTTAAGGAGGTTATTAGCTATTTTAAAGCGAGTTTATCGATAGCAATAACAAAGAGATAAACGAGCAGCTAATAACCGACAATAAGGAGGTTATTAGCTATTTTAAAGCGAGTTTATCGATAGCAATAATAATAAATTATATTTATAATTAAAATAAAAAAGGACTTTATATTTTTATAAAGCCCCTTTTATATTTATTAATTTTTATTTGATGATTATTTAACTTCTTTTAAAGTGCCTTTCAAAGTTAAAATATCATTTTCAAAAGTGCCTTGTAAATCGCCCTGCCAATAAGGTATGCCGTCTTTTGCTTTATCAGTAATCATTTCAATATCAGCAAAATTTATATCATTAGAAATTTGAGAAGTACTTACTTTATTATTATCCAAACCATAGCCTATTTTGAATATTCCGTTAGTGTCTGATTTTAATTCATAAACCCAAGGATATACAGTAGGTCCTCCTGCATGTGCATATCTTATAGTAATTACTCCTGCTTCATCTTTATTAACGCCTGTTCCTATTATGCTAGGTCCGTTAGTACCATCTAAAGTTTTTTGAGATACTCCTGTTTCTGTCATACCGTCAAAATTATATATTCTTGCAGGAGATACTCCGTAAAGTACAAAAAATCCTAATCCTCTTTCCATTCTATTATTTTGAGGCTGACTATTTTGATATCTGTATGCATCCCAAGATTTAGTAGCTCCTGCAGGTGAAGAAGCCTTTGTTTCAGCATCAACTTTAGAATCAATATTGCCGTAAGTACCTGAAACTTTTAAATATGCATTTTCCATTAAATTATTATCATCATTAGCTTTTTCTCCGAATACTGCTTGAAAATCTATATCCATAGTTCCAGCTTCATTTGATGTTGTATCTGTCTTAGTGCATGAAAATAGTAAAACAGATATAATAAATGTAATTAATATAATTTTATTCATTTTTTAATCCTTTTTTGTATTTTTAATATAATAAGATATATAGAAAAATATTACAATTATTAAAATACAGTTTTTTTATATTTTATTAAAAAAAGAATTTAATTTGTATATAAAATTAGCAATTAAAATTTTTTTTATTATTATTTATTATTGCTAGCTATAAACTTTTTATTATTGCTAGCTATAAACTCGCATTAAATTAGCTAATAACCAGCTTTACTGTTTATTAACTGCTCGTTTATCTTTACTATTGCCAATAAAAATTGTTTGCTAAAAAACTCTGTCAAGTAAACTTGCCAAACGCTCACAATTTTTATATTCAGCTTTCTAGTATTTAAAAAATTATTAATTTTTATTGTTTCTAGCTATAAACTTTCTATTATTGCCAATAAAAATTGTTCGCTAAAAAACTCTGTCAAGTAAACTTGCCAAACGCTCACAATTTTTATATTCAGCTTTCTAGTATTTAAAAAATTATTAATTTTTATTGTTGCTAGCTATAAACTTTTTATTATTGCTAATAAAAACTATGGGCTTTGATACTCTGACATTGTTAAGAAATTGATAAATTTTTGTTTATATTCATAAAAAATTGCTCGCTTAAAGGCTCTGATATTATTAACAATAATAGGAATTATTTAGTGCTTATTAAAAAAATAAGTTTTATGAATATTAAAAAATATTAAATAATATTTATAAAACTCTGAATATAAGCATATCATAACAAAAAGTATAATATTAATTTAAATATTTAATTATATTATCAGCTATATATACAGCATCTTCCTCTTTTAATGTGCTGTATAAAGGCAGAGTTATTTGATTTTTATACATATTGAATGCATTTTTATAATCATTAATACTATAACCCAAATCAATATAAGCCTTATGTGAAGGCAAAGGCAGATAATGAACATTCAAAATGATTCCGATTTCAGACATTTTATCTATAAGCAAATCTCTTTCATCTTCTTCAAAATCTTTTATTCTTATTAAATAAAGATGATAGGAAGATTCACTGTAATCATTCTTAAAATTAGGAAGTATAATATTTTTATTATTTCCTAAAATATCATTATATATATTTACAATTTTTTTTCTATGATTAAGCATTGAATCATATCTTCTTAATTGAGATAAGCCAATAGCAGCATGCAAATCACTCATATTGCATTTATATCCTGCTAATTCTATATCATATTTCCAAGCTCCTTTACCTCCTTTATTTTTATCAAAAGCACTTTTATTTTGTCCATGTAAAGATAATATAGAAAGTTCTTTATATATATCATCAGCATTAATATTTCCTATATTATTAAAAGATAATGCCCCGCCCTCTGAAGTTGTTATATTTTTTACAGCGTGAAAAGAAAAAGATGATATATCAGCCTGAGAACCTGTTCTTTTTCCTTTATAAACAGCTCCTATTGAATGTGCTCCGTCAAGTAAAAATAATGCTCTATTTAATTCTTTTTGATATTTATTTTTCGAGGCTTTAAACAAATATTTTTTACTTTCAAGCAGTTTTATAATACTATCATAATCGCAAGGCATTCCCCCAATATCTACAGCAATAACTGCTTTGGTTTTATTAGTTATAGCTTTTTCTAACTTTTCTAAATCTATATTAAAACTATTCATATCATCTGAAGCATCTATCAATACAGCTTTTGCCCCAAGATGTATAACTACATTTGCAGTAGAAGCATAAGTATAGGCAGGTATTATTACTTCATCTCCATCGCCTACACCAAATATTTTTAATGCCAATTCCATAGCTGAAGTAGCACTTGAAAACAATTTTACTCTTTTTACATCTATGTATTTAGAAAGCTCTTCTTCAAATTCTTTATTTACTTTACCCGTTGTAATCCAGCCCGATTTAAGTACATTAACTACAGCTTCTATTTCACTATCTGTTATATCAGGAGGCGAAAAAGGTATTTTTTTATTCATATTTAACTTCCTTCTTTGTATTATGTTTACTTTACATAATATAAAACTATGTTTACTAAAGAATTAATATATAATATATAAAAAATAAATCAATAATAACTTTAAAAGCTAAAATACTGCACACTTTTTATTTAAAAAAGTATGACGTTTATTTAATTATTAATAAATAAAAAAATGAATAATATTTAAAGCTAATTATTTTAATTGTATTATCAGCTAATCAGTTATTTAAATATAGCTGCTTTCTTGATTATATTTATATACTATAGTATAATTTATAGGCTATAAAAAATTAAAATATCTTAGATAATTAGGAGATATAATATATGCCTCAAAGATCAAAATTAGGTGAAATACCTAGACAAGAAATGCCTGCAAGAAGTGCAGAAGAAAGAAGAAAAGATTTCAAAGAAGTTCCTCTCGGATATACAGAAGAACAGGCATATAAAGAAGCCTTAAGATGTTTAGACTGTAAGAAACCGCATTGTATGGAAGGATGCCCTGCCAAAGTAAAAATACCTGAGTTCATAGGACTTATAGCAGAAAAGAAATTTTTAGAAGCGGCTGAAAAAATTAAAGAAACTAATGCATTGCCTGCAGCCTGCGGCAGAGTATGCCCTCAGGAAGAACAATGCGAAGAGAGATGTGTAGTAGGTAAAAAATTTGAACCTGTAGCTATAGGCAAATTAGAAATGTTTGTTGCTGATTATGAAAGAAAGCATGCAGAACATAAAAATTTACAAGTAGAAAAAAATGGTAAAAAGGTATGTATAATTGGAGCAGGACCTGCAGGTTTAGCTTGTGCAGGAGACTTAATAAAATTAGGTTATGATGTTACAGTATTAGAAGCTTTGCATACTATAGGCGGAGTTTTAATGTATGGAATACCTGAATTTCGTCTGCCTAAAGAATTAGTAGTTTATGAAGTAGAAAATCTTAAAAAAGACGGGGTAAAATTTAAAATTAATGAAGTTGCAGGAATATCTTTAGATTTTGAAGATTTGAGAAAAGAATATGATGCTGTATTTTTAGCTACAGGTGCAGGACTTCCTGTATTTTTAAATATAAATGGAGAACATTTATGCGGAGTGTATTCTGCTAATGAATATTTGACAAGAGTTAATTTAATGGGTGCTTATAAATTTCCTGAAGTTGATACTCCTGTAATAAAACATAAAAAAGTTGCTGTATTAGGAGGCGGTAATGTGGCTATGGATGCATGCCGAACTGCTGTAAGATTGGGAGCAGAAAAAGTATATATAATATATAGAAGAACTGAAAAAGAACTTCCTGCAAGATTAGAAGAAATTCATCATGCAGTCGAAGAGGGTGTAGATTTTAGATTTTTAAGAGCCCCTTTAGAAATACTTGGAGATGAAAATGATAATGTAAGAGCTATTAGAACTCAAGTAATGGAGCTTGGCGAGCCTGATACGGACGGAAGAAGAAAGCCTGTTGCCGTTGAAGGAAAAACAGAAGATATAGAAGTAGATGCTGTTATTATAGCAATAGGAACTACACCTAATCCGCTTATATCAAGAAAAGTAAAAGAATTAAAAACAACTAAAAAAGGTACTTATGAAATAGATGAAGAAACTTGTGCTACTTCTATGGAAGGAGTATTTGCAGGAGGAGATGCCGCAAGAGGTGCTGCTACTGTTATTTTGGCTATAGGCGATGGTAAAAAAGCTGCTTTTGGAATAGATAAATATTTATCTAATAAGTAAGTGATTTTATTAATAGATTTTTTATTGAAAAAGGGCTTGCAGTTTGTTAGTCCTTTTTTTGTTTCTTTATTTCTTTTATTTTTTAGTTCTTTTATTCATTTAAATATACAAAAAAATACAAATTTAAATATACAAAAAAAATACAAATGATATTGACTTTTATACCGTTAATAATAATATTGTTAACATAATTTTGTTTTTTTATTATAAAATATAAATTATATTTTTTTTCTTATTTTGATAATTATGGTTTTATTAACTTAAAAGCCATAAAATATATATTATAAATATTGGGAGGATTAAACTGATTATGAAATTGAATGTGCAAATAGGTTTCATTACTCTAATAGCCTTTATGTTTATTTCCTGCGGAGGTTTACCTGTTAAAGAATATGAAAGAGTAACTGCTTTAAGAGATACTGTAGTAAACAAATATCCAGAAATAAAAACATTCGCTCCGGAAGATTTTAACATAGCTGAGAAAGGATATGCTGAAGCTGATATTATAATGAAAGAAGAAAACAAAGATGAAGCTGCAAAGGCTAAAGAATTATTATTAACAGCTGAAACTAATTATAATGTAGTTTTAGATAAAGGCTTGCCGCCGTATTCTGAAATACTTAAAAAACAAACAGATGAAAGTGCAGCTAATGCTGTTAATATCAAAGCAGGCGTAATGTATGCTAATGAATTTTCTAAAGCTGATACTGTATATCAAGAAGCTAATGCAATGTATACAGCCGAAACTAAAGATTATAGGGTGATGGTTGATAAACTCTATAAAGCTAAAACTGCTTATACAGAATTGTATAATAAAACTAAAGAACAATTTGACAGAAGTGATGAGGCTTTGAAATTGGTAAAAGAGCGTCTGGCACAATTAGAAAAGATGATGCAGGAAATAGAAGCCTTTGAACAGGAACAGAATTAAATATTTAAGGAGTATGATAATGAAAATAAAAAAAATAATATCTGTTATAGCTTTATTATCTTTTACATGGTCTATTATGCCTGCACAAACTTATGAAGATGCAGCTAGAATAACAGAAGAAGCAAATACTCTGCAAAATGAAGGACAATATCAGCAGTCTTATGATAAATCTCAAGAAGCATCAGTAAGTATAGATAAAGCTTCTATGGCTCTATTCTACAGATTAATGAATGCAAGAATTAATAAAACAAAAAATGATGCTGATAATGCTATAACTGAAATCAGTCAAATGGGTGCTGCTAGTGATAATCAATTTAAGGCTAAATATGAAGAGGCTGTTAAATATTTTGAAGATGGAAATAATAATATAGGAAGCGTACCTGGTCCTGACACTGTTGCTAAAAATGATGAAGAGTTTAATACTGCTTCTAATACTTTTAATAATGTTTTGCAATATTTTGATAATGCTTTGGCTTCTGCTAATACAGTTAAAGAAGGATATTTATCAAGAGAGAGAGATACTGCTTCTAAAGCTATAGCAGATGCTAGAGGAAAATATAATGCAGCTTTAGGTAAAACTATAAAAGCAGGAGATAATAATGATAAAACTGTAAATGGTGCTTTGACTAAAGCTGATGAAGCTCTAAAGGCTGATAATTTTGCAAGCGTACAGCAGAATGTTGCTGCTGCCCTTGCAGGTATAAATAAAGCTGAAGCAGATGCAAAAGCAAAAGCTGAGGCAGAAGCTAAAGCTAAGGCTGCTGCAGAAGCTAAGGCTAAGGCTGCTGCAGAGGCAAAAGCAAAAGCTGAAGCTGCTGCAAAAGCTAAGGCAGAAGCAGAAGCTAAGAAGAAAGCTGAAGAAGAAGCCAGATTAAAAGCTCAGCAGGAAGCACTTGCTAAAGAAAAAGCCGATGCAATTGCTAAAGCTAAACAGGATATAGCTAATGCTCAGCAAAAATATAATAATCTTGTAAATGATAATACTATAGCAAGAGGCGATGAATCAGATCAAAATATATCTGCTCTTTTAGCTGATGCTAATAATATATTAGAAAATAATCCTGCTGCTGCGAGCGAAAAAGCATTAGAGGCTTCTAAAGCTATGGACGATTTAATTAATAATCGTGATAATAATATAGCCAGAGAAGAAAATCAAAGACTATTAGATGATATTAAAGCCAGATATCAGCAATTAGTTAATGATGGTTATATAATACCAAACAGCGAAGAAGATCAAAATCTGTCTCAAGTAATAAGAGAAGCTGAAGATGCATTAAACAATAATGATAATGCTTTAGCTAGAGAAAAATTAGAAGAAGCTAATAGAAGTATGAATGCTATATATGAAATGGGACCTAAAAGACCTGGAGACGGCGATTTGATTGATACAGATAATAATAATGAAACAGGTCAGATTATAGATGCCGCTACAGGACAAACTGTTAATACAGAAGGAAAAGTTACTGTACTTCCTATGTATTATACAGTTGTACAGAGAACTCCTTTAACTGATGCTTTATGGAGAATAGCAGGATACTCATTCATATATAATAATTCTATACAGTGGTACAGATTATATCAGGCTAATAGAAATATATTAAGAGATCCTAATAATCCTGATTTAATACTTCCTGGGCAGATATTAACTATACCTAGTATGAACGGCGAAGAAAGAGCTGGTACTTATGATCCTAATATGGAATATATAACTTATGATGAAGCTATGATATTAAGAAATCAGCAAAATAATAATAATCAAACTCCTGAAACTGAAGAATAAAAGATAATAAAAAAAATAAAACCGTATATGATTTTATTCATATACGGTTTTTTTATTTGAATAAAAATATTTAATTTACTAATAAAAAACTTGTGCCGATATCGGCATAATCCCTGCCATTCTTAACAATGTCAGACGCTCATAATTTTTATAATTTAAGTTATAAGTTGCTCATTTATCTCTTTATTTACTAATAAAAAAATTGTTAGTGCCTAATACAATACTTGTTAAAAATCTTAAAAATATACTTTCGCTAGAACATAATAATAAGAGAGTCTAAGCTAGCGACGCCAAAGTCTGACTTCATCAGCAAATAAAAAATAAATTATATATTAAGATATTTCCAAGCTTCATAAAAATGAT
The DNA here is from genome assembly GCF_910578695.1 of uncultured Brachyspira sp. Taxonomy (GTDB): domain Bacteria; phylum Spirochaetota; class Brachyspiria; order Brachyspirales; family Brachyspiraceae; genus Brachyspira. The sequence continues at coordinate 51,842 of NZ_CAJTQJ010000003.1, forward strand.
GAACAGGACCATGACCTTTTCCCACACTTTCGGTTTTTGCAGCAAGCAATGCATTAAACAGATACTCTTTTGCTAATTTTGAAGCCTCAAAAGGACTTTTGCCATGTGCTGTATAACTGCAGATTGCAGCAGAAAGTGTGCAGCCTGTACCATGAGTATTTTTTGTATCTATCCTTAAAGCGTCCAAAAACTCCTTATTATCTTTACTCATAAATAAATCTCTTGATAATTCCCCTTTTAAATGTCCGCCCTTAATCATAACATTTTTAGCACCCATATTCAGTATATCATTAGCAGCATCTATCATATCATCATCTGTGTTTATTTTTTTTGAAGTTAAATCTTCAGCCTCTGGTATATTAGGAGTTACAATAGTAGAAATAGGAATTATATATTTTTTTAAGCTGTCAACTGCATCTTTTAAAAGCAGTCTGTCTCCGCTTTTTGCCGCCATTACAGGATCAACTATTATAGGTATATTCTTTGCATTATTATTTAAAAAATCATAAATGAGTTTTATTATATCGCTATTAAAAAGCATTCCTATTTTTACAGCATCAGGTATAATATCATCAAATATGCATTCAAGCTGCTCTTTTACTGCTTTTAATTCTATTTCATAGCAATTTCTTACACCTTGAGTATTCTGTACAGGCAATGCAGTAAGTACGCACATACCATAAACTCCCAAAGCAGAAAAAGTTTTTAAATCAGCCTGTATTCCAGCTCCTCCTGAACCATCAAATCCCGCTATAGTCAAAGCTTTTATCATAGTAAAAAAACTCCATTAGAATTAATAATTGAATGTAAATAGTTATTATTTTAATTTTTCCATATATTTATCATATATAAACTTACATATTAATTTTGAATTAAATACAGATAAATCTTCAAATACTCCTATATATTCATTTCCAATCTTTTCTGTTATATTAATATTAAAACTAATTTTATAAGAACTAATTGACATAGAAGCATTTTTTATAGAATGATCCACTTCTATATCGGCTTCATCAGGCGGCATAATAAATTTTAATCCGATAGGCGACATTTCTATTATCATACCATGAAGAATCTGCTTTACACCGTCATGACGAAATACAAGTTTAAAATTATCCAAATTATTTACAACTATATGCTTCAATTTTTTGGGCTTAACCCCTGCTTTTTCTATTAAAAGATTAAATCTATTTAAAAAATCTTTTTCATTGAAAGGCTTAAATAAAAAACCTGAAACTCCTATTCTCATCATCTTAGTAAAAAAATCTCTGCTTGGATCTTCAACATGAACTATTATATGAACTCCGTTATATCTGTCATCTAAATAAACCTTTTCAAGTATGCCGTACATTTCTTCATCATTTTCATCAACCTCTATAACAGCAATAGAAAATGGAAGTTTTCCGAACATACTCAAAATATTATTTTTATCTTTTACAGCAACTACCTCAAATCCTGCAGTGATAAGTATGCTGATAAAACTATCTCTTATCTGCAAAGATGAATCATAAACTAATACTCTCATAAAACTTATACCTGATAATAATTATACTGCTTTCATATATTATAATTATATAATATAAAAAATTAAAATCAATAATATATGTATGTAATTATATAATGCATTCAATAATATTTTTATATAATAATAATATTAGTATATAATAATAAAGGATAAAAATATGATAAAAAGTTGTTTTTTTTTAATTATTTAATATAATTAATATATGAGGATATCTGCTTATAACTTGTTTCCGCCTCTTTTGGGGCATATAAAAAATTGGTACAGCCATATTGACAGAATTAAAGAAATGGGATTTGAATGGGTGTATATTAATCCTATAACATACTCTGGATTTAGCGGAAGTTTATATGCTGTAAAGAATTACTATCAATACAGCCCTGCATTTTTCAGCAGTACGGATAAAAATAAAGCTGAAGAAGAATTAAAAGACTTTATTGCATACTGCCGAAATAAGCAAATAAAATTAATGATAGATTTAGTTATTAATCATTCATCTAAAGACTGCAATTTAGTAGAAGAACATTTTGAATGGTATAAAACTAAAGACGGGGCTTTACAATCCCCAGGTGCTTGGGATAACGGCAAATGGATTGAATGGGGCGATTTAGCTATATTCAATAATAAAAGAAACCCTAATGAAAAAGATGATGATGAAAATGAACGGGAAGAAGATAAAGAAATTTATATAAATGATAATGAAATATTAAATCCTATATGGCTTTATTGGAATGATTTAATAAAGCATAATCTTGATTTAGGCTTTATGGGTTTTAGATGCGATGCTGCTTATAAAGTACCTAAAGAATTATGGAAATATCTAATAGATAATGCAAAAAAAATAAATAATGAAATAATATTTTTTGCTGAAAGTTTAGGCTGTACTATAGAAGATACTGAAAAATTAATAGATGCAGGCTTTGATTATGTAGCCAGCAGTGCCAAATGGTGGGATTATGAGGGGGAATGGTTTTTAGAGCAGTATGATATTGCAAGAGAAAGATGCAGACAAATAGCTTTTCCCAGCAATCATGATACAAAAAGGCTTATTTCTGAATATGACGGAAATATTTGGAGGGTAAAACAGACATTTTTATTTACAGCTATAGTATGCGATATGTGGATGATTACTGCAGGAGATGAATACGGATTTTTTAAAAGATGCAATGTTGTAGGCGGAAATGAAAAAGATTATGAGAATATAAGCTATGATTTAAGCGAATATATAAAAGATATGACTAGCTATATAAAAAATAATGATGTGCTTGCAGACTGCGGTAAAATAGTTTCTTTGGATATAGAAGAAAAAAGGGAGCTTTATGAATTAAAAAAAGAAACCGATATTAATAATGAATTCTATGAAAAGGAAAAAAAATATAAAGAAAAAAAAGAGAAAGATCCTTTTAGGAAATTTTATAAGTATAGCTTAGATGAAAATGATAAGCTGCTTATAATAGTTAATATAACATCCAAAATCAGAGAATTGAATGCATCAGAATATGGTATAAAAGAAGATATATCTTTTGAAAATAAAATAGAAAATATCAATGATACTATAGAAATACTGCCGTATCAATTAAAAATATTTACTGTTCAATTATAGTTTATTAAGGTGTTTATTTTATGGGAGATAGAAAATCAATAGACATTTTTTTTTCAGATTTATCTATGGGATTGCTTTTTGCATTAAATACTAATGAAATAGATAAAGTTGTTGATTTATTTTTAGAAAAAACTTGTCAGTATTATGGTTTTGACTGCGGAGAGGTATATTTTACTAAAGGCGATTATCTTATACTTAGGGGAGTATACGGCATAGACAGATATTATGTATGCAAAGTATATTTTCCTATATTAGCAGATCATTGCCAAAATATATTATACGAACAAAAAATTTTTATTGGAGATAATATTAATCATACAGATATGGAAGTATTTTCAGATTATTCTTCAGTATTTACACTTCCTATATTTTTCAATATGAGTCCAGTCGGAGTTCTAATATTTAGAAATAAAGAAAATAAGACAGATTTATACAGATCAATAGTTGATGAAATAAAAAATGTAATAGGAATATTTGCTGTATATGCCAATAATGTATTGCAAAATGTAATATATAAAGAAAGAGACAAACAGCTTAAATTGCTTAGAGAATTATATTTAAAATTAAGCGATGCTTATGATTTTGAAAATAATTTAAATAATTTAGCTAATGATATAGCAAATATTTTCACAGTAAATAAAGTATTTATAAGACTTAGAAATGAAAATAATGATTTTTATACAAGATCCAGCTATGGTTTTCCTGATAATTTTGACTATTCAATATTTGAAAATAATTTTAATGCTGATGAGTATTTAGATAATGATATATTCTATATAAATAATGTTTCAAACAATAAGTACTATGAAAAATTTAAAGGCATTATAAACAGATCTGTACTGTTCAATAGAATACAGCTTAAAAATAATTGTATAGGATATATAGCTGTTATAGATAAGATACCTGATGCTGTAAACCCTTTAGGAGATTTTGATTCTAATGATTCTAATTTGTTTAATTCTCTCATTTCAAATATAGCAAGCAGAATATCAGAACATTATAATATTGTAAAATTAAATAAAGCTAATGAAAAAAATACTAAGCATATGTTACGCTTGAACACATTATATGATATAAGCAATATTTTATTAGAACGTTCAAAAACTGAAGATATATTATTTTTATTGCTTACAATTACAACAATAGGAGATGTATTTGCATTTAACAGGGCTTTTGCTTTTCTTTATGACAAAGAATTCAATGTATTTAGAGGAAGAATGTGTGTTGCACCTGCAAATGCACAAGATGCAGGTATGATATGGAGTAATATGCAGAAACTAGATAAATATGCTTTAAGAGAAAAATTAATGCTTTCTTTTGATAAGAGAAGCGTGAAAGATTCTTGGGATTTGAATCAGATATTTTTAAATACCGTTATACCTAATAATGAAAACTGCAAATTATTTTTTGATGTATATAATGATAAAAAAAGTATTAATATTGTTAATGTAGATAATGAAGATGTATATCAAATAAAAAAATATACTGATATATTCGGAGACTGCCCTTTTGCAATTATACCTATAATGAATTCTATAAACTGTATGGGTATGATAGTTATTGATAATACTTATAATGGAAAACCTATACCTGAAGATGATTTAGATTATTTAAAGATGTTCGGAAGACAGGCGGCTGTTGCTTTAGAATACTCTTCTATTTATAATGAAATTGAAAAAAGTAATAATGCCCTTAAAGTTGCCGAAAAAACTTTATTTGATTTAAAAAGTTTGGCTATGATAGGAGAGATGAGTTCTTCTATGGCTCATAATCTCAGAAACTTTATAGTACCTATTGCAGGATTTGCAAATAGACTTGTAAAAGTGAGTAAAGAAGAAAATATAAAAAACTATGCTCAAATAATAGTAAATGAAGTAGAGAATTTAGAAAACTACTTGAAAAGAAATTTATCATTTGCTAAAAGTATTAATTTAGAAGTTGATAATATAAAAATTGATGATATGATAAAATACCTTACTATTTTGGCAAATGAATATATCAAAAAAAGCGGAAAAAATATTAAATTTTATGCACAAAAGATAACTAAAAAAGATATTGTAAGATGGGATTATGACAGAATGAATGAAGTTATATTTAATCTTATAATAAATGCTATAGATGCTATTAATGATAATGAAGAAGGATCTATAATAAGCGTAATATTTAATGATAATGCATATAGAGATTCTATTATTGATGTAATAGTAGAAAATACTAATTCATATATAGAACCTGAATTGGCTGAAAAGATATTTACTCCGTTTTTTACTACAAAAAGTCATGGAGTAGGCATAGGGCTTTCAATTTCTAAAAGAATAGTAGAAGCTCATGGCGGAAGTATGATTATAAAAAGTGTAAATGAAGATTTTAAAATAACTACTTTTTTCGTCTCTATGCCTATTAGTTTAAATAATTAAAAATCACTTTCCGATAATAATAATGTGGAGGATAAATTGTGGCAAAAATAAGCGAAGCGGCAAAAGCTGAATGCAATAGGATGCAAAATAAATATAAAAATTTTCTTGCAGGTGTAGAATCAAAATTGACGCAGGCAGAAAAAGAACTTCTTGCTTTGGAAGATGATTTTCAAAAAGCAAATAAAAAAGTAGAACTTGCTGTGCTTTATGTTCAGGCATCTTCTTTTGTTGCAACTATTTGTTATATAGCAATAGAACATATAGATGTGCGTTCTGATAATCAGCTTAATGATGGAAGAAGATATATAAATAAAGCTATTATGCTTTTAGAAGAGGTATTTGGAAATTATACCGATGATTCTCTTTCTATGAATGAAGAAATGCATGAATATTTTAAAGATAAATTATCTGATGAATGGAGATATAAATTCATTTGTTCATTCGGCTATATTATAGATTATTTGAAATACTGCTATGGAGAAAACTCTAAATGGCTTCAGAATTTCATTGAAATAGAGGCTCGATTTGCTGTTATAGCTAAAAATATTATAGACTTTAAAAGCTATATTAAAGAATTAAGTCCTGAAGTGGCAGGATATAAATTCAGAGTAAAATTGATGGAATTAGTAAAAAAACTTTTAGAAGAATCCGCTGAAGAGTATAGAACTAAATATGAACTTCAGGATAAAAGAATAGATGATATGAAAATGGCTTTAAATATTGTAGCTTGTCTTAGAAGAATACATATATATTTAAATGAAGTAGAAGAATCCGAAGAAAAAAAGAAAATGTATGATCTTTGGAAGAAAAAATTGGATGCTGATATTAAAAAGATGAAATAATATTATATATTTACAATTTTTGTTTTTTTGCTATAATATTATCAAGATGAAAAGTAAAATAACATTAATATTGTCTCTTATTTTTATTGCTGTTTTACTAAAAATAGCGGCATTATCAAAGAACTTTATAGAAAATTTTTATTCCAGATTATTATATAAAAAAATATCAGGCTCTATAAATAGAATCTCTTCAAATTTTAGTTTTTCTGTAGGCGAATTACTGCTTTTTTTGTTTTTTACAGCAGTATTTATTTTTATTATAATAGCAGTTAAAAAATCTTTCTTTAATTCAAATGCAGCTTCATTAACAGATAAAATTAAAACGGCATTAAATTTTATATATGTATTTGCATGTTCTATGGTTATTATATATATAATATTTCTTTTGGTATGGGGATTAAATTATCATAGACTTCCTCTAATAGAAAATTATCCTCCTAAAGATATAAACGATAATGATATATATTTATTGGCTGATGCATTGATAAAAAATATTAATAATATTAAAGATGAAATGAAGTATAAAGAAATCAATACTAATTATCAGGCTTTAAATAGAATGATAGAATCTGAATATAATAAAGTATTTGAAGAGTTTTCTTTTTTGAATATGCATTACTTCAGAACAAAGCCTATAATGATATCTAAAATATTTCTTTATATGCAAATAACAGGTATATATTCCCCTTTTACTTCTGAGGCAAATGTAAATACATTAATTCCAAGCATATCAATGCCTTTCACAATAGCTCATGAAATGGCTCATCAAATAGGAATTGCTTATGAAGATGAGGCTAATTTTATATCATATATAGCCTGCTCTAAACATACGGATATTTTTGTAAGATATTCAGGTAATTTTGAGGCACTTCTTTATGTATTGAATGAGATTAAAAGAGATGAAAGCTATGCATATTTAATGTCAAATTTAAATAATGATACCAAAGAAGAAATAAAAAAATATTATGAGTTTTGGCAAAACTATATTGGAAATCTATCAAAAGTAAGCCTAAAAGTTAATGATGCATATTTAAAAGCAAATAGTCAGAAAGACGGAATTAAAAGCTATTCTAGGGTTGTTAAACTGTTAGTATTATACCATAATATTAATTCTTAATAAAATTTAAATCTTTACGATAATAAAAATAATATTATTTAAAGGATATTTATATGCGTTTAAATGAACCTCCGTATTTTTATCAATGTAAAAGCTGCAAAAGAAGATTTACCGTAAGAAGAAAAAAACATACTATAAATTTACTTATAATAAAAATTAATAATCAGAAATGTCCTTATTGTAAAAGTTCAAGAACAAAAAATATTGATGAAATTGTAAAAGCCATATAATTTATATTTTCCGTATATTTATTACTGCCTTATTATTAAAAATTCTTTATATAATATAATTGCCCTATTGAATTATTATAATATTTAATATATAAATAAATTATGTACAGCGAATCAAATAAAGATGAAATATCAATAAATTATGAAGAAAGCAGTTTCCTAAAAATTGATATGCATATAAATAAAATTATCAATATATAATATTATTTTTATAATAATATAAACAACATAATAAATGATAATGATGAGGTTTAATTATGAAAGATATAAATGAATTATTTTCAGACAGTAAATTCTCTATTAAAATTTATATAAATAATATAAGATTCTTTGCCATAATGATGATAGGATTAATTATTGCTGTGCTTTTAATAGATGTGCTGTTTACAAAAAATCCTGATAAAGATATGAAGGCTGCTATTATATTTGTAGTATCTTTTTTTATATTCGGTATAATTATACTTTCTATTATATTAATAAGAAGCGTAATTTTTAAAAAAGCTAGCTTTATATTAGATGATAAGGGAATATACTATAATAACTTACTTGTAAAAAGCTATATATATGTTCTTTGGCAGGAGATAGAAGATTTAGATATTATAGAGAATTATCTTTTTATATATTTGAAAGATCCTCAGACTTATTATTTGAAAAAATTTAAAGGAAGAATAATATCAGAAGATCCATTATACATATATTTAGGCGATTTAGATATAAGCAGTAAATTTATTATCAGTATGTTTAAATTTTTTGATGATAATTATAAATACATTGAAAACTATAAAGATAATAATGATGAAGATGATTATAAAAAATACTACAGAGATTATTATTAATAAAAAATAAAGTGCATTTATCATAAATACACTTTTTATTTGTTATTATCTGAAATGTCTATTTATATCTAATTCTCTTAATGTTCTAATCATCTGCATTTCCATCTCTATTCTGAAATTATCATTAACAGCATTATTTATAATATTATCATTCGGATTTTTTTGATTCATTTCAGGTTTAATAGCAGAATTATTTATTCTTATTTGATTTTCAAGCATTCTGTATCTAGGAGAATATCTTCCGTCTATTGCCTTTAGCTTCTGTCTTTCTCTATAACTCATATATCCGTTTCCAAAATAATGAAATCTGCCGTTTCTATAATAGCTTTTAGTGTACCCTGGATTTGAATATCTTGGGGCAGTTAAATCATTTTTATAAGGATAAAGCGGTATCGTAGTTTTTGTACTTGGAGGAATAAAAGGCTTTATATTCCCAACTCTTGGAGCTGGAGAATAATAATATTGCGAAAAAGCTATACTTACAATACTTAAAAACATTAATAATATTTTCATAATATACCCTCCTAATTGTTTTATATTATATAACTATTATATAATATAAATATAAAAAATAAAATCCCCGTATAATTAATAATTGTACAGGGATTTTAACCTAGCGATTAAAAAATTATTTATTTTTATATATTTTATCTATTTCTAAAAAGCATTGAGTTTTCAATTTTTGTAAATCTGCCTGAGCTTTACTTCTCAAATCTATTGCATTATTAATTGCATCCTGATTAGGAGTTTCTTTTCTCATTTCAGCATTTATATTTTGTGTCTGATTATATATCTCTCTTCTTAAAGTATCCATTTGAGGAAAATATTTATCCTCTATGCTTCTTACCTCATCAATTTGCTCTTGAGTGAGTGTATTATTATGATAGCTGTATCCTCTGTTATATCCTCTATATCTTTCTCTATGATAACCTCTATGTCCTTCTCTATATCCTCCTCTATGTCCTTCTCTATATCCCTCTCTGTGATATCCTCTGCCATATACATCATTGTATCCATAACATCTTCCGTATTCCCTTCCATAACCTGCATCATAATTTCTGCCGTATTGTCCGAATAAAGACATTGAAGCAAAAATCATTATTAATGCTGAAATAAAAATTATAATATTTTTTCTCATATATTTTCTCCTTTTTTATTTTTATCATTTCATTTTATTATGCTTTATTAGACGATTATAAAATTAAAAAGTTCCATAAAAGATATAAATTTATTAAAAAAAATGAATTTTTGTATATACCAGCAGTATGTATATGAAATTTACTTGATTTTTTTATATAATTTCTTTATTAATCCTATTTTTCCAAAGCATATATAATAGAATAATGCCAATATTAATATTATAGGAATAGCAGCAGCTGTAAAGCCTATTAAAAAGAATATTATACCTGAGAAAAATTCTTTCAAAAATGAAATTAAATTTAAATATTTATTATATATATTTGTATTACTTTTTATTGCTTCAGTATTTGATATATTCAAAGTTACTTTTGAATAATCAACAGATGACAGCAGATTCTTTAAATTTCCTTTCATACTTTCTATTTCATAAGTTAAAGTATTGATTCTGTCTTCTACTTTTAGTATTTCATCTATATTTTTAGCTTCTCTTAAATAATTTCTCAATTTTTCTAAAAGCACTTCTCTATTTTTTATTCTGTTTTCTGTGTCATAATAAGTTTCTGTAACATCCTGAGTATTTATACTTTTATTTTCAACTTTTTCATTTTTCTCTATAAAGTCTATAAAATTGTAAAGATTTTCTTTAGGTATTCTTATAGTAAGATAATACCTATTTTTTGAAGACTCAACATTATCAAAATATCCATTATATTCTTTTAATTTTTCTTCTATTGATTTATAGCTTTTTTCTGCATCTTTTGAATTTACTCTTATATCAGCAGAAACTATTAATTTTCTTTCTATATTAGCATCATTATTAACAGCATTATATGCATCATTAACAATACTTTCTGCTTCTGCATAATCTGATGACATTCTAGTATTAGGTGCTGGAACTAATCCTATAGATGAAGCTCCTCCATTGCCGCATGATAATAATAATAAAAATATAATAATTATAGTTATAAATTTTTTCATAATAGTAAATCCAAAAAATAAGTAATATGATAACTATATTAATTATTTTTTTCAAGCTCTATACTATATAAAAAATTCATTTATCAATTGTTATTTGTATACTTTAAATTATTAAAAAATATTAAAAAAATTTGCACTTTATAATATTACTATTAATTATTTAACTAGTTTTTTATTTGCATAATTATTTTTTTGGTATATTTATTATATAAAAAACACAGTATAAATTTGTTATATTAAGTACTGTATAAATATATTTTTAATGATTATAAATTATTTTAAATAATTATAAAATAATGTTCTAAAAATATATGTTTATAGTTATTTATAATTTATAATAAAAACTTTAAAATAAAAATTAAAATATCATTTAAAAATAAATTAAGAAAAATGATACGCTTAGTTCTAATTAAAAAAATGGTATATTATATAAAAATTTTATTATATATGCCGAATTATAAAAATATAAAAAAATAAATAAAATCATAAATTTATGAAAATATTAAAAAAAATTGTAGTTTTTTTTAAAAAATAAAGTATATTATGAAAGTAGGTTGTTTTATAATAATTTAGGAGTATATTTTGTATGAGAAAGTTTCAAAGTTTAAGGTTAAAAATGCCGCTTATTATTGTATCTATGGTAGCCATATTTATAGTAATACTAATAGTAATAACGGAAATAATAGCATCTGACGGTATTAAAAATGCTACATATTCAGGATATAATAATACTGTATTAGGATATGCTTCGCTTATTGATACTTGGTTTGACGATCAATTAATCATTGCAAGTACATATTCTACTTCTTATAATATAATACAATATTTACAGTTAAGAAATGAAGAGCTTACAGCCTTAAATAGTCTTAAAGAATTGAAATTGCTGAATAAATATATAATTAATATAGGCTTATCAGATTTAGAAGGAAATATTTTAATAGATTCTGATAATATTAATTTAGTAGGACAAAATGTTTTTAATATACATCCTGATTTAAGGGAAAAAATAAACGGCAGTGCCAAAGGCGTATTTGGAGAAAATATTACGCATTCGCTTACAACAGGCGACTGGTCTTTGGTTTTACTTGAAAAAGTAATGAATAATAATAATCAGCTGATTGGATATATGTATATGATGCTTGATTGGACTACTTTAAATAAAGATCATATTGAGCCTCTTGTTATAGGAAAAACAGGAAATATGTATGCAGTTGATAAAAATAGAATAATAAAAATTCATAGCGAAATTGAAAATATAAATGAAACAGCACCGGAGCAATTTAAAGATGCTTTTAATTTAGGACAAGGCATATTAACTTATACATTCGGCGGCGAAAAAAGAGTATCATCTGTAATTACATTAAAATCTCAGCCTTGGGTGCTTGGAGTATCTGCTACAGAATCTGAAATATATGAAGCTAATAATAGAATGACTACTATGATGATAATTATATCTGTTATATCTATTATTTCATTATCAATATTTATATCAATATTTATTGTTTCTATAACAAAACCGCTTCATTTATTAGTAGGCGTTGCTAAGGAAATAGCTGACGGGGATTTAAGAACTACAAAACAGAAAATTAAAAGAAAAGATGAACTTGGAGAATTATCAGATGCTTTTGTTGCTATGAGAAAGAAATTAGTAAATACTATAAAAACTGTTGAAGAAACTGCTAATAATATTACAATGGCTGCAAAAGAGCTGTCAGAACAAAATAATGATTTGGCACATAGAACAGAAAGTCAGGCGGCAAGCATAGAACAAACATCAGCTTCTATGACAGAAATTTCATCTACAATAAGAGATTCTGCTGAACATTCTATAGACGGAAGCAGAATGATATTAGATTCAAAATCATCTGTGGAAAATGCAGGAAATATAATATCAGAAACTACTTTGAATATAGAAGAAGTGCATGATGCAAGCTCAAAAATTAAAGATATTACAAAAATAATTGAAGATATTGCATTTCAGACAAATATACTTGCTCTTAATGCTTCAGTAGAGGCGGCAAGAGCAGGCGAGCAGGGTAAAGGATTTGCTGTTGTTGCTGCTGAAGTTAGAAATCTGGCACAAACTACTCAGACTTCTGTAAAAAGTATTACTGATTTGATTGAAAATGTTTATGAAAAGATAGATAAAGCTACAGGTACAGCTAGAGAATCTCAGGAAATATTTATAGAAATACAGAATAAAATCGATGATGCTTCTAAAATTATGGAAGGAATAAGCAATAAGTCTATAGAGCAGCAAAACGGAATAGATCAGGTAAAAGTTGCAATTGCTGAAATGGATTCCACAACTCAGAAAAATGCGGCATTAGTAGAAGAGGCTACAGCTTCTGCTGAACTTCTGTTTGATCAGTCAAAAGAATTGATGAATGCTATACATTTATTCAAACTTCCAGATGGAAGCAGATGATTAAAAAAGCGTTAAACCCTATACAATAAAATAGTATAGGGTTTTTTAATATTTAATTTTATATATTATTCTTATTATAGTTATTATTTAAATAAACTGCATTATATTTAACTAATTCATATATAAAAAATCAAATATATTTAGATTATAATTGTTTTTATGATAATATAAGCAATATGAAAATACAATATTTTTTGCTTATAAAATTTGATATTTATCATTTTTCATATAAAATATTATAAAATATTTAAGTAAGGTATAATATGTCATTTACTTTTAATGTACTAAAAAACAGTACTCAGACTTCAGCAAGGCTTGGAAAAATAAATATTAATGGAATAGAAATAGATACCCCTGTTTTTATGCCTGTAGGTACAAAAGCAACCGTAAAGGCATTAACTCCTCTTATGATAGAAGAAACTGAAAGTAAAATAATACTAGCAAATACTTATCATTTAGTATTGAAGCCGGGACTTGAGGTATTAAAAAAATTCGGGGGCGTTAAAAAGTTTATGGGCTGGAAAGGTGCTATGCTTACGGATTCAGGAGGCTTTCAGGTATTTTCACTTGCAAAATTAAGAAAAATTAATAATGAGGGGGTAGAATTCAGTTCGCATATAGACGGTTCTAAATACTTTTTTACTCCTAAAAATGTAATGGAGGCTGAGCATATTATAGGGGCTGATTTTATAATGTGTCTTGATGAATGCTCCAAACATGATGCATCTTATGATTATGTTAAAGAGGCAATGTTTAGAACTCATAAATGGGCTGAAGAATGTAAAAAATATCATGACAGTACTCAAAACAGAGAATATCAATATCTCGGAGGCATTATACAAGGCGGAATGTTTGATGATTTGAGAAAAGAAAGTGCTGAAACTTTAGTAAATATGGATTTTCCTTTTTATTCTATAGGGGGACTTTCTGTAGGGGAGACTCCTGAGAAGATGCATGAAGTACTTTTTAAAGTAATGCCTTATACTAATAAGCAAAAGCCAAGATATTTAATGGGAGTAAGCGAGCCTCGTGATATACTTAATGCTGTTATGGAGGGCATAGATATGTTTGACTGTGTTATGCCTACTAGAAATGCCAGAAACGGAGAGGCTTTTACTATGAACGGAGTTGTGAGAATAAGAAACTCTAAATATAGAATGGACGATACTGTGCTTGAAGATGTATGCGATTGTTATACCTGCAGGAATTTCTCTAAAGCATATTTAAATCATTTGGATAAGACGCATGAGATACTATTTTCTACTCTTATGACTATACATAATGTAAGATTTATGCAGAGATTTATGAAAGAATTGAGAAATTCTATTGAAAATGATATATTTTCCGATTATAGAAAAGATATGATGTTAAAATTTTATTAATGATTATTTATTCTTTATATTTTTATTAAGAATTATAATACATAAAAAATAATTAAGTGAGTTTATTTATGGCTGGTAAATATGATAAGCAATTGGCTAAATATAATTCTATTCTGTCTAAAAATCCGCAAGACCCGAATACTTTATCAATTTTAGCTAGAATAGCTCTTAAAGAAGGCAGAATTGATGATGCTGAGCATTATTATAATGTTATTCTATCAAATAATCCTGATTATCCTGAAGCGTTGTATATGATAGGATTTCTTTATATGAAAAAAAATAAATATAATGATGCTTTACCATATTTTACAAAACTATTAAATAACGGCAAAGAAAATGCTTTTATATATGAATATTTATCTGTAATGGACAAAGAGAATAGAAGAAAGTATTTAGAAAAGGCATTAGAAATTTCAAGAAATATAAAAATAATACCTAAAGATTATAAAAGATGTGCTTATATTGCTTTTCAGTCTTATGCTTGGAAGGAATATGATATATCTTTGGAATATGCTAATTTTGCTTATGATGCTAAACCTACCAATGATATAATAAATTTATTAGGATGTCTTTATCATAATAATGCAGATTATGATAAGGCTCTTTCTCTTTTTCACGAGGCTAATGCCAATTATGAAGGGAAAAACTCATATATTTTATGCAATATATCTTCTTGTTATAGAAATAAAAACAGTAATAAAATGGCTATAAGATATTTAGAAAAAGCATTGGAAGTTAATAGTAATGATAAATTAATATACTATAATATGGGTTCTATATATGCTTCAATTGGAAATAGAAAATTAGCTATAGAAAACTTTGAACAGGCTTTAAAAATAGATAATAATTATGAAGAAGCTAAAAAAGCATTGGAATCTATTAAAGACTGATATTTTATTATAAAAAAATGAATAAAAAACTTTCAATATTAATTAATTTAGTATATTATATATTAAACAATATTTATAAAATAGATATAGGATTGCAACGGTGAATTTTTTTGATTATATAAAATACAATTTGTTTAATATAAGAACTCCTGAACTAGTAGAAAAGATGCGTATGGAAGAATATTCTGACAGAATATCTAAGCATAAATATAATTTTGTAGATTTGAAAACTAAAGCTATAACAACTACTTGTGCTAAATTTATATTTGAAATGTATAAAGTTATAGGTCCTTTACTTGGTCCGTTAAAAGAAGAGTTTATAGTAAAAGACGGAAAGCAATTTTCATATTATTTAATAGAAGTTTCTTTTAGCGATGAAATAAAAGAATTATATTCTACTTTAAATAGAGATTATATGTTATCTCAAATACAGGAGGGTAAGAATCCTAATAATGTATTTAATGAGATAAAAAATAATTTTGTAAAGTTTAAAAAATTCATAAGCGGAGAAAGCGGAAAAGAAATAAATTTAACTTTTAATCTCCTTAAAGATTTTGCTCAGCTATCTAATTTTGATTTTTTTCTTTTTTTAAGGGCATTTTGTCCTTCATTTGTAGACGGAGCATATAGCTCTAATCCTCAGTTTAAGCCTAGTTCTAATATGCAGATAGTTGATGATTTAGTAAAGCTGGATTATGCTGTCAGTTCTATTGTTATAAGAAAAGAATTATTATCTGCTTTAAATATTTTTCAGCAGTATTTAGGAATGCCTGCTATACCTGAAAAGAATATTAAATCATTTTTAGCTAGGGTAAAATATCTGCAGTCTCCTAGTATGATGCATGATATTATAGTTTATCTGCTTAAAGACTTTACTTATAAATGTACTATCAGTCCTTCTAATGTTAATATATTTGTAAATTATATAACAGACTTTACAAATAATCTTAAAAAAGATATGGATAGTATAGTTTCTGATATAAAAAGCAGTAAAATTGCAGGTATGAGAAATAAAATGTTTAACGGCATAGAAATTATAAAAATGCAGAATGTAAATGAAGAAAAAAATGAACAGCTGGAAAAATTTGACTGTCCTTTATTTACATGCGTAGAACCTCTTCAGTATATAAAAACATTTATTATAGAAATTTTTGATGTAAATTATAAAGATGCTCTTAATGATATGTTTTTAGGGGCTGAATTCATAGATAAAAATAGAAATTCTCAAGGATTAGATGCTTTTTATATTTTAAATGATACAAGAGAAGCTATACAAAAATTTGATGCTACTTTAAGTCCTGAATCTGAAAATTTTAAGCGTCTGAAAACTTGGATTATATCTAAAAATAAAGCAAATGCAAATAAAGACTTGATAGAAACTATGGTTAGTAAAATTGATTCTGAGGGAAGCAAAATTATTCTGAATGTATATAATTCTGTTATAGATTTAACTACTATAGTAAAAAATATTATTGAAGACTGCAAAAATAATACTAAATTAGAAATCAGCAATTCAAATAAAGTTCAATATCTGCAGAAATTTAATCTTGATATAGCAAATAATATGCTTGATGATTTTGATAACTTTATTGCCCTTATGAAAAATTTTGTAAGATAGAAAACATTTTTTAATTAGGAAAATTATTAATGAATAAAAATTATAAAACTATCATACAAATAGTATTAGGCATAGCCGTAAGCATAATTTGTTTATATTTTGCTTTCAGAGGAATTAATATAAAAGAATCTATTGAGATAGTAAAAAATATCCATATTCCATATTTCATAATTTCTTTAATATTAAGCGTATTAATAATAGCATTGAGGGGATTAAGATGGGAATGTTTTATTCCTTTAGAAAAGAATATTAAAAAAAGAACTATAGTTATGGCTGCTTATATAGGATATATGGGAAATAATATACTTCCTGCTAAACTTGGAGAGGTGGCAAGGGCTTATATATTAGGTGTTAAAGAAAATGTAAGTAAGTCTGCATTGATAGCTTCTGTTGTTACTGAAAGACTTTTCGATGTCATAACAGGAGGAATTATATTAACAGTATCTGTAATATTTATACCTAATTTACCTAAAACAGTTACTTATGCTGCTATTGCTTTATTTATTTTATCTATAATTGGTTTTTTAGTATTGATTTTTTTAGTATGGCAGAGAGAATTTGCTCATAAGGTTTTTCATAAAGTTTTTTCAATACTGCCTAAAAATATTGGAAGCAAATTAATAGAGTTTTCATGCAATTTTATAGACGGAATAGGATTTAAAAATGATTCTAAACATATATTTCTAATATTTTTCTATACAGCTTTATATCTTATAGGGCAGATATTAACAATAGGATTTTTATTAACTGCTTTTAATATAAAAGCTGACCCAATAACAGCATTATTTATTTTTGCTATAGGCGGATTTGGTTTTGCAGTGCCTTCTGCACCTTCTGGAATAGGACCTTTTGAATGGGCTATAATTTTCGGACTTTCGCTTATAGGTGTAGATAAAACTATAGCTGCTCCTTATGCTCTTGTATATCATATTATGGGTATTGTTCCTATAGTAATAATAGGATTTATATTTTTATTTATGCTCGGCATAGACTTAAAATCTGCTGCATCTGCAAATGCACAAACACAAACAAAAATAAAAGAAGAAAATCCTATAAATTAGATATTATAACTATATGCCTTTCTTTATCTTCTATCTGTAATTTTTTTATTTCTATATTATATTTACTTTTTTGAATATTTGCATTTTTAAGTTCTTCTTCTATTTTTTTTATTTTTCCTTTATAGGCTATTAATTTAGAGTCTTTATTTTTAATCTTATTAAATATTTTTAAAAGCGATGATATATCAGAAAATGCCCTTGATGTGATAGTGTCATATTTTTCTTTTATCTCATAAGCATTAATGCATTTTATTTCTATATTATTTAATTGAAGTTTATCTTTTGCCAATCTTAAAAATTCTGCCTTTTTATTTTTGGATTCGCATAAAGTAAATTTCTTATCATTAAATACAATAGCAAGAGGTATTGAAGGAAGCCCTGCACCTGAGCCTATATCTATTATATTATCATAAGATGAAAATATTTCCAAAGCAAGAAGACAGTCTATTATATGAAAATAAAAAAAATCTTCAGTATTTTTAGCCCCTGTAATATTAATATTTTTATTATACTCAATTACAAGAGATGAATATTCAATTAATTTTTCTTTTTTATTATCATCGATATTTATATGAGAAAAATTGCTGATATTTTCTAATTCTGAATAATAATTCATAAAATTACCAGCCTAATTTTTTAGCATCCTGCTTAGCCTTATCTCCTGCAGATACATTTGTAATATTATAACGAAGTTCTCTTTTATCTGTTTTGCTTTTTATTATAAACTCTTTAGGGTATGGTATATTATTAACAGTAGTATAAGAGCCCAATTCTATATCAACGACATTATCCAAAAAAGCAGATGAGAAATTTCTTACTCTATATGTAGATGCCGAGAAAATTATAGTATCTACTCTGTCATTATATCCTATTTTTAATGTATGCCAATTCTTTCCTAAAGTGATATTGCTGCTAATTATTTTTTTAGATAAGTCTATAAATTTATAATCTAATATATCTGCATAAACTTTAGGAAAACGCATAATAGGAGCCTCTAATGCAAATTCATTGAAATTTCTTTTTAAAGGTGCTTCAAGTTCAGGCAAATCTAATGTAAGATTATTATTATTAACATTAGCATACATTATCATACTTCCTAAAAGTCCATCAACAACATTTATATATTTATTATTGCTGTTTTTATAATAGTTAACAAGCATAGGAAGCTGGTCTAAATCATCGCCGCTGTAAAAAGCTCCGCCTGATGAATATACAGAAGTAAACGGAGATTTTGAAAATCTGCTGAAAGCCTCCTCTATTATTTCTTTTTCATTTTGAGCAAATGCAAAATTATAAATTATTAAAAATATTATAATAAATATATTCTTTTTTATCATTATTAATTAGCCTCTTAAAATAAGTCAAGTA
This sequence comes from uncultured Brachyspira sp., assembly GCF_910578695.1. GTDB lineage: Bacteria > Spirochaetota > Brachyspiria > Brachyspirales > Brachyspiraceae > Brachyspira. The sequence continues at coordinate 71,274 of NZ_CAJTQJ010000003.1, forward strand.
TAGAATATAAAACCTATTTATTGTTTATCTGTTAAACTTTCTATTTTATCTTTTATTCTATTTTCATCATAATCAAATTCTTTTTTATATGAAGATATTGATTTTCTATAATATTTAAGAGCATTTTTATAATCATTTTTAGCATAATATGCATCTGCAATATGGCTGTATATTTCAGCTTTAGAATTTTCATCTATATATAAAACAGCTTTTAATAATGTTTTCAAAGCATTATCATAATCGCCTTTCTTATAATAGGCAAAACCTAAAGTATCTATATAATGCGGAGAATTAGGCTCTAATTTAACTGCATATTTAGAAAGTTCTATAGCCTTATCCAAGTCTTCTCCTAATGACACTAATGCCCAAGATAAACTATTTATATTTTCGGCTGAGTTTGTATTTTGAGAATATTTATAATTGGCATATAATAAAGCTGAATTTGTATTATTTAATGATAATGCTGTCATATAAGGTATATTTATTCTATAATCATTAGTATTCGATTTATTATTGCTGAAATATTCATAATCTTCATTTAGATATTTATAAGCATTTTCATTATCATTATTAAGTAATGATGAATATGCTTTCAAATAGCTGTAAGAATATTTTTCTTTTTCATATTTTTCAATTGCCTTTATGGCTAAATAGCTTTCTCCTATATCTGCTGCAGTTAATACTAATGATACCAATTCATTTTCTTTTATATTTTTATTATCTAAAGCTAAATATTTATTAAGCATTTCTTTTGATGACTGAAAATTATTTTGATTTTTAAACTCTAAAGCAGCCTGCAGATATAAATTATTAAATTTTCCGCTTTTATCATAGCTAATCAAATTATCAATATGTTTAGGAAGAGCATCTATATTATTAATCATAAAGTAAAATGATACTATATCCATTTCTGAATTTATTTTATTTTCATTATTTCCTATTTTGGATACCATTTTATAATATGCTTGTATAATATCTAAATCTATTTCTTTTCTTTCCAAATCAGTTTCTATCATATTAAGAGCATTGCTGTATCCTGAAGTTTTAGCCTCTGTAATTATAGATAATATTTTAGGGGTATTAGGATCTGAAGGATCAATCATATCAAATAATCTTTCATCATTTTTATCTGACATAAAACTTAAATATGCACTTAAAAATAAAGCATCATTTATAAGTATGCTGTTTGAATAAGCTTCATTATATTTCTCTAAAGCCTGATAGCTTTTTACCATTCCATAAGCTGCACTGTATCTGTCGGCAGGTGATAATTCAACATCTTTAAGTTTATTTAATCTGTTAATAGCATTAGAAAATCTGCTTAAATAAAATTCACTCATACCATAATAAAAATTATAATAACTAAGATAATTATTATTATTCGCTTTTTTACTTTCATCTGCTTTAGAAAAATAATATACAGCCCTTTCAAGCTCTCTTTTATCATAGAATGTAAAGCCTAATAATATTAAAACATCATTATTGGAGCTGTCTATTTCATAAGCAGATTCTAAATAATATCTTGCCTTATCTATATTATTAAGAATAAATATATTTCTTTCAGCAGCTTTTAATAGTATATCAATATCTTCATTATTATCAATAACTAATTTATCATAAATCTTTGAGCTTTCATAATATTCTCCCAAAGCTTCATAGGTTTCGGATAATGTTATATATATATCCTTATTTTGAATATATTTTAAAACTTCCTGAAGCAGTATTTTAGCACTTTCTAAATCTTTTATATTTTGTTCATTGTAAACTTTATTAGCTAATGCTCTTTCTTTATAAAATAAAGCTAAACTATAAGCAGCTTTCGCCTCTTCTTCATTTTTTATATATTTTGAATCTTTATATATATCTTCTTCATTTTTATTGGTTTGAGAAAATACATTAGATATACTAATAATAAAAACTATCAATATGACAGCATACTTTCTAATTAACATATTTATTATAACTCCGTAATTTAAAGTTTACATAATTTTAATATATGTTCGTATTTATATCAATAAAAAAATAATGCTTTATGAAAGAATTGATATATATTAATTAATAGGAATTTCAGATTCTTTATCAAATGCTTTTTCAAGCAAATCTTCTAATTTTTTATTGGTATAAAAATCTGCTTTAACTTTTGTAACTATTTCCAATGTGTTTTTTCTAGGTATTTTTACAGTTTCGCCCATAAATATATTATAATTACTTTTCATAAGTTTTATTGTTTCATATCCCATAAGCACTGCCACCAAACAAAAATGTCTGTATCCTAAAGCTTTTTTATCTATAGACATAATATATTCTACAGAGTATTTAAATTCATTCATAGCAGATTCTATCATTTTTACTAAAATTTCCATAGATTTATCCATATAAGCACCATCTTCAAAATAAGGTGCAGGATTTTCATTGTCAAATAAACTTAGGGGCCAGAATACTCTTTTTTCTTTATAATCCAGTTTGGCATCTTTTATAATATTAACTTTCTGTAAAAATCTTCCTAAATTTTTAGCTTTTTCTTTATCTAACTCTAAATTATCCAGTATTTTTACAAGTTCTGTAAGATAAAGTCCCACAGTACCTGCAACATAATAGCAATAATCATCTAAATCTTCAAATGTTGATATAGTATGATCCTGATAATAAATCATACCATAACCCATTTCCCTTAAATATGAAATAGATATATTTTTTATGTCTTGTCTGAAAGTGAAAAATGGTTTAAGAACTGTATCTGCATTTTCTATTAAAACTTTATCATTTTCATTTATGCTGTTTTCTATAAGCACCTTCTTGAAATTTTCAAGATTATCAATATTTTCTGTTTTTAATATATTAATGAAGCCTGTTATTAATGTTTCTTTATCTTGATGACTATGCATAGAATCTTCAATAGTATCTATTATTCTTGCAAGTAAATACTGCACTTCTACTTTATTTTTTTTATTTTTATCCAGTAATGGTATAGTTAAAGCAAAGCTTCTTGAAACTAAATCAAGTAAATATTTCGTATTAATTTTAGATGCCATATATTTTTTCCTAAATTTTTATTTTTTTAATAATGATGCACAATGAACTGCAATGCCTTCTCCTCTGCCTATAGAATCCATTTTTTCATTAGTTTTAGCTTTTATTGAAATATTTTCTATATCAGTTTTCAAAACTTTGGATAGATTTTCTCTCATAGTATCTATATGATTTCTCAATTTTGGCTTTTCTAATATAATTGTTATATCAGTATTAGATATAGAATATTTTTTTTCTTCCATTATGCATACTGCTTCTTTTAAAAGCTCCATAGAAGAGATATTTTTATACCGCTCATCATTATCAGGAAAATGGCTTCCTATATCCCCAAGTGCTAATGCACCCAATATAGAATCTATAAGGGCATGAATAACTGCATCAGCATCAGAATGTCCTTTTAATCCTAATTCATAAGGAATTTCTATGCCTGCCAATATTAGTTTGCGGTTTTCTGCAAATATATGCGAATCATATCCGTATCCTATTCTCATTTACTGATATCCTTAATTGTATGTTTAAATTATACTAAAATAAACTATTTTGTCAAATACATTGCATAGATGTTTAATTAATTAAATCATAACAATATGGAATTAAAAAATAAGTATTATTTGTATTATAAAAAATTATAATATATTATTATTAATAGTAAAAAAATCTAAAATTCATATATGTTAGTTGAATGCTTGAAAAAAATATACAATACTAGTAGAAAATATAAAATAAAAAAACGGAGAAAATAAATGAACAAAATAGGTCTTTTACCAAGAATTATTATAGGTATAATTCTTGGTATATTAGCAGGTATATTTCTTCCTGCACCTGTGGTTAGAATTTTTGTAACTATAAGCAGTATATTCAGTTTATTCTTGAATTTCATTATACCGCTTATGATAGTGGCTTTTATAGGATATGGTATTGCAAACCTTACAGAAGGGGCTAGTAAATTAATAGGAATTACAGTTGTTATATCTTATAGCTCCACATTACTAGCAGGAAGCATAGCATTTTTAGTAGCTTCAAGTCTTTTTCCTTCTCTTTTAGGTGCTTCAGCTTTAAGCAGTGTGAAAATTGAATCTGGATTAAGCAGTTATTTTACTATACCTCTTAAGCCTTTATTTGATGTTACATCTGCTGTAGTATTTGCATTTATTTTGGGTATTGGGATAACAATGCTGAGACCTAAAAAACAAGGAGAGGAATTATTTTCTATAGTAAGAGATTCAGAAGAAGTTATACAGGCAATTTTAAAAAATATAATAATACCTATACTTCCTTTGCATATTTTAGGAACTTTTGCTAATTTAGCTTATGCAGGAAGCATACAGCATATACTTGTGATATTCGGTAAAGTATTTGCTGTTGTTATTACTATTCATATACTTTATATTACAGCTTTATTTATAATAGCTGGTATTATAGGAAAAAAATCACCTATAATGCTTATTAAAAATCAGATTCCTCCATACTTTACCGCTGTAGGTACTCAAAGCAGTGCAGCAACTATACCTGTAAGTTTAATAGCAGCAGAAAAAAACGGAGTATCAGAACAGATTAGAAAATTTGTTATACCTCTTTGTGCTACTATACATTTGGCAGGCTCTATGATAACATTAACTTGCTGTTCTACTGCTGTTATATTAATTTTAGGACAAACTCCTACTTACAGTTCAATACTTCCTTTCATACTTATGTTAGGCATAGCTATGGTTGCAGCTCCCGGTGCTCCCGGAGGTGCTGTTATGAGTGCTTTGCCTTTTCTTTATATGATTGGAATAACAGGAGAAGAATTACAAGGCTTGATGATAGCATTATATTTAACTCAGGACTCATTCGGTACTGCTGCTAATGTATCAGGAGATAATGCTATAGCTGTATTTGTTGATTGGTTCTATCAAACTAAGATTAAAAAAGAAGCTGCATAAATTATTTAATTAAATAAAAATAATTATAAAAGGATAGTTCTCACTATAAGGCTATCCTTTTATTTTATATATATTATATTTTTTAATCCCGTAATTTATAATTAAAAATATAGTTTTATAATAAATGCTTTATTTAATATGATACTCAAACATAAAAAGCATATACGCACAAATTTTTATTAATTTTTTTAATTTATTGAATGCACGCTTAATCTATTATTAATTAAAAAGTTTCGTTCTGGATGCGGTTATGTGATTATAAAGTTTAATAAAATCTATAATTACAGAAAATATTATAAAAAATATAATGATTATCAATTCTGAAATAAGCAGTAAATATATAGGGCAGTATTGCAAATATTGTAAAAAATAAATTTTATAATTACTTTTTTTAATTTATTATTTCATCAATTTATTTTAATTAATAAATATTGATTTCTAATTTATATTATGATATTATTATTTAAAAGTTTATATATTAAAATAATCAAATAATAAATATAGTAAGAAATATGAAAACATTAATAAATATATTAGCAGTTATTTTAATACCGATTTCTATTATATCTATTTTTATTTCTGTTATAATAGCTATGATTTTTAGACAAAATACGGCTTTTATTATAATTACAGTTTCTTTAGTTTTTATAATAAATTCTATAATATTATTTGTAAAAAAGAACTATAAACTATTTATCATAATATTTTCATCTGCAGCAATATTATTACTTATAAGTATATTTTCTATTGTTCTTTATAATAATTATGAAAAAAATTTAAAAAGAGTTGATAATTATATCAGACTTGATTTATACTATCCTTTTGACTATATTAGAAGTGATGCCAATTCAAAAATAGCAAAACTTACAAATGAGTCAGATTTAATAATAACAAATAATTTTCCAAGACTTGACGGAGCTACAGCATTATTTCCGCTTTATTCATCATTTGCAAATGCTGTTTATAAAATCACAGATACAAATAATATGTTTTTGGAGTGGATACCATATAAAAATTATATAGTAACTAATGATGACGGAAAAATAGAAACTGTTTATGATGTAGCATCAGACAGCAGTTATGATACAGTTTATGTATTATGCTCAAAAACTCATAATGCTTATATTAATCTTATTTATGATAAAGCTGATTTAATATTTTGTGCTGCACCTTCAGAAGATGAAATTGAAGAGGCTGAGGATAATAACAGAGAATTAATATTAACTCCTATAGGAAAAGAGGCATTTATATTTTTTGTAAACTCTGAAAATAAAATAGATAATCTTTCAAAAGAGAATCTAAAAAATATATACACAGGAAAAATAAATAATTGGAAAGAAGTAGGCGGATATAATATGAAAATAAAAGCCTATCAAAGGAATGCAAACAGCGGAAGTCAGACTGCTTTTATAAATTTTATGTCTTCAATGAATGCAGAAAATGATATAATGAATCCTGATACATCAGTAGCAGTCGGCGGAATGCTTGATATAATAAATAAAGTAAGCGAATACAGAAATAGAAAAAATGCTTTGGGATATTCATTTTTATTTTTTGCATCCGATATGGTAAAAAACAATGAGATAAAAATTCTATCTATTGATAATATTAAGCCTAGCAGAGAAAATATACAAAACTCCTCTTATCCTTTAGCCAATGATTTTTATGCTGTAACAACCAAAGAGGCTTTAAATAAAAATCACAATATTAAAAAATTAATAGACTTTATACTTTCAGAACAAGGGCAGTATTTAGTTGAAGAAACAGGATATACTCCTATTAAATAAAGTTTTATGATTGTTTTATTAACTAGATTATAACTGATATTATAAAAAATTATCAGATATATATACCCAATTTTTATTAGTAATTATAAACTGATTGTTAATAAAATAAGCCCTATTATTTTTGCAAATCTCTAATATCAGCAATTTTTATAATATTAATTGTTAGATATTATCAAGCGAGTTTATTTTTATTATTACTAATAAAAATTGTTCGCTACTCTGCGTGCTTTCAGCAAAAAGCTTTATCCGTCTTCGGCGAACTTTCCAGACGCTTATAATTTTTATTAGCAGTAATAAAAAAGTTTATCGATAACAATAAAATAAAAAACTTGTGCGTACCTGACATTCATAGAATGTCAGGGAATAATTAACGAACAAGTTTTTTTATTAGTAAATAAAGAGATAAACGAGCAGCTTATAACTGACGAAGGAAGTTATAAGCTAATTTAAAGCGAGTTTATCGATAACAATAAAATAAAAAACTTGTGAGTGCCTGACATTCATAGAATGTCAGGGAATAATTAACGAACAAGTTTTTTATTAGTAAATAAAGAGATAAACGAGCAGCTAATAACCGACAATAAGAAGGTTATTAGCTATTTTAAAGCGAGTTTATCGATAACAATAATAAAAAATTATTATTTTAACGAATTTCAAAAGAATATGGAAAGCGGTACGAGTTTCAAAATTTCCACTAACCGACATAATAAAAAATCTAGTATGCGTAAAAAACATACTAGATTTAAAACAAAATCAATTTTTAAAAATATCGAAAATAAAAGCAAATAAAAAGTTTTTTTACAACTTTTTTAATATAAATCTGAGCATATCTTTTAACTATCCATCAGTTAAAAAAATAACAAATCAATACCGAAGGTACGCCTTTGGCGGCATCAGAAATTTATTTAAATCATTTGAAAACAAATCAAAAAAATATTTATGCGGAGCAGTATGATGACAGAAACACCAGAAGTAAAAAGCGAATACTTAATAGCAACGTATGGCGATGCTATGCTTGATAGAGGTTTTACCTCTATACCGAATACATTAATTTATTACAGAAAAAGATTAGGACTTACTGCAAGCGAGTTTGAGTTTATAATCGCTGTAATGAGTTTGAGCTGGAAAAGAGATAAAGAAATCAGAGATAAAGAAATCAACCCTGCATCTACCATTTATACAAGACAACGACAAAGTCTGTTTTCAAAAGGCTATTTAACTTTCTCAAGCAGGAATGTTTACATAGGTGATAGATTTGCAGGAACAGGAACGGTATATAATTTCGCAGGATTAAAAAAAGCTATAGAGATGCTTGTTGAAGAAGACAGAGCAATACGAAATATGGATGCACCTGTAGACCAGAAATATGATGAGCCTAGCTTGTTTAATGAAGACATAAACACAGAACCTTTACAGCCTCCGAAATTAATCAAAGAGGAAAAAGAAAAAAGCGAAGAAGAAAAAACTCCAGAAGAAAAAGAAGAGGATAAAAAGAGAGAAGAGTTTTTAGAAAAATATAATGAGCTTCATAAAGAATTAATAGGCGTTAAAATAAATCATAAATACCATAAAATATACACTAGCTTTTTAATTGATATATTCAATAAACGTGTGCATGACAATTTTGACGAAGCTTTGTCTATAGTAAAGTTTAATTTCTTAAAATTATCACTGAATAAAAGATACTCTCTAAAACTTCAAGACTTATTAAGAATGGCTTTATGTCAAAAAAATGAAAATCAAAAAAATAATACATACAAAGAAAATAAAACACAAGAAGAAAATAAAAAATATTCAATACCTCGAGGACTTGATAAATTAAATGCTTTATTAAATGAATTAGAAAAAGGAGGAAATATTCATGAAGCGTATGCTAAAATTGCAAATTGCGGATAGCGGCTATTGCCTGCTAAGTTATAAAAAGCATTTGCAGAAATTATATGAAACAGCAAGAGACGGCAAAGATCCTCTCTGCACAAGATGTGATGAGTTTGGATTTGTTATAGGTACTGATTCTAAAACATCTTCTAAAGAAAATCTAATTCCTATTATGTGTCATTGTGTGAGTGATGAAAAAAGCAGGATAAAAGGAAAACTAGAAGACTTAGAAAAAATAATAAAAAAGTATAAGATGATATTTGATACTTTAGATAGTGATATGACATTAGATATTTTTTCAGACAGATTTAATAATCAAAAGTTGGTAAGCAGTATAAAAAAATATTTAGCATTAGGAAGTATGAACTCGCTGTATCTGGAAGGAGAAAGCGGAACAGGTAAAACCACAATGCTTAAAATGTTATGGCAGATATATGCTATTAATGATATCAAGGCATTGTATATGAGAGCATCTAGTTTTGAAGATATGCATAAAAACTTATTCAATAAAAATGCTCAGGACAGAGACTTGAAATTAAGTATAAATAATAAAATAGATAATGTTAAATATGCGGATATTATAATGATTGATGATATTGACAGCGTGGGGTTTCATTATGCTGCAGAAGGATATTATAACTTATTTGATAAAATAAGATCATTAGAAAAAACTGCTATCCTTACATCAAATAAAAATTATAGCAGTTTAATGAACAGCTTAAATATAAAAACAAGGAAAGATAATATTGAAGAAATTAAAGGCAGACTTACAAGCAGATTAAAGAACTTGAATATTATAGAACTTGAAATGCAAAAGTCTAAAGAATTGATAACAGTTTAAATATTCAAAATATTATTTTGATTATTAAAAATATAGGAGAATTAAAATGCTAAAAATGATGGTATTCAGTATTAACACTAGCAAGTATTTTGAATTAGGCTGTTTGGAATTAGAAAAGTTCATTAAACATCTAGGAGAACCTGCTTATGCTAATTTAATAACAGATGAATTAAAAGAGTTATTAAATACTTACGAGCCAGATTATAAAAGAGATGATTGGGATATACATTTTTCTAATTGGTTAAAAAGTTTGCAGACAGGAGATTATTTATGTATGTATGACGGCTGGATAACAGATTATAAAACTATGAATGAATTAAAAGAAAAGTATATAACACAATTAAAAGACAAAGGTATGTTAATAAACTGTTAACAATGTTGATAACTTGTAAATAAGATGTTGAGAAATTAGGAGATAATATATGACTATTCTTATAAGAACTAAAGATGAAATAAATTATATAACTGATTTTGAAGGTATGTATATAAAAGAGCCTAGCAAAGATGATAATGTTTACTCTTTATATATAGATACAAAGAATACAGGATTTTATATTTATAAAAATGAAAATAAGGAAGAAGTGATGAAAGTATTTAATTATATAGCTGATGAAATAGAAGACGGCTATAAAATCGGAAATGAAAAAATATCTATAGATTTAAATACTTTTGAATAATAGGAGTTAATAAAATGAGTCAAAAAGAAAAATTAAAAATATATTTATCAGGAGCTATTAGCGGTAAGGAAAAAACAGAATATCAAAAGGAGTTTTATGATGCTAAAGAAAAAATATTGAAGTGGACAGAAAATAAAGATATACCTGTCGAGGTAATAGTACCCTGCGACTATGATCATTTGAATGAAACAGGAAAATGGGAAGATTATCTTAAAACAGATATAAAACTTCTTGCAGACTGTGATTGGCTTGTAGATATAGAAAACGGAAGTGAAAAAAGTAAAGGAGTTATGCTGGAGAAAATGATTTGCACAGCTTTAAATATTAATATGATAGAACTAAGCGAATTTAAATTAATGTATGATACTCTTCTTTATAATAAATATATAGAAGATAGCGAAAAGGAGAAAAAAAAATGAATAAAGAGGATTTAATTATTAATGAATGCGAAGAGCTTAAAAAATTATTGACAGCTAAAAATAAAGATTATGGAAACAGCTATGATAAAACATTAAATGAGTACGGCAGAAATATAGGATTAATACGAATAGAAGATAAATTAAACAGATTAAAAAATCTTCTTTTATTAAAAGAGGAAATAAGAACAGAAGAAAGTATTATTGACACCGTACTTGATATAGCAGGCTATGCGGTTCTTTTTAGTATTTATTTGAAAGAACAAGGCAGTAATAAGAGGAGTGAGCCGAGCCGCCCAGATAATTTATTATCTGGGGAATTATAAGTCGAGGCGAACATTGCCTACGGCACGCAGGAGCGGCAGCAATGAGAAGTGATAAAAAAGCATATAAAAGATACCAAAGCAAAAAATGGCGTGCATTGAGAGAAAGTTTTTTAAATAAAAATCCGCTTTGTAAAAACTTTCCTGAGTGCCATAACTTTGCTGAACATGTGGACCATATAAAAAGAATAGAAAGTGAAGATGATCCGCTGTTTTATGATGAGAGCAACTTGCAGGCTTTATGCAAAAGATGTCATAGCAGAAAAACAGCAAAGGAAGACGGAGCTTTTGGAAATAAAAAGAAAGATTATTGATGAGGTTAGTTATGGAAACAGATAATAAAGAATATATACATTTGGAAAAAGATGCATCAGAAGGAAAAGTATTAATTGATGTAAAAAATGTGAATGGTGAAGATATTTTATATTTATTATCTGAGTTTATAGACTTTGTAAGTAAAAAAGAAAATATACCAGCAAATGTATTTTTAATTATGATAGATAAAGCAATAATGAAAAAAAGAGAATTAGAAAATAAAAGAGGAAATAAAGAATGAGAGAGCTAAACTTTATAGAAAAAAAAGGGCGTTTTGGTATAAGTTTTATGTCTGATGATATAAAAGAAGCCAATACTGTTATGAATGCTATACAGAGATTTATATCAACAGTTAGTAAAAAAGAAACAAAGGAAAATATTGATAATAACTGTAAATCTTCTGAAAAAGACTATTCAAGATGCCCTATAGATGGTCCTAGTAAAGATGTATATTTAAATTTATTTAGCGATGACAAATTAATTGAGTTGTACAATAATGATGAGCTAGAGCAAGGATATAAAGATTATATAAAAAATGAATTAAACAGAAGAGGTATTTTTGATTTAAGTATGACTAAATCAAAAAAGAAAAGCAGTAATAATAACAACACTAAAAATAAAGAAAAATCTAAAACAATAATAGAAAATATAAAAGAACATGAACTTAATAATAAAATAGAAAATATAACAAATGGAAGAGATATGACACAGCTTTCTGATGAGGAATTGGAAAAAATAGTTTTATTGGAAAGTGAATTAGCTTCTATATGCGGATATTCAGAAACTGCAAAGCATATTTTACAAGGCAGAAAGTTTAATCGTAGCCGTGAACTTGAAAATAAAATAACAAAAGGAAGAAGGTTATCAGAACTTACTCTTGAAGAATTAGAAGAATTAAAAAAAGTAACAATGCTTAATAATTATAAAGAAGATATACAAGAAGAAATTAATAAAAGAAAAAATAAATCTTTTGAAGACACATTAAAAGAAAACAATGAAATAATCTCTTTCGGAGAAGATGAAGATGATTCAAATTATAGAATAGATGAGGAGAATGAAGAAGATCCATTAAGTTCAGCTATAGATGAAGGTAATCTAAATAGATGGGACTTTGATGCAGATGGTGATAAAGTGGATAGTGAAGGCAATAAAATGCTTTTTGATTATTAAAAAGCATTTTATTAAACTTATCGATTTAGAAGAGCCTTATTCATGGGAGTTTAAACAATCTGAAGAAGATAGAGAAAAAATACATTTAATTATAGAAGAACTTAATAATAGTAATGAAAACAACATATATATAAAAAAGAATGAAAGGAATAAAAAATGAAAAAATTAAAATCATCTAAATATAAAAATCTATATGACATATTAAAAGATGTTTCTTATAAACACACTATAGCTAAAGTGTTTTATGATTTTATAGCTATGACAGCATTAAATATTGCTGTAGGTATAAGTTTTAATATAGAAGATAAGAAAAAAAGAATAGAACAATTAAAAAAAATAACTGTGAATTATGATAAAAATGAAATGGAACTTTTTAATGCATTTAAATTAGGATTAGCAAATGAATATCAGAATAATAGATATCAAGATGTATTAGGAGTTTTATTTCAAGAACTTGAATTAAAAAATGATTTCAAAGGTCAATTTTTTACACCTTATGAATTATCATACTGTATGAATAAAATTAATTTTGATAAATCATTATTGGAAAATAAAGATTTTATTCACTGCAATGAACCAGCAGCAGGAAGCGGAGGAATTGTTATAGCTTCATGTCAGATAGCAGAAGAACTAGGCTATAATTATTCAGAAAAATTAATCTGGAGTATTAATGATGTGGATTTGATGTGCGTATACATGTCATTCATACAATTAAACTTAATAGGAGCTTCTGCTTTAATACAGCATTGCAATACATTAAGTATGGAAGTTTTTGATAGGTTTTATACACTCGGATATATTTTAAATAGATGCAGTCAAAGACTTCAAATAGAAGAACATTGTAATAAGATGTTAACAGCGATAAAAGATATGCAGTTTTTATCTAATAACTAGAGGTTATAAAATGATTTGCTATATATGCAAAAATAATTTTGATTATTTACCAGAAACAACAATAACTATTGAAGGTAAAAATAAAGAAGGTAAAGAAATAAAATCGAAAGAAAAGAAATTAAATCTATGTGAAGATTGTATTTTAAGAATTGCACAGTCAGGATTACCAACAACGATAATTTTTGAAGATGAGGAATAATTTATGATTAAAGGCATTTTTATTCAAAAATATTTAATTAATATAAATTGTATATCAAACATTTATTTTGATGAAAATAAAAAGACTATAAAAATATTTACTTTAGACAGCGGATTGCCTACTACAATAGAATGTGAAACTGAAAATGAATATGATAAATATTATAATATTTTAATATCATTATTTGATTTAGTAAACGATATAGAAAATGGTTAAAGCTATTATTTATTATAATGATGTAAATGATGAGTTCAGAAGAATGAATGATATTTTAGGAATATTAAAATATAAATATAAAAATATTAATGTTAGTTATAAAAAAGTAAGAAAGAAAAATGAACTGTTTGTAACTATTAATAATGAAAGATTAGAGTGTAATCATAGTTTAGAGTTTTATATGCAGACAGTAGAAAATATATTGAATAAGGATGTAAGAGTATGACTTTAAAAAATAAAGCTAATAAATATAAAGCTATTTATAAACGAATAAAAAGGCGTGTTAGATATGATTGGCATAAAAAGATAATTTATAAAAAGGAAGAAGATGTTATAGCAAGATTAAAAATATTCATAAAAGTTGGTAAAAAATATCAATGCTTATTATTTAAGAGAGTGTCAAAACTTCCTAGAAAATTAGCTTATGAAAATTATTATAGTAAGGTAGAGATATATAAATGATTGTTTATCAAATTGGTTCTATAAGTTTTGGAATATTCAGTGTTATATGTATTTTTATTAGTATAACATCTAAAAATGACATTGCTAAGGCATTCTATTTACTTTGTTTCTTTTTATCGAATATAACAGCTTTACTTTGTGATATAGTAATAAAATTAAATTAGGAGTTATAAAAGTTTATATTCTTTTCTATATATAAGGGCTTTTGTCTTTAATTTATGTAAAGGTATAAACATGGCTTCTAAAAAAAACAATAAACTAATATTACAAAGCAATAATAATATAATAACTGAACAGCAGGCTGCGATTTTAGTAAAGCAAGCTAACTATTTAAATATACTTGACTATATGAAAGAAGAGCAGCTTATTAAGCAGATAGATTATGAAACAGAGAAAGAAAACTTTTTTAAGCAATGTTCAAAAACAAAAAGCAATCACACAAAAAGACAGTATAAAAATGGACTTAATAAACTAGAGGAATACTGTAAAATGAATAATAAAAATATTTTATTTATTAAAGCCAGAGAAGCTGATGATTTTATAACAGAAGTTAATTCTAGTGAGCTTTCTAATTTAAGTGTACGTGCATTAGTTTCTTCCTGTTCTTCTTTCTTTTCATTTTTAGAAAGAAGATATCCATTTATGAAAAATCCTTTTCGAGGGACAAAAACTCGTCCTCCTGTGAAAAATAAAAAACGTTTGGAAGTACCAACTAAAAAAGAAATTGAATTAATAATTAAAGATATATCAGATCCGATTATAAAAGTGGCCATCATTTTTATAATGGAATGCGGTGTGCGTGTTGGTGCTTTACCTAATTTAGAAATAAGAAATAATCCCGCAGGGGAACGTTCGTTCAAATATTATTCTTATTCAAAAGGAAAAGAAATAAGCTGGAAAGTTACTGACAAAGTTATTAAATTATTAAAACAGAATAATCTTTCTTTTAATAATCCTTTCAAAAATAAAAGCTCTGAAGTAATAAGGAACATATTTTATAGAAGTTCAAAGCGTTTATATAATCAAGGTAAAATAAAAGCCGCCTACTCTATACATGATATAAGGCATTATTTCGCTGTTACCCTATACAAACAAACCAAAGATATAGAACTTATTAGACAGGCATTAAATCATAGCTCTATAGCTATAACAGGAATATATTTAAAAAGTTTGGAGGCAGAATAATATTTAAGTTGCGATAATTACTGTTATCGAAATATTCATTTTATATTGATTTCTTTTGTTATTTGTTCTTCTATCTGAAGTTTAGTTTTCTGTATTATATAAAAATTATATGTTAAAAATAAAATAATATAAGATAGAATTAATGTGGAATATATTTTTATAAAAAAGTATATATTATCAAAATCTTTTAATATTTCCAGTTTAGAAATCATATATATTATTATTGATGTTGTAAAATAAACAGATAATGTAATTGATATGTTATTTAAGTTAGTTTTAAATCTATTTATATATTTTTCATTTTTTATATCTCTTAGACTAAATCCAATTATTATACTATATCCAACGGAAAATAATATACCTATTACTGTAAATAATACATCTAAAATATTGTTTGTAGCTATATCAACATTACTATATTTTATTATAAAAATATTTATCATATACAATAAAATAGATATTATAAATGATATAAATAATGTGATAAAAAGTCTTATTAATATTTTTTTCATTTTTATATATTTCCATTATTTTTAGTTATTTTATATAAAAAAGATACCATATATTGTCTTAATTCTTCCTCAACTAAAATATTATTATTATTTGATACTTTAACTAATTGATTAGCTTTATATTTTCCTCCATCTATAACCTCTCCACTAGAAGTAATAACTTTTGTATACTTACTTGGAATTGATTTCAAAATTAATTTAGCATCATCTGGCTTTTTTACTGTTAAAATAATAGTTGCCTCTAATATATCATCAAGTTGATAATCTTCAAAAGTATTAAATGTTTTAAGAATATCTTTTAAAAATTTTCCCTTTGTTATTTTTTTAGCTATATCTTTTGTAATATTAGATTTTTTTCCTAAAACAACTTTTTTTATAAAATCTTCTTCTTTTTTTAAACTTAATTCTTTTATTAAACTTTCCATACTATATTCTTTATTATTAGTTTTTTCTATTAAATAATTAATATATGTTTCAAAAATTTCTATATTATGTTTTAACGCTAATATTAAATATCTATTATTAAGACAAAAATAATATCTATTTACTACAAAACCCTCTATATTATTTTTTTCATTTTCTTTTGATTCTATAGTTTCATAAGAAATCATATTTTCTTGTAACTGTTCTTTAAGAATACTCTTTGCTATACCTTTTTTCATTCTTAATATACATCCAAATATATTATTAGCATCTATTTTATACCAACTTATAAAATCTACATCATCTGTGGAATCTATTTTACCTATAGGCATCATCCTTTTTTCTAATGTATTACCTATATTTATTAAATACTCTTCTAAATCAGATTTTAATGTTGAAATATCTGATATATTATTTAATAATTCTATAGAATATGCTTTTAACCTAATTTCTTTTTTAGCCATATTCACCCCAAATATTTATTATCATATTTTATATTATTTGATTCATATATAAATTATCAATTCAATATAACAAGTTATAAATTTTATAAAATATATGAATTTTATTTTTCATAAATATTCCCATCTTTATCAAAAACAGGTATTAATTTATTAATTTTTATTTTCATATTTTTATTCTTATTATCATAAAATTCGTATTCTGTTATTCTTTCTTTATTTTCATTACAATTTATAAATAAATATTTATTTTCAGGTAAGAATGACAAATAATTTTTAATAAAACATTCAATATTTATTTTACTTGAAAAATCTTTTTTTTCATTAAATGTTGGAATTAAATATATAAAACTTAATCCTTGTATATGTAACATAGCAAATGAATATGGTATATCAATATTATCTGTTTTTTTACTAATATAAATATCTATACAAGGTCTGTGAATATATCTATTGTGATAATAATATATTAATGGAGGAATCTTTTTGGTGCTTTCAGGTAATTTTATCCAATTTATAGTTTTTGAAAAAATATGTGTACTTTCTTCTTTAATTATACCTAACGCTATTTTTACTAAAGATTTATACAAATTATGAAAATTAACATTTACTTTAAATATAAAATTTTTTTCGGTAATATCATTTGAAGGTATCATTTTTACTTCTCTTATTTTTGTTTCGTTATTAAATTCTGATATTATTTTATTACCGTATATATCTATCACTTCAGGTATTCCATTTTTACCAGATATTCCAAGTAAGGCTCTTAATGGATCTAAAAAACGTATTAAATCTAGTTCTATACTACTACCAAAAAAACCATTACATATATCACATTCTCTTGAATCTAATAAATGTCCATTTAAACTTTCTGGAACAATGTGTGCTTTTTTATTAAAATATTCATTTCCAGATTTATCACAATATTTACATTTTTTTCCCTTATTTTCAATTTCATAAGTATGTTTATTAGTATATTCGTATATTTTACTTGTTGTACAATCATAATCATTAGTAATATTATATGTTTTTTCTTTAAAATATTTGTCATCTATTCCTAATGAATTATTAATGATTGATATCATTTCTGTAGAAATTTGACTTAGTTTATCTTCTCCTAATTGCTTATTTTCTGAAATGAATAGATACATAAAAAAATCTTCATCATTCTTAAAATTTATAAATACATTAACTAATTGATAAAATCTCTTATAATTAGAATAATATTTAGATATAAAGTTAGTTAATGAAGTTGTAAAAATATCAGTTTTTGTAATTTTTTTTACGTTTTGATATTCTATATTATTATTTTCTACTTCTTTTATATCGAATCCACAAATTTTAAAAAAATTAAATAATTGTTCCTTAAACACAGGTAGTGCAAAAGGTATACCTAATGTCCGAACATTAGATGAAAAAATATGTATATATAATTGTTCCATATAAAAACTCCTTGTTATAAATTATATTTTTGATAAAGTTAAAAACTTCACTAATAATCTTTATTATTAATTTATATTACGATAACCTTTATTATCGCAACACCTATAATCAATAAATTATATATTTAATTCTTTTAATACAGCATCTCTAATATATTGAGATACACTGACATTATTCTGCTCTGCTTTTTCTTTTATTAGGAGTTGTTCTTTTTCACTAACACGCATATATAATTTAATGTCAAGCCTATCTTCTGTTATTCTTTTTCTACCAGAACCTTCACGAGCTCCACCTGTGTTTGCTCTAGCACCACCCCAACTATTTTTTTTATTATCCATTGTTATGACCTCTTTTTAATAAAAGAACTAATACTACTATATTGAGTGATAATGATACTACAGATAATATTGCATTTACAGTTGTTAACATCTTGACAACTCCTTTATAATGTATATAATATTAACTATGGAAGTCAGGAGCCAAGTCGGCTAACTTAGCTCCCTTTCATAACTAATAAAAATTATTTTTTAATTTTTATTAGCTTAACCACAATTACGATAAGTGTCAGGATATCAATAATTGTAGCTATGAAAGTTAAGACTTCCATAATTACCTCCTTCATTTCTTTAGGATTAATTATATTATATCACACTTGATGATTTTGTCAATACTTTTTCTACAAAAATAAATATATTTAATTAAAGATTTAATATAGATTAATTTATTTTTTAAAATAGAAATTGTTGCGATAACACAAATTATCGCAACACTAATTCTACTGCCGCAAAGGCTTACGCAGTGGCTCTACTTATTTATATATTCTTTATGTATCATAGCTATATACTGGCTAGCTGATAAATTAAGTTCTGCAGCCTTTTCTACTATACTTTCCCATATATCATCATGCATAGTTATATTATGTCTATTCATTTTACCTTTATTAATATCTCTGATAGGTCTTCCAGCACCTTCTCTTTTACCGCCTCTATTTTCTTTTTTTTCCATGTTAATTTCTCCATAAAATAAAAATAGTTATTGATTTATTATTATATTTGTATATAATAATATTTATATGGAAGCTACGGTTGGAGCTTATCGGAACCCCAACCGCTTTCTACTGCTTATTAATAGCTTATTTTCTTATGCTATTAACTAATGATATAATTGCCGCTAACAAGTATATCACTGCAGTTATGAAAGTTATAGCTTCCATATTTTTATATCCTCCTTTCGTTGAATATATACATATTATATACATATTTAATCAAAAAGTCAATAGTAATTTAATAAAAAAAATAATTTATTTTAATTTTTTCTTATGTGAATTATAACTGATTTATATTTGCTTGGTGGGGGTGGGTAAAATCTCTACAGGCTTTCAATCGGTGCAACGAGTGGGGAGTCTTTTATACATGGCGATAACTTTTTTATTAGGGGGTATCAATCTCATTTTTCTAATTCTTTAATTTTATTTTCTAATTCGTCAATTCTTTTAATTTTATTTTCTAATTCCAATACTCTTTTATTTAATTTTTGTATTTCGCTTTCTTTTTCCTCGTACTCTTTTTTAGCTTTTGCAACACAAGCCTGCACAAAACCTCCAAATGTAGAATTAGAATAATTTAGAGGATCTGCTTTAGCTTTTTCAACCATTTTTACAATCCATCTATATATATCTTGATTAAAATTAATAGTAATACCATTTCTAGAATCCATTAAAATCTCCTTTTTTGAATTATATTATTTTATTGATAAAAAATTATAAAAATAACCAATTTAACAATTTGGCAATTTAAAAAGAATTAACAATAATAAAAAACAATAATGAAGATACTACAAAAGAAATAAGGAAATTATTAAATAATGATAATCTATATGCAGATATAATAGAATATAATGCAACAGTATATATAAAGTATCCAGATTATAAAGTAAATACACCTTCACTTTCATAAATACTTTTCGTATCTTCAAAATGATTTTTAATCACTCTATGAAGAGCCATAATAGAAGCTACAACACCATCTATTCTTTTATATGATCTTCTTCTGTCAGGCTTAGTAGGAAGATAATTATCTCTACCGTCAGTTTTTACTTCACAGCAGCTTATCATCCAATTAAGAGCAGGATTATTACCATGCAGAAGTTTGTGTTCATCTATTGTTTTTTCAAATAAAGAAGTACCTTCAGATAAGCCACCGACAGCAAAAGATTGTCTTACCTCGGTCATTTTAAATCCTTCATTTTTTAGATGTGTAACTATTTCAATAGCTTTCCAAGGGTCATAAGCTATTTCTATAATTTCAAAGTCTTTGGCATCTTGCAATATTGAAGATTCTATAACATCAAAATCTATTATATCACCGCTTGTTAAAGTAATTAAACCTTGAGAAGCCCATAATTCATAAGGTACTCTGTCCTCTTTAGAACGCTGCCTTATATTTTCTTTAGGCATAAAGAAGCGAGGCAGAAGTATATATGGACCATTATCAATAGAATCAAAACATAAAACATAGGCCGCTATATCTCTTGTTGTTGCTAAATCCAAACCTATGCAGGCTTTTCTGCCTTTTAATTCATTTATATTTATATTTTGATGTAAATAAGATTTAAGCCACCTGTCAGAAGAAATCCAAACTTCACTCGCCTGTGTCCAAACATTCAAGTTCTTTGTAAGTATATCAGTTCGCTGAATAGGCTTATCCAGTCCTTCCAAAAGCCTAGATTTTAGGTAACTATCTTTTACAGAAATATTTATATTAGGATTAGCTTGAAAAATAATTTTATTTATTAATTCTTCCTGCTTTGAAATAGCTTCCATTAGTTTCAAGCGTACAGCCTCGTTATAAGCTCCTGCCGATTCTTTTGAATCGGCAGGCACTCGGCTTTCCGCTTTATTTAATTTATTTAATTTTTCTTTATATTCAGACATAAATACCCAAATATCATTGATGTCATCAGGCTCATATATTATAGTAAAATACTCATCATTATTTAATGAACCTTGTAATACTTGCTTTGCATATTCATATTCAGAAAAACATACTGAAGATTTATCAAATCCAGCAGTAGTAATTATAAATATAAGAGGCTGCCTTCTAGCTCCCATTCCTGACTCAAGAACATTTAATAATTCATTATCAGGATGTGCATGGTACTCATCTACTATAACCAAATGCGGATTTAATCCGTCTTCAGTGTTGCTGTCCTGTCCTAATGGTTTTGATTTTGAGGCAGTATCTTTTTTCTTTGTAATTGTAGAAGTTTGTTTATATGTAATCGCTTCTTTATTAAGAGCTTTTGCTTTTCTTATCTGCCTTTCGCTTTCACTCCACGCAATTTTCGCTTGATCTTTTTTAGTAGCTATATAATATATTTCGACACCAGCCTCTGCAGGACTGTCGCAGAAAAAACAATAATTACCAATGCCAGATGCAAAAGTAGTTTTTCCATTTTTCCTGCTCACTTGAACGTATGCTTTTTTGTAACGTCTGAGTTTATTTTCCTTTCTCCTCCATCCGAATATGCTTGCTATTATAAACTGTTCCCAAGCCTCTAATATAATATTATGATTTGCCCATTCTCCTTTTGTATGTACTAAAGATTGAATAAAAGTAATAGGACGTTTAGCTTCGTTATCATCAAAATAAAAAGGATAATCATTATTTTTTGATTTTTCTATATCGTCCAAATGCCTTTTCACAGATAAAAAAGCAGCTTGACAGACTGGTAATTCTTTATTTATAACCTTATTAATATATTCTTCATAGTTATACATTATATTTAACCATTTATCATTTTTTCAAGCGGATCATCCTCTTCTATAACTTCAGGTGTTGGAACTTTCTTTTTAGAAGCAGGAGTTAAACCGAACTCGGTAAGCATTTTAGTATATGCTGTTATAGCTTTATGATATGCTAAATATTCGCCCATTGTTTGAGAGTTTTTACCTGCTAAATATCCAGCTATAGAACCGCCTTCATTAATCATAGCTTCATAAAGATTCATAGCATCACCATAATGCAGACATAAAAGTTCAAATGCTGATAAATCGGCATCTCCAAGCATATTTTTTTCAGCAAAAATAGGAGCAAGTTCTTTCCATTTTTTTAAAGAATACCCACAAAAATATTCTGGTGCCGTAGGCATGCTTTTAGCAGGATTTGGTATTATAACGGCTTTTTTTGGCTTATTCACCGCAGGTGCACCTTTGGTGTGGGCGTTTTTCACCGCAGGTGTGCCGACGAAGTCCGCCTTGGCGTTGGCAGGGGCTTTTTTAGCTTTATCGGGCATTTATACTCCTAATAGTATATTTTAGTTAAAAATATATATTAATAATAAGTAATATAATATTTTATAACTATAAGAAAAAAAATAATTCAGGAGCTTTTTCGATATAGGCAGACAGTCGTCTGGTTAGGAAAGTTGTTATTGGAAATTATTTCTTGAAATTATTGATAAAACTTAATAATATATTTTCAAATTCATTTATTTTATATAATGATTTTTTAGATTTTGTAAGTTTATAAGAAGCATTTGCTCCTTTTTCCATACTAACTAAATTACCTGCCTTACCTGTTAAAATATCAGACTTAGACCATATATTAAAATATAAATCATTTGGAGAGACACCTAAACAAATTATGGCCTCATATTTTCTATGGTATCTTATATGGTTAAATTGAAAATTAAAATTTGTATCTTCAGTTGCAGTTTTTATCTCAAAATCAATATTTTCTATTTCTATATCATATGCATTTTTATCTCTTACATCTGTAGACTTTTTAGAAAGTTTAGAATTAATATTTAATTTATTACATAATTCATGAATAAAATCCTGACCAACACTTCCTACACCTGTATTAGAAAGTGTTTTTATTTTTTTAAATTCTGCATTATCCCATTTAGAATGATTATGATATTTTTCTAAAATATGTAAAAATAATTCACTATAAATACTATCAGGCATTAACAATTCCCCTATCTATTAAGGCTTTTTCTATATGATACATACTTATATGTCTGCAATTATGCGTTGCCAAATTACTGTAATCATTCCAATTTATACTATTTAATATATTTTCAACTTTTCTTTTAGATTTTTTTATTATAATACCATATCCGCATACATATTTTACTTCTGAAAAATCTTTTACTAATTTAGGCTGTTGTGTATAATATGTTCTTTGAAGAAAAAAATCAGCATTATTCATCTTTTCTATTCCGCAAGTTCTTTCTTTTCTAGTATCAACAGTAAATATATCTACCCAATCATCACAAGACTTCTTTTCTTCTAAATCACTATTCCCTTTTTTCCATATTTGCCATAAAGCATTCACAGTAATTTTTTTATTATCTAATCTATAAAAACTATCATTTGGAAGTATTTCAGAATGTACTAACTTCATATTGTTTACTCTATTTTTTGGAGAACCTTTTCCATCACTCTGAAATGACATAGGCAATATAAATCCTATATAATCAGCATATTGTGCTGCTGAGTTCATAAAAGCTAAAGCAAGCCAAGCCCTGTAACCAAATGGAGGATTGCCTATAAATATATACTTTCTATTTAAATCATCAGGCGACCATAGTAAAAAATCTTGTTCTAATATACCATCAGATAAAGGCATTAAATCCAATCCTATTTTATTTTTTGAATCTAATAAATTAAAAAAAGCACCATTACCAGCTGAAGGTTCAACAAAAGTATAGTTTGATATATCTATTTTTTCTTTGTCTAAAAAAGATAATAGATTATTGTAGCAATATTTAGCAGTATCTTCTTTTGTAAAAAATTGCTCCAAATCTATTTCTTCTGGATTTATCCATTTAGGAAATATTCTATTTTTAATCCATATTTTATTTCTTTTGGCAATAATATTATTCTTATTCTCTTCAAAATATTTATATAACATCAAATTTTTCCCTCTACATAATAATATCGACATATATTATATTCTATCTTAAAAAGATAAAAAATCAATAATAAAAAACTAAAAATACAGTATATATAAATACCGTAATAAGTAAAAATAAAGGCACACAGTGGGACTTTAAGTTCTTGTAATAAAATAACAATATAAAACTTATATTTCCTTATATTTTTTTATATATTATATGTCTGTAATAAAAAATATAGGGAATTATATAAAAAAGTGGCTGTTTCCTGATTTCAGTCATATTGATAGTAATAACTTTTTGTCTATTCAAAATGATAAAACTTTATCAGCAGTCAATCCGAATACAGCTTTAACTTTCTCTACAGTATTTGCATGCGTGAGAGTTATAGCTGAAACAATAGCAACCTTACCTCTTTTTGTATATAAGGTAAATGGCAATAATAAAATAAAAGCTAAAGACCATTCTTTATATAGATTATTACATGACTCACCTAATGAAGAATGCACATCAGTATCATTTATAGAAAGTCTAATCACTCAAATACTTTTGCAAGGCAATGGTTTTGTAGAAGTAGTAAGAGACAATTTTAATAGAGTAACAGAACTTTATTTAATAGATTCTAATAAAATTAAAGTGTATAGAGATTCAAACGGCAATAAAATGTTTGAATATTCTGATGATGGAAAAATAATCACTTTATCTCAATTACAAGTTATGCATATAGCAGGGCTTGGATGGAACGGAGTAATAGGATACAGTCCGATAGCTATGATGCGTAAGCAAATAACTACAGGACTTTATCAGGACAATTTCGCATTAGATTTCTTTTCTAATGGTGTAAAAAAAGTTCCAATTATTTCACATCCAGAGAAATTAAGTGCAGATGCTAAAAAGAACTTAAAAGAAAGTTTCAGAGAGGCATGGGAAAAAGGCATCGTTGTCCTTGAAGAAGGAATGAAAATAGACCCTATAACAATGAACTTGTCAGATGCTCAGTTTTTAGAAAGCAGAAGATTTTCGGTAGAAGAAATATGCCGAGTGTTCCGTGTACCTCCTCATCTAATTGGGGATTTAAGCAGAAGTACAAATAATAATATAGAACATCAAAGTATAGAGTTTGTAACGCACACCATAAGACCGTGGTGCGTTCGTATAGAAAAAGCACTGAATGGACATTTATTAAGCGGATTAGAAAGAAAAAAATATAATATAGAGTTTAATTTGGATGGTCTTTTGAGAGGCGATACTCTTACAAGACAGCAAGCAAATCAAATTAAATTAAATAATGGGGTTTTTACTAGAAATGAATGGAGAAGTCAAGAAAACCTTAACGAAGTAGATGATGAATACGGAGATGAGTATTTCGTTTCTCAGCAAATAAGACCAATAAAAACTGTATACGAAGAAACTGAAGACAATCAAAACTTTAATATAAATAATAATGATGAAAATAAAAAATTAGAAGAGGAAAATAAAAATGCCAGTGAAGAATAATGAAATTAGAAGTATAGATATTGATATTCAAAAAAGCACAGACACCGAAGGTGAACCTCTTAAATTAAGAGGCTATGCTATTGTATGTAATTCTTTAAGTGAGCCTCTTTATGGTGATTTATTTAGAGAGCGTATAAATAGAGGTGCTTTCACTAAATCATTATTAAAAGATGACCAAGTATGTCTTTGGGGACATGATACAAGATATGTACTTGGCAGAAAAAGTGCGGGAACATTGATTTTAAGAGAAGATGATAAGGGTTTATATTTTGAAGTTTTTTTGCCAAACACTACTTGGGCAAGAGATTTAAAAGAAAGTGTGGACAGAGGCGATATAAAGCAAATGTCTTTCGGCTTCAAAGTAGTAAGAGAAAATTGGATTGACAATAAAGATACATTAAAAGAATACGGAATGCCTATTCGTGAAGTAGAAGAAATTACTTTGCATGAAATCTCATTAGTAACATTTCCAGCTTACCCTGAAACAAATGTTAGAGATAAAAATGAAGATGCATATATACCTACACCGCCTAAAAAATCTGTTATAAATGATTATTTTGAAGATAGAACTAATGAATATGAGCAAAAAATAAAATATCTAAAAATAAAAAATAAATAATAAGAACAACACAATAATAAGGAGTATAAAATTATGACACCAGAAGAATTAAGAGCTTTAATAGAAAAACTAAAAAATGAAAATAATTTATCTTTAACAAACCTTGATGAACTTATGCAAAAAAGGAATGCATATTCTTCTATGAGTATAGAAGAGAGAGAAATTAAAAAAGATGATATATCAAAGTTAGACAATGATATAGATACTTTAATGCAGGTTGTAGAAAATAGAAACAAAGAGATAGAAAGATATGACAGACTTCTATCGCTTCAAACTAATTCTTCTATGAATAAAAGAAATATAGCTGATAATTTAGATAATGCATCTTCTGATGATAACGAAGCTGAATTAAGAGCTAAAGTTACTAGATGGTTTAGAACAGGGAACAATAAGGAGATAAGAGAAACACTTCAGGCAGGGGTTGCAGAAAAAGGCGGATATACTATAGCACCTCAATATCTAGTAAAAGAAATTATAAAAGATCTTGATAATGCAGTACAAATAAGAAAAAGAGCAAATATAATTCCTGCTATGAACGGATATTCAAGCATAGGAATACCTACACTTGATAGTGATGTAAATAACCTAGTATGGACTTCTGAAATAGCGGAAGTTGAAGAAGATGAAGATATGGCTTTCGGCAAAAGGGAAATGAAATCTAATCAACTTACTAAGTTAGTTAAACTTAGTAAAAGATTAATAATGCAAAGCAATATAGATATTCAGGCTTTTGTAAAGGAGAGAATAACATATAAATTATCTGCTACTTTAGAATATAATTATTTGTATGGTAATGGTACAGAAAAACCTTTGGGTATATTCGCCCAGACTTCAGATAATGCAGCTGCTATTCCAACTGATAGAGATATAAAGGTTGGAACTGCAAGTGCTGCCATAACTTATGACGGATTAGTAGATGCAGTAAGCCTATTAAAAAGCGGATACCAAAGCGGAGCTGTATGGATGATTAATAGAAAAGCTGTTGCAGCATTAAGAAAATTAAAAGACAAACAAGATCGCCCTATTTGGCAGGAAAGTCTTTTGGCAGGACAGCCTAGCACTCTTCTTGGAATACCTGTTGTACAAAATGACTTTATAGAAGATAAGCTGGAAGCTACAAAATATTTTGGCTTCTTAGCAAACTTAAATTATTATTGGGTAATGGATAGTTTATCTATGGAGCTTCAAGTTCTGCATGAACTATATAGTAAAACAAATCAAGTGGGATTCCAAGTAGGATATTGGGGAGATGGTGCACCTATTAAAAAAGAGGCTTTTGTAAGATTATTACCAAATGATCAAGCGTATGCAGCTTAAGGCTTTTATATATGAGTAGCAAGACTGAAGATATTGATAACACTATAGACATTGATGTTGCTAATGTAGTCGAAACAGGTACCGAAGGTATGCTGTCGCAAGATGATGACAGAGTAGTTACTTTGTCAGAGTTCAAAAAGTTTCTAAACTTAGAAGGCATTGACTATGATGATGATATACTTCAGTTGACTTTAGACAGTGCAATCGGCTATTGTAATAAAGTTAATGAAACAGAATACAAAAGAATTGATTGCCCTGCTGAAGTTAAGTATGCAATTCTTGGACTTGCTGCTCATTATTTTGAAAGCAAAACAGGAGAAGCCAGTCAAAGTGAAAAAGTAGCTTTGGAAGGTGTACATAGATTATTGGCTATTGCTAGGGAAAAGTTCACTTTATGAAAGTTGGAAAATTAATTCATACTATAACTTTTTATGTCAGTCAATACATAGATAATGGAAACGGAACAGGAAAAACTCAATTAAAAGAATTAAGAAAAGTTAAATGTTCCATTGAAGATATAACATATAAAGATATACAGGAAGGCAAAAGAAAAGATTTAGAAAGAACATTAAAAGTACATACTCATTATTTCAAAGAGTTTGATACTAAAGGAATGATGGCCAAAATAAACCGTGAAACTGATATTTATGAAGTGATTTATAGAGAGAATGTTTCATATAAAAATACAGAATGCATATTTACAATAAAAAAATTGGTAAATAATAAAAAAACTAAAGAGTAATATGTCAGAAAAAAATAAAATAAGTATAGAAGGACTTGATGAGTTCAGAAAAACTTTAGAAGAATTAGGCATTGATTTCAAGAATGAAGTAAAAAAAGCCTCGTTAAAAGAAGCGAGAAGAATAGCAAAAGAAGCCAATGCACAAGCAAAAGCAAGGGGCTGGACTTTTGATAAATATTTTACAGTAAAAGAAACAAGAGCAAATAAAAAGAGCAATACTGAAAGCAATGTTAAGATTACTACAATCAGAGGAAAAACAGGCACAGCACCTCAGAAGAATAAAATAAAATGGTATAAAGAGCAAGGCGATAGGTATTATGCTTTTTTTAATGAATACGGAAATAAATATAAAAATGAAGAGCCTTTGTTAATACCTTTGTTTGAATCAAATAGAAATAATATAGATGAGGCTGTTAAAAGTGCTTTGAATATAGTAATACAAAAAGCTAATAATAAATAGAGTTTATAGTATGCATAGAGTAATTTATCAATTATTAAAAAGCCTTACCAAAGAAGATGAAAAAATAGGAGGCGTTTATTTAGACTTTGTTGAAGACAGCAGTATAGATAGTGATAAAAGCTATATAGTTTATTCTCTTCAAAGTTCAAATCCTAAATATGATTTTGAATATTCAAGAGATATTTATCAAGTTAGTGTTTATTCTGCATGTTTAGAACATGCATTAAGTCTTCAAAAGAAAATAGGAAAGTTTTTTAATAGTTTGAAAAGAAAGATAGATAATATTGAGATATGCGGCTGTGATATAAGCAATGAAAGTCATAATCGTATTGAAAATGCATATCAAACAATAACAATAATAGAAATATTATATAAATATTAATATAAAAGAGATAACAATAATAAGGAGATATTATGAGTCAAACAAGCGTTCAAAATAAAAAAACAGTAAGATACGGAAGCTCTAAGGTTTTAATTGGAGATAGATTTGATAAACTTGTAGACATAGGAGCAGGACGCAATGTTAGTATAAAAGAAAGTATGTCTACAGCAGATATAGAAAGCGACAATGCAGGAACTGTAGCTACTCTACAGACAGAGCATAAAATGGAGGTTTCACTTGATAGTTTGGAAGTGAACTTTGCTAAATATGCTATGGCAAGAGGCGGTATTGATAATATAGACGAATATGATGGTAAAACAGAAGTTACAAAACAGTATGTGGTAGAATCAGATACATATAAAAGAGGTGAAGAAATAAAAGTTCCATTTAAGAATGCAGACGGAAGCGAAGCAACAATAATCAAAGTAGAAAAGAAAAACTCTATGGGAAATATTCTCATAGAAGAAACAAGCTATGAAAAAATAGGAACTAACGGAATAAAAATTACAGACAATAAAATATCTCCTAGCACAGATACTTTAATTATTACATATACAAGAACAATGCCTAAAATGGTTCGCATGACAACAGGAGGAAAAAGTTCGACCATCAAACCGAGATGCATTATGTTAGTTAATACTAATGCTGAAGGTAAAGAATTAAGAATATACTTACCTCAGGCTTCAATAGCAGGAGGCTTAGAGTTTAGCTTCCCTTCAGATAAAGCACAGGATGTATTAATAGGAAAATTGAGCTTTACAGCAACTACATCAGGCAGTCAGCAAAGCGGAGAACAGCTTGCATGGTATGAAGATGAACAGTCTGTAAATGATGATGAAGAAAATACAGAAACAGAAGCTTTAACTTTGGAAAGTGACAAACCAAATGTAGATATAAGAGCAGATGGAAATGATACTATTATTTTAACTTCAAATGCTGATGAGATAACACATGCAGTAGAGCCTCCAGAACAACAGTTTTTTGATGTGAGCTATGAAACCGAAACTAAAACTTTCACTATCACAGGAAAGGCAGAAGGTACAGCTGTATTAAAAATCACAGCGAAAAAAGCAGGTTCTGAAGATATTATTAAAGATATATCTATTAATATACAAGCAGCTAATTAAAAAATATAATTAATAAGAAATATATAAAGGAGGGGTGAGCCGAAGCCAGCGAATAAGTTTACTTGTTCACTTCCATTAGGCAAGGCGAACATAATAAGAATGGACATAGTAATTACAGATTTAGAAGAGTTTAGTAATAAAAAAGCAGTTTATGCCAAACTTGGTAAATACAAGATAAATGTTAATGATATACCTGTGGGCTTGGCATTAAAAATAAATGATTATAGCCAGTCTATAGCAGAGAAAGGTTTTCTTGATGCACAGACTGTGATAGAAGATATAGTAATTCCTCTTATACAAAGACAATATAAAGATGCCTGCAGAGAAGATATATTAGAAGATTTTAATTATGATCAGCTTATAAAAATATTTAGAATGATAATGGACGGCTTTTACAAAGCAGGAATTGATGCTCCTAATGAGGATAAAAAAAAAGAAAATTAACAAAAATAGAACTAATAAAGTTATTGGCACATCTAGCTAATAGTTACGGCTGGAGTGAAGACTGTATGATGGAGATGAGTTTGCAAAGACTTTTGCTCTATTATACAGCTTCGTTAAATTTGCCTTACATAATCGAAGTTCAAGAAGAAATAAAGGCAGATAATAATGCAACTGAAATAAAGCAGGGAAATAAAACTATAAGAAAAGAAAAGAAAGGCTTATGGGAAATCGAAACTATTACTGTAAATAATTAGCAATAATAAAAAAGGAATAAAAAACTAGAAAAAGCCAAATCGATAATTTATTATCGATTTTCTCAAAGACTTTTTTGAGTTTAGCAATAAGGAAAGCGACTGACAGCCGCAAAGTAAGTTCACTTGCTTTGCATTTATAGGCTGGAAGGAGCATATCAACAATGAGTAAATTAAATGTATATATTAATGCAGATGCTTCCCAAGCTATTGAAGCATTCGGAAAACTTAAAGATAAAACAACCGACTTAGAAAGAGGTTTTGATAAGATAGGAAAATCTTTTGATAAGTTCGGTTCTTTAGCTACTAAAAGTCTAACTGTTCCAATAGCAGCAGGAACAACAGCTTTTGCATTAGCAACTAACAAAGCTGCTGCTTTTGATAATGGAATGCGTGAAGTTCTTACGCTTCTTCCTAAATTAAGCAATGAAGGTTTTGAATCTTTAAAGCAGGAAACTTTGGCTTTTTCTAAAGAAATCGGAAAAGTACCTGAAGAAGTAGTACCTGCTTTATATCAATCACTTTCTGCAGGAGTTCCACGTGAAAATGTATTTGAGTTCTTAAAAACAGCAGCTGAAGCCTCAGTTGCAGGTGTTGCTGAATTAGAAACTTCAGTTGATGGGCTTACTTCAGTTACAAATGCTTATGGAACAGAAGTTCTTAATGTTAATAGAGCTTCAGACATAATGTTTCAAACTGTAAAATTAGGAAAAACAGATTTTACTCAGTTATCAAAATCTTTATTTAATGTCATACCTACCGCTTCAGCGTTAGGCGTTCAGTTTGAAGAAATAGGAGCTGGTATCGCTGTAATGACTGCACAGGGTACTCCTACCTCTGTTGCAACAACACAAATTAGACAGACACTAGTAGAGCTTAATAAAGAAGGCAGCACCACAGATAAAACATTTAGAGAAATAGCAGGAACTAGCTTTAAAGAGTTTATCGAACAAGGCGGTACTCTTCAGGAAGCTCTGCAAATGCTTGCTGAAAAAGCTGCTGAAAGCGGAAAAGATGTTTCTAGTATGTTCAGCAGTGTTGAGGCAGGAAATGCTGCTTTGGCTTTATCTGGAAAGAATGCTAGTAAGTTCAAAGATGCTTTGGATAAGATGAATAATTCAGCAGGTGCTACAGCTGAGGCATTCAAAAAAATAGATGACGGTCCAGCAAGACAGTTTGAAAAAATAAAAGCAGAACTTAGTGCTTTAGTAATAGAGCTTGGAAACAGCCTTCTTCCTGTTGTTAATGAAGATTTACTTCCTGTTATAAGAGATAAAGCAGTTCCTATTGCTGAAAAAATGATTCTTACTATTATATCTTTAATAAAAACATTCAGCGACTTGCCTGCACCTTTGCAGGCTGTAAGTGTAGGATTTGTTTCTTTAGCAGCAGGTTTCGGTCCTGCATTAAAAGGTATAGTAGGAATTGGAAAAGGATTAACCGAAGCTAAGAAAACTATATCAGATTTTAAAAATGCGGTATCTACATTAAAGACATCAGCAAGTTCTATTCAAGGATTAAGCACAGCTTGGAAAGCATTAAATACAGTAATGGTTGCTACACCAATCGGAATTGTTACAGCAGTTAGTGCAGGTCTTGCAGCATTAGCAGTAAACGCTTATAAAACAGGACAAGAAATAAGAAGATTAAAAAAAGAACTTTATGATAATTCTACTGCAGATACATCTGATTTAATGGGATTAAATAGAGAAGCTGATAATATAGCTTTACTATTTAGAGAATATAATAATTTAGCAAAAGCAAAAAATCTTGATGCAGAGGAAACAAAAAGATTAAATGAATTAACAGAAGAACTTACTTCTTTATTTCCAAACTTAAAAACAAAAATGCTTGATGCTTACAGCGTCATAGATGCTAGAAAAGCTAAAGATGAAGATTTTATGACTTCAGATGAAGCTGAAAAACTAGCTAGAGCAACAGAAAATTATAAAAAAGTAACTGAAGAGTATAATAAGGCAAAAGAATATTTTGAGAAAGGAATCTATCAGGATTTAAATGTATTAGATGGTGCTGGAGCAGTTCCTGCTGATAAATTAGAAGAAGCTAGAAAGGAAGTAGAGAAATGGAAGTCTAAGCAGGAGGCATTAAATACTGAGATTACTAAATTAAATACAAATATTAGAGAAAGAAAAGCTCTTTCAATAGACGGCATTAGTATAACAGATAAAGAGATAGAAGCGAATAATAATTTATCTAAATCTACTAAAGATAAAACAAAAAGTTATGAAGATTATTTAGCTTTACTAAAAAAAGCAGAGGCAGAAGAAAACAGAAGAGTCGGCAACCTTCGTAATATGGGTGCTGAAATCAGTGATGCTGAAGCTCTTGAAGCTAAAAAAGATAAAGTAGGTGCTATACTCACAGAAATGAGTACAGCATTAAACTTGAATACTAATCAGATAAAGTATTTAAGTGATAATTACGGATACGCATTAGACAGTATAAAAACTGATAGATTTTCTGAATTAGTAAAAGAAATAGAAGACAGTATATCAGCTTATGAAAGAGGCGTTGCAGTTGCTGAGGAGTTTGGTGATAAAGTAAGTGAAGCCGAACAGCAAGGACAGAAAAGCGAAATAGTAAGAAGCGGAATAGAAAGCATAACGAATGAATTAGAACTTACAACTGAACAAGTAGAAATATTAAAAGAGAAGTTCGGAGAGCTTTGGAAAACTCCTACTCAAAGCCTCGCAAGCTATTTTAGTGCTAATTGGCTTCAAATGCTTAATGACACAATCGGCTATACAAGTGATTTTTATTCTTCTATACAAGAAATGAAAATACAGGCTATAGAGTTTGAAATAGAAAAAAATGAGGAAAGAAAAGAAGCGGCATTAGAAGCGATAGAAGAAGAAAAAAAAGCAAAACTTGAAGCTATAGGAATAATGGAAAACTCTCAAAAGCAGAGTTTATTAAAAGAAATAAAGCAATTACAAAATAGGCAAAAAGTTGCTCTAGGACTTTATGAACAAGAGAGAATAAAAGCAGAGCTTGAAGAGAAACAAAAAGAACTAGCTAAAATACAAATAGAAGAAGAAGCCAAAGCTAAGCAGATGGAAGTAGAAAAAAACTACAATAATGAAAAGATGAGGCTTGAATATAATTCTCAAATGGAAAGCTGGAAAATGTCTTTGGCTCAGGCAACAGCATCTATAGCACAAGCAGGCATAAATGCTTTAGCTTCAGCAATGGCAGTTCCTTTCCCTGCCAACTTAGTTGCTTATGCAACTTTGCTTGGAATTATAGCAGCTGGATCTGTTAACTTGTCAACATTATCCCAAGCTAAACCGCAAGAACCTAAATACTTGGCAAGAGGAGGACTTGTCGAGAGGAGAAACGGAGGAATTAATGCTGTAATCGGAGAGGGAGCAAACGATGAAGCGGTTATACCTCTTGAAGACAGAATACTTTCAAAAATAGGAAGCCAGATTTTTGAAGCTTCAAAAAATAATGATGGAATATATGAAGTAAATACACAGTCAGAAACAAGTTTCAATCAGCCTGTTTATTTAATGCTTGACGGCAAGATAGTTGCAAGCACAATGCTTAATTTAAGCAAACGTGGAGTCAAGGTAGTATCACAAAGGGGAATATTATGAGGCTATTATGGGATAATATTTTTAATAATTTTGAATATACTTTCTCTAGTGAAGATGATTTTTTTCCTATTTCTAATATGTTTAATTATCAAACTCTTGAAGTTGGAAAGTTTGCAAGTGAAACTGAAGGAAGTTTAACACTATCAGGAAACGGCATTATAAATGAAATAGCTGTATTTAATACTAATGCTGATAAAATAAGATTAGAAATAATTGATATAAAAAACAATACTTTAATATATGATATTAATATTATAAATAAACAGGCTATTCATAATATAGCTGCTGTAGAGTTTATAAAAGTAAAAATAACTTTTATCAAAGAAAATAAAGATGGTAATATACTTGAATGCGGATATTTAATACTAGGTGAAGGAGTAGATTTTCCTCCGCACGATAAACAAAAAACGCATACTATAAATTATACTCATAATCAATATTTTTCTTTAACAGGTCATTATTTTCATAGAAAACTTCCTGCTAAAAGCTATGATACTTGGAAAGTATCTTTTCCATATCTGACTAATGATGACAAAGAGAAAATAATAAACTTTTTTGATATTAGTAATTTTGAACCTTTTGCTCTTCAAGTTTGGATAGAAGAAACAATAAGTCCTGATGAGATTATAGAAAATGGTAATTCGGAGATAGAAACAGCAAGATATAATATAAGCAAATACGGATTATCTAAATATGCAAGCAGAACAAATATAATTACAGAAACAATAGAAAAAACAACCGCTGCTAAATCAAAAACTATTGTAAAAGATAATACTATATCAAAAGCTAAATATTATATGAAATCTGGACTCTATGTATGTACTAATGACAAAATAGATTTTAAAAAATTAAAAAATGATTTATATCAGTATTCTACAGAATTAACATTTAGAGAAATAAAATAAAAAATTGTGAGCGTATGGCAAGTTTACTTGACATACATATTATAGCGAACAATTTTTTATGAATAATAAGGATTAAATAATATGTTTGAACTCGTTTATGAACCTTCCTGCATACCTCTTAGCATTGAAGAGGGATATAAAAGACAGAACGAATTATTAAAACATACAAGATTTCTGCATACTGCATTCGAGGGTATAAAAATAGATTTCTCTAATAAAAGCAGTATGCCGTTTATAAGAAAAGGTTCTATATGTATGTTTTGCTATTCAATATATGAAGCTAAAAAGCATATAGTATTAAAAGACAATACAAATAATGACAGCAATAAATACATTCTATTAAAATTAATTAATAACGGAAGAAACCTAGATGCACAAATAGTAAACAGTTTAGACTGTTATTATAATGAAGAATTAGGCGGTTTTTATTTGATCAACAATGAAGGAATAAGCAAATATATTCCATTAGTAATAACCGCCTTCGGCGATGGATATTATGAAATAGATTATTTTGATATGTATAATAATGAAGTTTATTAAAAATAAAGCGAGAACGAGGCATAAAGCAAATTTATTTGCTTTATGATTATAGCCGAGTTTGAGCATAGCAATAATAAATTATTTTGATATGTATAATAATGAGGTGTATTAATGTTTAAGTTAATTAAAGAACCAGAAGAAAATCCAAGCAATTTACTAAACAGCTATAGACTGCAGAATATTATTATGCAAAAAATGCGTATGCTTCACACGGCCTTCGACGGCATAAAATTAAATCATTGGAATGATACAGACAGAGAACTTCCAGATATTTTAGCAGGTAGTATTTGTGAGTTTGAAGGAAGATTATTTGAAACAAATCAAATTATAAAATTAATTGATAATATAACTGATAGCAATAGAGATTTAAGATATATAAAACTTGTTATTCATAGGGATAATGAAGATAGTAATAATGATTATTTGACAGTAGAAATAGCATCAGGAAGCAGTAAGGGAAATGAAGATTTTCCAAATTATGATTATGAAAATAGAGGATTTTATGTAAAAAATGATAATAATATCATAATAGAGAAATATTTAAGATTGTCAATGAAATATGATGCTAGTTTAGGCGGTTATGTAGAGAAAAAATATTGGAATATTAATGACTTTCAAAGGAAAGGATTAACATTAAAAAGAAAAACTGTAAACTTTGGCGTTGGTACACATGAGTTTACTTTTCCAAGTGATGTTAATAGCATAACTGTACATATAACTTCAGGCGGTGGTGGTGCTGGTATGACCATAATAGAAACAGGAGATAATGGGTATCATAATGCTACCAATGGAGGCAATTCTCAGGTATTAATAAATGATGCAGCTATAACAACATGCGGCGGCGGTGGTTGCGGAAAAATGACAGGATTAGCAACAGGTTCAGGATTAGCAGGTCAAGCTAGCGGACAAGGTAAATTATATCAAGGTTCAGATGGATATAAGGGGACACCTGGTCGAGGCGGTATTTTAAATAGCCAATGTTTAGCAAGCGGCGGAAACGGAGGTGATGGTATAGCCCATAACATTGGTAACAAAGGTTCTATAGGAGGCGGCTCTGGGTCCGCTGCTATAGTAGATATAAATAGAGATATGTTAGGAGTTTCTTATAAAATTAAAATTATTGTAGGAGCTGGAGGTGTTAGCGGATATATGGATGGTAATCCAACAAGAATGAATAATGGAGAAAATGGTTCAGCAGTTATTGAATATATGCAGAAATAGTGAGTTTATAAAATGATTAAATCATTTGCAAACATTATAGAACTTGATATTTCTAGTCCTGATACTAGATTAATATTCGCACCTTCTGCAGGTGTATGGATTGCAAGTATTAATGAAATATATTCATTATACAAAGATTCTTATTTTAATGAATTATTTAATATAGAAGAAAATGAATTATATAATTTATTTAATATAGGTTCTATCAGTGTTGACAATGACAGAGGATATATAGAAGTATTTTCTTTAGAAGCTCTTTATCAGCAAAATAAATCTTATTATCAATATACAGAAAATAAAATAAATTATATAGCTATACATTTTAATAACTTTGAAACTCCTTACAGCAAGAAAAATATTATTATAAATATAAAAAGATTATTCTCCACACGTGAATGGCTTGATAGTAATAATAATTCGCCACAGGCGGGCAGTCGCCTAATTACTGAATTAAATAATATATACATAGAACCTAGAGTTGAGGAGATAGATACAGCGGATATAGAAGGGGATTCGCTTGCATTTGATACTATTCAAACAAATGAGATGTCTGTTACATTAAGAAATGATGACGGACTTTTTGATGATTTTATTAATTTATACGGCAATAGATTTTTAGTCAGGCAGGTGTTTGACGGCAGCGATTTTTTTGATTCAAAAATTATATTCTCTGGTTTTATTCAAAAGCCTGACTATGCTTTTTTAGAAACTGTAACAATAACAGCATCGGATATAAGAGCTTCTTTTTCTACTGAACTTCCTAAAAATGTTTTCAGTGAAAAAGAATATTCAGACTTAAAAAACTTCCCAGAGAATGTTCAAAGCGGGGAAGATACTATTGACACCTGCAGAACTTTAGCAGCTGGACATGGCATTATAGTAAAATTAAAACCTATAAAATATTATACTCCTGATATATTAAATCCTGATTTAATACCAGAAGTAGTTTTTGAAATATGCGATACATCAAGACATGCTATAGAAAGTATTGTTAATAGAAATGACAAACTTGATGGTAATAAATTGAAGCCGCATATATATTTTATAGAAACACCAGAAAGCGAAAATGAAATAATAGAACGTGAAAATGGTAAGGTTATAAGCGGAGAATTGGAGATATTTATACCTGAGTTTAAAGATTATAATGATGGAAAAGGAAGTCAAAGAGTATGGACATTAGATAAAGAAAAAGGTCAGTTAATTTTTAGAGGACATAAACAAATACATTCTATAACAGATACTAATGATAATTTATATGAGTTATATGCAGAAATAGATATACCGCCTTATAAATCTTTAACTCTCATTAGAGAGATTTTAGAAGATTATGAGAACATAGCATACATTAAAGAAAATTATAATATAGAAAATTGGCAGATTGAAGAAGAACGTTCAAGAGAAATAGCTATTTTGCTTGATAATGATAATAAAAAAACTACACTTGATTTAATAGGAGAACTTTCATTTTTAGAGCAAGGAAGATTAGAGATATATGACAATAAAATAGATTTTATTAGTACAAGATTTCGCAGTAATGAAGCTAAATATAAAATAAAACAATACTGCATGGGAAGAGTTGATAAAACGGTAGAAGAAGGTGAATATTTATCAAGCTGCAGTATTAAATATGATCTATTAAAATCTACATACAAAAATACTGACTTTGAAGAGGAAGCTAAAAAAAGGCATAGAATAAATGCACATGAGGAGTTTGAAACATTACTAAAAAGAAAAGAAGACACTATCAGTTTATCTAATGAAATAATGAAAAGCAGATACTTATTAAAAGAGTATTATACATTTGAATATTATGAAACTTTAGATTTTCTAAAGTTATTTGATATAGTAGAGTTTGAATATAGAAGAGAAAACGGCACTTATTATATAAAGCCTTGCAAGTGTGAAATACTCAAACTCAATATATTTGATAATGTAATTAAGCTAAGACAATTATAATTTTTAGGAGGCATTATGATTACAAGTTTAGGAGTTATTGCAATAGATAATATGTCAGTAGAAGATATAGCATACAGCTATAATTATGCAGAATATATTGAATTGAAACATGATATAGATTCAGCCAAAAAAGAATTAAATATTACAAATATTTGTAATACTCATGATGCTATAAAAATTGCAGAGCACATAAATAATTTATGGAGATAAAAAATGAAAAAAAATGCTAATACCTGTAATTTATGCAGTAAGAGAGATACATGCGTACAGTTATGCGATGATATGAAAAAAATAATAAGAAATAAAAAAAATAATAATGATATTTATTCTGATGCTACATTTAATGCATTTGAAATAGATCTCTCAAATATTATATATACTTTTGGCCTGTCAAAACTAGAAGATAGAGACAGCAAAAGAATAATAATAGCATTACTTAAAAAAGATCAAAGAAAAATGCTTTCTTTGCTGTCAAAAGGATATACACAAAAAGAAATAGCAAAAGAATTAAAAATGTCTCAGAGTAATATTTCCCAAAAACTGAATAATATAAAAAAAGAGCTTCAAGAATCAATGATACAAATAATGCCATATATTTTATAATTTTTTATATAAGCAATGAATTATCCTTATATTTTTTTATATAAGTGTATGAATATCAATATAAGGATAAAACATGTCAAAGGAAAGTATAACAGAATTAAATAAAAAAGAAATATCATTAATAGAAAAATATATTAAGCTAAAAAATGATGAGAAAAAGAATAGCGAAAATATTGAGGCTATGAAAGATGATGTTCTTAAAATATTAAAAGAACATGAAGGTAAAGTTGTGCATAACGGATATAACATATCAATGCATGCGAATACATCGTATCAATACAGCGAATCTATAGTGAATATAGAAACAGAAATTAAAGTATTAAAGCAAAGAGAAGTGACGCTTCAAATAGCAAAACCGAAATCAAATACTGAATATATAAAAGTATACGAATTAAAAAAAGAGGAAAGATAAATAATAAGCGAGTATGAGCCGCCGCTATACTGGAGTATAGCGGGATTTTTAGGCACGCAAAGCGACAGCAATATAGAAAATAAAGAGGAGTGATATATGTTTAATGAAAATATATTAAATAAAATCGGTATAAATATAAAATGGCTTATGCCATTAAATAATGCTTTTCAAAAATACAATATTACGGATAAAAAAGAAGCTGCTATGTTTTTAGCACAAACTACGCATGAAAGTAATGATTATAAAAGGCTTGAAGAGAGCTTCAGATATACTCCTCAAAGGCTTTTTGATGTTTTCAAAAAAAGGGTTGGAAGTTTGGAAAATGCTAAAAAGTTATGTATTCAGGGAGCTGAGGCTATTGGCAACTTTGTTTACGGCGGTCGTTTAGGTAATACAGAAGACGAAGGCTATAAATATAGAGGCAGAGGTATTATTCAGCTTACTGGAAAAAATAATTATAGAAATTACGGAAAAAAAATAAATGCTGATTTAGTTAATAATCCAGATTTGGCAAAAGAGTCTAATAATGCTGTAGAGATTGCTTTATTATTTTGGCAGGAAAAAGGATGCGGTATTTTAGCCTCTCAAGGCGATGTTAAAGGAGTTACAAAACTTATTAACGGCGGATACAACGGACTTGAGGATAGGCAGAAAAGATTTGAAAGAATATTAAAAATATTAGAGGGTTCAAATGGCTGATATATTGACTGCCTTATCTATAATAGGTATTTGTACAACAATACTTATTATAGGGAAATGGGTTAAAGAACTTATTATGCATAATAAACAAGCTAACTTAAAAGCAAATCTTAAAGATGGTACTATAGAGTTTGGAAATAATAAAGCTAATATAGAAAAACCTATAGAGAATCAAAATAAAATAGTATCTAATGCTTTTGAATCCCCAAAAGAACTAGCTGTATTAGAATCTAAAAATAACAGTGAAATATTAGCTTATTATAATGGTGATAATAAAGATGAAAATAAGTTTAAATATGATGATAAAATTACATCGCTTACAGTTTATAAAGAATACAGCAGTATAATAAGTCAAAGCACATTAAAAGTACAAAGTCAAATCATAAGCTACATAGCACATAATCATATACTTAATAAAAACAAGTCCGAGTTTGAAAAATATGTAAAAGAAAAAAGAATAGAAATTATAGATATATATAATACATCTTTATCTAAAAGCGATATTATAAGTATAAAAAAATTGGCATTAGAAAATATCTGCAACTTCTATTATATGATTATATTAGACAAAGTTAAAGATATTTACAAATCAATTTACAATAATCATAAAGCACAATATGAGAAACGTAAGGATTTTTTGAAAAATCTTAAAAATATTCCTGCTGCTGACAGATTAAAAAGTTATTATGTATTTATCTATAATAACTTTACTGAAACAACTATTAAAGACAGTGAAATAGTTTTAGAAAATCTTGAATATTTGCAGAAGTTTCTTCTAGGCATATTTCACGACAATTTAAAATATAATGGAGTTAGATAAATGAGTTTTATAGACAAACATAATGCCAATAAAAAAGTAAGCATATATACAAGCATAATCAGCTTTGTTTTAGGATGGGTTGTTGTATTTTATTTAATAGTAATAAAAGGATTAACTCCTGCTCAGGATTGGGGAGTTGCATTGCTTATTATAGTTTTAGGTTTAAGCAGTGTCAGTATGGGAAGCGATTTAAGAGGCTTTCTAAAGATATTAAAAAACAATAATCATAATGATGATGATAAAAAAAATAATAATAAAGAATAAAAGGAGTAAGAATGATTACATCGACAATGTTTTTTAGTTTTTTTAGAACTAAGTTAGGCAAGCGAATAATAGCTGCTGTTATTATTGCTTTAGTAGTTTTTGTATGCTTTTCAGTTATAGCATATAAAAATAATACTATAAGGCAAAAGGAAAAAGAGATTGCACAATATCAGGAGAATATTAAAGGTTTAGAGCTTCAAACTCAAACACTTCAAAATGAGATACTGTTTATTAAAGAAAATGAAAAGTTCCAAAATAGTTTTAGTAATTCTGATACTATGATTAAAAGCATAGACCAAGAAAAGCTGACAAGGACAGAATATGAAACATTTAATAGTATATCTAATAATTTTTATAAGTATTTTAATAGTATTAACTTCATGCAGTACAAAAATAAAATATGTCAAAGTACCGCTTTCTACACCGCCAGAAATATTTATTATAAAGTCAGCAACAAATCGGCAGGATTTAATGAGAAGGTATCAGGAAAGTATTATAAAAATAGGAGAATGGCAGATTTGGTACAATGCACAAGTAGCCACAAATTATTACTTATATAAAAATAAATAACAAAAACAATAGGAGTTTTATTATGCTTGAAAAAACTACAGAATATCAAGAAGTATCTGCACAGCAGAATGAAGAAACTGTATATGCTGAAGATATTAATCAAATAATAACAAATGTAGAAAAATTAAAAGGCGGTCAGGCTAATGAAGCTCCTGTTTCTAATATCAAAGATTTACATTCTAGTATAAATGAGTTAAAAGAAAGAATTGATGGTTTAGGAAATGAAGGAAGTTCATCATCAAAGTCGATATTATTCAATAAAATTAAAAAAATATCTGAAATAAATATAAACATTAGCGAACAGGAAATGATTTTAGCTGTTTATGAACTATTTACTTATTTACCTATTCAAAAGATAAACAACAATACTTTATCTTTTGTTACATTTCCAAAAGATTTAGCAAGTTTTTTTTATTTGCCTAAAATACAAGTAAATGCTTTATATAATGGAATAACAGCAATACCATTTTTTAATAAAAATTTATCTAGTGACAGAAGCTATATAATTGATAGTTTATTTTTTAGTGTATTTAATATAAGCAATGATCCTTTTGTAAATCTATGCGGAACTACAGATATAGATATATCTCAAAAAGATTTTAGCGATGTATCTGCATCATGTTATATAAAGTTTATATATCAAGACGGATTTGATAATGTAGAAGTTAATAATTCTTTAACAGTATATTAAAAATTATAAGGAGTAAATATGTTTAAATTAATATTAATTTTTTTAATAGGTGCTATGGTGTTTTTTACTTTTATTGGAATAGTAAAATACTATAACAAGTTTATGAATGAGGTTGAAGGAACATTTAGAGATAGATTAAAAGCTCTTATTAAAGAAAAAACATCAGTATATTATTTTATTAAATTAGCTTATGGATGCTTGATGTTTTTTATAGCTATTATTTCATAAATCAAAGTTTGAAATTGCTAATCCAATATTACTTCTAATCTGCCATTTTCTACTAACAATAAAATGTTTTAAGGCGGAGCTTAAAAAGTTCCGCCCTATTTTTTATAAAATTATTTTTTTTGTATGCTTTCTAAATATCTTTTATGAATAGCCTCTATATATTCGCCTAAAGACATATTGTACTTTCTTGCATAGTCTTTCATTTCATTAATACACTCTTCTGAAGCTGTAAAAGCCCAGTGCAGTTTTTTTGGTGCTTTTTTTTAACTCTTCTTTTTTTTCTAATTCATTAGTCATATACAACTCCTTGATATTATTTATTTTAATATTATAATTTTTGCATCAGGCATACTTGCAGTGTATGCCTGATAGAGAACAAAGTTTTATATTGTTCATTCTTTAAATATGTCTATTAGAGCAATTACGGTATTGGCTATAACAAATATTGCTCTAATAGCTTTTTCTAAATTAAAAGTCATAATTCACCTACTTTTTTATATGGAGGGATAAAATGAAATATAAAAAATAAGGGCGGAGCTTAAACTCCTGCCCTTGAAAAATTGAAATATAATTTATGAGTTTTTAGAAATTAATATAAATGAATTTTAAACTTTTTTATAAAAATAAGCAATAAAATATTTAATAAAAAAATTATTTAAGACGATAATATTATTGCTCAGAAAAAATTAAAAACAGTTTAAAAAACTTTTTATTTGAAAAGCCT
Source organism: uncultured Brachyspira sp. (assembly GCF_910578695.1). Classification (GTDB taxonomy): domain Bacteria; phylum Spirochaetota; class Brachyspiria; order Brachyspirales; family Brachyspiraceae; genus Brachyspira. The sequence goes on from NZ_CAJTQJ010000003.1 coordinate 115,424, forward strand.
GCCTATCAAAGACAGGCTTATTAAAATAAAAGGAGCTGTTTTTATGAAAACGCTAGACTATCTAAAATTATATGATAACAATAATTCTAATTTAATAATCAATTATCTTGAATATATAAAACTTTATAAGTCAAAATCTACAGTAAATACTTATGCAAACAGCATCAAAAACTTTTATAATTTTCTTTATAATTATTACAGTATCGGACAGTATAATACAGTACAGTCCGAAAAAATACTTAATAGTAATAATATAGGACTGTCTAAAGATATACTATTATACAATACTACGGTATTGTATAATAAAGTAAACAGAAAATGCATTGAAGACTATATCTCTTATCAAGTTAATAAAAATCTCGGCGCCGACATCATTCACTGCAGAGTTATGGCTGTAAAAAGTTATTTTAAGTATTTAGTGAAATTAAAAAAAATAAGTACCGAAACTTTTTTTGATATTTTTGATGAGCTTAAAACTCCAAAAATAATCGTAAAAAATCAGCTATTAATAAAAGCAGATGAAACTTTATCTATTACAAAAAAGATAAAAGAAAAATCAGAAAGTTTTGCAGATGAGAGAAATATATTCATGCTTTTGCTGATGTCTAATACAGGCATACGCCGTAAGGAGCTTGCCTGCATAGACATTGACAATATTCACTTTGATAATAATACCATAGCTATTTATAAAAGCAAGGGAGATAAACCAAGAATTATTTCTTTTTCTAATTCTATAAAATCTAAACTATTTGAATATTTAAAATTAAGAAAATCTATATTAAAGCAGAGAAACAAAATACATAATATGCTATTTATTAAGACAAACGGAGATCCTCTTAACATAAATACTATAAGCACAATAATGCATTTCATTTCTAAAAAAACAAATATAAAAGTTACTTGTCATTCATTAAGAAGAGGCTTTGCAACTGATATGGCAGAAAACGGAACTGACATTTATGTTATATCAAAAATGCTTGGACATCAAAATATTAATACAACCGTGTCAAGATATATTTATGTTCTTGCTGGAATGATAAAAGAGGCTATGGAAAATCACCCATTTTCTAAGTTTCAAAATAGTACGAAAAAAGACTGTATTAAAAAAGACATTAAAATAAATATGCTTGAAGAATGGAAAGACTTAACGGGCAGAATGAATGAAATATTAAACAGTTTTGAAAAAATTGAAAAGGATTTTAATAGGGCTTAAAAGATTGGCTGTAATCTCTGCCAAGATTACAGCCTGCGAGCTAATTTTATGATTAGTAAAAACTATAATACTGTTTAGTTAATATAAAAAATATTAGAAAATATTAATTTGTGTAGTATAAAAAAATTGCATATATATAGGTTAATATAGCATTTTGCTATATTGCTAAATAACATTTTGCTATATTGCTAAATAACATTTTGCTATACGAGTTTAAAGATATATTAAAGACCTGTTAAAGATTAACCTAATGATTATTTAAAGACTTTAAACTAACTGACTGACTTATGCAGATTTTATTTTTTGAATAATGGCTGAGACAAAAAATATTTGAATGCTATTGCGATAATATAATGCAAATTGATGTTTGAAGTATTTATTACAATGCCTTTATTTAAAGCGTAAAGCCTTATTTTTAGGGACTTTTTTATCTAGGTATACATTTATATATACTTTACTAAAAAACACTCTTTACGGCAGTATTTTAAATTTTAAAAAAAATGTTTTTTTGTTGACTTTAAAATATTTTTGTGTATATTAGTTAATGACTGATAAAATAAAAAATGCTATCAAAAAAGGCGTGAGAAACCTTTTGGCATCGGAGTAAAAATATGAAAAAGTATATAGGTGTACTATATTCTGCAGGGCTGTATGCTCTAAAGAAAAATAACAGTAATTGTTCTTTTAATTTAATTAGCTCGAAATGCGATACAAGTTATATAAACTATACTTTCTCATATAGTTTTTTACTCACTTGTATTTTATCAGTCAATAAAAATACACTTGTATCGCTTTCTATAAATCTAAAAAAATTCGTTAAAATTATTATTTTTATTATTAATAATAAATTAATAATTGACATTTTATAAGTTTTATAATAGAGTAATTGACTATGCGGAGCGGGTAAACGCGGTATTTAATTAACTAATACTGAGGAAAGTCCGTACCTCTAAAGGGCATCATGCAAGCTAACGGCTTGAAGGCGAAAGTCTATGGAAAGTGCAGCAGAAAATATACCGCCGATTTGGTAAGGGTGAAAAGGCATGGTAAGAGCATACCGCATTTATGGCAACATAAATGGCAGTGCAAACCCCATGAGAGGCAAGAGCAAACAGAAACGGATTGCCCTTTTCCTAAGTTTCAGGTGGCTCGCTAAAGCATTGTAGCGATATAATGCAAAGATAAATGTTTACCTTAAATGACAGAATACGGCTTATAGCTCCGCTTACTTTATATTGATTAATAATTAGTACTGAAAAGGCTTAGCTTTTGTAAAATCAGGCAAATAGGATTCAGAACTCTCTATTTCCTGAATAAGTAAATTTTCAAATCCTAAATCAATAGCATAGTTAACTATATCATCATACTCTTTTTTAGTTATTTTCCTATTAATAGATTCAAAATTACAAGCTTTGAATTTTGGATTATACTGAGACATTAAAGATACAGTGCTTTTTAAAAAACCTCTTTCTTTTAATTCTATCAATACATCATAAGAGTCAGATTCATTATTAGGAAGTATCAAATGCCTTATTATAATCCCGCTTTCAGCAATTCCTTTATCATTAACTATTAAATCTCCTGTCTGACTTTTCATTATTTCTAAAGCATTCATAGCAGTATTAAAATAATTTGCAGCTTTGGAATATTTAAAAGCCTTATCATCAAATACATATTTTAAATCAGGAAGATATATATCAATAATACCATCTAAACAATCTAAAAGCTCTTTTGTATCATAGCCATTAGTATTATATACTATAGGTAAATTTAATCCTTTTTCTAAAGCAATTTTTAATCCTTTCAAAACAGGATATATAATATGAGATGCACTAACCAAATTTATATTTAAAGCTCCTTTTTTTTCTAAATCTAAAAAATATTCAGCTAAAATATTAATATCAATTATTTCTCCTATACCGTCGGAACTTATTTGATGATTCTGACAAAATACACAGTTTAAATTGCAGCTTGAAAAAAATACCGTACCGCTTCCATTATCTCCTACAAGCATAGGCTCTTCTCCAAAATGCAAAGTACGGGAAGCTACTTTTATATGATTAGTATCTTCAAAAATTTTACATCTTCCAATTTTGTTTTTATTTCTATTAACATTGCATATATGTCCGCAGCATATACAATTATCATAAAGAAGTTTTGCTTTTTCTATTGATTTATCTATACTCTCTAAATGTTTTTTATTATACAAAATGCATACCAATAATTATATTATATTAAGTATTATACTAAAATAAATTAATTTGTCAAAATTAGGATAAAAGGTTTTATATTTTTATTAATTTTTATAGTTCAAACATTAAGGAAGCTCTTTAATTCCAAGTTCTTTTAAAAAATTATTATGCTTTAATTTGGCATTTTTTATATCTATTTTTATATTATTAAGTTCTTGTATTACATCATCTATATTTATTATTTCTTCTTCATCTGATATATTTACATATCTTGAAATATTAAGATTATATCCGTTTTTTTCTATTTCTTTCATATTCTTTCATAGATATTCTTTGATACTCTTTGAGAATATTTTTTGTCGTTTTTTTTTCTGTATTTATATGTATCAACTATTTTATTAATATGTTTATCTAAAAGTATATTCTGACGTTTTCCTTTTTCAAATTCATTGCTTGCATTTATAATAAGCACATCGTCAAATTTTTTGCATTTTTTAAGCACCAATATACAAAATTATTAGTTTTTATTATTGCTATGCGTGCCGACGAAGTCCACTACAGTGTTGGCAGGCGTCGCTTTAACTACATCGATAATAAATTATCGATGTGCTTCGGCTCACTTTTTTTAATTATTTTTTTATTATTATTAAAAATTATTATTTATTATTATTTCCAATAAAAATTATGAGCTTTGGTACTCTGCCATTCTGTGAATGTCAGACGCTCATAATTTTTATAATTTAAGTTATAAGCAAGCTGATAGTTTACTTATGTCAGTTATAAGCTGTTTGTTTATCTTTATTATTACTAATAAAAAACTTGTTCGTCAATAATCCCTGCCATTCTTAACAATGTCAGACACTCACAAGTTTTATAATATCAATTGTCGGCTATTATTAAGTGAGTTTATCGATAACAATAACAAAGAGATAAACGAGCAGCTAATAACCGACAATAAGGAGGTTATTAGCTATTTTAAAGCGAGTTTATCTATAACAATATGTATATTTTAACTCTATGAGTTTATTAATGAAATATTTCTCTATTTTACTTTCATCTTTCATTTTTATGTACCTTTCATTTTTAGTAAATATTTATTTAAAATTATTCTTCAATATTTTTTATTAAACCAATTAACAGTCTATTATATCATAATTAATGATATAATACCATTTATTTGAGATGATTATATACTTTGAAATTTATTTATTAAATATAAGAAATAAAAAGCAAGTGCCTAAACACCTGCTTTTATCATAATTCTAAATTAATTATTCATTATCTTTTTTACAGCCTCTATAACAATATCCTGCTCTTCTTTCAAAATATCATTATCTATAGGCAAAGCTATATTATGTTTTGAAGCATATTCTGATACTGGCATATCTCCTTCTTTGTATCCCAGACTTTTAACTAATATAGGTGCTAAATGTATTGGGTGAGGATAGTAAAGTGCAGTAGGCACGCCCAATTCATTTAATTTAGTTCTAATTTCATCTCTGTTATCTTCTACTTGTATGACATACTGAGCATAAACACTTTTATTATATTCTGCTATTTCAGGAACTTTTACTATATCTTTTAACTGACTGCTGTAATATTCGGCTGCATTTCTTCTATGATTCATATCTTCATCAAAGCCTTTAAATTTTTCAAGCAAAATGCCTGCCTGTAAATTATCGAGTCTTCCTGTAGTTCCTAATTTAATATGTATCATTCCGCCTTCATCACCATGATGACGAAGCTGCTTTACATTTTTATATAATTCTTCATTGTTAGTAAATACCATTCCGCCGTCTCCGAAACAGCCTAAAGGCTTTGCCGGAAAAAATGAAGTTACAGCAATATCTCCTAATTTTCCAGAACATGATTTTATATTTTTATAGCTGGCTCCGAATGATTGGCATGCATCTTCTATAACAAATATATTATTCCTTTTAGCAATATCAAGTATAATATCATAATTGGCACATTGTCCGAATAAATTAACAGGTATAATAGCAGCAGTATTTTTATTGATTAAACTCTCAAGCTTTTTTACATCCATATTAAAATATTCATCAATATCGCAAACTCTTACTTTCATTCCTAAAAAAGCAGGAGCCTCAGCGGTAGAAAAAAAAGTCATAGCAGGTACTATTATTTCTTTATTTGAATGATCTTCTCCAGCATTAAATCCCAATGCCAAAAGTGAAAGCACTAATCCGACATGTCCTGATGACACACCTACAGCATATTTAACACCTGTATAATTTGATAATTCTTTTTCAAGCATCTCTAATTCTTCGCCAAATATAAATTGGCTTCTCTCTATAATAGAAGATATCTTTTTATCAATAGCTTCTTTTCTTTTTTCATATCCCCTATAAAGGTTCATATACTTCATAAAAAAATCCTTGTTATTAAATATAATCAAATTGTATTCAAAATTATAATTAATGTCAATATTTTTTATATAGTGAAAAACTTGACAATGAAATTTATTTTACTATACTTTATATTAAAATAATACAAATGGCTAAAAATATCATTTATGCTGAAATATAGAAATTGAGGGTTGTAAAAAATATACAAAAAAAACTTTATGAAAATTCCCAGCGATAAATTATTAATACCAAAAGTGTCTAATGAGTTTTTAGATTTTCTGCATTCAAATGAAATAAAAGAATGCGATGCATTGCAAATAGCCTTTGAAGAAGCTTTAACCAATTCAATAGTTCATGGAAATAAAAACGATTATAGCAAAAATATAAATATATGTTTTAATATTGATGATGAAATGGTAAAAGTTATTATAGAAGATGAAGGCGAGGGCTTTGATTATACTTTAGCTATGATAGAGCTTACAGAATCTCAAGAAAATATTTATAAAGACAGCGGAAGAGGAATATTTTTGATTTCTCTATACACAGATGATTTTTATTTTGAAGATAACGGAAGAAAAATAATAATGATTAAGTATAGAAATTAAAAGTATATTAATATAAACTTTATACTATTACCGATACTGCAGACAATATTAGCCTTGAATTAGCTTATATATTTAAAATTATTTTTAATTACCACTATCATTTTTGACAATGTCAAGTACTTGCCAGATGCTCGTAATTTTTTATTATAGATTATTTACTAATAAAAAAAACTTGTGCCAATATCGGCGTAATACCTGCCATTCTTTAATAATATTATTATATCTTTCATAATATTATTATACAAAAAATAACTATAAAAGTAAAGTTTATTGAAATTAGATATTTTTAAGAGAAGTGCACACATATAATGCATGCACTTTTTATTATTATTTATATTTAATAACTAAGATAGTGTTCTAAACTTAAAGGATTATTTAAATGATGAAGTGCTGATCTGTCATTTTTAGCTGCAGCAATGTCAATAGCTGTTTGTCCGTCATTATTTTTAATATTATAATCAGCACCCATATTTACAATAACTCCTAAAATACCATAACTTATACCTTGTACAGCAAGTATTAATGGAGTATCTCCGTTATTATCTTTTTTATTTACATCAGCACCGTTTTTTATCAAATAATAACAAATATCCGATCCAAAATGCACTTTGCTTATGAGATATGTTAAAGGAGTATCGCCTGTTGCTGAACATACAGCATTTAAATCAGGCTTCAAATCAATAATATTTTTAGCTAAATTCATATTACGATAATTCATTGCTTTTATTAACGGAGTATATCCGTATCCGTCTTCTAAATTTATATCAGCTCCCATTTCTGCCAAAAATCTAACCATATCTTTATCATTTCTAGCTGCAGCCAAACCAAGAGGGGTAATTTTATCATACTCTTTATTTAATTCTGTATCTTCTTTTATAAGTTTTTCTAATGCTTTTATATCGCCTTTAGATACAGCATTCATTATATCATCATAGCCTTCTATATTATCAGTATCTTCGCTTGATAATAATTTTTCTATTTCATAATACTTGTTATTTTTTGCTAATTTTATAGCTTCTTCTCTAGTTGTATTAGTATTGAGATTAAAAACATCATTATCTATTAATAATTTAGCTATATCATAATTACCATAATCTACAGCATAGTATATATAATCATCGCTTGAGTTTAAATCTGCTCCTTTATCCATTAAAAGTTTAGCTATTTCGATATTGCCGTTTTCAGCTGCCACTTTCATAGGAGAGTCAGTATAAAATCCGTCAAAAAATATTTGAGCATTTACATCTTGTCCTATAAATATTAAATATTTAACTATTTCTATATTATGATTTTCAACCGCCTTAGGAATTAAACTTTCTTCCAAATCAATATCTCCGCTTTCTACAAGAAGTTTAAGTATATCAAGATTATCATTATTTATAGCAATATCTGTCAGATAATAAGGATATTCATAACCATAATCTCTGCCTGCATCAAGCCCTTTATCAATTAAAATTTCAGTCATTTCGGCATTATTATTTCTAACAGCATAGTAAAGCATATCAATACCGTTTTCTGTTTCCATATCGTCTGCCATAGCATTAACATCGGCTCCTTCTCTTATAAGCTCTTTTGCTAAATCATTATATCCGAATTGAACTGCCAAAAATAAAGGAGTAGAATCTTTAAAAATATATTTATTGCCGAAATTTGTCATTTCAGTAATTTTTCCTTCCAAGCCTTCTTCTGCTAATAATTTTGATATTTCATATATTGGTGCTTTGTATTTATGTGATTTAAGTATTTCATCTATTTTTTCATATCCTGTAGGTATAGGATCAATTTCTGTACCCTGAATATATTCATTAGTCTGCTGAGATTTAGTTTTATTAATATCTATATTATTATTATTATTTGTAGTTGTAGGATTAATATATACTTGATTAGTTTCTGTTTGATTAGTTTGAGTGTTTTCTGTTTCTTTACTGCTGTCTTTTGCACGATTGCAGGAAATTACTGAAACTATAAAAATAGCAATAATATAAATAACTGTTTTCATCTTTTTACCCTTTGTATGTATATTATATATTATTTTAAGGGATATACTATATAACTAAAAAAGCTCCCTTTTTGCTTAATTATATATAATTTCTAATTGTTTTTCAATATCTTTATTATTGAATCTAAATTGTCATTCTTTAATAAATATTGGCATTTCATTTCTTTTACCGCCGAAATAACTTTACGAAGTACATTCTTGCAGTGCCGTCAGCTTCTATTTCACCATTAAAAATTTCTTTCTCTGTTTCATATTCAAGTATTAATTCTCTTAATCTTAAAAAATAATAAAAAGCTGTTATTTTATTAATTTTTACTAATACTGAATATGTCCTTGCTGCAAAATGCTCTATTATTTTAATTTCTTTTCTTTACTCAAAACCAAAGGCGTGCGTTTCATACCTAAATTTTAACAAATTTAAGTTATATAGGATAGCCCATTATTTTATATTATAAAAAATAAAAATATTTATTATTTTCATTTTTTTTATGATTTAAAGAAATTAATTTATTATACTATTAGTATATAAAATATATAAATTTGACAAATGGAATAATATTTTATATTATGTTTTATATGAGGAGAAAATATGAACAATCTTAATAAGCTGATAGATCATACTATTTTAAAGCCTGAAGCAGTAATAGATGATATAAGAAAATTATGTATAGAGGCAAAAGAGTACGGATTTTATTCTGTATGTGTGAACTCTGCTTATGTAGATGCTGCCTATAACTTTCTTCTTCATTCTGATGTGAAAGTATGTTCTGTAGTCGGTTTTCCTTTGGGGGCTATGATGAAAGAGGCTAAGGCTTATGAAGCTAAATTTGCAGTTGACAGCGGTGCCGATGAAATAGATATGGTTATCAATATTGGTTTTCTAAAAAGCAGAAAAATTGATTTATTTGAAAGAGATATAAAAAAGGTAAGAGATGCATGTCATGCTAGTGTTTTGAAAGTTATTATAGAAACTTGTCTTCTAACAGATGAAGAAAAAGTATTAGCATGCAAAATAGCCAAAGAATGCGGTGCAGATTTTGTTAAGACTTCTACAGGTTTTTCTTCAGGCGGAGCATCTGAATATGATGTGAAGCTTATGCGTGAGGCAGTAGGAACAAAGATTGGTGTTAAAGCTTCAGGCGGAATAAAAACTTATGAAGATGCTCTAAAAATGATAGAAGCAGGAGCAAGCAGACTTGGAACAAGCAGCGGTATAGCAATAGTAAAATCGGCTTTGTAGTTAGGAGTAATATTTTATGTATTATAAAGAACCTAAAGCATTTTATGATGAAGAGGCTTTTAAAAATAATCTTCTTCAATATCATATAAAGCTTAAAAAAGGCGATGCAGCAAGATATGTGCTTCTTCCGGGCGACCCTAAAAGAGTAGGATATATTGCAAAGTTTCTGGATAATGCCGAGCTTAAAGCTGATTACAGAGAATATGTTACTATAACAGGTAAATATAAAAATGTTGATATATCGGTAACTTCTACAGGCATAGGAGGACCTTCTGCTTCAATAGCTATGGAAGAGCTTATTAAAGTAGGTGCTGATACATTTATAAGAGTCGGTACTGCAGGAGGATTAAGCCTTAAAGTAAAGCCTAATGACTTGGCAATAGTTCAGGCTGCTGTAAAAGATGAAGGCACTTCAAGAGAATATATACCTTTTGAGTATCCAGCCATTGCAAATACAGATATTATTTTTTCTTTAAGAGATGCGGCAAAAAAAAGAAATGCTGATTATCATATAGGAGTTGTACATAGTAAAGACTGCTTTTATGGTGAATTAGAGCCCCAGAATTCTTTTTTCAGAGAGAAGTTTGAAAATAATCTTAAATATTATACATTATGCGGAGCAATAGCTTCAGAAATGGAATGTGCTGCTCTTTTTGCATGTGCCTCTTTGAGAAAAGTAAGGGCTGGGGGAATAATGCATATAGTAGAAAATACAATGATTGAAAGAATGGGTACTCGTTTAGAATACAGCGATAATATAGAAAATATGGTATTAACTGCATTAGAAGCTATAGTATTATTAAATGAGAAAGATAAAAAAATAGAAAGAGGTAATTAATATATGTTTCCAAAATCCTATTATGAGGAAAATGAAAATCTAGTTCATCATTTGAAATTGAAGAAAGGCGATGTAGGAAGATATATTATAATGCCGGGCGATCCTAAAAGATGCGTAAAAATAGCTAAAAGATTTGATAATGCAAAATTAATAGCTGATTATAGAGAATATGTTACTTATACAGGCTATATAAACGGATTTAAGGTTTCGGCAGTATCTCATGGTATAGGAGGACCTTCTACTGCTATAGCTTTAGAAGAACTTATAAAAATAGGAGCTGATACTTTTCTTCGTGTTGGTACATGCGGCGGTATGAATATAGAAGTACTGCCGGGCGATGTTGTCATAGTTAATGGAGCTGTCAAAGGCGGAGGCACTATGGACAATTATATACCTAAAGAGTTTCCATGCGTTCCTAATATAGATGTTCTTGAAGCTATGATTGAAGGCAGTAAAAAAATCAAAATAAAAACTCATATAGGTGTGGTTCAATGCAAAGATGCTTTTTATGCTCAGCATGCACCTGAAAGTATGGCAGTGGATAAAGAGTTATTATATAAATGGGATAGTTATATAAAGTCAGGCTGTTTAGCTTCAGAAATGGAGTCAGCTGTTTTATTTGCAGTAGGTGCGGCTAAAAATGTCCGTACAGGAGCCTGCATGCTTGTTTTACATAATCAGGAGAGAGTAAAGAAAAATATTAATGATAAAAAAGATTATACAGGCGAAGAGGCTATAGATTTAATAATAGAGGCAATTAAAATTTTAATAGATAAAGATAAAAATAATAAAATATTAGGATAAAAATTATGAGTAAAAAAATAGTATTATGTATTTTATTTATCATTTCTATATTTGTATTTTCATGCACTAAAAATACAAATACAGATTCAAACACTCCTGAAATAGCTGTAATAATAGATTTAGGTTCTATTAATGACAGATCCTTTAATCAGGGTTCTTGGGAAGGAGTGAAGAGTTATGCTGAAAAACATAATATAGGTTATAAATACTATAGGGTTTCAGATAAAAGAGATATGGATTCTTATTTAAATGCTATAGATACTGCAGTTAAAGATGGTGCTAAACTTGTAGTAACTCCTAGTTATATGTTTGAACCTGTTATTTACAAAGCACAGGATATATATACTAATATTCATTTTATACTTATAGACGGACAGCCTCAGGACGGTACTTACAGCAATTATAAAACTTCAATTAATACTTCTGCTATTCTTTATGCTGAAGAAGAGGCGGGATTTTTGGCAGGCTATGCTATAGTAAAAGAAGGATACACTAATTTAGGCGTTATGGGAGGAATTGATATAGCTCCTGTTATAAGATTTAGCTACGGTTTTGTGCAGGGTGCAGAATATGCCTGCAGAGAAATGGGGCTTCCTTTAGGATTAGTAAAAATTAATTATACTTATTTGGGAAACTTTAATGCTGATCCTGAAAATCAGGAGCTTGCTTCTTCTTGGTATAAAAGCGGTATTCAGGTGATATTTGCTCCTGCAGGAGGTGCAGCAAATTCGGTTATGAGAGCAGCCGAAGAGAATAATGCTTTAGTTGTAGGAGTTGATTCTGATCAGAGTTTTGAATCTCCTACAGTTATTACATCTGCTATGAAGCTGATAAGAGAATCTGTTTATAATTCAGTAGCTTCTTTTTATAATGGTACTTTTAACGGAGGAATGACTATTATACTAAATGCCAAGCTTAATGGAATAGGGCTTCCTATGTCTGCATCAAAGTTTAAAGTTTTTACTAAAGATGATTATGATATTATCTATAATACTCTTGTAAACAGAACTATTAAAATTTATAAAGATACCGATGTAAAAACAGCAGAGGAGCTTCCTTTAGATATGGTGACAATTAATTATATTAAATAAATTTTATTATTATAATTTTATAAATTAGGAGAAAACAATATGAAAAAAAATCTTATTTCAATTATCTTTGTGATAGGTATTATTTTTATGATTTCCTGCGGAGGAGGGAAAAAATCAGGCAGATATGAACTAGCATTAATCACAGATGTCGGTACTATAGATGACAGATCATTCAATCAGGGTTCTTGGGAAGGATTAAGCAAATATGCTAAAGAGAAAGGCATATCTCATAAGTATTATCAGCCAGCCCAAAAAACTACAGATGCTTATGTTGATGCTATAGATTTAGCGGTATCAGCAGGAGCTAAATTAGTAGTGACACCCGGTTTCTTGTTTGAACCTGCAGTATACAAAGCTCAGGACACTCATCCTGATGTAGGTTTTGTACTTTTGGACGGTGTTCCTCAGGACGGAACTTATACAGATTTTAGAATAGAAAAAAATGTTTATTCAGTTCTCTATGCTGAAGAACAAGCCGGATTTTTGGCAGGCTATGCTATAGTAAAAGAAGGATATACTAATTTGGGTGTTATGGCTGGAATGGCTGTACCTGCTGTTATAAAATTTGGATATGGCTTTATACAGGGTGCAGAATATGCTGCTGGAGAAATGGGGCTTCCTTCAGGAGAAATAAAAATTAACTATACTTATATAGGTAATTTCAATGCTACTCCTGAAAATCAGACTTTAGCTACTTCTTGGTATCAAAGCGGTATTCAGGTGATATTTGCTACTGCAGGCGGTGCAGGCAATTCAGTTATGAGTGCTGCTGAAAATAATAACGGTTTGGTTATAGGCGTTGATATAGATCAAAGCTCTGAATCTCCAACAGTTATTACTTCTGCTGTAAAAATGCTTGGAGAATCTGTTTATAATGCAATAGATAATTTCTATAATAATAAATTTCCGGGCGGACAATCTGTAATACTTGATGCTAAAGTTAATGGTATAGGGCTTCCTATGAAAGCTTCTAAATTTAAGGTATTTACTCAAAGCGATTATGATGCAATATATCAGAAACTTGTATATGATGAGGTAAAAGTTCTTACTGATAAAGATGTTAAAGATATTAATGAACTGCCTTTAAATATAGCTAAAGTTAATTTTATACAATAATCATTAATAAATAATTAATAAAACTAATAGGGATTTAGTATATATCTGCTTTTTATAGATATTAATTGCGAGGAAATATATATAAATGGAAAATTCAGAATATGCAGTTGAAATGATTAATATTACAAAATGTTTTAAAGGTATAATAGCTAATGATAATGTTACTATACAATTAAAACGCGGAGAGATTCATGCATTACTTGGAGAAAATGGTGCAGGTAAATCAACTCTTATGAGCGTACTTTTCGGACTTTATAAACAGGAAGAGGGAATTATTAAAGTTAATGGCAAAGAAGTAAATATTGATAATCCTAATACTGCTAATCTTTTAGGTATCGGTATGGTGCATCAGCATTTTAAACTTGTACATAATTTTACTGCTTTGGAAAATATTATGCTTGGGGTTGAAACTGTTAAAAACGGAATACTTCAGATTGATGATGCTAGAAAAAGAGTAATGGAATTGAGCAAAACTTACGGACTTGAAATTTATCCTGATTCTCTAATAAGCGATTTAACTGTGGGTATGCAGCAGAGGGTGGAAATTTTAAAAATGCTTTATAAAAATAATAATATACTCATTTTTGATGAGCCTACTGCTGTCCTTACTCCTAATGAAATAGAAGAGCTTATTAAAATTATGAAATCTTTAGTTAAAGAGGGCAAATCTATACTTTTTATTACGCATAAATTAAATGAAATAAAAGAGGCAGCTGACAGATGTTCTGTTCTTCGTAAGGGAAAATATATAGGCACTATTGATGTTAAAAGCACCAGCAAAGAAGAGATGTCTGAAATGATGGTTGGAAGAAAGGTATCTTTAGTAGTAGAAAAAACAGATGCCAATCCTAAAGATATAATACTTTCTGTAAAAAATTTGAATGTTAAATCTATCAGTAATAAAAGTGAAAAAAATATAGTAAAAAATGTTTCTTTTGATGTGCATTCAGGAGAGATAGTATGTATTGCAGGTATTGACGGAAACGGACAAAGCGAACTTATATATGCTCTTACAGGTTTAATTGATATGTCAGGCAGTATTACTTTAAATGGAAAAGATATTACTAATCTTTCTATAAGAAATAGAACTTTAAGCGGTATAGGGCATATTCCTGAGGATAGACATAAGCACGGACTTGTACTTGATTATACATTAGAAGAAAATACTATACTTCAGACTTATTTTACAGATAAATTTCAAAAAAACGGATTTTTAAAATTTAAAGAAATAGAAAATTATGCTAATGAACTGATAAAAAGATTTGATATAAGAAGTGCAGAAGGGGCAAAAACTATAGTAAGAAGTATGTCAGGAGGAAATCAGCAGAAAGCTATTATAGCGAGAGAGATAGACAGAAATCCTGATTTGCTTATAGCTGTTCAGCCTACAAGGGGATTAGATGTAGGAGCTATAGAATATATACATAAAGAACTTATTGCACAAAGGGACAGCGGAAAAGCTGTTTTACTTGTATCTTTGGAGCTTGATGAGGTTATGAATTTAAGCGATAGAATACTTGTTATGTATGAAGGAGAGATTGCCGCTGATGTTTTAAATAAAGATTTAACTATTAATGAATTAGGGCTTTATATGTCAGGTTCTAAGAGGAGTGCATAGAGAAGTGAATAGAGAAGTGAATAGAGGAGTGCATAATAAATATTAATTAATTTATAATATATATGTCTGTATTATAAAAAAATTAAATAATGAGAAAATAAAAAAATAAATGGGCAGCTAATAACTGATATAAGTAGGTTATTAGCTATTCTAAAGCAAATTTATAGCTAGCAACAATAAAGCAGCTTATAACTTAAATTATAAAAATTATGAGCGTCTGACATTGTTAAGAGCGGCAGGTATTACGCAGATATCTGCACAAGTTTTTATATATAAATGAGAAATATAAAATTTATAGGAGATATTCAGCAAACAATGAAAAAAATTATTTTATTTATTTTAAGTGTTAATTTACTTTTGGCGTTTCCGCCTAATAATGCATATTTTGATAACCTTTTAAGTGATAATGGCAAAATAATAAAAAATACTCTCAAAATTAAAAAACTTGACAGCACTTATTCTTGTGCCACAATTTATTTTGACGGAGAAATTACATTAACAGGAGTACTTGAAAGATCTACTGAAAATGATATGGAAGATATTTATGCTTCTTTAAGATTTTATCCTGATAATAATATAAATCTGCCTTTTTTATACAGTACACATTCTCATAATATAAAATATTATAAAGAAAAAGAAAAAGA
>NZ_CAJTQJ010000004.1 GCF_910578695.1 uncultured Brachyspira sp.
AATAATTTTTTTCATTGTTTGCTGAATATCTCCTATAAATTTTATATTTCTCATTATATTATTATACAAAAAATAATTATAAAAGTAAAGTTTTAATTATTTAGTATTTTTTACATACATATAAATAATATAATAATTAAAAATATACACCTTATAATATTACTAATTATATTTATTAAATATATTATTAAACAGCTGAAATCTCTTTTTAGGACTGAATATTAATATAACTTGTCCTTTTATATCATTGCCGTCTATAAACCCGAAATATCTGCTGTCCTCACTTAACTTTATATTATCTCCCAAAACAAAATACTGATTATTTCCTACCATATATAAGCCATTATCCTTATTAGAAAAAATATAATATTTATGTTCTATAAGTTTATCATTCAAATAAAGTGCTCCGTCTTTTATTTCTACTTTATCCCCTTCTACTCCTATAACTCTTTTCACAAGATTATTGCTTTCATAATTAAAAACTATAACATTAAAATTTTTAATTCTGCTAAATATAAAATTCTTTTTTAAAAGCAGTATCTGATCGCCCTCAAAAAATGTAGGCTCCATAGATTTATTAGTAACTATATAAGTATCAAAGAAAAATATTCTTATAAATCCAGCCAGTATAACGGCACTGAATGAGGCTAATATAATCTCAATAATTTGTTTTTTATTCATCATAATCAAAGTATTATATTCTTTAATAAAATTCATTCATAAATTATTTATATAAAAAGAGAGAGCCTCTTTAGAAGACTCAAATGCTATTTTTTCAAAATCAATATTATCCCTTTTAATAAAAATAACTTTTGAAGCATCATCATTAGGGACTGTATTCGGAGTATAATCCAATTTTGAATAAAAGAATATATCTGTGGTAACATACATAATGCTTTCGTATATGTATTCATTATGCCCGCTCATAAGAAAATTTATTTTATCTAATTTGATGCTGGTTTCTTCAAGTATTTCTCTTAAAGCAGTATCTTCAGCCCTTTCATAAGGCTCGCAAAAACCTCCGGGTGTATCTATACAGCCTTTTTTAGGGTCAAATTTCCTCTCAACAAAAACTATGCCGCTTGGGGTTTCTATTATAACGCTTACAGCAGATGCAGGATTAGTAAAATAAGTTCTATTACATTTCGAGCATTTAAAAATCTTTATATCATTAAAAATAAAGCTGTCTTTTTCTCCGCAATAAGGACAATATTTAAATTGATATTTTATATGCTCTTTTATATTTAAAGCATTTATAAAATGGCTATTAGTATGTTCTTGCATAATTTCTATTAATATAATATGATGCTATATTTTTAGCCTTGCATATAAATATATCAGACTGTGCCCATATTCCAAAAGGTGCTTTCTCAAAAGATACATTATGAATATTCGTAACATTCACGCTTTCATAATTATACTCATTAGGATCAACATTATAAAAATCATATATATAGTAATAATCAACATTCATATTATTCATTTCTTCGTCTATTAAAGTTTCCATCTCTTCTATAGTATCTGCTACTATATAATATGTAGTAATGAAGTTTCTTTTCTGACATTTTCCTAAACATTTTACCGTAACATTCCAATATCTTGGAATTTTAATTAAATTATCAATTTCATTTAAATTAACAGCAGTGAATCCGTATATAGATTTAAGATTATTAATAATATCATAATAATCAAAAATATATTCATCAGTTTCAGAACAGCCGTAATCTGCTGCTATGGAAGATAAAGAATAATGAATATGCTCATAATCACTGATGAAAGAAGCATTATCATTGAGTAAATTATATGAATTTAATATACGGTTAATTTTTTTCATATTTTTGTATGATGTGTTAATCTCTATTTCTTTATCCAAATTTATAAATATTTCAAATTCTGTAAGTTCATCTACCACCCCAAATCCTACAAATCCGCATTCAATCCATAATTCATTATATCTTTTAAATACTTTTCTTATCTCATTCATTGAAACATCAGGATCGCTCATTAATATATCAAAATCTCTATTAATATCCTGACTAATTCTCTCTATAACCATTGTTCCGTATGAGGGAAATAACTTTAATAATTTCATATACAATAATGAAATTTTATCAGATGAAACTGAAATTTTATATGAATACATATCTCCATTATCTGTATTCCTTAATTCTATTTTTGTCCCCTCTCTAGGACATATATATTCACTAGGTACTATACCCAATGGAATGTTAAATTTATTTATGATAATCCTTCTTGATTTTATATTGTTTAAGATCCTTCTTCTTCTCTGACTCTTTTCAAAATAACTAAACACAATAAGTCTCCGAAAAATATGTTCTAGTTATAATAACAAAAAAAATAAATTTGTCAATTAATATATAAATATTATAATAAATTTATTTTTTATAATTTTTTATATATAATACTTGACTTTTTTAAAAATATTTTTATATTTTATGCATATTTATTTATGGGAATAATAATTTTGATTTTCTATATCCGATTAATACATATAAATATTATATTTGAGTTTATTTATTGTGGATAATTTATTTATTGAAAAATTAAATAATTTATTATCTAGAGTATCTCTTGCTGATATACTTAGAGACAGATACAAAGTTATACATAGAGGCGGAAGTAAATATACTGTACAATGTCCTTTTCATAAAGACGGGCAGGAAACAAATCCTTCTATGTCTGTTGATGATGATAAAGGCGTATATAAATGCTTTACCTGCGGAGCTAAAGGAAATGTTATAACATACCTTAAAGAAAAAGAAAATAAATCCTTTAAGGAAGCGGTTCAGTATTTAGGAAATAGATTTTCAGTTGATGTAAGTGATTTTTTTTCTGCTAAAACTTCTCAAAAGGATAAAATATATTTAGAAAGCAGAAGAATTAACAGAATGGCATGCAACTTTTTTGGTAAAAATTTGCTTTTGAAAGATAAAGACGGTAATTATTTCTATAAAGAAGCTGAAAAATACCTAAAATCAAGAAAAATACCTTTCAGCATTATAAAAGAATTTAAAATAGGGTATGCACCGCCTAGCTGGAATGCTGTTATTAATGCATTAACTGAGAATAAAATTACAGTAAATAATATGAATATATTAGGATTGGCAAGCGTAAGCAAGAATAACCCTAATCATTATTATGACACATTTGTAAATAGAATAATGTTTCCAATAATAAATGAAAGAGAAGAAGTAATAGGCTTCGGAGGAAGAAGTATAGACGGAAAAGAACCTAAATATCTGAATTCTAAAGAAAGTCTGATATTCAAAAAAAAATCTGCATTATACGGAATAAATATAGCAAAATCATATATAATGAAGCAGGACGAAATAATATTAGTTGAAGGATATATGGATACTATAGCATGCCATAAAATGGGTATAAAAAATGCTGTAGGAACTTTAGGCACGGCAATTACAGAAGAGCATGCAAAAGAGATAAAAAAATATACCAAAAATGTAGTATTAGCATTGGATAGTGATGAGGCTGGTATTAAAGCAGTTAAATCGGCTGTAATTACACTGTTGAAGTTTGACTTAAAATTGACTATACTTTATATACAAGAAACTAAAGATTTAGATGAATTTTTTACAGTTTATGATAGAAATCGGTTTGATATACTATATAATAATAAACTTGATTGGTATAATTTTGTTATAGACAGCGAATTGAAAAAAGATATATCATCTTTGTCTATATCAGAAAAATTAGAAGTTATTAATAATTTTTACAGATATTTAGATGCAGTTAATAGTGAAACAGAAAAACAAATGATAATTTCATATATAGCTTCAAAACTTAATATAGATAGAGAAGCTTTTAAAAAAGATTATTTGAAGACAAATAAAGTAAATCGGTATAGTTCTGAAATAAAAAGTGATAAAAAAATAAAAAATATAAATAATAACTTTTACTATGAGAATAGCTTAATATATTTACTTGCTTTGAATCCTTCTTTAATTAAAGAGGCTGAAAAAGAAATTAGTGTTGATCTTATAAAAAAAGATATAACAAGAGAATTTTATATAAGACTTTTAACTCTTAATAAAGAAGCAAGTTCTGAAGATGCTCTTTTGGCATTAGGAAATGAGTACATAGCAAATCAAATTTTAAGCAAGAAAAAGCTTTATAGTGAAAATATATATGAAAAATTAGAGGAGCTTATTATTAAAATTAAAAGCGGCTGCATAGACTCAAAGAGAAAGGAAGTTTTAGAAAATAATTCATTAAATAATATTCTTCGAAGTAATGACGGATTTGAGGCTATTTGTGAAAAAGCACGCGAAATACATTTACTTAATAAGCAGAAAGAAAAATTACATCAAGGAAGTGATTTATGATGACAGAAGAAGATTGCGATCTTTTGATTAAAAATAATGAAAAAATTAGAAAGCTGCTTGAAAAAGGAAATACTAATAAATATCTTACATTTAAAGAGATTAACGGTGCCATTGATAATATGGATACCGATGTAATGGATATACTATTTCAATTACTTGCTGCTAGAAAAATCGTTATTGTTGAAGATAAGAGAGAATTTGAAAGTCTTTCTAAAAATCAAAATAAAATTGATGATGCCGCTAAATTTATACATGTAGAAGATAAAGTTGGAAATAATGATGATCCTATCAGACTTTATCTTAAAGAAATTGGAAAGGTTAGTCTGCTTACTCATGATGATGAGGTTGAATATTCTAAAAAAATAGAATCAGGCGAATCAGAAATTGAAAATATTATTTTAAATACTCATTTAGTTGTAGGAGAAGTATTAAACACTATAAAAAATGTGCAGATAGGCAAAGTATCTATACATGAAATATTAGAGCCTCCTAGAATTTATAATGTTTCTACACAGGAAAAAAGAAAATTAGAAAGAAAGTATAAAAACTTTGAAAAAGAATATACCGTAATAGCTGAAAAATATCTTGCTTTAGATAAAAGAATAAAGAAAATTACAACGCAGAAAACTATCAAAACTCTTACTAAAGAGCAGGAAGAAGTTAAAGAAAGTATAGTAAAACTTCTGACTAAAGTAAGATTAAATAGAATGGAAATAGACAGAATAGCTGAAAAACTTAAATTCTATTTGCATAGAATAAATCAAATAGAAGAATATTTTGAAAAACTAAAGAAAAGATATTATAAAGAAATATCAGACTTTGAAAACTATTATAAGGAAATAGAAGCTGGAAACAAAGATATATATATAAGACTTGTAGATGAGTTTAATATTACGCCTGAAGCTATAGAAGCTGTTATAACTAGCTTTCATAAAGCACAGATTCGTATGGCTGATATTTATGATGAAGTTAGAGTTGATAAAGAAACTTTAGTAGAATGGGTTAGAAAAATAGATTCTTCCAGAAGAAAAATTGCTCAGGCTAAAGATCATATAGTTAAAGCAAATTTAAGACTTGTTATTGCAATAGCTAAAAAGTATGTTAATAGAGGGCTTCATTTCTTTGATTTAGTTCAGGAGGGAAATATAGGGCTTATAAAAGCTGTAGATAAATTTGAATACAAAAAAGGATATAAATTTTCTACTTATGCTACTTGGTGGATTCGTCAGGCTATTACCCGTTCTATAAGCGATCAGGCTAGAACTATAAGGGTACCTGTTCATATGATAGAACAGATTAATAAAGTTCAAAGAGTTTTAAGACAATATATGCAGCAGCATGGAAGAGAGCCTTCTATTCAGGAAATAGCAAAAGCATTAAGCTGGCCAGAAAGCAGAGTAAAAAGCGTAAGAAATGTTGCTAAAGATCCTGTATCTCTTAATGCTCCTATAGGCGATGAGGAGGATACTATTTTAGGAGAACTTATAGAAGATAAAGAATTTGAAAGTCCGCAAAATATTACAACTTTCAAAATATTAAGAAAGCAGATTGATTCTATATTAGACAGTCTTCCTGACAGAGAGCAGAAAGTCATAAGAATGCGTTTCGGGCTTGTTGATGGATATTCTCATACTCTTGAAGAGGTTGGATATGTATTTAAGGTTACAAGAGAGCGTATAAGACAGATAGAGGCAAAAGCTATAAGGAGATTAAGGGCTCAGTCAAAGAAAAAAGAATTAAAAGATTTTCTTGATTCTTAAATCTTTAAATTAAAAAATTTAATAAAGAGGCAAATTTCTGCCTCTTTTTTTATTTTTAATGTTCTTAAAAAAATAAAAAAAATTATAGTTGTTTTATATTATTTTTTTATTATTATTAATAATAAAGCTTTTATTAAAAATATGTACTATATATGCTTTATTATTCATTTTTATATGGTATAGTTTTAAAAGTATATATATACCATTTACATAAAAAAATAAATAAATAAATAGAATAAGATGATTATAGGTAAATATAAATAATAATATAGAAATAAATAACAGAGCTGGAAATAAATTCAGAATAAGAATTAATTAAAGGAATTTTATATGAAAAAAATTATATTATCTGCTTTAATATTTATTTCAATATTTACTAAATCAGCATTCACTGAATTTGAAGCTAGTATATATATTCCTTTAGGTATTAATTCTACATTGCCTAATATAGATGCCAAATGGAATGTAGTCAGAAATATAAATCTAAAAACAATTGAATCAGATATAAGTTTTAATATAGGAGTTACAGCAAATTTCGGATACAGATTCAACATTAATGAAAATAACGGCATAAGTATATTGACTGAAATAGGATATTCAAGGCTTGATTTTGCTTCCGAATTTAAAACTGCAGGCAATTATGATAATGCAAGTCAGAATTTAGTTTTTCATACCCTAAATATAGGATTAATGCCTAAATATACTGTAAATCTTACTTCTTTACTTAAAAGTGTTAATCCGAATTATAATGGTAAAATGGAGCTTAATATAGGTATAGGCTTCGGAGTGAAAATAGCATTGGCTGGAGAATATTATATGAATAATAATACTGATAAAAGTCATTTATCTGAAAAATACTCATTTAAAGATATAAAAAGAAAATTTGATTATCCGCTTATACCATATATAAAATTTCAAATGGAGGATTATTTTTATTTTAATGAAAAAACAGCATTTTTATTTGGTATGAGCCTTACATACAATTTTAATATACTCTATGATATTCTAAATATATCTTATGAAAGATATGAAGAAGATCTCAAAGAAAGTATTAATAATCCTATAGGAATAGGAGGACCTAGATTCTTATATTATGATATTGATAAATACGGTTTTTCTAGTTTTGAAATAGCTTTCAATTTAGGAATTAAATTCGGAAATTAATATTAAGCAGATAATATTATAAAAATTGATGCTTGATTTTCAGGCATCTTTTTTTATTAAAAATAAATTGATATAACAAAAATTACATAATATTATGATAATTATTAATTGAAATTTTATCAATTTAATATAATATAATGAAATTCATAGTTTTATAAAAGAGGAAATATATGCAAAGCAATATAGATAAAGTACTAATACTAGATTTCGGTTCGCAGTTTACACAGCTTATAACTAGAAGAATAAGAGAATTAAAAGTATATTCAGAAATTCACCCTTTTAATGTATCTATAGATTTCATAAAAAAATTTAATGCAAAAGCAATAGTACTTTCAGGAGGTCCCTCAAGCGTATATGAAGATGATGCCCCTAAAGTTGATAAACAATTATTTGAACTTGGTATGCCAATACTAGGAATATGCTATGGTATGCAGATAATAGTATATTCTATGGGCGGAAAAGTTGAAAGTGCTGATAAAAGGGAATACGGAAAAGCTGAAATTGAAATTACTAATCATAAAAGCATATTCAAATCATTTAATAAAAATAATACAGTGTGGATGAGTCATAGCGACAGCATTAAATCCATACCTGAAGGATTTGAACTTATAGCAAAAACTCCGAACACAGAAATTGCTGCTATAGAAAATAAAGAAAAAAATATTTATGCTATACAGTTTCACCCTGAAGTAGTTCATACTGAAAATGGTATAAAAATAATAGAAAATTTCTTGTTTAATATTTGTAAATGCGAAAGAAATTGGAATATGGAATCTTTTATAGAATATGAAATAAAAAGAATAAAAGAAATAGTAGGCGGCAAAAATGTAATACTCGGACTTTCAGGAGGAGTTGATTCTTCTGTAGCTGCTGTACTAATAGAAAAAGCTATAGGAAAGCAGCTAAAATGCATATTTGTTAATAACGGACTTCTAAGAAAAGATGAGGCTAAAAAGGTTGTTGAAGTATTTAGGGATAATTTTAATATTGATTTGATTTATTGTGATGCTTCAAAAAGATTTTTAGATAAACTATCAAATATTACAGATCCTGAACAGAAAAGAAAAATAATAGGACATGAGTTTATAAATGTATTTAATGATGAAGCTAAAAATATTGAAAATGTAGGTTTTTTAGCACAAGGCACTCTTTATCCTGATGTTATAGAAAGCATATCTTTAAGAGGAAGTTCCGATGTGATAAAAAGCCATCATAATGTAGGCGGACTTCCTAAAGATATGAAATTTGAATTATTAGAGCCTTTCAGAGAATTATTTAAAGATGAGGTAAGAGAAATAGGTTTAGAGTTAAAACTCCCAGAAGATATTGTATACAGACAGCCTTTTCCAGGTCCTGGCTTGGCAGTAAGAATATTAGGAGATATTACAGAAGAAAGAGTAAAAATACTTCAAGAAGCTGATGATATAGTAGTAAGCGAAATAAAAAAAGCAGGACTTTACAGAAAATTATGGCAGTCTTTTGCTGTGCTTCTTCCAGTAAAAAGTGTCGGAGTTATGGGAGACGGAAGAACTTATGAAGAGGTTATTGCTGTCAGAGCTGTAGAAAGTGCTGATGCTATGACGGCAGACTGGGCTAAAATCGATTATAATGTTTTGGGTATAATATCAAATAGAATAATAAATGAAGTGAAAGGGATTAACCGAGTAGTTTATGATATATCTTCAAAACCGCCTGCTACTATAGAATGGGAATGATTTTTATAATAGTGTAAATTATATGAATACAAAAGTTAAATCAAATAAAAATAAAACTATTGATTTTGATATAAATACTGATGAGGGAAAATTTTATTTTGATAAATGTATTAAAGATAATGAAAATATAAAACTATATACAAAAGAAAGTATTTTTAATAAAACTATAAACGGAGATACTTTTTCTGTTTTAGAAAAGATAGAAAAAAATATAGCTGATTTAATGATAATTGATCCGCCTTATAATATATCTAAAAATTATCATGGATTTAAATTCAAAGACAGAGATAATTTAAGCTATGAAAAATATACTCATCTATGGGTAGAAAATATTATCCCGATACTAAAAAAAAATGCTGCTGTATATGTATGCTGTGATTGGAAATCAAGTCTTGTAATAGGAAATGTATTAAAAAAATATTTTAATATACAAAACAGGATTACTTGGCAGAGGGAAAAAGGAAGAGGAGCAAAAAATAATTGGAAAAATGCGATGGAAGATATATGGTTTGCTACATTATCAAATAAATATACTTTTAATGTAGATGATGTAAAGATAAGAAGAAAAGTTATAGCTCCTTATAGAATAGACGGCAAGCCTAAAGATTGGATAGAAACAGAAGACGGAAATTTTAGAGATACGCATCCGTCAAACTTTTGGGACGATATATCAATACCTTATTGGTCTATGTCAGAAAATACTGCCCACCCTACTCAGAAGCCTGAAAAGTTAATAGCTAAATTGATATTGGCAAGTTCAAACAAAGATGATTTTGTATTTGATCCTTTTTTAGGAAGCGGTACTACTTCGGTTGCAGCTAAAAAATTAGGAAGAAATTATTCAGGAATAGAACAGCATAAAATATACTGTGCTTGGGCAGAAAAAAGAATAGAACTAGCCGAAGAAAATAAAGAAATACAAGGATATACGGATAATGTATTTTGGGAGCGAAATAGTTTATCAATACAGAAAAAAATAAGAAGCGAAAATTATTAGTTTTTATTGTTTTTATTGCTGCTAATAAAAATTATGAGCTTTGATACTCTGTCATTCTGCAAATGTCAGGCACTCGCAGGTTTTTTATTTATATTTATAAAAAATTATTTGACGAATACAATTTTTATATTTAGTTTTCTAAATCATTACTTATTTTTTTCTTCATCAGAAAAAGGAACAACAGCTAAATCGCTTACTCTTGCACCATCAGAAATATTAACCATTTTTACACCCTTAGCATTTCTTCCTAATTCAGGTATAGAATCAGCTTTTATTTTTATAGTCATATCATCTGTAGTAACAACCATTATTTCATCTTTATCGCCCACCGTTTTTACACTTACAACTTTTCCTGTTTTATTATCAGGCTTAATATAAATCTGTCCTTTTCCGCCTCTTCCCTTAACATTAAACTGTCTTGAAGAAAGCCTTTTACCTATGCCGTTTTCAGTAATTACTATTAAAGATTCTCCCTTATGTATAGCATTTCCAGATACGCAGATATCATTATCATCTAAAGAAATGCCTTTTACTCCTGAAGCTGCCCTTCCCATCTTTCTAATCTTCTCTTCTGTGATTCTCAAAGCAAGTCCTGTAGCAGTTGTCATTATAAAATCATCTCCAGCCTGAACAGGAGAAACGGCTACAAGCTCATCATTATTTTCTAATGTTAAAGCAAGTATTCCTCTTTTCTTAGCATTTTCAAGATGCTTTAATTCCATTTTCTTTATAGTGCCCATCTTTGTAACCATTATAATTGACTGCTTAGCCTCAAATGAAGATACTGTAAAATAGCTTGTAATTTTTTCTTCGGGTGCCAGATTTAGTATAAATTTAATACTTTTTCCCTGAGAAATTTTACTCAAAGCAGGTATTTCATGCACTTTCATCCAGAAAGCCTTTCCTCTGTCCGTAAATATAAATAAATAATCTTTTGTGGAAGCAACAAATAAATGTTCAATATAATGCTCCCCTTGAGATTTTCCGCCCTGAACTCCTACTCCGCCTCTTCCCTGCGTACGATAGCTTGAAGCAGGGACTCTCTTTATGAAACCCTGAGTAGTTATAGATACTGCTACATCTTCATCATGTATTAAATCTTCTTCATCTATTTCAGTATCATTTGTCTTACCTATTATTTCGCTTCTTCTCTCATCTCCGTATCTTTCAGATATTTTTTTAAGTTCATCTTTAATAACTGCAAGTATTTTTTCAGGGTGGGCAAGCAAGTCTTCGCAATAATCTATAAACTCTTTTAACTGCTGCAATTCCTGTTCTATCTTTAATTTTTCTAAAGCTGTTAATCTTTTAAGAGGCATATCAAGTATAGCCTGAGCCTGTTTATCTGAAAGGCTGAATCTGTTTATGAGTGTATTTCTGGCAGCATCAGTATTCTCGCTTTCCCTTATTATTCTTATTACCTCTTCAATATTAGCCTGTGCTATTAATAATCCCTCTAATATATGTGCTTTAGCCTTTGCCTGCTTCAAATCATATTCTGTTCTTTTAGTTATAACTTCAACTCTATGGTCAACAAAATATTTGATAAGTTCTTTCAAATTTAATACTTTAGGCTCTCCATTAACTAAAGCAAGATTTATTATTCCGAAAGTAGTTTCCAAATCAGTATGCTTCCATAGCTGATTGAGTACAATCTGAGTAGCAACTCCTTTTTTAAGCTCTATTATAAGACGAATGCCTGCTCTATTGCTTGACTCATCTCTAATATCTGCCACGCCTTCTATTTTGCCCTGTTTAACTAAACCTGCTATTTTTTCATGCAAAGTAGTTTTTACAACTCCGTAAGGAAGTTCTTTTACTACTATAGCCTCTCTGTCTCTCTTTGTTTCTTCTATTTCAAGTCTTGCCCTTAATTTTATCCTTCCCTTTCCTGTTGTATAAGCCTCTTTTATACCTTCTTTACCGTAAATAATACCAGCTGTAGGAAAATCAGGACCTTGTACATAACGCATCAAATCTTTAATTTCAGAATCCTGATGATCTATATAATAAATAACAGCATTCACAACTTCTTTTAAATTATGAGGAGGCATATTAGTAGCCATACCAATAGCAATACCCATACTTCCATTAACTAAAAGCTGAGGCAATGTTGCAGGAAGAACAGAAGGCTCAGTTCTGGAATCATCAAAGTTCGGTACAAATTTAACTGTTTCTTTTTCTATATCATTAAGCATTTCCTCTGCAAAACGAGTCATTCTAGCTTCGGTATAACGCATTGCAGCAGGCGGATCATCATCTATAGAACCGAAATTACCCTGTCCGTCTATAAGTAAATAACGCATAGAAAAGTCCTGTGCCATTCTTACCATAGTTCCGTAAACAGCTACGTCTCCGTGAGGATGATAACGTGCCAATACTTCCCCTACTGTAGCAGCAGATTTTTTATAAGGCTTATCATGTGTCAAATTAGCATCATACATAGCATAAAGTATCCTTCTATGAACAGGCTTTAATCCGTCTCTGACATCAGGCAATGCTCTTGATACTATAACACTCATAGCATAAGTTAAATATGATTCTTTTAATTCATTTTCTATCGATATATGATCTACTCTCTTTAGTATATCTTTTGTCAGCGTAGAATATTGCCTCTCTTCTGAAAGCTCTGGTTTACTCTTTTTTACTGCCATATATATTTATCCTTTATAAAAAACATTCATATAATTATAACATTTCACTGTATAAAAATCAAACAATGATATTAAAGAATTTCAAAACAATATAAATTTAATATTTTATTAATAAATATAATTATAAATATTTTTATTTTTTAATGAGATACAGAATATTAAAATCATTTTATTTTAAATAGTCTTCTCTTCCAATAACTTTAGCTAAATGGTACATTACAGTCTGACGCTGAACAGGTTTAACAACATAACCGTCTACTTTCAATTTTAGAAATTCCATTAATATACCTTTATTCGCATAAGAAGTAACTACTATTATTTTAGAATCTATATTTAATGCCCTTATCCTCTTAAGTAAATCAATTCCATTCATTTGCGGCATTTCAAAATCCATCATTATTATATCAGGCTTATCTGAAGCATCTTTAAGTTTTGTTAAAGCATCTATAGCACCGTCAGCCTCTAACATTACATCAAAATTCTCTGATAATAATATTTTTCTTTCAGCTATTCTTATAGTACTGGAATCATCTATTACCATTACCTTATATGATTTACCTGACTTACTATTATAACCTAAAGGAAAATTTGCCATAAAAATACCTCATAACAATTATAATGTAGTTTCCAATTTATTTTATAATAATTATTAAGATTGTCAATTACTTTTTATAAAAATAATAACAATATAATTTTATAATATACTGTTATATATTTGATTTTTATATTTTTTTTGTTATTATAGATAGATGAATATATCAGCAAAACTGCACAATTTAATGAATGATAAAAAAAATGAACTTGACTCTTCGTACAAAATAGAAAAAAATAAAGATAATATCATAGTAATTTCAAAAAACGGAAGAGCTTTGCATAGCAAATATAATATAAATAATGAATGCAAAAGGGCATTAGAAAATATTAATAAAAATAAAAATCTTCTGATAATATACGGATACGGATTAGGATATATTTTAAAATATTTATTAGAAAATATTAATGATTATTTTAGTAAAGAGATTATAAAAAGTCTAAAAATTATAGTAGTTATAGAAGATAGTGCTGTTTTTAAATATTCTTATAATAATATATATAATACTGATAATAATAATATATTTTTTATACATAAAGATGATAATATAAATTATATAAATAAAATTGTTGATTATAAAAGCATAAACGGAATAAATTTAGTACTTCTTCCAGCACTTACGAAAGAAGAAAAAGATAATGCTAATATATTTTATACAAAAATACTAAATATAGTAGAAAAAGAAGTATCAAATATATTTACCAATATGTATTTTGAAAATATATGGACTAAAAATATTATATTTAATAGCGAATATATAAAGAACTCTTCGGATATATTTATATTTAAAGATGCTTTTAAAGGCTTAAAGGCATTATTAGTATGTCCAGGTCCTACATTAAAGCATAGCATAGAAATAATTAAAAAAGAAAGAGAGAATTTATTGATTATATGTGTTGATACAAGCTACAGCGTATTATGCAAACATAATATAATACCCGATTTTGTTATTACGGTTGACGGCGGTTTTTTTAATTCTTTAGATTTTGTATATGAAAATAATAAATTTCCATATTTAGTTATGGATATAGCTGCCAATAAAATAATACCTAGAAGCATAAGTGCTGATATTATAAGATTTACATCATCTGAAAATTTGGGGCTTATAAAATATATACAGAAATTTACTAATTTATCTTATCTTACAACATCAAATACGGTTGCAACTACTATGATAGATTTTGCTTACTATTTGGGATTAGATGAAGTATTATTAATAGGTTTTGATAACAGCTATCCTTTTTATGAAAGACATATTAAACATGCTCTATCCTATGAATATATGGTAAATAAAACTAATAAATTAAAAACTTATGAATCATATTACTTTAACACTATAAGAAATAATACTAATATAGATAATTATCCTCCTACAGAATTTGTATTTGAAAGCCAAATGGAATATTTTAATGAGTTTAAAAATAAATATTCAAATATGAAAATAAAAAGAATCACAAAAGAAGCTGTAAAAATTAACTGCATAGAAGAAGGAAATATTGAAGATTTTTATATAAGCAGTATAAGACAGAGAGTATTAAATATTGCAGAAAATATATACAAAAAAGATAATGATACTAATATAAAAAAAGCATATATAGAATTAAAAAATATACTAGAAGAGTTTAGAAATATTTTATCTGAAAAATATAATAATATAAATAATAATCTGCCTAACATAGACAGTTTATATAATGAAAGCATAAATATAGTAAAAGAGTATCAAAATAAAGCAGGCATATTGCATACTATATTATCTGCAACAATACTTATGTGCGAAAGAGGAGAGAGAGAAAACAGAGAAAAATTAATATTTCTTATTATGGAAAGCCTTAGGAATGTTAATTATTTTTTAACTAGAATATCTCTTATCATAGAAAAATTATAAAGTTATAAAGCGATGCAAAATGGAAATTATTTACGAAGATGATTATTTTATTGCTGTTAATAAAGAAGCAGGAATAGAAACAGATAATAATTTTATAAATATGATAAAAAAGGAGTATAATCATATTAATAATTTATATTTAGTTCATAGAATAGATAAATTCACCTCTGGAATAATAATTATTGCGAAAGATGAAGATACCAAAGAATATTTTGAGAAATCTTTTAAAAATAAAACAATAACAAAAATCTATCATGCTATAGTTCAAGGAGATGTAAAAAAAGAAAATGGTAAAATAGAAATGTCAATAGGAATTGATAAGAAAAATCCTAATAAAAGAATTCCATTATCTTTGAAAGAAGGCGGAGAAAAAGCCGTAACCTATTATAGAGTTTTAAAAAGGCTGAATGAACATACATTACTTGAATTAAAGCCTATAACAGGAAGAACTCATCAAATAAGAGTTCATCTTTCATATATAGGGCATTCTATTATAGGAGATAAAATATATTCAAAAAATGCTGATATATACAATATGAAAGGCTTTGCTCTTATAGCTAAAGAAATCAAGTTTGCACATCATATAACAAAAAAAGAAATAAATATAAATATAAAATACAATAGAGAATTCTTAATAAGACTGAAATTATTAGAAAAACAAAATAAAAAATAATTACAATATTTGTTATTGACTTTTTTAACAATAATTATATATTATTCTTTAAATAATTAATTGAATTTAATAATTATTTATCTTCAATAAACTTATTATCAAGGAGTATAAAAAATGACAGTTACATTTCAAGGTGCAGCACAAAATTTAGAAGGTGCTCAATTAGAAGTTGGTGCTAAAGCATTAGATTTCACAGTATTAAAAACAGATTTAAGCCCATGGTCTTTAAAAGATGCAGGTGATACAGTAAAAATTATATCTTCTGTACCATCTTTAGATACACCTGTATGCGATGTACAAACTAAAAGATTTAATAAGGAAGCTAGTTCTCTTAAAGGAGTAACAGTTGTAACAGTATCAGTTGATTTACCATTTGCTCAGGCTAGATGGTGTGCTGCTGCTAATGCTTCTTCTCATATAGTAGCTTCTGACTATAATCAAAAAGATTTCGGAAGAAAATTCGGTACTTTATTAAAAGAATTACAGCTTCTTACTCGTGCAGTATTCGTACTTGATAAAGATAATGTTGTTAAATATGTTCAGTATGTTCCAGAAATAACTAATGAGCCTGATTATGAAGCTGCTTTAAATGCTGCTAAAGCTCTTTTATAATTTTTTAATTTTTAATTAAATAATAAAAGCATATTCTTTACTAGAGTATGCTTTTTTTATTTTAATTTGTTTGATATAAAGTAAAATTAATTTATAATTAAATATAGCAAATAAAAACAAAAACTACGGAGTATAAATATGAGTATTTATGATTACACTGTTAAAGATGCTGATGGAAAAGATGTAAAATTAAAAAAATATAAAGGAAAAGTGCTTCTGATAGTAAATACTGCAACAAAATGCGGATTTACAAAACAATACCCTGCATTAGAAGAATTATACAAAAAACATAAAAAAGAAGGTTTTGAAATATTGGATTTTCCTTGCAATCAATTCGGAGGGCAGGCAAAAGAACCTATTGAAGAAATCGCTCAGTTTAGAAAAGAAAAATACGGCATTACTTTTAAGCTTTTTGATAAGATAAAAGTTAATAGCAAAAATGCTGATCCTTTATTTATTTATTTGAAAACAGAAAAACCTACTGAAGAAGGTATTGAAAAAATAAGATGGAATTTCGGCAAATTCTTAATAGACAGAGAAGGAAATATAATAGGACGCTATGATCCTAGAGTAAAGCCTGAAGAACTTGATGAGACAGTAGCCGAATTATTAAAAAAAGAGTAAAATAATAAAAATCTGACAGTTTCTATATATGCTTTAATTATATAGAAACTGCTTTTTATATAAAAAATTACTCGTAAGTAAAATTGATATAAGCTCGTAATTTTTATAGTTTTTCTATTTCTTATTTACTAATAAAAAACTTGTGCCGATATCGGCATTATTCCTGCAATTCTTCGAATGTCAGGCACTCGCAAGTTTTTTATTTATTTATTATTGCCAGCGATAAACTTTATATTATTACCACTTTGCGTGCCTTCGGCAATGTTTGCCGACGAAGTCCGCCTCGCGAAGCGTGCCTTTGGCAGGCGACGCCTATAATAAACAAATAAATTTATTTGCTGGCTTCGGCTCGCTTAGTTAAATATAATTTATAAGCTACTCATTTATCTTTATTGTTATTAGCTATAAACTTTTTTATTATTACTAATAAAAATTGTTCGCTTAAAAAGTATAGCAAATTACTCTGTACGCCTTCGGCGAATTTGCTATACACTCACAATTTTTATATTTAGTTTTCTAGCATTTAAAAAATTATTAGTTTTTATTATTACTAATAAAAATTGTTTGTTAATCCTTTCTGACATTTGCAAAATGGAGGAATAACTAAAATAATTTTAATATATTGAGTTTTAAGTTAGCAATAATAAATTTTAGTTATTTAGGGCAGCCCCTTAATTTATTTTCTTTTTTCTTTACTTAATTCGTATTATCCTTTCCATGACAATGTTTGTATTTTTTACCGCTTCCGCAAGGACAAGGATCATTTCTTCCTATTTTCTGAGTCATCTTAACATTAGCCTGAGAGGCTTTTACTTTGCTTTGCATATTTTGAGTCATAGCACTTGCACTTAACTTTTCTTCAATTCCTCCGTCAAATGCACTTTCTCTCTCAATACTTTCAAATGATTTAGGTATTATTTTTACTCTCATTATAAGGTTTACAAGCTCATTATGTATAGCATTCATAGTAGCTACAAACATTTTATATCCCTCTAATTTGTATTCTGTAAGAGGATTTTTTTCAGCATATCCTCTAAGCCCTATGCCTTCCCTTAAACTGTCCATAGCAAATAGATGATCCTTCCATCTGTTATCTATTATTGAAAGGAATATATTTTTTTCTACTTCTCTGAATATTTTTTCATCTGTTTCTAACGCTTTTTTTCTGTATGCTTCTAACAGCAGTCTGCTTATATTTTTTACAGAATTATCAACTCCACCCTCTACAGCCTTATTAGCAGCATCTTCTTCTATGCCTATTAAATAACTGTTAAGCCATTTTGTTACTTCCAAAGCATCAACATTCTTTTTATTTACAGATATATCTTCAATTGTTTCTTCTGTTACTTCATATATAATTTCTTCTACTCTGGCAGATATATCATCAGAGTAAAGTATATAATCTCTCTCTCCGTAAACTGCCATACGCTGCTGATTCATAACATCATCATACTCAAGCAAATTTTTTCTTATATCAAAGTTTCTGCCCTCAACTTTTCTCTGAGCATTTTCTATTGATTTATTAAGCCATTTATGTTCTAATTCCTCTTCTTCGCCCATTCCCATAGCAAGCATCATTCTTGAAACTCTCTCGCCTCCGAAAAGACGCATTAAGTCATCTTCAAGAGATAAGAAAAATACGCTAAGTCCAGGGTCGCCCTGTCTTCCGCTTCTTCCCCTAAGCTGATTATCAATTCTTCTAGCTTCATGTCTTTCGCTTCCTATAACATGCAAGCCTCCTGCAGCAAGTACTGTTTCTTTATCTGCTTTAGACTTTTCATTTATCTGAATTATTCTATCTATTTTTTCTGTCATTTCTAATGCATTATTTTTTTCAGCTAATTCTTTAGCCTCTTCAATTTTGCCTGCAATAACATTTCTTACAAAAGCCTCTTTATAGATATCTATAGATTTAACTTTTTTTGTTAATTCTTCTTTTTTATAAGGATCTCTCTCTTTGAAAGCCTTATCTTTCATAAGTACAAGTATCTGTTCTATTTCAGCAATGCCTTTAGCAACAGGATTCCCGCCAAGTACAATATCGGTACCCCTTCCAGCCATATTTGTAGCAAGAGTAACTGCTCCCGGTTCTCCAGCCTGTGCTATTATTGCAGCTTCTCTCGAATGGTTTTTAGCATTCAAAACTTCATGATTTATTTTATGTCTTTTAAAGATTTTAGAAAGCTCTTCATTCATTTCCACTGATACAGTACCCACAAGTACAGGTTTTCCAGAGTTCTGAAGTTCTTTAATATATTTTGCCAATGCCTCAAATTTAGCTTTTCTTGTTCTGTATATTTTGTCTGATAAATCCTGTCTTGCTATAGGCTTATTAGTTGGTATAACAGCAACATCTAATTTGTATATTTTATAAAATTCTTCAGCCTCTGTTTCTGCGGTACCTGTCATACCTGAAAGTTTAGGATACATTCTGAAATAATTTTGGAATGTTATTGTAGCATAAGTCTGCGATTCATTTTGTATAGCAACTTTTTCTTTAGCCTCTATTGCCTGATGAAGTCCGTCGCTGTATCTTCTTCCTTCAAGTACGCGTCCTGTAAATTCATCTACAATTAAAACTTCTCCGTCTGCAACCATATAATCAACATCGCGTTTAAATACTTTATGTGCCTTTAATGCCTGATTAACATGATGTACTATTGTACTGCTTTGAGCTCCGTATAAATTTTCTACATTAAGAAGTTTTTCTACTTTATGTACTCCTTCTTCTGTAAGATATACATTTTTATCTTTTTCATCTAATACATAATCGCCTGTGCCTGCAATTTCACGCATTCTTTCATCTACTTCCGCCTGTTTAAGCATAGGTATTATTCTGTCAATTTCATAATACATTTTAATATTTTTTTCAGCAGGTCCTGATATTATAAGAGGAGTTCTAGCCTCATCTATCAAAATACTATCAACCTCATCTACTATAGCAAAATAGAATTTTCTCTGAACTTTATCCTCTTTTCTTGTAACCATATTATCTCTTAAATAGTCGAATCCGAATTCATTATTAGTACCATAAACAATATCACAGTTATAAACGGCTCTTCTTTCAGGGGAATGCGGTTTTGTATTGTCAAGTATTCCTATACTTATACCAAGCATAGAATATATAGGCGTCATCCATTCAGCATCTCTTTTAGCAAGATAATCATTCACCGTAATAACATGCACGCCAAGTCCTGTTAAAGCATTAAGATAAACAGCAAGAGTAGCCACAAGAGTTTTACCTTCGCCTGTTTTCATCTCTGCGATTCTTCCCTGATGAAGTACAGCCCCTCCCATAATCTGCACATCAAAATGTCTCATACCTGTAGTTCTTATACTAGCTTCTCTTACAACGGCAAATGCTTCAGGAAGTATTTCATCTAATATATCTTGGAGTTTCTTTTTATTTTCATCTTTGCTTAAATCTAATTCTTCTGTTTTGCATCCTATATGTTTTTCTACTCTTTCTCTAAACTCTTTTGTTTTATTTGCAATTTCTTCATTGCTTAATTTTTTTATTTCTTCTTCAAATGATAATGTTTTTTCTGCTATAGGCTTTAATATTTTAGCGTCATTTTGTTCTTTAGAGCCGAATATCAATTTGAATACTAAATCCATTGCCCCCATTAGTCATAAACTCCTTAAAATTATTAATGCGAAAATTAAAAATATTGTATATTAAAACTTAATAATAACATAAAATGTAAATATAATAAAGCAGTAAATAAGTATTTTTATAACTGCATATATTTCATATTTTTTTATATTAATAAACAAAAAAATATGATAACTAAATATTTTTTTATTACGATAATAATTATGATAACAAAATTCAAATAATATATTGTTTTTTATATATATTATGTTATCATAATTATTATATTTGCAGTAAGGTGATTAAAGGTTATGAGATTAAAAATAGGTATTTTAACTATAGTAAATTTAATAGCATTTATAGCAGTATTATATATGTTTGATATATTCGGTGTTGTTAATTATTATACTTTAATGCGTAATAAAATAGCTCCGAATGCACCTAGTTTTTTAACAAGGTTTATGCAAAAACCAAGAGTTGAAGATATGACTCTTCTTGCAAGAGATGATCTTAATAAAATGAGAGAGTCCTTTAATTTAAGAGAGAAAGATTTGCAGGCTCAGGAATCTTTAATAGCAAGCAAAGCAATGGAATTAAATACTCAGTCCGAATTAATAGAACAAGACAGACAAAACCTTTTAAATGCTTGGTCTAATTATCAGGCTACTATGGATGAATCTTCTCAATATCAATTAGTATTGACTGACTTAGCTAATAAAATCAACAGTATGCCTCCTCAAAACTCTGTAGCATTACTTAATCAGCTGGCGGCAAATGGATCTGATGATTTAGTAATAGATGTATTATTAGAAATGGACGCTATAGCTGCTGCTGAAGGAAGAAGCAGTACTACTTCTTATCTATTAAGCTTGATGGAAGCAAATGTTGCTGCGAGAATATTAGAGAAATATGAAGCAAGATCCAATCCCGGCAGTAATACTGTACCTTCTTCGCCTAAT
Organism: uncultured Brachyspira sp.; assembly: GCF_910578695.1. Classification (GTDB taxonomy): domain Bacteria; phylum Spirochaetota; class Brachyspiria; order Brachyspirales; family Brachyspiraceae; genus Brachyspira. The sequence continues at coordinate 21,592 of NZ_CAJTQJ010000004.1, forward strand.
GATTTTCCTAATTACTTACCTGATGATATGAATAATGATGATATGCTTAATGAAAGTATAATGGATATGGGAGCATAAAAGTTTTTTAATAATCAGAAATAAAAATTATAAGCCTTTCTTAAATATTTAAGGGAGGCTTTTTTTGTTTATATAAATAATTTGGGGCTATCCTAGATAACTAAAAAGCCCCTTTTTTAATAAATTATATAATTGTTTTTCTTTATTTATGCCAAAGCTTTACTGAGTTCATATTTACATTTAAATAATTTTTATTTAATTCAATAATTACAAAACATAATATTATTATAACTTTTCTATTTCTTATTTACTAATAAAAAAACTTGTACCGATATCGGCATTATCTCCTGCCATTCTACGAATGTCATACACTCATAATTTTTATATTTAGCTTTCTAGTATTTAAAAAAATTATTAGTTTTTATTGTTGCTAGCAATAAACTTGCTTAATAATAGCTGACAACTTCCTTATGTCAGTTGCTAGCGATAAACTCGCTTTAAATTAACTTATAACTTCCTTCGTCAGTTATAAGCTGTTCGTTTATCTTTATTTATTTTATCAAGCTGGAAAAATCAAGCATATTTTTGAAAATTTTATCTGCTAAAGAAAGCAAAGCTATGCGGTTATTTTTTATTTTCTCATCTTCCACATTTACCATAATATCTTTAAAAAATTTATCCAATGGCTCATATAAACTTGCAAGCAAAGCGAATGTTTTTTCATATTCTTTATTTTCCATAAGTTTATTAACTTCGCTTAATTTTTCTTTATAAATATTATACAGAGATTTTTCTGCCTCTTCTTTTAATAAAGATTCATCTAAATTAGCATCTTTTGAAGACTTAATAATATTCTTTAACCTTTTAAATACCGCTAAAAGATTAGAAAATAACTCTCCATTTTTATTTCTAAATGCATCAATAGCCTCTATTTTTAGATAAGCGTCATATATATCATCTATACCCGTAGATAAAACTCCAGTAATAGAATCTTTAGCAAAATCAATATCATTTTCAAAACGCGATTTAAAAAACTCAAATATATCTTTTACCAAATCTTCGCTCTTATTATTTCTAGCATCTTTAGGCATAGAATTAAGAGAATCTTCTATTAATTTCTTAAGATTGATATGCTTTTTAGATTTTATAAGTATATTTATAATGCCAAGTGCCTGCCTTCTCAAAGCATTAGGATCTTGAGAGCCCGTAGGTATATCCCCTACATAAAAACCAGCAGTAATATTATCCATTTTATCTAAAATAGCTATAGTTTTACCTGTATCATTTGAAGGTATTTCATCAGAAGCGAATAAAGGCTTATACTGTTCATTTATAGCTAAAGAAATATCATCATTAAGATTCATAGACTTAGCAAAATATCCGCCCATTATACCCTGAAGTTCTGGGAAATTATAAACCATATTACTAACTAAATCTGATTTCATATATTTAACAGCTTTAAGTATATTTTCTTTATCCTTACCATATCCCAATAGATTTATTAAAAGCTCAGAATTCTTCTCAAGTCTTTTTACTTTATCGGAAACACTTCCAAGTTCTTTTCTAAACATAAGCATTTCAAGTCTTTCATTCATTTCGTCCATACCTTTTTTAATATCTTCCTGATAAAGAAATCTTCCGTCTGAAAGCCTTGCTGTTAAAACTCTTATATTTCCTGCTGTTATCTGAGTAGTTTTAGGCTGATTAGCTGTTATCACGAACAGATTAGTTAAAGAACCGTCCTTTTTGCATAATGGAAAATATTTCTGATGTTCAATCATTTCGCTTATTAATACCTCTTTAGGCACTTCTAAAAATTTTGAATCAAATTCAGCTGTGAATAAATGAGGTTCTTCTACTAAATCCGCAACTATTTCGGACACCTTTTTCTTTGAGACAGATTCAAATCCATACTCTTTTTCAATATTTTCAAGCTGATTAATAATATTTTCTAATCTCTTTTCTCTTGATACTATAACATGCTTTTCTAATAATATTTTTTCATAGTCTTTAGGATTATTAATTTCAGTAAACTCAGGAGAAAGAAGCCTATGTCCTGTTAATTTATTATTAGTTTCTATTCCTGCAACAGCAGTTTTAATAATTTCATCGCCGAATAAAGCAAGAACATTTCTAATAGGGCGTACAAAAGCAAAATCTTTATCCCCCCATCTCATTTTCTTTTTGAAATCTATAGATGAAATAATATTTTCTAACTTTTCTTCAAACAGCTTTTTAGTTTCTATTCCTTTTTTTTCTTTTTTTACAAATATATATTTTCTGCCTTTTACTTCTTTTAAATACGGCTTATCAAATGATTCATTTTCATCTATATTTTTTATAGAATCTGCATTAATATTATGAGATTTTAAAAAACCTTCTCCCGCTTTTGTCAAAACTCCGTCTTTTACAGCACTTTCAAATAAAGGTCCTCTAAATTCTATAATCTCATCTTTTGATTTCTCTTCTGCATTTTCTGCCAATACAGCTAATCTTCTAGGAGTAGTATATGAATTGATACAGCTAAAATTAACACCATTACTTTTTAATATATTTTCTACTATCTTTTTGAAACTTAAACTTGCAGGATATGCAAAATCAGCAGGTATTTCTTCAACTAATATTTCAATAAGCAAATCTTTCACTTTAATATCCCTTAAAATAATAATTCAGTATATTTTATATTTAATATAAAAAAAAACAATATTTTTTATAATTTTGTTAACTATTTGTTTATTTTTAAGGTTTTTTTAAAAAATAAGTATTATTTAAAAGCAAATATAATTTATATATTGATTTTATATAATTAATAATATATATTTATATAAATATTATTATGTAAATAGATTATATATATTATAAATAAAAATGTGAGATTTTTTAATATGCAGACAGTAACAACTAAACAAAATATATTGATTATAGATGATGAAGAAGATATACTTACTACATGTCAGAGTATTTTAGAAGGCGAAGGCTATGATGTAGATATAGCAAAAAATTATAAAGAAGCAGAACAAATTTTTAATAATAAAAAAATAAATTTAGTATTTTTAGATGTATGGCTTCCTGATGTAGACGGATTAGATATTTTGTCTTATATAAAGGAGAAATATCCTTCTACAGCTGTAATTATAATGAGCGGACATGCAGGAGTTGAAACTGCTGTAAGAACTACTAAAATGGGAGCTTATGATTTTTTAGAGAAGCCTATCAGCATATCTAAACTTCTTTCAAGCTGCGATGAAGTATTCAGAGAAAATGAAAATAAAAATGAAAGCATTGAATCTAATAATAAAGAATATCATAATATAAAACATAATGAAAAATATAAAATTAAGCAGAGAACTATAGCTAAAAGCATTGTAGTAAGCGGATTTGCTTTAATGGAAGGAAGAAAAACTGCATTAACATTAGTTCCTGCCGATGCTGATACAGGAATAGTTTTTATAGATATAAATACAAATACCCGTATAAAACTTTCTAATGATAATATACTTTCTAAAGATAAATCAGGAGCAGTTAACTCTACTGCATTAGTATCAGGAAACAGATATATAAAAACTACCGAACATTTTTTGGCTGCACTTCATATGATGGGAATAACCAATTTAATAGTAAAATGCGACGGAGAAGTTCCTAATGTAGACGGTTCTGCTTTGGTATTTTGCGATGCATTGAAAGAGGCTGGTTTTGCAGAGCAAGATGCTTATATAGAGCCTATAGTTATAGATGATACTTTAACTTATGGAAATGTTAATGATAATGAAACATATATAATACTTTCTCCTTATGACGGATTTGAAGTAAGTCTCCGCATAGATTTTGCAGGAAGTATAGGCGTTCAGAAATATACATATAGATTTGAAGATTTTAATCAATTTACTGAAGAGATAGGAAAAGCCAGATCATTTAATACTATAGATAATATAGACTATGCACAAAAAATGGGTATGGCTGGAAGCGGTATGATAGGAAGCCATATACTTCTTTGCGATGGAAAAGTGATAAATACTAAACTTCATTTTGATAATGAGTTTGTAAGACATAAAATTTTAGATATAATCGGAGATTTATATATATTAGGCAGACCTATAAGAGGAAAAGTTACTGCTAATAAGTCTTCGCATTCTTTTAATCATTCTGTTGTACATAATCTGGCAAATAGATATTTATAAATTTGATTTAATAATTAAAAATGATATAATTAGTAACCAATTTAAGGGTATTAAGGTATGTCAGAAAGTAGTTTAAAAACTAATACAGAAGAACAAAATAATATATCATTATATTTTGCAGATGCAAAAAAAGAAAGGCTTTTAACTAGAGAAGAAGAAATAGAACTTACTAAAAGATTAAAAGAGGGAGATGCTGAGGCAAGGAATAAACTTATTAGAAGCAATTTAAGATTTGTAATTACTATAGCAAAGCAGTATAAAAACAGCGGGCTTTTACTTGAAGATTTGATAAGCGAAGGAAATTTAGGGCTTATAATAGCAGCTGACAGATTCGATCCTGATAAGGGATATCATTTTATATCTTATGCAGTATATTGGATAAGACAAAGTATTTTAAGAGCTATCAATGAAAAATCGAGACTTATAAGACTTCCTTTAAATAAGGCTATAGATTTGGTGGATTTAGAAAGAGCTGTACATCAATATTATTATAAAAGCGGTTATACTCCTGATGTTAATGAGCTTGCTTCTATATTAAATAAAGATCCTAATGATATTCTTCATATTATGTCTATGAGTACAGAGCATATTTCTCTTGAGGGCGAATATAATTATGACGGTATAAAATACAGGCTTATAGATACCATAGAAGATAAAACTTCTGAAAATGCAGAAGAAATTGCTGTAAATAAAGAGCTTGTAGAAGAATTAAAAACAGCTATTGAAAGTTTATCAGATATAGAAAAGCAAATAGTAAATGCAAGATACGGTATAGATCAGGATAAAAAAACATTAAAAGAAGTAGGAGAAATGTTTTCTTTTACTAAAGAGAGAATAAGACAAATAGAAAAAAAAGCATTAAGAAAAATGCATTCTCAGAAATATAGTTCATTAAAAGATTTCTTAATATAATAAAAATGTCAGGACTTTATATACATATTCCTTTTTGTACATATAAATGCAGTTATTGTAATTTTTATTCTATTGTCAATATGAATAATGAAAATATATATAAAAAATATTCTGATTATTTAATAAAAGAGCTTAAGTTAAGAATTAAAAATTATAATCAAAAAATAGAAACTATTTATTTGGGAGGAGGCACTCCTTCAGTATTGGGCTATGATTTATTAAAATATTTATTAGATAATATATTAAATATTGTTTATAATCATCATAATAAAAATTTAAAAAATACAGATTTAATTAAAGAAATAACAATAGAATCAAATATAAATAATATTAATGAGGAGTATATTAATTTTTTAGAAAATATATATAATATAAGACTTTCTCTAGGCATTCAAACTTTCAATGAAAAAAGCTTATCTATTATAAATAGGCATACTGATAAAAGAGATATTATAAATGCACTCAAATTAATAAATAAATCATCTTTAGAAAATATATCTCTTGATTTTATATGCGGGCTTCCTTTAAATAGTGAAAATCAAATAAGAGATGATATATTATTCTCATTAGATTTACTTGCGAAAACAAAACATATTTCTCTTTATTATTTGGAGCTTACAGAATATCTTAAAAAAAAGTGGAAATATTTAATTCCAAGCGATGATGAATCTGTAATATATTATAAAAAAGCATCGGACACATTGGAAGGACTTGGGTTTAAAAGATATGAAATTTCAAATTACTCTATTTCTAATTATCATTCTATTCATAACAGTAATTATTGGCTTATGAAAGATTATATAGGTATAGGAGTGTCTGCCTCGGGCTGTTATGATAACAGCAGATATAATAATATAAAAATCCTTAAAAGTTATTTTGATTTTATTGATAATAATAATCTTCCTATAAAAGAAAATGAATACTTAGATATAGAGACTAGAAAAAAAGAATTTATATTCCTTTCGCTAAGAACAGCAAAAGGAATAAATATTCATAAATATAATAACTACTTTAATGAAGTATTTTATAATAAGTACTATGAAATTATAAATAATAATAAAGAATATTTTAATATATCCAATGATTATTTATCTATAAAAAAGTCCTATTTTGATTATGCTGATGAAATTAGTATATTATTATTTTGATTTATTTAAAGATTCTTGAAAGTTTTTATCATTTATAAGATATTTATCCACTATTATTGCGAAAGCACTGTCTTCTTTTTTTAATTCTTTAGCTCCTCTTGTTATTGAACAAAGGCTTGCATTTAGATGTTTGGCTATTTCATACTGAGGCATTTTCTTCCTTAAGAGCGTTATTATTCTTAATCTTTGCTGTATCATATCCTGCTCATCTTTTGTAAACAGCTCCGTTAAAAATTTCTTAATAAACTCTTCATCGGTTTCAGCTGCTAGAATATGGGCTAATAGTTCCATTTTTATTTCTCCTTAAAATTATTACTATTAATAATACTGCATTATTAAGTATAGGATAAATATTAATTTTTTCAAGTAAATTTCTAATTATTGTATATAATAATATTTTATTATATATATTACAAATAATGAGCATTAATGTTTTTATATTAAGGTTATTTTTATGAAAAAAATTAATAAAAAAAATATGAAAAAGATTAATAAAAAAAATAAGAAAAACTCAAAAACTATTAAGAAAATTTCAACAAAAGAAAAAAGTAATAATAGTATTTTCATATTACTGCTTACAGTATTTATTATTTTTTCATTATTTATATATATTTACTATAATAAAAACTCTTCAAAAATTTCAAATAATATAAATGAAACTGACTCATCTGGACTTACAATAGTGATGAAAGCATTACTCAATGAAAATGGAAAATTAAGTATTAATGATATAAAGAAACTTATAAGAGACAATAGAAAAAATATAGATTATAAAATAAGAGACAGCAGCAGTAAAACTCTTTTAATGTATGCAGTATTTAACGGAGACACTGAAATAATAAAGGATATATATGAGTACGGCAATCAATTAAATGAAATAGATAATGAAGGAAGAACAGCTTTGCATTGGGCAGTTTATTATAATAAATATAATGCCGTTGTTGCTCTTATAGAACTTGGGGCTAAAGACTATATAAAAGATAATTATTCTCTTATGCCTATAGACATAGCCCAGTACGAAGGATATGAAGATATATATAGATATTTATCGAATTTATAATTACTGCAATTTTGTAAAATATATTGTAAAAAATATTTTTTAATGATAAAATATATAATGATATTATATTTTGAAAAAATTAGTAAAATAAAAAGAGGAAGCAATGAGATTTAGATGTTTAAAAAAAGATATAGTAAAATCTATCGGCGTTACAGAAAATGTTGTTGAAGGAAAAGTAATTTATAATATAGAAAGTAATGTGCTTTTTCATCTTTCCGGCAATATGCTTACATTAACAGCTACTGACGGTTCGGTATGGGCTAGAAGCCGAATAATACTTGATGACTGCGAGGGAGAAGGTTCTGTAGCAGTGTATGCCAAAAAAATAAGCTCTATATTAAAAGAAATGCCTGACGGGCTTATCACAATAAATGTTGAAGAAAATGAAAAAATAAATATAGAATCTGAAAACGGAAAAACTAAACACTTAATCATAGGAATGAAAACAGATGATTTTCCTGCTTATCCTGAAAGCAATAGCGATATCAGTTATATAATGCTTCCTACAAAAGAATTAGTTACTATGATTAATAAAACTATTTCTTCTATAGCTAAAGAACCTTTTAAGCCTGCTTTAAGAGGTATATGCTTTGAAAAAACTGACTCTAAATTCCTTGCTGTTGCCACTGACGGCAGAAGAATGGCTGTAATAGAGAGAGAATTTGAGGGTGTAGAGAACGGCTCTTTTTCAATAATTATAGAACCTAAAGTACTTAATGAAATACTTGTAACTGCTAATTATGATGAAGTTGAGCAGGTAAAAATGGGCGTAGACGGACAGCAGGTTTATTTTCAAGTTGGCAAATATGATTTCGTATCGAGTCTTATAGAAGGAAAGTATCCTAATTTCAGACAGGTTATACCGAAAGAGTTTGCATACAGTTTCAGAGTGAATAAAAATGATTTATTAGATGCTATAAGAAGAATTGTTCCTATGATTAATGATGTCCGTTCAAAGAGAATGATATTAAATGTTTCAGAAGAATCTCTTAAAGTAAAAGGAATAAATCAGGAGATGGGAGAATCTTTAGAAGAAATTGATATAAAATATTCAGGCGAAGAACATTCTGTTGCTTATAATTATACATATATTCAAGATGTTATTAAGCAGATTGATTCTGAAATAGTTACTTTTATGGTTAATAAAGATTCCAGCCCTACTATGGTGAAAGAGATAGAAAGAGAGGATTATTATTATATTATTATGCCTATGAGCATAGGTGAAGATTAAGTTGGGGGAAATATGTTTGAAGTAGAAAATAAATTTTATGAAGAACATATAAAAGAGTTTAGAAAAAAGTATCTAGGTAAGCATATAGTAATAAAAGGTAATGAATTAAAAGGCATATATAATAGCGATGAAGAAGCTATTAATGAATCAGTAAAAACTATGGAATTAGGGACATTTGCTGTAAAAATAGTATCTAATAATAATGATGAAGACACTAATTGGAGATTCTATTCACGTGTCAATTTTTAATAAAAAGAAAAAATACCATTTTGCATTTAGATTAGAATACAATCATATACCTGCAGAATTGAAAACAAAAGTATTAATAAAAAATAAATTTGGATTAGAAAATGAATACGATGCTGTATGGGATACAGGAGCAACTAATACAGCTATTACTCATAAAGTTTATGAAGAACTTAAATTAAAACCTATTGACAGTTATAAAGTAAGAGGAGTAAATAGCGGGATTCATACTGTTGATATTGTATTAATAGATGTATTATTATTAAATAAAGTTAATATAAAAAATATTAGAGCTGGTGTTTGTGATATTGGAGGATGCGATATACTTATCGGAATGGACATTATTAAATTTGGAGATTTAGCAATATCCAACAGAAATAATAAAACAATATTTAGTTTTGCAATGCCGCCTTTTGATAACCCTACAGATTTATTGGAAAAAGCAAATAAAGTTAATAAGAGTAATGGATATTCATAAAAATTAATAAAACTGAGGCTAAAGTATATTATTCATAAATTATTTTTACATTATAAACATTAAAATAATAAGGATATCTGCTGAAAAGTTCTATATCAATGGTTTTTGTATTATTATTTATTTCTTTAAAATTTTTTATTTTCTTGCTGCCATTTAAATAAAAATATATTTTTAAAAATGAGCTTATATTTTTTTTATTTATTTTATCAAAAATATTCTTATTTATTTTTATTGTGAATAGTTTATTTTCTTTTACAGATTTATAATTATGATATCCGTCTGTAATCTCTATATTAAATAGCGGGTAGTATATATTTATTTTATATGTATTTAATATTTTTTCTGACTTAATTATATTTATTTCTAATATTTGTATATTATATTTTTGATTTTGTTTTGTACTTATTTTTAATTTTATATCTGCATCTTTATCGAATGTCTTAATAAATAAATTATTAGTATCAAAGTTATCATTTTCTAAAAATAAATTATAATTATATTCATCTTTATGAAAGCCCATTATATGAGATTTTTCTCTGTATATATCATAGCCCTTATATTTTAAATCGCTTAATTTATAAATATCATCATTCATTACAGAAAAGGCATTTACATAAAAAGCAAATATTATAAAAGAAACATATTTATTCATAGCTATAACCTAATTTATAACTGAATTAAATTATAATCATTTTTTCAAGCCTTAAAACTTTAAAGCAAATAATATCATATATTATAATATAAATATATTTACTGCAATTTTAAATACATTTTCTAAAAATATTAGTCAGTAAAATCTGAATACATAGAAGATAAGCATTTAAATTTTATATAAAGTATTGCAGCATTTTTTGAAATTAATTAACATAATACAAACTAATAAATTAAAAATATATAAAAAAATACCGTTATTTATAGTATTGATAATTTTTTTTATTCAATATAGTATTTATATATTAGCAAAAATTCCTAAAAGGTAAAAGGTTTATTTATGAATTTTTTAGAAATAGAATTAAATAAAGACAAAAAAATAATAAGCGAGGATTTCAAATATAGAAAAAGACTTATAGCAGTATTCATAATATCAGTATTAGTAACCGCTTCATTATTAGTAAGATTATTCTATTTGCAAATAATAAAAAATGAACATTATGACAGCCTTGCAAGAAATAATAAAGAACAAATAATACCTATAGATGCTTATAGAGGCGAAATTTATGATAGAAATGGTATTATAGTAGCAGAAAATATTAAAACATACACTATGTATATGATACCCGTTTATCTGCCTAAAAATTATTTTGAAAGAGAAGAATTATTATATAGAGTATCAAAAGTATTTAATATAGATTTGGGACATATAAAATCTAGTTTGGAAAAAGTATCAAAAAACAGCTATGAATCCGTTGAAATATCAGAAAATATATCAATGTCTCAAATGAGCTATTTAGCTGAAAGATCAGAAGAATATCCGGGAGTATATTACGGAAGCAAATCCATAAGACATTATCCTTTAGGCGAGACTATGACACATGTACTAGGATATATTGGAAATATTTCTCAGGAAGAATTTGAAAGTAAACAGGCTGAAGGATACAGAAGAAACAGTGTTATAGGCAAAGAAGGCGTTGAACAGTTCTATGATAAGGAGCTTAGAGGAATAGACGGATATGAACAATGGATAGTAGACTCAAGAAACAGAGTAAAAGAAACAATAAGTCCTGCTATAGGAAAACCAATACCCGGAAAAAAACTTATACTAAGCATAGATTCTAAAATACAAAAGGATGCAGAAAACTTAATAAGAGGTCAGGTAGGCACTATAATAGTATCTAAACCTACAACAGGTGAAATACTTGCTATGATAAGTTCGCCTTGGTATGATCCCAATATATTCATAGGAAAGATAGATGTGCAAAAATATGCTGAACTTATAAAAAATCCTGCAAATCCGTTTTGGAATAAGGCTATAAGGGGAAGATATCCTCCGGGTTCAACATTTAAACTTGTAACATCTGTAGGAGCTCTTACAGAAAAAAGAATAGGCATCAATACCACAAGATACTGCGGAGGCGGTATGCTTCTTGAAAATCGATTCTATAGATGTACAGGGCAGCACGGTTATGTAAATATGTATAAGGCTATACAATTCTCCTGCAATACATACTTTTATAATTTGGCTTATGAATTAGGACCTAATTTCATAAAAAGATATGCAGAAATGCTTGGCTTTGGAAATGCTACAGGTATAGATTTACCGGGAGAAAAGGTTGGAATCGTTCCTAGTGCCGATTGGAAAAGAAGAAAAATCGGAGAATATTGGTGGGATGGTGACACTATTCAATATGTTATGGGGCAGGGATATATGTCTGCTACTCCTATTGCAGTTCATATGGCAACTTCTGCAATAATTAACGACGGAATAATGTACAGACCTCATGTTGTTAAAGAAATAAGAAGTTCTCAGACAGATGAAGTTATATATAATAATGATAAAGTAATAATAAAAAAATTAGATATAGATAAAAATATCTTTACAGTAGTAAAAGAAGGAATGAGAATGGCGGTAACAGGAGGTACTGCAAGAAACGGAGCATGGTCTCCTAATATAAAATTGGCAGCAAAAACAGGTACAGCTCAGAATGCTCAGGGTAAAGACCATACTTGGGTTACAATATTCGGACCTTATAATTCAAGACCTGCAGATAATATGATAGCAGTGACTGTTATGCTGGAGCATAGCGGAGGAGGCGGAGGAACCACTGCAGGACCTATTGCTACTGCAATGCTTCGCTCTATATTAGGCGGAGAAGATGCTGTAGATGCAAGAAATGTAATATATGCTAGAATGCAGTACATTTATCAGCAGATAAGATTAGCAAGAGAACAGATGAGAGCCTCTCAGGAAAACGGAAAAACATTAGAAAATATTGACGGAGAGCAAAAAGAAGAAAAAAATGAACAAGATGAGAGGATAAAATATGAATGATAAAAAAGAATTAAAAAAACTATTTGTCTTTGATTGGAAAATATTGGCAGCTGTAATATTCTTAATGACTGCAGGAGCTATAGCAGTATATTCATCAACATATTCCCCTGAGTCTGGAAAAACAAGCTGGATGTTCTTGAAATTTATATTTTTCTGTGCCACAGGAATAGTATTAATATTTATCAGTATGTTTATAAATTATACTAAATTAGCTGAACATAGAATGTCTTTATATATACCTATGCTTGGAATTTTAATATTAGTTTTAATACCGGGAGTAGGAACTACAATAAACGGAAGCAGCAGCTGGCTTTTCGGTATGCAGCCTTCTGAGTTTGGTAAAATAGTAGTTATAATATTTTTGGCAGGATATTTGGATCAAATAGGAGATAAAATAAAGGAAGTAAAATATTTTGCTTTAGCTGGTATTTTTATCGCTATTCCTATAGGTTTGGTACTTCTTCAGCCTGATTTAGGTACTGTGCTTGTATATTGTTTTATTGTATTTATAATGCTTTTTGTCGGAGGAGTTCCTACAAGATATATTATAGCTTTGATAAGTATAGGAGTTATAGGACTTTCTATACCTATGTTTTTAGAGTATAAAAGAATGTCTGATGATATCGATAATATACTTTTCAACTTTCTTTCGCAAAGAGTATATATAGGATATTTAGCAGGAATATTTTTATTTTTATCAGCATTGCTTCTTATACTTAATTTTTATATGAATAGCAAATATGTAGGATTGGCATCATTTACATTTTTTGTATTATTTTTATGTGCAGGGGCAGCTCTTATATTTGATATAGGATTGAAAGGATATCAAAAGCAAAGGTTATTAGTATTTATGAATCCTCAGCTGACAAGATTAAGTTCTGGTTATAATATAATACAGTCTCTTATTGCTGTAGGAAGCGGCGGCTTATTGGGAGAAGGCTTTTTAAATGGAAGTCAGTCTCAATTAAACTTTATTCCTCAGCAGGTAAATGACTTTATATTTTCTAATATATGCGAAGAATGGGGATTTATCGGCAGTGCTTTGGTAGTTTTGGCTTATGCTGTAATATTTATAAGAGGAACAATGGCTGCATACTTTGCTAAAGACAGACTAGGTGCTTTAATTGTATCAGGAGTTATAGCTATGTTTTTATGCCATGTCATAATTAATATAGGTATGGTTGTGGGAATGATGCCTATTACAGGCTTAACGCTTCCTTTTATAAGCAGCGGAGGTTCGTCTATATGGACTTTCTCTATATCTATAGGTTTAATATTTAATGTAGAAGCTAGAAGATATGTTCATTAAAAGTTATTAATATGAAAAATAATATTTTAACAGAGAAAGTTTTAATTGCAGACTCTAATATAGATTATGCAAAATTTCTGCAGAATTTTTTAAAAGAGTCAGGCTATTTATCATACATAGCTTTATCTTATGAAGAAGCTATTAATATGGCTTATGATAAAATACCAGACTGTATATTAGTTGATTATATGCTTCCAAATGCAGGAGCTTCAAGACTTTCAGAACATATAAAAAAAGATAATATATTAAAAAATATAGCCGTGCTTTTTCTTACAGCTACAAATAATAAAAGCGAATTTTTAAAAGCTTATAAATGCGGAGCAGACGGATTCTTTTTAAAATCTACAGATACAGATATATTATTATCAAAAATGAAATCATATATCAGACTGAAGAAAACAATAGAATCCAATATTATGTATATGAATATATTAAAAAAAGATATTGAATATGCATCAAAGCTTCAAAAATCCATTCTCTCTTACGGAAATACTTCTATACCTAAAAATGATATATCCGTTTTTCATTATGCCCCTAATGAAGTATCAGGAGACTACAGCGGAATAAAAAGCATTAATGACGGCTGGTATTCTATACTTTTGGCAGATGTATCAGGACATGGCGTTGCTGCAAGTATGCTTACTATACTAATAAAATCTTTTTTCGATTCTCATATAATAACAAATTATAAAAATACATCTCCTTCCAATTTCATAAAAGAATTGAATAAGTTTTTTATAGAAGAAAATTTTGACAGAAGTTTATTTGCATCTGTGTTCTATGCTATATACAATAATAATACAGGGGATTTTATATGTTCATCAGGAGGCTCTCCAAAACCTATATATTATTCAAAAGATTCAGCAGAAGAAATTAATATAGAAGGTCCTTTAGTAGGAATGTCTGAAGACAGCGAATATTCTGAAGTCAGCATAAAATTAAATCATAATGATATAATATTTATATTTACTGACGGAGCTTATGAAATATTTAATACCGAAGGAAAAATGTTCGGAGATGAGCTTTTAAAGAATGTATTTATGAAGCATTCTCATAAAGATGTTAATGTGATAAAAGAAAGTATAATAAAAGAATTAAAGTCATTTTCAAACAATATATTATCAGACGACATAAGTATGATAATACTAAGAAGAACAAATTAACAAAAAAATCAAATATTATTTATTAAATAAAAAAATACAATCTATCAAAATAAATACATCTTTTTTTAAAAAAAATTAGATTTATGTGAATATAAATTTGACATGCATATATATTTTTCTATACTAGTTAATAGATAGACAATTTATAGGAGTATTTATATGAATAATGAAGTGAAAGTAACTCAAACCTTAGCAGATCCTGCACCGTATGGTTTATTTGGTCTTGCTGTAATCTGTTTTATAGCATCCACACAAAAATTAGGAATAACAACAGGAGTATCAGGACTCATACCTTGGGCTATATTTTTAGGATGTATTCCTCAGTTTGTAGCTGCTATTGTAGATTTTAAAAAAGATAATGTATTAGGAGCAACTGTATTCGGAGCTTTCGGAATGTTTTGGTTTGCAGTAGCTTTAACTTGGCTTATTTCTGTTGGGTATTTAGGAGAAGCTATGCAGAAAAGTCTTGATATGAAACAATTCGGTTTTGCATGTATAGCATATTTATTTCTTGTAGCACCTTTGAGTATTGCTGCTGCTGAGGCTCATAAGGTATTATTTATTATATTTTTGGCTGTAGATGTATTATTAGTGGCTATGGCATTAAATTATTTGGGAGTAGCTCCGAAAGAAACTCAGCTTATAGCTGGAATATCTGAACTTGTTGCTGCTTTATTCGGATTTTATGGTATGGCAGCAGGAGTATTAAATAAAAATTTAGGAAGAGTAGTACTTCCTGTTGGAAAGCCTTTAGGAATATTCAAAAAATAATTATATTGAAATAAAAAGAAGTTCATATATATAAAAAAATATATATGGACTTTTTTTATATTAAAAACTCAGTAAAGGACTTTTTTATGAATGATACTTTAACTTTAATGAAAGATTTAACAAATGCATTCGGACCTTCAGGTTTTGAAGATGATGTTATAGAAATTATAAAAAACAATACTTCATTTATAGATAATGAAAGAGATTCAATAAATAATTTATATTTAGGACTTCAGAAAATAGATAAAAATAAGCCCATAATAGCATTAGACTGCCATATAGATGAAATAGGCTTTATGACAGAACATATAAATGATAATGGTACAATATCTTTTATACCATTAGGAGGCTGGCATATACCTAATATAGTATCGAATTCTGTTGTAATAAAATCTTCATCAGGAGAATATATAAAGGGAGTAATAGGCTCAAAACCGCCGCATTTTATGACAGATGAAGATAGAAGAAAACTGCCTTCCCTATCCGATATGTATATAGATGTAGGCACTAGAAGCAAAAAAGAAACAGAAGAAGTATTCGGTATATGCATAGGAGACCCGATAGTTCCTGATGCTGATTTCAGATATGACAGCAGAACTAAAAGTATATGTGCTAAGGCAATAGATAATAGAGTTGGTGCTTTATGTGTAATAGAAACTTTAAAAGCATTGAAAGATGAAAAATTAGATGTGAATTTAGTAGGTATTATGACAGCTCAGGAAGAAGTAGGGACTAGAGGGGCTTCTGTTGCTGCTAATAAAGTAAAGCCTGACTTGGTTATAGTATTTGAAGGTCCTCCAGCTGATGATACTTTCTATTATGGAGACAGAGCACATGGAGCAATAGGAAAAGGCACTCAGCTTAGAATTATTGACGGCGGTATGATTACGAATCCTAGATTAAGTAAATATGCTATAGAAACAGCTAAAAAAAATAATTTGGCTCATCAAATTATAGTTCGTTATAAAGGCTCTACTAATGGTGCAGTTTATCATAAAGCTAATTTAGGAATACCTAGTATTGTTTTAGGTATAGCAACTAGATATGCTCATAGTCATTACTGCTATGCTTCTTATGATGATATAATATCTTCTATTGAGATAGCTAAAGCATTAATAAGAAATTTAACTAAAGAGAAAATTAAAGAATTTTAAAAACTTTATTAAGTTAAAAATATTAAAAAATATATAATACCATTTTTATATTTTAACTTTTTACTATATTTCTGAACTTGGAAACATCAAACATTCTAGTAGTTTTGCTTTTTTCAAGAGAAGCTCTTATTATAAGCATACTGCAGTTAAGTAAATTATCATAAACATAATCAGGATTCAAAATTATAGAACTTAATCTATTATCAGAGGCTTTACAATCTAAATTATCAGGCAAATCATCATCAAATCTAAAAAATGCCTTATGTTCTGCAAATACAAAATCCTTACTATTCCAATCTATTATTATTTCTTTTGAATTATTTCCTTTATTACTTTTATTACTTTTAACAACTAAATATGTATCCTCGCTCCAAGATGATAGTTTATATGCCAGAAGTTTATAAGTAATTGTTTTATCATTTTCTTCTATTTTCCAATCATTTTCTTTTATTTGATAGACATTAGAATCCATTATATCTTTATCGTCCATAAGAAATCTCCAAAGCACTATTAATATTTATTATTATATAGTTATATTTATTTTATACAATATTTTTAATTTAAAGTAAACCTTTTCATATATATTTTTCTAATTTTATTTTTATCTTTATATCCGTAATACACAGAGTATATTATGCCGTCATTTTCAATGCACCAAGGATATCCGCAGTCAGTACTTTTCATATCAGAATCTATTATAATCTCTTCATTGTTTGCCTTATAATTAATCTTTTCTATATCAAATATATCATCTGGATTATCAAAAATTAATCCTCTCACTCCGTAAGGTTTTAATCTGTATCCGTAAGTAAGAAGAAGTTTTCCATTACTCAAAATCAAAGGATTAAGAGTATATCCTTTTATATCTGTAAAAATAGGTTTTGAAAAAATCATATCTCTATTTTTAGAAGTTTTTATATCTTTTAAATAACTTATAGATGTAAGTCCGTATTCATTATCAATATGAGTTCTTATGAATGCTATAATATTATTTTTATAATTAAGTAAAGAAGGCTCTGCATATTCTATTTTTGATTTTTTTCCATTTATATTTTTAAAATCACTTTTTATATTTTTAAAATCACTTTCGCATAAAAAAGTTTTTAACTTCCAATTAATTAAATCTTTGCTGGAAATAATAAAGCATTGATATTTAGAATTATTTTTGTTTTTATTATTTTTATAAGCATATATTGGAAAAAGAAGCTCATTATTTAATTTGCATATACTTCCTCTTGCAGCAAAATGCTTCATAATATTAAAATTATCTTCATCAATTTTTATAATATAAGGCTTTGAAAAACTTTTACCATTATCATAACTTATACATACACCTATACCGCTTAAAAGAGCTATTGTATTATCATATTCTATAAAAGTAAAATCTTTAAATAATTCTTTTTCATTCATAGGGTGAAATGTATATCTGAAATAGTATGCCATTATAGTTTTTTCATCTATTCTAAAAAGCTGTGCATCTTGTTTGGCGGCATCATCTTCTTCAGCAAATTCAAAAACTTTTTCCGTTTTTAAATTATTTAAATTTACATAAGCAAGCATTGATTTACTCAATGAATGAAGATGAGAATAATGCTTATTTATTTTTGGTGCTGTTCTGAAACTTATCAAGCATTTATTATTATTAAGTTTTATAATACTAGGAAATGCTGCATATATTTTTTTATCTTCAAATATAACAGCTTCATCTAAAATATTAATACCCATAAAATTTATCCTAAACTTAAAAAATATATAGAATAATTTTCGGTATAAAAAAGTCTGCATATATAAAAATATATTTTAGAATCTTGATATAATTCCAAAAATAAGAATTATAAGTCTATTTTTCTCCCGCAATTTTTATGAATGTGAGAGTATCAAAGCTCATAATTTTTATTAGAAATAATAAAAAAGTTTATCAATAGCAATAAAATAAAAAACTTGTGAGTACCTGATATTCGCAGAATGTCAGGGATTATGCCGATATCGGCCGCAGAGCGACGAACAAGTTTTTTATTAGTAAATAAAGAAAATTATTAATTATTTTACAATTTTTTATGCCAAGTTAACATACTTCATAAATTTATAATATAAACTTTCGATAATAATTCAAAACAATATAATTTTAATGGGGATTATTATATGCATAATGATTATATTTTAGATAATAAAATATATGTTTTATTAGAAGAGTTTAGCGACTATCTGCAGACTTTAAATTTTGCTGCTCATACTATTAACAGCTACAGAAAAGATCTAAAAGAATATTTTCAATTTTTAGCTGATAAAAATACTTTATTAGATAATTCTGATCATTATACAGTGAGAGATTATTTAACTTTTTTAAAAAATAAATCTCTAACAAATTCCACTATGTCAAGGCATTTATCCTCAATCAAAAAATTTTATAAATATTTAATTAGAAACGGATATTCCGATAAAACTAGAATAGTAGATATGAAAAGCCCTAAAAGAGAAGAACATATAGCAAGCTTTTTATCTATAGAAGATATTGATAATATATTAGCAATAAATGATGACGGAGATTTTACTCTTGTCAGAGATAAGATGATGGCATTATTTATGTATGCAATAGGGTTAAGAGTATCTGAACTTGCATCATTAAAACTCAGTATGATAAAAAAAGGCTCTGAAACTTTAAGAATATACGGTAAAGGCTCAAAAGTTAGAGACATACCTATACTCCCAATAGTGTATGATAATTGGGATATATATATAGAAAAAAGAAGAATAATTCAAAAAGAATATTCTCAAAATAATGATTATCTATTTATAAACAGATTCGGCAAACCTATAAGCGACAGAAGTATAAGAACATCTATGAAACGCCTTATAAGAAATTCTAATATATCTATAGATTTTTCACCGCATACATTAAGGCATACATTCGCTACTCATCTGCTTAATAATAATGCTGAAATCAGAGGAGTTCAGGAGTTATTAGGACATGAAACAATATCTACAACTCAAAGATATACGCATGTAACAAATTCAAGATTATTTGAAGTATATAATAAATTTCACCCTCATTCTAACAGCTAAAATATAAAAATTATAAGTAAAAATGGCAGGAATAATTAAAAATAAAGTAATTTAAAAGCTATAATAAAAACAATTTTTATTAACAATTAAATATTTTAAATAAAAAATATTTGATTTAATTATTAAATATAATATAATAAAAGCAAAAATAAATAGGCAGTTTAATGGAAATAAATTTAGATAATTATACAAAAATACCATTAGAACAACTAAAATTCTATAAAGAAGTAATATCAAAAGATAAAATAGAAATTATTGCTAAAAATACAAATGGTATAATTAATATAATACCAAGCAGTAAAATTAATTATTTATTTGAAAATGATAATAATATTTTATTTAAAGACTCAGAATATTATATATACAAATCTTATTTAGAAATGTTTGATTTTTTTCTAGGTTTAGATGAGCTTGATAATAAAGATTATTTCTATTCTATTTTTACTAACTGTAAAGATCCTTCCCAAAAAATAAGCAAAGTTCAAGAGCAAATGCTTGAAGAAATTTTATCTATGGCTAAATATCAAAGAATAGAAAATATCAAAAATCTTATAAAAGAATTACAAGCAGAAGAAAACAAAGATAAATTTACTATTAAAGCTTGCAATATTATCGGCGAAATACTTATAAAATTAGGACTTATTCAAAGAATAAATGTTATAGGCAATATTAACGATGATGATAAAATAAATGATTCTAAAAATATAAATGTTAATTATGAAGAGTTAATAAAAAGTACAGCTGAAAGTGCCTTTGTATTATTAAATAAGCATTATGAAAAATATGATATGCTGAAAGATACTGTAGGATTTACAGGACATAATATAATAGATCATAGCAATAGATTATTTATGAATATAATAGAGTTTATGATATTCTATAATAAAAATATTAATATGGGACTGCTCTCAAAAATAAGAGCAAAATGGATGAATAAGTATATACAGTATTATACAAAAATTTCAAAAAAAAATAAATTCATAAAAGATCCGTCAAGATTAGATAATATATTTAAATTAGGAATAAGATCATTTGATTATATTGAAATTGTAAATATGGCAGCAGCAGCATTACTGCATGATATTACTTTAACAGAAATTATAAATTATCTGCCTACAGAAAATAATTATATTAATAATAATGAAATATATTCTCATTCTATTAAATCTTATAATTATCTTAAATATTCTATATCTAATAATCAGGATATCAATTTAGCTGTAGGAACTCATCATGAATATTATGGATACGGATACGGACTTTCAATGACTTTATTAGATTCTATTAGAAGTAAAAGACCTAATTTTGAATATAAGTATTTGATTAGTTTTGATTCTAAAGATATACTCAATTTTGAAGCTTCTGTATTTTACCCTGTAAAAATTTTAGAAATATTAGATATATATGATTCTTTAAAATACAAACATGATATTTGTCTTGACAGCATTAATACAAATGAAGAAATAATAGATTATATGTATAATAATTTTCTTAAAGATGAAGTAAAAATTGATTATATAATATTTTCTATTTTCAAAAATTATTTATCGGATATAAAATCATTTTAATACTATAAGGCTGTATATGAAATATTTTATACTTATTATTTTAAGCATTATATTTTCTGCTTCTTGTTTTAAGAACTCACAAAATACAGTTTCTTATGAAGATTCTTATTATGAAGATATTATACAAGTAGATTCTCCTAATTCATTTATACCATTAAAAGTAATGGCTGCTCCTCCTAAGCATGCAAAAAACAGCAGATATTTTATAATTAATAAAAATATTGCAGAATCTTCATTTGATTATATGAATAATTCATATATATACAGAGCTTCAAAAGACAGTAATGCTTTATTATACTTTTATAAAAATTATACAAATAACAGTAAAAAAAATTTTATAATAGAAGATAAATACAAAATTAATGCTAATTATTATGAATTTGATTTTAATGAAAAGTTTATTTTATGGGAAATAAATGATATATATTATTTGTTATATACAAAAGCGAAAGATGATAAAGATTTAACTAATCTCTCATCTTCATATATAAAATCAGTAATGAAATAATCAGCTTAAAAGAGTGATATTAATTTTGGGATTAAAATCATAATGCTGTTCTATTTTTTTTCTAGTATCTTCTATTAAATTAATAACATCTTCGGCTTTGCTTTTATTATCAGTATCATCATATAGAAATTCATTAATAATATAGTTAGGAAATCTTTTATGCCATCTCATAGCTCCGAATTTCATATCGATACCGCCTACTCTTTCTACCATTTCATAAGCCTTAACATCATTAAAATCTTCAAATACAGGTCCTATACTAGCATCAAGAGGAGCAACAGAACCTCTTATATATCTGAACCAATCTATCCTATTATCAATACTTTCAGGACTGTCTTTTTCTAATATAAACACAGATGATAATATAATAATATATTTTCTCTCTTCATCGCTTAAAGCCAAATAATCATTTTTACTAAGCTCCATAACACTGCAGTATTTTTTATTGAATAATGTTACAGATTTAAGAAAGTTAAGTAAAGATACTCCGAAAGATTCAAATTTATCATATATAGCAGCCCCTATTCTAGTATTCACTGAAACCGCAAATTCTAAACCTGATAAATTTCTAATCCTAGCCTCGTGAGAAAGTCTTTCTAAAATAGCTGAACTATTAGATTTTAAAATACTGTCATCTAAAAACTCAAAAGCTTCAAATTCACCCTCTAATGATACTATTATGCCCTTATATCCATTGTCAGAAACTATAACCTTGCTAGTATCACCTATAACAAAATAGTCTATAGTATTAATATGCAGGAAATTAGCAAGCTCCAAAAAATCGGATATTTTTTTTATAACTATATATAAATCAATATTACCGCCTACATTAAATCTGCTGCATTTACTAAACAGATGATTTATATAATATTCTATATTTTTTTCTTGAAGAAATGTCTCAACTATTTTGTAATTGTCTCGCATAATCATTGCTAATCCTTACTATACTGCCTGCCCCCAAAGTTAAAATTATATCCCCGTCTTTTTTTATATTATCAATCACAGGCAATACTTCTTCTATATTTTTTACATACCTAACATTATCATTTTGTTTTCTAACTATATTACATATAATTTCTCCATTTATCCCGGCTATAGGAACTTCTCCAGCTGCATAAATATCTGTTATAATAATTTCATCAGCATCATTAAAAGCATATTCAAAATCATTAAGAAGAAGTTCGGTTCTGCTGTATCTATGGGGCTGAAACACCGCTATTATTCTTCTATTTTTATAGGCATTTTTTACAGATGAAAGTGTTGCTTTTATCTCTGTCGGGTGATGGGCATAATCATCAAATAATGTTATTTCTTTATCATAAAGTTTATTCAATCTTCTTCCTACACCTTCAAAAGTTTTAAGCCCTTTCTTTATAGTATTAACATCTATTTTCAAATGAATTCCTACTCCTATAGAAGCCAATGAATTTAAAACATTATGAATACCTATAAGAGGAATAGAAAACTCTCCTAAACATTCTTTATTATGATAAGCTATAAAGTATGTTATAGGTGCTTCTGTTCTAATAGAGTCTTTATCAATATAAAAATCATATTCTTTACTAAATCCGTAAGAGTAATATTTTTTATTAGCACTTTTAGATAAATCTTTTACAACATTATCTTCAAAACATAAAAAAGAACAGCCGTAAAAAGGAACTTTATTAATAAACTCCAAAAACGCAACTCTTAAAGACTCTACATTTCCGTAATAGTCTAAATGATCATTATCAATATTAGTAACTATATTAATTACAGGTGAAAGCCTCAAAAAACTTCCGTCGCTTTCATCTGCCTCGCATACCATATATTCACTGCTCAAATCATTGCATGCCGCATTGCTTTTTAAATTAAAATGATTTCCGCCTATAATACAAACAGGATTAAGCCCTGCATACATCATTATCTGAGTAATCAAAGATGTTGTGGTAGTTTTACCATGCGAGCCTGATACTGCTATACCGTATCTTAAACGCATAAGTTCAGCAAGCATTTCGCCTCTTGATATAACGGTTATCTTTTTTGCCCTAGCTTCAATTATCTCTTCATTTGTAGGACTTATAGCCGATGAGGTTACAACTGCAGCAACATCATTTTCCACATTTTGGGCTTTATGTCCATAATATACTTTTATTCCTAAGCCTTCTAAAGATTCTGTTTTAGCAGTTTTAGATAAATCGCTTCCTGTTATAGTAAAGCCTATAGCATTAAGTACGCTTGCTATGGCACTCATTCCAATTCCGCCTATTCCTATAAAATGAATTTTCTCTTTTCTATTTGTAAACATATTTTCCTCAATTTATCAATTATTTCTTTCCCAAAATACTAATTATATCATCTACTATTGAAGATACAGCACTTACACTATGATTATTTTTAATATTTTCTCTCATAGCATTTAATCTGTCATCATTATTCAAATTATTTATAACTATACTTTCTAATTTTTCTTTATCTAAATCTGATTCTTCTATTAAGTAAGCCATATCTTTATCAAGCAAATCCAAAGCATTAAAATACTGATGATTGTCAGCAGCATAAGGAAAAGGAATTAATAAAGAAGGCACATTCACAGCTAATATCTCGCTGATAGAACCGCTTCCTGCTCTTGATATAACGAAATCAGCAGAATGAAGCAGATTAGCCATATCTTTATAATAGCTATGCACAAAAACATTTTCAAATTTAGCATTATTAACTCTTGCAATTATATCACTAGCCCATTTAGGACCTGCAAGCCATACTATACGAAGATTATTAACTTTAGTTTTTATATCTTTTATGCATTCAAAAAATAATTCATTTAATTTTAAAGCACCCTGAGAACCTCCCATAACAACTAAAAGTTTATCATCTTCCTTCAATTTCATAACTGTTCTGGCACTTTCTCTATGAACTACAAAAAAGTCATTTCTCACAGGATTTCCAAAAACTTTTCCGTCTGGCATAAACTCTAAAGTCTTTGAAAAAGTCAGATATACTCTTTTGGCATCTTTATAAAATATTTTATTAACTTTACCTGGTATTGAATTTTGCTCGCATAAGAATATAGGTATATTTCTAGATTTAGCAGCATAAAGCATAGGAAATGATACAAATCCGCCCATTCCCACTACACAATCAGGTTTATGTCTGTTTATTATGCTATTAGATTTCATTAGAGCAGGTATGAATTTAAATATAAATATTATCTTTTTTAATAAATTTCCTGGAGAATTAATATTAATAGTATTAAAATCATAATTATTAGGTATTAGAGGATAATCTTTTAAAGCTACAACAAGTCTTGGTTTATGTCCTTGTTTTTTTAAATAATCATATATGGAAATAGCAGGAGTTATATGCCCTGCAGTTCCGCCGCCGCATAAAATTATATTCATTATTCCCTCCTCTGAGTTATTTTTAACAGCATACCTATCATTATCATATTAACAACCAAAGCATTTCTTCCATAACTTATAATAGGAAGAGTCATTCCTGTAGTAGGAAGCATAAGTGTAGCTACCATTATATTTAGATATGCCTGTACGCTAATAAACATAGTAATAGCAAATGAGAGATTCTTTAAAAACAGATCATTAGTACGCGATGATATTATGAATCCCCTAATAGTAAAAGATAAAAATAAAAGCAGTATAATCAAATTCCCTATTAAGCCGTATCTTTGTGCTACTGATGCATATATAAAATCAGTTAAAGCTGCAGGCAGATGCGTGCTTACATCTCTTATATTCTCATCTGGAATTCCTGAAATTCCGCCGTAATTAAATGCAAGTTTCGCCCTTCTAATTTGATAAACTTCTTTTTCAGGCTGATTCTCAGGGTATAAGTATGACATAATTCTGCTTTTCATATAAGGAGTACTAAAAATAAAAATAAAGAAAAGAAGCAAAATTAAAATACCTGATAAAAATATTGATCTTAATGGTATGCCTCCGTAAAAGAATATAGAAAAGCCTACTATAGAAAATAAAAGTGCCGTACCCGAATCAGGTTCTATTAATATAAGACTTGATACTAAAATTAAAATTAATAATGGAGGAAACAAACCTCTTTTTATATCTATTAATTTTTCTCCCTTTTTACTTAAAACACTTGCAAAATATATACTGCATGTTATTTTTGCTACTTCGGAAGGCTGTATAGTAATTCCCAAAGGAAGAAGAAGCCATCTTTTAGCATAGCTTCCAGCTACAGTTATGCCAAAAAAATACACCCATATAAGAAGTATTAAGGTAAAGAGCAAAATAATAGGAACCATTTTATCCAAAAGAGAAAAGAAATCAGGAATTATAAGCATAATTATAGTTAAAGAGAGCATAAATAATAATAATTTTAAATGATTATAAAAATATGATGTATTAGGTTCATGTATAGTTTGTGCACCATATATAGAAACTAATCCTGCTATAAGCAATGCCGCATATATTATAGATAAATATTTATCTGGAAGTAATTTTCTATTTAACATAAATACTCTTTATTAACTCATAATATTATAGTATCTTATAAGCTAATGACATTTTTAATTCTATGAATGTCATATTATTATAATACGGAAGACCAATATGAAGTCCTGCTGATGCTCCTATATTAAACATTAATCTTTCCTTTAAAAAATTAAAATTAATCATTGCCGCCGCACCAAATTTATGCGATAAATGTTTTGAATTAATCAAATATGTAAGTCCGTAATATCCGCCTATATAAAATAAACTAATCTTTCCTAAAAGAAAAAAATCATTAATTAATTCAAACTCGCTTTTTTTATGCAGTATCGAAGTTCTAGGATCATAATAATAATTTTTATTTCCAATATCAACATAAGACATATTCAGATTATTTATCAAAATAAAATGATTAAATTTAAATATAAAATAAGGAGAAACATTTACTATAAATCCGAATGCATTTCCCTTATTCATATTATATAATTCATCAAAAGAATACCCTGCATCTTTATTATCAAATCCTGCATAACCAAAATTCATAGCATTAAACATAAAATCAGCGTATCCGCTTAATCTAATTCCGAAAAATGATAAAGGCTTTATATCTATAAATGCCCCAATCATATCAGAAGAAAGCGAAAAATTATTATCTATACCAAAATCTGCTTTTGTATCTTTCAATAAAAAATTTGTAGCATTTTTATAAAAATATAATCTATAATATAGTCTTGTTTCTAAATTAAATTTTATATAATTGAATCCCCCCAATGCAGTTTGTTCTATAAAAAGTTCATTACCATTAATCGAAAGTTTTCTTTCATATATATCCATATTAAAAATAGTATTTATATCTGCCAAAACAATTTTAGAAAAAATACAAACTAATACTATAAAAATATTTATTTTTTTCATTAACATCTCAAAATTATGAAAATTATAAAATTATTTAATATGATACTTTATAAAACAAAAAAATCAAGATAAAAAATATTATTTTAGAGAAGAATTAATATACTGTAAAAAGTATATTGAAAAAAAATATATATATGTTAATATTTAAATTCAGGAGTTATTTTTTAATGTATAGAAGTATTATAAAATCTATAATGGGAAATAAAATTGGGGTTATAAAAAAAGATTCTACTTTATTAGAATTATATTCTTTTATATCAAAATCTTCAGATAAAATATTAGCTGTCATAAATAATTCTAATAAAATAGTAGGTGTTATAAATTGTAATGAACTTCTAGTTAGTATATTAAAAAATATTGCAAAAAAAGACTTAAAAAATATACTTAATAAATCAATATCCTCTTTTATGAATAAAAAATTAATAATAGCACATCCTGAAGATAATATAACTGAAACTTTTTACATTATGAGAGATAATAAAATTGATTATTTGGCAGTAATCAATAATGATGATTATCCAATAGGTGTAATTAATATATATGATATGTATGAAAATATATTAAAAGTAAGAATGCATAATATGAATATTGCCATTACAGAAATAGAAAAAAAATCATCTATTGAAAAAGATAAAGTTATAAAAAAATTGATGAAAGAAATTGATACTTTGCATGCTCAATCAACTATAGATCCTTTAACAGGCTTATTTAATGTAAGATACTTCAATAAAATAATAGAAGAAGAAGTAGAAAGATCTAAAAGATATAAATACAGCATATCCATAATATTTATGGACCTTGATCATTTTAAAGATATAAATGATATATATGGGCATAATTGCGGAAATGTTGTACTTCACGAAATAGGACAATTATTAAGCAATACTTCAGAAAATATAAATACTCTTAGAAAAAGCGATATAGCAATCAGATACGGCGGAGAAGAGTTTATTGTAATATGTCCTAATACAAAAAAAGAACAGGCTTATATTTTAGCTGAAAGAATAAGAAAAACAGTAGAAAAAAAGAGATTTATTTATGAATCTAATATCATAAATGTAACTATAAGTATAGGAATAGCAGAGCATAAAGGAACATCTAAAAAACCTATATCAGATACAATAAAAAATGCAGATTCGGCAATGTATGAGGCTAAACATTTAGGAAGAAATAAAGTAATACTGCATTAATCATTTATAATATATTTATTCAGATTTATAATAATTTATGAATATTTAATTTTTAAAATAATTAAAGGCTGACAATATATAATTGAAAGCCCCTAATTATTTTTTATATGTAGATAATATTATACCTGTAAAGAAGTTAAAACTGCTAAATCAGCTATATCTTGATCAGAACAGCCTCTTGAAAGGTCATTAGCAGGTTTAGCTATACCTTGAAGCATAGGACCTATAGCAGTACATCTTCCTAATCTTTGAGCTATTTTATATCCGATATTTCCTGTATTAAGCTCTGGGAATATAAATACATTTGCATCGCCTTTAATAGGAGAACCAGGTGCTTTTCTTAAAGCAACTTCTTCTACTATAGCAGTATCAAACTGCATTTCTCCGTCATAAATAAAACTTACATTACGGGAATCTAATATTTTTTTAGCTCCTCTAACTTTTTCAACGCTTTCATGTTCAGCAGAACCCTTAGTAGAGAAAGAAAGCAATGCAACTTTAGGCTCATTACCTGTCATAATTTTATAAGATTCAGCAGTAGACTCAGCAATATCAGCAAGCTGTTCTGAAGTAGGATTAGGTATAACAGCACTGTCAGCAAAACAGCTTATACCATTTGTAAATAAACTTTTATCAGGACTCTCAATGAAAAATGTAGATGATAAAGTTTTAATTCCTTTCTTAAGTCCTATTAAAAATAAAGCAGCTCTAAGCATTTCTCCTGTAGCATAAACAGCTCCTCCAACCATACCGTCAGCATCATTTGCAGCAAGTATAGCAGCACCCGCATAAACAGAATTATTAATAATCAAATCTCTAGCCTGATCTTTTGTCATACCTTTTTTCTCTCTTGCCTTAAAAAGCATTTCAATATATCCTTCTGTTTTAGCGTCCTTATTAGGGTCAAATATTTTTGCAAAACTGCCGTCTAATTCTAATGCATTTTCTTTTGCTAAAGCTTCTATTTTAGCAGTATCTCCTACCAATATAACTCCTTTAACTAGCTGTTCTTTTTTGAGAATAACAGCAGCTTTAACATGTCTTTCATCATACCCTTCTGCTAATATTATAGTTTTTGGATTAGATTTTGATTTTTCTTTTAAATTATCCATAAATGATGTCATAATAAAAAACCTCTTTAAAAATAAAATTACTATTTTTATATTATAATACATAAATCAAAATTTTTCAAACATATACTAAAAAGCAGTATTATTTTTATATTATTATTACTAATAAAAATTATATATTAATAATTTTATTAAACAGACTTTATGCTGCTTCCAATCTCACATATAAATATAGCAGAAATCATACAAATACCCCCTAAAATAAAATTTACAGTAATAGGATCATTCATAAATATAACTCCGCCCAATGCTCCTAAAAAAGACTCCAAACTTAATATTATTCCGGCTTTATTAGGGTTTACATATTTCTGAGATACAGTTTGAAGCAAATAAGCAATTCCTGTAGCTCCTATAGATAAATATAAGAGAGAATACAAAGCCTCGCTCGATACAGAAGCAATATTCAAAGGCGTTGAAGTTATAATGCCTATAGAAAGAGATATTAAGCCTGCTATTATAAGCTGTAAAGCTGCCATTATAATGCCATTAACATATTCAAGAATCTTATCTATAAGTACTATATGCAAAGCAAATACAAAAGCACATAATAATGCTAATGAATCTCCCGCATTGATATTGTAGAATCCTTCAAATGAAATTAATAAATATAAGCCTGCAATAGTAATTACAGCAGCTATAAATGCAGAAATATTCGGTCTTTTTTTATATACTATCCAAGCAATAAATGGTATAAATATAACATAAGAACCTGTAAAAAAAGCTACTTTTGAGGCAGTAATGAATTTAGAACTCATAGTCTGCAGGAAAAAGCCCAAAAACAATGCTGTACCTAATGGTATGCATAATATTATATCTTTCTTAGTAATATTTTTTATTTTTTTAAAAAAAACAATGGAAATAAAAATACCGCCTGTTAAATTTCTAAATCCTACAAGATAAAAAGGCTCTATTTCTTTAACTACAACTTTAACAGCCACAAAACTATATCCCCAAATTAATGCAGTTAAAAATATACCTATAGTACCTAATCTTTCCTTATTAGCCATATTGTTCAGCCTAAAAAATATATTAAATTATTAGCAGCAGATAATATATATTTAAATAAAAATGTCAAAATATTATTATGACTTTAATTTATTATTAAATAAATTAACAATTCTGCTGTAGCCTTTTTCTTTTGCAATATCATATTCTTTAGAAAATGTATTTTTATTTATTTCATCTATCTCATAATATTTTATTAAAAGTTCGCATATTTCAAAATATCCGTTTGAAGAAGCTATATACAAAGCAGTATGTCCGTTTGAATTTTTATTTCTTATAGAAGCATTATTTTTCAGCAAATACTCTACAATTTCGGATTTTCCATTATCTGAAGCTATCATCAAAGCAGTTTCCCCTTCTTTAGTGCAATTATTAATAATATCAGGATATAATTCTAAAATATACCTAACAATATCAATATATCCTTTTGCACATGCAAACATAAATGAATTCCATCCGTTAATATCAGTATAATAAATATCAGCACCTTTTTCTATCAAATATTTTACAGATTTCAAATTATCATATATAACAGCCCACATCAAAAGAGTAATAGATTCATTATCATTTTTAAGATGCATTCCGTTCATTAAAAGAAGCTCAACAATATCTATATTTCCAGCTATAACAGCGTGAATCATAGCATTTCTTTCTATACTGTCTAAAGCATTGGTATCAGCATTATTATCAAGCAAAGTTTTTACTATTTCTATATTACCTATATAACATGCATACATAAGAGGAGTTACATCATCATCATCAGATTTATTAACATCAACATCATACTTTATAAGCAAATCTATTATTTCTTTATTTTCTATTTCTATAGCAGATATTAAAGCAGTTTTTCCATTATCGGTAACGCCATTTAAAGGAACTTTATTCATAAGAAAATAATTAACTATATGTTTATGCCCTGCAGATACAGCAACAGCCAAAGCCTTAGGTGCTTTTTTCTTGGAATTATCAAAAAAATATCTAACAACATCTAAATGTCCGTTATATGCCGCTGATATAAAAGCACTTGAAAAAACATTATGATTATTAACGCCTAATTTTGAATGTATATAATGAACCAATGATAAATTTCCGCTTATGGCTGCTATTGTTAAAGAATATTTAGGAATCTCTATATTTCCTTTATTTAATATATATTCCACTATATCAATATTTCCGCTTGATATGGCATAAGATAATACAGTTTCTTCATATATGTCAGAATCATCAATATTAGCATTATTATCTATTAAAAATTTTACAGCATCAAAATTAGATTTTTGACAGCAGTACATTAAAGGAGTAATATTAATATCTGTTTTGGCATTAACATCAGCACCGTTTTCTACAAGTATTTTCATTATATCAAAGTAATTTTCAGAACAAGCATAATGCAAAGGAGTTTCATTATTACAGTTACTTAAATTTATAGAAGCACCATACTTTATTAAAATATTCACTATATCTATATGTCCATTAGCACAGGCATTCATTAACGGAGTTATATACAGCTGATCTGCCTTATTAGGATCTGCACCTGCTTCTAAAAGAAGTTCAACTATCTCTTTATACCCTGCTCTGCATGCATGCGTTAATGGAGTTAATCCTATTATATTGCTTATATCAACATCTATATTTTTATTTTTTAATAATACTTCAACAGCTAATATATTATTGCTAGCTGACGCCTCGTGTAATTCAATCTCAATTTCTTTCATAAATGATAATCCTAAGTCTTTGTTTAAATTTAATATAAAAGCATAAATTAGTCAAATATATTTTTATTAAAAACAATAAAAATAATGTTAGAATTAATATTATTTGAGTATTGTAAATGCTAATGCAGCTATAGAACAATATAAAGCAGTACCAATTATATCGCATATAGAAGTAAGCATAGGAGCTCCGCTTATAGCAGGATCAATATTCAATTTAGTTAATACAAATGGAAGGCAAAGCCCTATAATGCTCCCTATAAAAACTATACTAAACATTGATACAGATACAATAGCAGCTATTTCAAATCCGCCCCGTATAATACCTAATATATAAGTTCCCAAAGCCATACTCAAGCCCAAAATAGAAGCAACTATAAGTTCTTTTGAAAGCATATAAAACCAATCTTTTAATACAACATCGCCTATAGCAAGAGATCTTATAACGAGAGTAGCAGACTGACTTCCTGCATTGCCCCCGCTCCCTATAAGCAGCGGCAAAAATACTACAAGTACTATATGTTTCTGAAGAGTATTTTGAAATATGCTTATGACTCCGCCTGAAAATATATTTATAAAAACCAATATTAAAAGCCAGAATATTCTCTGTCTATAAAGAGTAAAAATAGGAGTAATTTTTAAATTATCATCAAATTGATCCTCGCTTGAAGTAATACCTGCCATTTTATAAAAATCATCTGTATACTCTTCTTCAGCAATATCCATTATATCATCTACAGTAACAATACCTATCATAGAATGTCTGTCATCAACTACAGCAAGCGAATGAAGATTATATTTTTTTATTATATTAATAGCATTTTCCTGATTTTCATAAACAGATATATAAGGACAATTATTAGTAATTTCAGATATCAATGTATTTTTATCCGTAAAAAATAATTTTCTCAATGCAATAGAACCTATCAAAGTTCTTTTTGAATCTATAACATATAATGTAGTGTATGTTTCTGACTCTTCTATATTTCTTCTTACATATTCAAAAGATTCCCTTACAGTCCAATCAGGCTTTAAACTTATGTACTGAGGAGTCATTAAACGCCCTATACTCTCTTCTGGATAAGCTAAAAGCCATGAAGACATTTCTCTTTCTTCAGCACCAAGAAGCTTTAATATATTTTCGGATAATGATGAAGGTATAGAGCCTAAAAAATATGTTCTGTCATCAGGATTCATATTTTCTAAAAGATACTTTATATCAGATTCGTCCATATTTCCTATTATTCTTCTTTGGTCTATAGGAGCAAGTTCTGGAAAAACATCTAAATAATAATCTCTAGGAAGTATGCTGAAAACTTTATATTTATCATCATTTTTTAAAGAAGTTATAAGATTAGCAGTTTCTACTTCCTGCCATAATAAAAGTATATCTCTTAATGATTCCCAATCTTTTTCTTCTATCAAGTCTTCAATTTCAGGCTGTAAAAGTTCTTTTAACATATTATCTTCCTATATAGAGTATATCAATTCAATATATAAAGTATATCAATTCAATATTATCAAATTTATTTTTTTAATTTCTAGTGCCTACAAAATAAGTGCCAAGCTGTATTCCAAAATCAAAAGAATGTATATCATATCTTGAATAGTTAGGATTTTTATAATTCATAGCAAAATCATAATTAAAATATAGTCCTGCAGCAATAGCCGAAAAACTGCTGAGATTATATTTAAAATCTATAGTAAATTTCAAATATGGTATAACAGCATTTGAAAATGATTTTTTTATTTCATCGCTATTTAATTTTGTATTATTATTATCATCTTTAATATTTGCAGCCAATGGTATTTTGACTCCTGAGCCTATTCCAAATGCTAAAATTAAAAAAGTTACTCTAAACATAGCACCTGCATTTAAACTGTCAAATGCATAAGAAACTACTTTTCCTTCTTTAGAATTCACATATTTATAAGTGCTTCTGTAATATCCTATATCAGCTAAAACATCAAATCCTAATAATCCCCCGAAATCATAAAAATATCCCGGCTGAACCAATACTCCGAAATCAAATGAGCTTCCGCCTTTAAAAGTATTCAATTTGCTTCCGTCTAATCCCCTCATATCAGAAAATGCAAAACTTCCTGTAAGAGGTACAAATAAAGCAACTCCTCCGCCATGCTGTGCTGATAGATTAATGCTGAAAAGTAATACAAATGATGCTATTAATTTTTTCATATAGTTTAGTTCTCTCTTAAATAATTATATTTAAAATTATATAATATAAAAAAATAATATAATGTCAAATAGATATAATAATAATTATCAAACTTGTATGCTAAGTCCGTCATAAGCAGGATACATATTTGCAGGAAGCTCTCGCTCCAAATTCTTATGTAAAACATCATGAGTCATATGAGTAAAATAAGCTTTTCTCACTCCCAATTTATCAGCAATATTAACAGACTCCTGCAAACATAAATGCGTATGATGAGGTCTATATCTTAATCCGTTCAAAACTAAAATTTCAGTACCCTCTAATAGTTTTAAACTTTCATCGCTTATATAGCTTGCATCTGTAATATAGCTGAAATTATTGAATCTATATCCTAATATATTAAGTACGCCGTGCTCTACATTAATAGGAGTAACCTTTATATCATCAAACATCATCTCATTTTCTATATGATAAAAAACAACCTGAGGAAGCCCTCCTCCTACTTGAACAGGGTTAAAAAAGTAATCATATTTATCCCTTAAATTATCCATAGTGTATTTATTTCCGTAGCAGTCTATTGATTTATGCAGCATAAAATTTAATGATCTCAAATCAACAATGCCTGAAGTATGATCTGCATGCTGATGAGTATAAAATACCGCTTCAAGACTATCAACTTTTTCTCTAAGCATCTGCTGTCTGAAATCAGCTGAAGTATCTACTACATAATTTTTATTATTATTTCTTATTAATATAGAAGAACGCGTCCTCTTATCTCTTTTATCCTTACTTCTGCATACTTTACATTTGCATCCTATCATAGGAATGCCGTCGGAAGTACCTGTACCTAAAAAAGTTATTTGCATGATATACCTCCTTATAAACAATTATATATTTATTATTATATAATTTTTATTCTTAATATCAATATTATTTATTCAGCATTTATATGCATTATCTATTTTTTCTATAAATCTTTTTGCCAAAACTTCAGCATCTATATTTTCTATGCATATATGATTATTAGGGCAATTTTTTCTTTTATAGCATCCTGCACATTCTAAATTTTCTACTCTTATAGTTTCAGAATTTTCAGCAATAGGTCCTACTCTTATTTCGCTAGTAGGACCGAATATAGCCATAAGAGGCTTTTTGAATGCACATCCTGTATGCATAGGAAATGAATCTACTGTAATAATGCCTTTTGAATTTTTTATTAAATATGCTAATTGAGGCAAATTAAAAAGTCCGGAAGTATTTACTGCATTATCAAAACCTTTAACTATCTCCAAACATTCATTATTATAATCTGATACAGCAGAAACTACTATCTGTATATCTCTTAATTTTTGAATCTCTTTTATTATTTCCCTTGACTTATTTACAGACAAATCTTTAGTATCCCATCTTGAAAAAGGAGAAAAAACTATATAATCTTTCTTTATATTGAAATTGCTGTTTATTGAATATTTTATACTTTCTATTTTTTCGGCAAAATCCGTATCTATATTTTCAGGCAAAAAATAGTCCAAATCTGTACCGTCATCAGGACAGTCAATAAATTTTAAAAAAGAAATTAATCCTATTACAGCATTTATATCTTTATAATAATTGCTTTTTACTCCAAACCATTTACCTTTAGCATATTTTTTTTTTGAACGGCATAAATACAAAAATATAATGCTTCTCTCAAGTCCCTGCAAATCCATAGCTATATCATAATACTCTTTTCTAACTTCTTTTATATGAGAAAAAAATTCTTTTATAGTAGAAAAAAATGATGAAAAAGATTTAAATATTTCTTTCTCATATCTATATATATCCAAAACATACAATTTATTTATATAAGGATTATTCTCTAATATTCCTAAAGCTCTTTTATCTGTCACTATATCTATAATGCAATCAGGCTTCCACTTTTTTAATGCCCTTATAATCGGAGTGATATGAAGAACATCTCCAAGAGAAGTTTGTTTTATTAAAAGTATTTTCATATAAATAAAACCTAAAATAATAATAGCTTAATAATACATATTTTTTTTAATATATCAAGAAAAAATTATAAAAATTACTATAAACAGTATTGACAAAATTACTTTATATAGTATTATTACTATATAAAGTAATTAAGTATTATAAAGGATTAAGTATGAAAAAGAATAAAATTATAATTTTTATATTAATAATAATATTTATACTAGTGTCATCATTTAGTATTAGTAAAAATAATATATATAAAAAAACTAATGCAGAAAATAATGATATTGTAAAAATAGGAGTAAGTCAGCTTATAGAACACGATGCTTTAAACTTAATATATAAAGGCATAGAAGATGAATTAAATAAATATTATAAAAACAGCAGTAAAAAAATAAATATAGATTATCAAAATGCTCAGGGTGAACAGGCAAACTGCAATACAATAGCACAAAAATTTGTTAATGATAAAAAAGATATTATAATAGCAATAGGAACTCCGCCTGCACAGTCTGCTGTAAACATGACAAAAAATATACCAATAATAGCTTCAGGAATAGGCGACCCTATAGGTGCAAAATTGGTAACTAATTTAAATAAACCGAATGCTAATATAACAGGCGTTATAAATCTTCCTCCAATAGAAAAACAAATAGAACTTATAACTAAACTTCTGCCTAATGCTAAAAAAATAGGACTTTTATACTGCTCAAGCGAAATAAATTCAGTATATCAAATAAAATTAGCAAAAGAAAAACTAGATTTACTAGGATTAGAATATATTGATCTTACAATTGCAAATGCAAATGAAATACAGCAGATGATGT
The DNA here is from genome assembly GCF_910578695.1 of uncultured Brachyspira sp. Lineage (GTDB taxonomy): Bacteria > Spirochaetota > Brachyspiria > Brachyspirales > Brachyspiraceae > Brachyspira. Next base: position 58,769 of record NZ_CAJTQJ010000004.1, read on the forward strand.
TAAGTGCTGCAAATAAAGCGGATGTTATATTTTCTCCTACAGATAATATCATAGCAAGCAGTATGGCTAATGTTGCTATGATAGAAGAAAGCATAAAAATTCCTGTTGTATGTGCTGATGCAGGTATGACAAAAATAGGAGGTACAATTACATATTCTGTTGATTATTATGATATAGGAGTGCTTACTGCTAAAAAGACAATAGAGGTTTTAGAAAATATAAAAGATATAAAAAACATACCATTAGAACCTTCATATAATTATAATTTTGTAGTTAATACAAATATGATAGAAAAATTAGGACTTAAGATACCTAATAATTTATATAATTAATATAAAAATAGATGCTAGTTTTTATATGCTGCTAATTTTAAATAATCTATTATTATCTATTTTCTTTAAAAAAATGTTCTTCTACTCTTATGCAAATTTCATGATATATCGCCTCATGATATTCCTGAGATATATGAGTTTCTTTAGCAGGGGCTTTAATTGAAATATCAGATATTTCAGCAAGTTTTCCCCCATTCTCATTTGTAAAGGATATGATTTTTATACCCATAGCTTTAGCAAGTTTAGCAGCATAAATAATATTTTTTGCATTTCCAGATGTACTTATAGCAAAGAAAATATCTCCCCTATCTCCGAAACCTAATAATTGCTGGGCAAATACCAAATAAGGTTCTTTATCATTAAGATATGCACTTGAAAGTCCTAAATGCGAAGTTAAAGCAACAGCTCTCAAAGGAGATTCTAAATTATCGGCTATATATTCGCCGTCTTCTATCTTCAATAATTCATTTCTAATATTTTCATTAATAGGTCTTTTCTTTAAAAAACTTTTTAATAATTCTCCTGCTATATGCTCGCTGTCGCAGGCACTTCCGCCGTTTCCTGCTATTAAAACTTTATTTCCTCTTTCATAGCATTTTATAGTTTCATTTACAGCTTCTTCTATATTATTTTTTATTCCTTCCAATTTAGGAATTCTATTTATCAATTCTTCTATCATCTAATTTTCCTTAAAATAAATTACAATATTAAATTATATATAAAATTATATGTTTTTACAATATTTATTAAATATTACTCATAAGCTCCATAACTAGAAAGAAATTCAATCAAAGTTTCAGGTTTTTTATAATGCTCCTTAACATAAGTAAGTACTGTTCTTCCATTTTTATCCTTATTGTTAATATCAATTCCATTATCGCATAATATTTCAGCTAAAGGAAGCATATTTTCGCTTTTATCAGCAGACATAAAAACCATAAACAAAGCATTATAGCCGTCATTATTAACAGAATTAATATCTGCATTATAATCTACTAAAGACTGAACTATATCCTTATATAATCCGTATGAAGCAGCATGCAAAGCAGTTTCGCCATAATTATTAGAGGCATTAACATCTGCTTTTGCCTTTAATAAAATATTTACAATATCAGCATATCCTCCTGTTGATGCCATTATCAATGCTGTATATCCTACCTTATCCGAAATATTAACATCAGCATTTGAATTAATTAAAAGTCTTACTATAGCACTATGCCCGTGATGAGAGGCAAGCATTAATCCCGTAACTCCGTCTTCTGATACAGCATTAATATTAACTTTCCTATTTATAAGAGAAACTACTGCTTCATATTTGCCTTCCTCGCATGACTTCAAAAATCTCATTTCTGTATCTGTAAGACTATAAGCCGAGTAAAAAAATGATAATAAAATTATAAAAATCAATTTATTCATAAATAACCTAAAATAACCTAATTATTAATTATATATAATACTATTAAAAGAATATTTGTAAAAATATTTTTTAATAATATAATCAATTTTTTATTTTATTCAATAGCATAATTTTTTATAAATTTATAACGAATTTGAATTATATAAGTTTTATTTATATATAGTATAAAAAGATTATTTTTGTTATATTTTTAATAATGGAATTTAGAAATTATCCGAATAATTATTAAAGAAATATAACATAAATTAGGATTTGAATGTGCGTTATATAGTTTTTTTTATAGCGTTTATTTTATATTTTACAGCTAATCTAAGTTCTGCTGTGTATGATGTTTTTTCAAATACGAATAATATTCATTATAGTACATTAAATAATATTACAAATAGCTTTACATTAGATAATAATAGTCAGTCATATACAGATCCTTTATCAGAAATTTCATTATTAGAGAAATCTGTTTTAGGTGCTACTAGTATGCATGGAGTTACATACAGTTCTGATGTTAAAAGTATAGACGGAGTTCATGGGGGCAATGCAATATTTCTTCCCAATATTAAATCCTATGTAAAAATAGATCATCATTTAGATGAAGGTTCCAAATACTCTTATAATACTATGACAAGCTTCACTTTAGAATTTTATTTAAATCCCTATAGTGTAAGAATGAATTCGCAGGTTCTGTCAAAAATGGCTATATATAATGATAACGGCGTTACAAAATATTCTGGTATAAGAGCTAATATTATTAATGGAAGATTAGTTTGGCAGTTTAATAATTTATTTTCATATAATGGAATATATACAAATATTACTTTATCAGAAGGCGAATATTTGAAAGAAAATGAATGCAGACATCATAGCGTTAGTTTTGATGCTTCTACAGGAAAATTAGTAAAATATATAGACGGTTTAGAAGAGCAGGTAGTATATTTAACAAGTACAGGCGATAAAATGGGTTCTCCTTATATTATAGAATTTGAAAATATAAAATTAGATCCTATGTACTTAGGACAGGGATTTATCGGAGCAATAGAATCTTTTTATTTTACGCCTAGCTATAAACAAAACTTTAATTTATACAGATATGCTGCAAATGGCGATATAGTAAGCAAAGTTATAGATTTTCAAAATAATGATACTTTTATAGATGCTATTAATTATGCAGGTAATTTTACAAATGGAAGCAATATAGATTTATATTATAGAATTTCAGATTATTATTTTTCTCCGGATGATAATAATATAGCTTGGGAGAAATTATTATATAATACAAATATAATATCAAGCAGCAGTACAAGATATATTCAAATAAGAGCAGTATTAAATAGTAATGCTGATAGAAATATTACGCCTGTATTAAATAATGTTTCTATAGTTTATCATCATGCTAAACTGCCTCAAGTTCCTATTAATTTGACTGCCGTTTCAGCTGATGCTAATTCAATTATATTAAAATGGGAAGGTTCTCATGAAAATATATCAGGCTATAAAATTTATTATGGTACTAAATCAGGAGTTTATAATGATGCAGAGCATACCCCTATAATTATAGGAAAGCAGAATGAGTATTTAATAGAAGGACTTAGTGAAAATGAAGTTTATTATTTCACTATTACAGCTATAGGCGGCGAAGGCGGAAATTCAGAAAGCAGTTTTTCTAAAGAAGTTTATGCTAGACCAGTTTCATTAAAATAAAAAAGGAGTATTAACGTGTCTACTAATACTAAAGCAATGAAATTAAGCAATCTTGCTGAGGAGTTATTAAAGAAAGGAGTAAATGAAGAGGCTATTGAAGCCTTAAAAAGAAGTATGAGATTAAGTACTTCTGATGATATGAAATCATATTTACAAGTTGCTGTTTCTTTATTTGACAAAGGTGATTATGAACATGCTAAAATATTTTTAAGTACTTTCTTAGAGTATTGGATGGCAGCCGAAGCATATTTTATTTTGGCGGCTATTGCTAAAAATGAATATAAACTTGAAGAGGCTTTTGAACTTTATAGAAAGGGAATAACTTTATATACATCATCTAATCTTGATCCTTATTATGAGTTTTTATCTTTATGTACTGCTCTTAAAGAAGAGGATAAGGGATTAGAGGCTGCTAAAAATGTACTTAAAATAAATAATAAAGACAGAGTTGCTTTAGTTTATATGGCTAACTACTTTTTTAGAAATGGGCTTTATAAAGAAGCTATGAATTTTTATAAAATATTAGTAGACAATAAATTGGCTGATCATAATGATTATCATTATTATGGTGTTTGTCTTCACGAAATCAAAGATTATAAAAAAGCCGAAAATATGTATTTGCAGGCTTTAGCTATGTATCCTGCCGATACTCCTGAAGTGCTTGCTCTTAAAAATCTTAGAAGTAAAAGTTTAAAAGATAATTATCCTAATTTGGAAGAGAGTAAGGCTAAATACACTAATAAGATAAAAGAAAATCCAGAGTCAAGCGATTATTTTCATTTGGGAAATATTGAGTTTATAGAAGGCAATTATGAAAAGGCTGCTGAATTTTATTCAAAAGCAAAAGAAGTTTATGAGGATCATGTTTATATTTCATAAAATATAATATATGCTTATTTTTTTATTTTATTTAAATTTAATTAAATAAAAATCAGATTTTAATATAATATTTTTGCATTTTTCAATAAAATCTAAACAGCAATCGATTATAATACTTTTTTAATCCACACTATATTCCGCTTCGCTGTCTCCGCTTATAACAAATCTATACGGATTGTTCGGAAGTATTTTTACTAAATAATTATATAATAAAGTAGAACTTTGAAGCACATTATTATTAGTATTATAATAAAAGTATTTTGGATAATCTAATACATATTTATAATAAGGATTACTCTTTGAACTTACCAATTCCCCTATTTTATTATTAACTTTCCATAAGAAATAAACCGATTTATCTGTAAAATAATTTGTTTGATTATTATTTAATATATATGAAAAGAAGTCTGATGATTTTAGATAATCATAATTTTTATAAGAATTCATAGCCGATTTATAATTTTCAAATATATCTGCCATACCTTCTATATTATTAGTCATATATCTTAAATAGCTCCAGCCTATTATAGGTCCGTAATATGTATCATATTTAACTAAAGCCCAATCCTCTCTCTCTCTTTCTTTAGAATTATATACATTTGTTTTATTTAATACGGTTACAAAATCATAATTATATAATTTATGAAGTTCTTTTTCAGTACCTTGATTAATAGCAGGTATTCTATCTCTTATTATAATACCATTTCCTATTATATAATATTCTTCTTCAAATAAAGGCATCATATCTTCTATTCTTTTTTGTACTGTTTTTATAGTATCCTGATAATTTTTATTTTCATTAGCATTTAAAGTGAATGGAAGATTATCAGGAAAGTATGACTGATTATTTAATATATTTTCCTGAAGTACGCTTGTTCTGTATCTGTCTGAAAATCTTTTTAAGTATGTTATATTTGTATTGAATTTTGCTTTGTCATTTTCATCTTTTATTTCACTGAATCTATGTCTTATGCTGAAATAATATGCAAAATCTTTCAAAGGAAATACACTTTCTTCATCTTGAAGTATTCTGTCGAATGTATAGCCATTAAAAGAGTATTTTCCGTCTTTCACAGTAATACCCATTTGACTGTATATTTTTTTTAAAGAATCATTTAAATTCATAACCGCATCATCATTATTTTCTTCGCCTTCAATTATGCCTTCTGATAATAATCTAGTATAAAATTCTTCTATATATAAAGGCTCATTTTCCACCATATATATTAATGCCTGTCCAAATAAATATGAAGCCTCGCTTTCATAATAGCTTGAAGGGTATGTGAATAAGAATCTTGCTAAAGTTTCAAATCCTTCTTTATAGTTTGATGAAAGTATTTGATTTCTTCCTGTAATAAAAGTTCTTAATTCATTGTAGGGAGATTGTGAATCTTCTTCTTCCGTTTTCGGCAAAGTTTTTAAAAAATTTCCCAAAGGTCCGTAATCTTCAGTTTTTTGTATGCTTTTTAATTTTTTATAATCATTTATTGAATTTACTGCTTTGCAAGAATTAAATATCATAATACATATTAATATTATTATACCTAATAATTTTTTATTCATATTGTTTTACCTTTTATATGTTAAATTTTTTTCTAAAATTATATAAAGAAGATTTAGAAAAACTATTACTGCATTTCTCAAGCATTTCATTTACTAAATTTCTGCATTCTTCTATACTGACATTTCTAATAATATTTTTTACTGCCGAAATAGATTTTATTGGCATAGAAAATTCTCTTACTCCAAGCCCCAATAAAACAGGAGTATATTCAGGAACTCCTGCCATTTCTCCGCATAATGCTATAGGCTTATTATTTTCATTAGCTGTATTTATTATTTTTTTTAATGTTCTTAAAACTGATATATCTATAGGATTATATAAATATGTTAATTTTTCATTTGTTCTGTCGCATGCCATCATATACTGAACTAAATCATTAGAGCCTATAGATAAAAAATCTGCCTCTTTTACTATCAAATCTATTATTTCTGCAGCCGAAGGAGTTTCTATTAAAACGCCTATTTTTATATTTTCATTAAAATTCTGATTTTCTTTTTTTAATTCCTCTTTAACATCTTCTATAAACTTCTTAGTATCTTCAATCTCTTCCAAAGTGCTTATCATAGGAATCATTATTTCTATATTGCCGTAATGCGAAGCTCTAAGCAATGCTTTGATTTGATCTTTGAATAATTTTTTATTTTGTAAGCAAAATCTTATAGCACGCCAGCCCAAAAACGGATTATCCTCTTTAAAATCTAATCCTAAAGCAGGCGATATTTTATCTCCTCCTATATCCAAAGTTCTTATTATTACTTTTCCTTTTATTTTAGAAGCTATATATTTATATACTTCAAATTGAGCTTCTTCTGTAGGAAGCTCGGTAATTATTTCTTCATCTGAGAACATATATAAAAATTCTGTTCTGTACAAGCCTATTGAATCTATGCCGTATTTTAATAAACTTTCGGTTTCTTCTGGTATATCTATATTAGCATTTATTTTAATTTCAATATTATCTTTTGTTACAGCTTTTTCTTTTGCATCCAGTATAGATTTTTCTTTAAATTTTTTTATTTTATCTGAAAGCATAGTGTAATTATTAATATCTTTTTTGCTTGGATTCATTATCACTATATTGCTTTTGCAGTCTATTATTATTTTTTTTCCGTTTTTTATTTTGCTTGATATATCTGTTATATTGAATATTATTGCAATTCCAAATGATTTAGCTAGTATTGCTGTATGAGAAGTATATCCGCCGCTTTCTACTATAAAACCTTCAGCTCCTATATTATTAAATTTTAAAACATCGCTTGGAGTTAATGTTTTTGCTATTACTATACTATTCTTTGGTACTTGAGAATAATCTGCTGAATTAGGCTGTATTAAATTTCTTATAAGCCTAGTTTTTATATCGATAATATCGCTGCTTCTTTCAGAAAGCATTTTATTATTTATAGATGATAATTTTTCAAGATACTCTGAAATTATAGTGTCATATATATGTTCTATATTGAATAATTTATTTTTTACTTCTTCTTTTACTTGTTTTTCTATCACTTTATCCTGAAGCATTAATATATGTATAGATAAAATATTTTTTATATTATTATCTGCATTCATTTGAAGTAATTTTATTTCTTCTATAGATTTATTTACAGCTTCATCAAATCTTTTATATTCTTCTTCTATATCATCTTCTTCTATTTTGTATATTGGAGTATCTAGCGAGTGAGCATAAAAAAAAGAGCTTCCTATAGCTACATCATCTCCAACGCCGTTTCCGCTTAATATCGTTCTTTTATCAGGCATGCATTCTCCAATATTATGTTAATTAATATTAAAGATTATATTATAAATGTAAAAATTTTCAATAGTAAATTAATTGTAAATATTATTATTTTTTTATTAGAATATATATTACACTTAATTCATTAGTAATGTATTATTATAAAATTTTATTTATCATTTAAAATTTTTATTTCATATTTTCAAGCATTTCCACTACTATTTTCATAGAATTCTGTGCAGACTTCACAACAAATTTAGGAAAATCAATCACAGCATCACTGTCAGCTTTATCAGATAATGAGCGTATTACTACGAAAGGCACTTTATACATCAAAGCAGTATGAGCTACAGCAGCCCCCTCCATTTCTATAGCACCTGCTTTAAATTTATTATGTATCTGCTTAACTTTATTATTATCCCCTATAAACTGATCTCCTGTAGCTATGGTATCAATATATACTTTATTTTCTGTTATAACTTTCTCGGCAGATTCTTTCGCCAATTCTATCAAATAATTATCAGCAGGATAATAGTTTTTATCATAGCCCTTAACCAATACAGTAAGTTCATCTCCGTCCAAAGCACTTGTATCAAAATCATGCTCTATTAAATCTTTTGAAATGACAATATCGGATATATCATAATTAGGATTTAGAGAACCTGCAACTCCTGTAAATATTATCTTTTCTACATTAAATCTTTCTATAGCTATAGCAGCTGCAATTGCCGCATTAACTTTTCCTATACCAGATTTGAATAATACTATATCTTTATTGCATAATGTGCCTTTATAATAAGTTATATCAGCTATTTCTATCTCTTCTATATTTTGAATCATACCTTTAAAATTTGTAATTTCAGAATCCATAGCACCCATTATTGCAATTCTTTTAGTTTCCGACATAAAAATTAATCTCCTTAAAATAATTTAAATAGTATATAGTAATTATATATTAAAAAATTATTTTTATAAACTTTTTATTTAAGTTTTATTATAAAAAAAAGAGGGAATAAAATCCCTCTTAAAATATTAAAAATAAAATTAATTATTTGAAATTTCATGAGCATAAGCCATTCTAAACATATCAGTTTCATTGAACTGTTTAGCAATGAATTGTATTCCTATAGGCATATTATTTTTATCATAACCGCAAGGAACACTCATAGCAGGAAGCCCAACCAAATTAATATTTGAAGCATAGCTGTCAGCCAAGAAACTTAAAGCACTGTCAGTTTTATCTCTGCTGCCTAAAAGTCCTGCAGTTACAGGAGAAGTAGGCGATATAATAACATCAACATCTTTGAATGCATTATCAAAGTCCATCTGCATAAGTTTTCTCACCTTTAAAGCATGCTGATAATGGCTATAGAAAAATCTTTTGCCTGTCATTAAAGTACCGAATAATATTCTAGCCCTAGTTTCAAAAGCAAGCCCTACGCTCCTTGAAGTATAATAATATTCATCTAAATTGAAATCTCCTTTAGGGTGATATCCGTATCTTATTCCGTCATATCTGCCCATATTAGATGCTACTTCAACCGCCATAACAGCAGTATAAACCCTTGAGCCGTATTTAGCATTAGGAAGACTTATATCAACTATTTCAGCACCTTGTTCTTTTAATTTTTCAATAGCATTCATTATTTTTTCTTTTACATCATAAGCTATTAAATCTGTATTATAATATTCTTTAGCAAGCCCTATTTTCATACCCTTAATATTGCCATCTAAATATGAATTATAATCGGGTACAGGTATATTTAAAGTAGTTGATTCTTTATTATCAAAACCAGCTATTATTTTAGTCATTAAAGCTGCATCTTGAACATTTTTAGTTAAAGGTCCTACTTGGTCTAAACTGCTTGCCATAGCTATGCATCCTAATCTAGGTACTCTTCCATAAGTAGGCTTAACTCCTACTATACCGCAGAAAGATGCAGGCTGTCTTATTGAACCTCCTGTATCGCTTCCCAAAGCAGCAAAAGCAAAATCAGCGGCAACAGCAGCAGCAGAACCGCCTGAAGAACCTCCGGGAACATGATTTCTATTTTTAGGATTTCTAGTTATACCGTAATTAGATGTTTCTGTAGTGCCTCCCATAGCAAATTCGTCCATATTAGTTCTGCCTATTATAATAGCACCATTATCAATTAACCGCTGAACTGTAGGAGCAGTATAGGGAGCTTTATATCCTTCAAGCATTTTTGAAGAAGCAGTCATCAAATGATCTTTATAGCATAAATTATCCTTAATTGCCATAGGTACGCCGAGCAGCGGTAAATCTTCGCCTTTATCTATTCTTTCCTGAGCTTTTTTTGCTTGTTCTAATGCCTCTTCTTTAAAAATTTCAATATAGGCATATATTTTATCATCTCTTTTATCATCTTCCTCTATCCTGCTGATTATAGAGCTGACTAATGCAGGAGCATCTATTTCTTTATTTTTTAATTTTTCTCTGATTTGAGTTATACTTAATTTATGCAACTCCATAATAAAAAACCTCTCATTTTAAACAAAAAATATAATAAAAGTTATTAATTTTTTAATTATATCATATATAAATGTTTTTTGCAAAAAATAAAAGATAAAAATATAATATTTGAAAAATATTGAGAAATATATTTACTGCAAAAAAAATAGAAAGCCTATAATAAATACAGACTTTCTATTTATTAAAATCAATTATTAATTACTGAGCATTATCAGCAGCTTGATTATCATTCTCATTTTCATCTTTTGGAGGTTTGATTTCAGGAGGTATTCCTACAGGAACATCAGCAAAATCAAAATAATTTTCATAATAAGATTTTTGGAATCTGTTTGCTATAGGTGCCATTCTAAAATTATCTACATAAGAAGCAACAAAGTTGATATTTTTTCCGCCGTAAGTAGCATAATAAACAGCTAAAGAAGTATTAGCAGCTTTATTAACATAATTTCCGTATCTCATAGAAGTAAAATCATCAAAAGTAACATGCTTGCTGTTATGGAATCCGCCGTATTTCATATGGAATCCGCCTAAAGTTCTGCTGAATAAACCTCTTGACATTACATATCCAGGGTGAGCATATTCTTTATCCTGATTTGCATTCTTATATCCTTCTAAAGTAAAATCACCTTCATAAACAGCACTGACAGCAAATAATTTATCTTCGTGAAAGAAGAATTTATAAGCCCATTTAGTTTCTTTTCCTGCTAAAGTTGCATGATCATTAATATTATCAGCTCTGACAGTCATACATTTAAATTCATTAGAAACTGTAAAATTAAAATATAAAATATTTTCATCTCTTGTAAAAAGCTCTGAAACATCATTAGTGGTAAATTTTACATTTATCCAATTCATAGCATGAGGATTATACCATACTAAATCAGGATCAGGATATTTGCTTACATAAAATGTACCGCTTATAGGCTCAGCTGCAGCTGAAGAAAAATTAGAAGCCATTAATATCTCATTAACTCTGTCAGGTGTAATTCCATAAGGAATCATATTATGAAACATATAAGGAATAGTCTCATAAGCAAATGCAGAGATACTTATAGCTGCAAATAAAAACATAACTAGTAATTTTCTCATTTGATTCTCCAAGATTTTTATTATTTTCTATTATACTATATTGAAAAATTAAATCAAATACATTATGTTTACTTATCTATATTTTTTTTGTATTTGATTAATTTATAATATAAAAAACAATATAAATATAAAGAAAATAGTAAAAATAGATTTTTTTTTATTATTAATTTTAATTTTATTGACTTTTAAATAAAAATCCTGTATTATTTTTCAAATAAAAATTATATACTTCGCTTCTTTTGTATTATTTTTTAATATATATAGAAGTCTTGTCCAAGGAGTTAAAAATATGAGAGAATACGAAATATTATTCGTAACAGAAATTAATGATGCTTTGCATCAAACAGCAAAAGAGCATGTAAAAACAATACTTCAGAATTATCATGCCGAAATATTCTATGAAGCTGATTACGGCATTCATAATTTAAGTTATCCTATACGAAAAGTTAATCAGGGTAAATACTATTATTATCATTTCAGATGTGACGGAAATAATTTAGTGCATATTGAAAAAGAATTGCGTTATGAACTTAGTATATTGAGATTTATAATAGTTCGTTTAGATGAAATAGTTCAGAAGAATAAAAAAGAAGAAAATAATAAAGAAGAGGCTTAAATAGGTTTTATTATGGCAACAGATTTTAATAATGTAACTTTAATAGGAAGACTTACAGCAGATCCTGTATCTAAATATTTGCCTAGCGGCAGTGCAGTTGCAGAGTTTTCTATAGCAAATAATTATTATGTCAGCAGTAAAAATACTACAGAAGTTAATTATTTTGAGGTGGTAGCTTTTGGAAAAATTGCTGAAACTGTGAGCAAATACCTTACAAAAGGAAAGCAAGTTGCTGTAATGGGTACTTTAAGACAGGATAGATGGCAGGATAAAGATACTAATACATCCAGATCAAAAGTTAGAATAGTTATGAGTTCTATGCAGATGCTAGGGAATCCTTCAGGTTCTTCTGTTGGTATGGATACTGCTTATTCGCCTTCTGCTTCAAACGGAGGAGTTGATTTGGGAAGTTTTGAAGATGATGATGAAGTACCGTTTTAATATCATATAAATTTTTTTAATTAGGAGATAAACAATGGATTTAGAAAATACAGAAAATCTTGAAAATAATAATACTGCTAATAATAACAATAATAATAATGAGGAAGAAAATAAAGTTAAAACTGATAAAAAACCTCATTTCAATAAGGAATCAAATACAAAAGACGGAAGAAAAAAATTCTTCAAGAAAAAAGTATGCTATTTCTGTAAAAATAATATTGATGTTTTAGATTATAAAGATATTAAATTATTAAAAAGATATGTTAAAGACAGCGGTAAGATAATACCTAAGCGTTTAAATGGCACCTGCTCTAAACATCAAAGATTAGTTACTAAGGCTATTAAAAGAGCTAGAAATATAGCATTTTTACCTTATGAAACTAGATATTAATTTTTGAATATTTGAATATAATCAGCCGTTATAATTTAATTTATAGCGGCTTTTTTATTTTTTAATTCTTAAATAAATAATAAAATATTAATTTTTAACTAAAATATTATTATAAATGTTATACTATACAAACAAAAATATATAATAAAAAACGGCATAATAATTATGATGAATATAAATCAATTAAAATATATTATAATTTTAATATTTATTGCTGCATATACCTCATTAGCTCAAAATAATAATTTATTTAATTTAAACAATTTTGATTCTTTAAATAAAAATCCTCAAATTCATTTTATTTTAGAAACAAATAATAATAAATTAAAAGTAAAAGCAATTATACCAAATAATTATTATGCATATTTGGAATCAAGCATGGCAAATAAAATATTATTTTTGGCAGATAATAAAGAAATAGATACAATATATCCTAAAGGAGAAAAATATTATGATGATATTATAATAAAAGGAGAACAGGAGTTTATCTTAAATGATATTGATATAAATAATATTAGTTTTATAAAATCAGTTTATCAGCTATGTTCATCTGAAGATAATATATGTCTTTCTCCTCAAAGTGAAATTATTTACGGAAAAGAAACTGATATTATAAAAGATGAAAAGCCTGAAAATGCAGATTCTATAGAAAACTATATAAAAGAAAGCAATAATATATTTATAACTTTAATATTAATATTTGCCGCAGGATTTGTCTCTGTGCTTTTGCCTTGTACTTATCCATTATTATCAATAACTGTATCAGTTCTTGGAAATACAAATAATAATGATAATAAAAAGTCCGGTATTTTAGCATCGCTTTTATTTGCATTAGGCATAATCACAGCATATACTTTTTTGGGTGCTTTAGTTTCAGCTGCAGGATTTATTTTTCATAAAACCATACTTTTTGGAAGTCTTGGATACAATCCTATAGTATTAACTGTATTAGTATTGCTATTTTTATATTTCACATTTTCAATGGCTGGATTCTATGAAATTAAAGCTCCTAGTTTTTTGCAGTCTGCAAAAACAAATGCATACGGCAAAAAAAATCAGCCAGTATTCCATAAATATATAATGGGGCTTCTTGCAGGAATAGCTGCTTCTCCTTGTGCTGCTCCTATAATAGCCGTTATTTTAGAAATAGGTTTTCTTAATCCTGTATTTGCTGTTCTTTATATGGCAGTTTATGCTTTGGGTTTTTCTTCAGTATTATTCATTCTTGGTACATTCGCTTCATTACTTACAAAAATGCCTAAAGCAGGAACTTGGATGATTTATGTTAAATATATTTTTACTTTTTTAATGATGATGATAAGTTTTTATTATGCTAATATACTTTTCGGAGTTTTGGGATTTACTGACATAAGTTATATATTAGCTTCAGCAATAATAATAGTATTTGCAGTATTAGTTTACATAATAAAAAATAAATCTGCTATGCTTAGTTCATTAGAGATAAAAATATTCGTCTCTGTATTAATATTATCTATATTATTAGGCAATGTTTATGAAGTTATAAAACAAAAAAATGAAGCTTCAAATCATATATCATATAATGAAGCATTAGAGCTTTCAAAACAAAATAATAAACCGATACTTATAGATTTCTCTGCCGTTTGGTGTGCTAACTGCTATGAGCTTAAAGAGAAAGTATTTGCTTATGAAGACTTAAAAAAGTTTATAGATGATAATTTGATTTTTACTGAAGTTAATGCTGATAAATACAAAAATATTTCTGATGAATATAATATTAAATGGCTTCCTTGGATAATAGTTATAGACAGCGATAAAAATATATTATATGAAAAAAATTCATTTTCAAGTTTTGATGAGAAAATGGCTTTGAATATAAAAAAAGATTTAGAGAAAATAATTAATAAATAAAAAAAGAGGAGACTTAAGAACAGGTTAAAAAAATTATCAAACAAAAAACCAAATTCATTAAATTAATTAAAAGGAGACACAATGAAAACAAGAGAAGAGATGGAGAAAATTTATGATGAAGAAGGTGGACTAAGTAAATGTCGGATTTAAAAGATAGTTATTTTTCTAATTAAGTAAAAAAATAGGCGAAAGTTATGATTAAGAAATAAAGCAGTAAATATAAAATGGCTTGGATATGCTTTTTCTAATTAAGTTTTAAATCTTTTCTAATTCCCCGCCCTCTATATTTACTGCTTATACTAAAATTTTTACTTTAGTTTTTTAATGTATTATTTGGAAATTATAGAAACCTGCCCTAGTTTTATTTAAATTTATAATCTTTTTTTTAAAAAATTAGCTATAATTATCATATATTTATAATTATACTTGAAAAAAATTCTATTTATGTTAGAATAATTAATTATAATGTTAATTGAATCAAGGTTAGTTATTATGAAAAATTCTCAAATATTTATGAAAGGTATTTGGATAAATAATCCGACTTTCGTTCAGGTTCTTGGCTTGTGTCCTAGTTTGGCAGTAACAAGCAGCGTAATGAATGCTGTAGGTATGTCCGCAGCAACAATATTCGTTCTTGTCTGTTCATCGGCTCTAATTTCGCTCATTAAGAAAATATACGCTAATGAAGTTAGAATTATGGGATACATTGTAGTTATAGCAGCTTTTGTTACTTTAACTGATATAGTTATGAAAGCTAAATTTTACACTCTGTCTTTATCATTAGGTCCTTATATACCTCTTATAGTTGTAAACTGTATTATATTAGGAAGAGCAGAGGCTTTTGCTAGTAAAAACGGCATTATACCTAGTATTTTTGATGCTTTAGGTAATGGTGTAGGTTTCTTCGTTTCTCTGATACTCCTTTCTTCAGTCAGAGAGATTTTAGGAAACGGCAGCTGGCTAGGCTTTGATATAGTAGGTTTTTTCAGAGGATTCTTTGAGTCTGCTATGCCTTTTGCTTTAAATGCATATAATGAAATTACTACCCCTTGGGTTGTTATGATTATGGCTCCGGGTGCTTTCTTTACTTTAGGAACTTTAATTGCTATTAAGAGAGCTATAGATGCCAGAGGAGGTAAAGTTAATGGTTAATTTAGTTTTATTGTTTATTGCTACAGTTTTGGTTAATAATTTCGTTTTGACTAAATTTTTGGGTATATGTCCTTTCTTGGGCGTATCTAATAAATTAGATTCGGCTGTTAGTATGGGAATTGCTGTTACTTTTGTACTTGTTCTGACTGCTGCTATAAGCTGGATGATACAGTATTATATATTAGTTCCTTTTAAAATAGAATTTCTTCAAACCATACTTTTTATTATAGTTATTGCTTCTTTGGTTCAGTTTGTTGAGATGGTTGTAAGAAAAACTAGCGAAAGTTTGTATTTAGCTTTGGGTATATTCCTTCCTCTTATCACTACTAACTGCTGTGTATTAGGATTGGCTTTATTCGGTGTTTTATATAAGTATAATTTCATACAGAATATAGTATTTGCTTTAGGTGCAGGCGTCGGCTTTACATTGGCTTTAGTTATAATGGCTAGTATAAGAGAGCGTTTAATGACTGCTGATATACCAGAAGCTTTTAAAGGTCCTGCTATGCCTTTCATTACTGCGGGCATACTTGCACTTATTTTCTATGGTTTCTCTGGTATAATTAAAATATAATTATAATAATATATTAATATATGTTAGAAGATTTACAAGGATAAATAAAATGATGACATCAGTTTTGGTAGCTTCAATATCTTCAGGCTTAATCGCCTTGATATTGGCTGTTTTATTAATATTTTCTTCAAAGATTTTTAGAGTTGAAGTTGATGAGAGAGTTACTGTTCTCACAGAAATTCTCCCTGGTGCTAATTGCGGCGGATGCGGTTTTCCCGGATGTGCCCAGTTTGCTAAGGCTTTAGTTGATGATGTAGCTCCTGTTGACGGCTGTTCTGTAGGCGGAGCAGATACTACTTCTAAAATTGCGGATTATTTAGGAAAAGTTGCTCCTGAACAAAAAGATAGAACTAGAGCTTATATTTTCTGTCATGGACATCAAGGCATAGCTAAATCAAATAGAATTTACAGCGGTGCTGATACTTGTGTTTCTGCTGTTATGGCGGGAGGCAATAAGGAATGTTCTTACGGCTGTGTAGGTTTTTATGATTGTATGAAGGCTTGCGATTTTGGTGCTATAATTAAAGATGAAAAAACAGGAATGCCTGTTATAGTAGAGAATAATTGTGTTTCATGTATGGCATGTGTTAAGGCTTGTCCTCAGAAACTCATTGAAATTCACCCTGTATCTCAGGAGTTCCATGTTTACTGTAAGTCTAAAGATAAAGGTCCTATTGCTAAAAAAGCATGCGACAGAGCTTGTATAGGATGTAATATATGCGTGAAAAATACTAAAGAGGGCGGAATGAAAGTTGATAATTATCTTGCCATAGTTAATTATGAAGATTATGCTATTACAAATGAAAGTATAGCTAAATGTCCTACTAAAGCTATCACTGATGAAAAGGTAAATTGTATATAAAAAAGGCTTAGTAAAGTAAAAATAAAAGATAATATTATAAAGCAAGGGTAATATTTATTTATTGCTCTTGTTTTTTTATTATATTAATATAATAAACTATTAAAATTTATTGCAATTTTGAATATATATAATCATTAATTTCAGAAAGTCATATTTTTTATATTTATAGAAAATAATTTATTTCTAGAGTATAATATTTCAAATTATTAATTATAATATGGATATATTAAAAATGTTTATAAAAAAAATAAAAGTGTTTAAAAATATATTATTGATTTTTTTATTAATAATTTTCATTTTGTCATGCAAGAAAAAAGAAGATGAAGCTATAAATATTAATAATGATTCTAGTTATATAAGCAAACCTGAAAATATATATCATAAAACATATACCAATGTTGTGAAGATTCAAGGTAAATTTATTAATATTGATTCTTTACTTTCTTTATTTTCTTATGAAGGCAGAGAAGAAGGCAAGTACAATGAAAATTATGATATATTTGGGGCTATACAAAATCATAGTTTAAAAAGAGTTCAGGAACTAGTTAGAGAAGGCGAAGATATTAATCAAACTTATACCGGAGGTGATTTATACAGCAAGTCTATGGATAGAAACTATTATGCAGAAAATACTACGCCTTTGATGTTTGCTGTATTTTATAGAGATTTAGGTATAATGAAATATTTACTCGATAATGGAGCGAATCCTTTTGTTGAAAATGATGACGGTGAGAATGCTTTTCTTTGGGCTTGCGGTTGTGGAAATATTGATACAATAAAAATGCTTGCTGAGTTTGATCCTGATTTAGTTTATTCTGAAAACATATACAAAGCAAATGGGCTTCATATAGCTGCCTTAAATGGTAATATAGAAGTATTTGAATATCTAGTTAAGGATTTAGGAATAGACATAAATAGTAAAACTGGAGCCGGAAACGGAGTTTTATATTATGCTGGTTATGCTGGACTAGGATATGATGATGGTAGGAGATATGAGGCAGTAATAAAAAAACTTAAAGAATTAGGTGCTGCGGAGTAATTTTTACTAATGATAATTGAATTTATAAATCAGTAATAAAAATCTAAAAACCATAGATTGTATTTAAAATTATTTTTTTATTATTAAATAAATAAATTTTTATGAAATTATTATTGTACTATTTACTGATATTAGGCTCTACATAGCGGAAATACAAAATCTGTAAAGCAGTCAATATAAACCTTGCAAGATGAAAAATTAAATCCCCTTTTCTATAGGCAGGAGCAAGAGGATTAATAGATATATTAGAAGATGCAATATTTAGGTAATGACAGCATTAATTATGTAGAAATTATTAAACTTTTATTATAATGCAGATAATAAATATAAAAACGGCAATGATACTCTATAAATATTATAATAATTACTTTTATTACTGATTAGAAATTATATTAGTATTTTCCATAGTATTATTAATATTATTAGTATTATCAGCAGGAGGCACTGTTAATGGAGCAGGTACTGCTGATGTATTATTATTATTATTATTGTCATTAGCGAAATTTTCAAATGCTGTTTTCTGAGTACTTATAGCAATAGATATAAGCAAAGCACCAACTATGAATAAAGCAGAAAGAAAAGTTGTAGCCTTGCTCAAAGCATTACCTCTTTGGCTTCCTAAAACATTAGCCTGAGCATTTGAAAATAAGCCCTCTGCTTTACCGCCTTGTATAATAATTATTAAAATCAATAATACGCATATTATAGAATAAACTACAATTCCTAAAGTTAGTAAAGCATTCATATATATTTTCCTTAAAATTAATTCAATTTTATTGCTGATGATTATATCATTTATAAAATATTTTTCAAGTAAAAAAATATTAATTTATGATAAGCCCATTTAAAATTAGATGATAATTTTTTAGGAAGTTTATCGCTAATAAATAAAAAATATGTTATTATTTAATAAAAAAATATTTTTATTAGTAAATTTAATTTTTTTCCGTTAATACTAATAAGGATTATAATATAATGGCAGGTACTTTATAATGGCTGTAAAAAAAACAGGCACTGAAAAACAAACTTCATCTAAAAAATCTTCATCAGAAGAAAAAACAACAGGGAGAAATTCTTATAAGGAATTGTCTGAAAAATTGAAATTAAAACTTCAGAAATCAGAAGAGAAAATAGCCGAACTTAATGAAAAATATAAAAAAGTAGTAGAGATACAAAAGAAAAAAATAGAAGATAAATATAAAAAAATCATAGAGAATTTAGAATCAAAAAAATCAGCACTTGCTAAATCGCAAAGTAATAATGCTGAAATAAATAAACTTCAAAAAAGATTGGAAAAATTAGAAAAAAGCAATCAAAAGCTTGAAGAAGAAAAAAGAAAAATAGAATTAAAAAATGAAGAATTAAAATTAAAAGCAAAAGAGGCTTTGAAATCAAAAAATGAAGCATCAAAAACAGATAAAGAATCCGTAAAAGAAATTAAAGCCTTAAAAGAAAAGTTATTAGAATCAGAACAGGAAAAAAAAGAATTAAAGGCAAAATTAAAAGAAGCGGTAAGCGATTTAAAAAATGCACAAAAAAATACTAATAAACTGTCAAAAGAAGATAAAGAACAATATAAAGAAAATTTAAAAATATTAAAGCAAATAGAAAAGGAATCTAAAGCATTAGATAAAAAAAGAGAGCTCTTAAAAAAAGAGGAGGAAAAACTTAAAGAAATAAGAGGCGATATAAAAACTTCTGCTAAAGATATAGCATCTACAATGAAAAGAAGCTATGTTTCAGATGATGATAATGATGATAGTAATTATGATAAAGAAATACAATCAGGCGGAAGTTTATTATCGGATATGAATGCTAAAACAGAAGAGGGAATTACGAAACTTGCCGCTTTACTATGTGCCGCTATGGACGATTACAGAGAGCAGAAAGAAAAAGAAAGGCAAGAGACAGAAATAGAAAGCAAATCTGAAATTGTATCTGTTTTATCAGAAGGAGAGGACAGATTAAATAAGGCATCTGAAGGATTAGAAAATCTTGTTGAAAATAGATTGGAGGATTCAGACAGTACTAAAGATGAAAATTTGAGTAAAAGACCTTTCACTATTATTGATAAAATAGAAAATAGCCGTGTAGAAATAAATGAAGGTTATACTCCTCCTGCAGGCGGACAATCTATAGTATCATCTCCTGACTCTTCTCAGCAGATAGGACAGGCAGCTCCTCAAGCTCAGCAGCCGAATATTACAGTAAAAGTTGAAGCTCCGAAAGAAAGTGCTAAATTAGCTAAGCCTGAATCTCAATTAAAGCCTGCAAGCGAAACTCCTACTATGAGAATGAAGCTTTTAGATGATATAGATGATTATGAAAAGAAACTTGTAATCACTTATGGTTTTGATAATATGCCTGAAAATACTTATTACTCTAAATATAAAAGAATATTAAGAAATGCTGCTAGAATAAGTTTATTCGGAAATCTTCAGGAAGGACTTGAAATGTTCAAGCTTATAAGAGATCAGAATATACCAGATGAATATAAGCAAATGATAGATAAAAACATTCAGGATATTACTTATTATTTAAGAGGTTTGCATAGAGTTAGAATGGAATAAATTAGGAAATATAATTAATGAAAAATCTTATAAGACTTTTATTAACATTGCTGATAATATCCATTTTATCATGTTCTCAGAAAAAAATTGTAAGCAGAGAAATAGAAGCTATTTATGATAAAAAAGATAATTCTTACACAATAACATATCCTGAATATAATAAACAATATCCAAAATTCATTAATTTAAAATACAGAAAAATAAAAATAGAAAATGGAATATCATTAACATACAATATAGATTCTGATAATATACCAATAAAATTAAATATTCAAACAGAAGAAAATAATGTAAAAAAAACATTTTATATAGAAAACCCTTTAGTTAATAGAAATATAAATCTCATATTATATGCATCTGACTTTAATCCTCCATTAGAAAAAAATAAATTAGATAAATTATCTGTAAGTATAGAAACTATAGGAGATATTGATACTAAAGATAAAGTAAAAATTGCAATAGCAGAACATGACAATATAAGAAGAGGAGTAGAAAATATATCTCTAATACTGCCTGAAAGCGGGCATATAGCTAAAAGCAATCCTCCTTTCATAATGATAAATAAAAAAATATCTCTCGCTAGAATATCAATATCAAAAGAACCTTCATTTACTTCGAGATATGAATACACATTAAGAAATAATAGTTTTTTCTCTATGACAAATATATTAGAAAACGGCAAATGGTATATAGCATTTGATGAAAATGGGGATACTAATTTAAGAAGAATTTATCATTTCTTTATAGATGAAAACAGTACAAAAATTATACCTATAACAAATAAAACTTTTAATATAAAAAGACCTTTTGTATATATAGATAAACAGACATTTGATATTTTATATAATTTAATATACAGACAAAACAGACTTGAGCCTTCTGTACTTTTAAGAAATATTAATGCATTCAAATTATATACATCAGAAAATATAGGAAAATGGTCGGTAAATAATATATCATATTCATCAAATAATAATACCAATAAATTATACTTTGAAAATCTCCCTTCTCATACAATGCTTATGTCTTTGAAAGCATCTTTTGAACCTAATAATAATTTATTGAAATATGAAATAAAGCAGATGATAAGAGATATAATGAACTTAGATGAAAATAATATAGAAAATTATAATATTATAGATGCAGTTAATATATTGGCTAATTCACTTATTATGCCTTTTGATTTGCTTTATAATGATTTTTCGCCGGAAGAAATTGTTTTGATGAAGCAGAAGTTCATAAAATACGGTGAAATACTTTATAATTATATAATAGGAAATCCATCAGAATACAGAAATAAAAATATAATAAAATATATTACAACATTAGGTTTAATATCAATTAATATGCTTAATGAAAATGTCAGTCAGGATCAAATTAGAAATTGGCATTATTTTTCTATGAATTATATTAATGCAATGATATTTTCTATATTTGAAAATGACGGAAGTTTTAAGTCATCTATAAGCGAAGCATTTGACACTATTCTGCCTATATTAAATTATGCATTATCATTAAAAAATGTAGGTATATTTGATGCTTTCTCTTTAACTTCTTTCAGAAATATAGGGAAATATTTATCAATTGCAGGATATCCTTCAGGCTATACTTTACCTATAGGATATACGGCAATATATGACAGAACTAAATTAAAATTCGATACAGGGGCAAGAAATGCTGTTATGGAGCTTTTAAGTAAAATGTATGCAAATCCATTATATAAAAACTATGCAGTATTTGCACAAAGCGAAGCATCAGAATTAAAATATCTGCCGTATTCATTAATGTGGAATAACTATTATCTTAGAGATAATGTTAATTCTTCAGCTGATTTTCAATTTGAAACTTCTCTTTTGAAAAAAATACAAACTGCTATATACAATGAAAATATAAAAGCTATGAATGCTCCTTATTTAGCTGTATATGCCAAAGGCAGAAATATTGATAATTCTTTCGGACTTAATCATAATGACAGAATGAGCTTTGTATATTATAATTATGGTGATTCTATAATAGATGAATTAGGCTGCAATTTCGATTCAAATAATTATGAAATATTTAAAGATGCTGATTTTCATAATGGTATAATTATAGATAATTATAAAATAGAAGAAAATACGGGAAGCTATTCATATATAAAAAATATAACTAATTATTATAAAATGTTTTATGTATATGCAAAAGCAAATCAAAAATATACTTACAGCATTAATTTAAAAAACTATGAAAGAAGATTTTACTATCTAAAGCCTAATATTTTAATAATAAAAGAAAATATAGAGGCTCTTACAGATATAAGCAAAGAATATCATTCATTAGGATATAAATATAAATGGAATATCAATTCAAAACTTCCTATTACTTTTGATAATACTAAAAATCAATTTATAATAGAAGGAGATAATTCATCTACATACATACAAATACTTTCATCAGACGAATTAGAATATAATGTAATACAAACCAATATAGGACAAATTAAATTATATACCGCAATAGCATCGGTAAAAGAGAATGTGAAAAAATTTGAACCTTGGATAATAGCAGCTACAATACCTAAAAATAATGTTCCTATAAATATGAGAAGAAATATTATAAATCCTAGTATAACTATAAATAATTTCAGCGATACAAATATAAATTTTACTGCAGGATATAAAGAATATAATATAGAAAATAATAAGAATATATCTGATTATATAGTATATACAGAAAATAGGGAAAATGTTATAATAAGTTCAGATTAATTTTAATTATTAAAAGGACTTATTAATGAATATATATATAGCTGATTCGTATGAAGATTATACAATATTCACAGCAAAGCATATTCTCAATTTTTTGGAAAAAAAACAAGAAAAAAAAGAAAAACTATATATCTCCGTTTCAAGCCAAGATGATACCAAAGATATTTACAAAGAGATAGTAAAAAATATTAAAAACTATAAAATAAATTTCAAAAATATATTTATATTTCAGCAATCAGAATATATAGGACTTTCCCCTAATGATATTAACAGCAAAGCATATTTTTTAAAAGAAAATCTTATTTCAAAAATAGATATGCCTGATGAAAATATATTTTTATTTAATGGAAATGAAGATGAAAACCAAATGGATAAACAGCTTGAAATAATAAAAAAAATAGGCAGATTCGATGTTATATGGTATTCTCTTACAGCTGATTCTACTTCGGCTGGAAATGAAAGAATGTCATCATTATCTTCGCTTTTTAGAATAAAAACTTTAAGCGAGCATTCGATAAATGAAATAAAATATAAATTTGATAATAAAAACAATATGCCTGCTACTGTATTTAGTATGGGTATGGGTTTTATAGATATGACTGATACTATTTTACTTACATCATCTGGAATAGATAATTCCTGCTCTTTAAAAGAATGTTTAGAGTATGGAATAAGCAATTCTTCTCCTCTAAGCAAATTGCAGAAGCATAGAGATGTAACAGTGATAGCTGATTATGAATCATCTTTAAGGTTATCAAGTCAGACTATATTTATGAAAATAAAAAATATGAATAATTAAGGAGAATAATCATGAGAATCATTATTACAAATGAAAGCGTTTATGAATGGGCTGCTTATTATACAGTAAAATGTATATTGGATTATTCGGATACGGATAAGCCTTTTGTATTATCTTTTCCGCTTAGAAATGTAAATAAATCATATTTTCAAAAATTATTGTCATTTTACAATGATAATATAGTATCTTTTAAAAATATACATGTAGTTTCATCAGGAGAGTATATAGATTCCAATATATCTCAAAAATATTTAGAAGAAAATTTCTTAAAATATACAGATATACCTAAAGAAAATATACATCTATTTAAAAGCTGTGCAGCAAATAGAAAAGAAGAAGCAAAGAGAATGGCTAATCTTATAAAAGAATTAGGAAATATCACATTATTAATAGATACTTTAGCCGAAGACGGAAGTTTTCTGCTTAATACTCCAAGTTCATCATTGGAAGGAAGCGTAAGAGATAAAAAAATAAGCGAGATTATAAGAAGCTATGAAGCCAAAAAATTAAATATGCGTATGGAAATGTTTCCAAGAGAAGGGTTTACATTAGGTTTTGAAGAGGCTTTTAATGCTAAATATGTTCTGGTTATGGCTAACGGATATGAGGTATCCGATGCATTAGCACATTGCGTAGAAGGCTCTATAAGTCAGTTCTACCCTACTTCTGTACTTCAGGAACATAAAAAACTTATAATCGTTGCAGATGAGGAATCAAGCAGCGATTTGAAAGTAAAAACTTATAAATATGCAAAAAGTTTGGAAAGCAAGAGTTTACATCCTAAAGAACTTATTAAAGGGCTTTATAAATCTTATTATGCTCTTACTAATATCAAAATTTTCGACGGCGAGAAGTTTATAGACGGCCACTGCATAGTTATAGAAAATAATGTTATTAAAAGTGTAGAAAAAGAAATAGATGTTGATGCTGTTATTACAAGAATAGATTTAGGAGGTAAAATAGCAGCACCCGGATATATAGATTTGCAGGTTAATGGCATAGGAGGCTATGATATTAATATTGATCCTTCTGTTGAAACATTAAAAAATATTAATGAAGTTTGCCAGAGATACGGATGCACTTCATATTTGCCTACTATTATAACAAACGGCGATGAATATATGCTTAAAATAATAGATTTGTTTAATGAGATAGAAGATTTATCTGTTATAGGAGTATTAGGCATACATTTTGAAGGTCCTTATATATCGCATGAAAAAAGAGGCATTCATAATGATAAATTCATAAGAGAGCCTAATAAAGATATGATAGAAAAAATTAATGCTTCAAAATGCGTAATGGTTACATTAGCTCCTGAAATGGTTGACGGCGAAATAATAAAAGAATTTGCTATGGCTGGGAAGGTGGTATCTGTAGGGCATACTAATGGAACTTATGCAGAAATTAAAGATAAAATACCTTATGGAATAACTTTCGCTACTCATTTATTTAATGCTATGCGTCCTTGGGGTTCAAGAGAGCCCGGTGCTGTTGGGGCTGTACTTGAAACTAAAGATATATATGTAGGACTAATATGCGACGGAGTGCATTGCGATTTTGCTTCGGTAGAGCTTGCATACAAATTAAAGATGGGACATATATGCATAGTAACCGATGCAATACCTCCTGCTGCTTCAGACATTAAAGAATATATTTGGGCAGGCAAAAAAATACATAAAGACGGCAGCAGACTTATAGATGATAATGGTACTTTGGGAGGATCATCTATTACTATGAGTCAGTCTGTAAGAAATGCAGTTAATTATGCAGGTGCGGCAGTTGAAGAGGCTTTGAAAATGGCTTCGCTTTACCCCGCTCAGGTTATGGGTATAGATAATAAATATGGAAAAATAAAAGAAGGGTATATTGCCGACTTGGTTATATTAGATGAAAAGCTAGTAGTTAAAGGCGTAGTATTTAAAGGAAACTATAAAGAATATAATTATGATTATGAATGGGAAACTCATGCATAAATAATATTAATAAAGGGCTTTGATTAAATATATATTAGTTAAAGCCTTTTAATTTATGATAAATTAAATATAGAAATTTCATTTTCTAAAATTAATGATTTATTTAAAATCTGTATAATCTTCTGAAAATATGAGTAATCGATATCTTCGCCCTTATGAGATTTTAAATATTTATCTAATACTTGATATCCTCCGATTTTATACATACAAACTTCTTTTGATACTTTGTCAAAATAAAGACTTTTATTTATAAATAGTCTGTTTTCTTTTTCATTGTAAAGAGGCTTTTCTATTTTGTTGTTTTTATCATCTTTATATAAACCTTCTCCTATTATCTTATTCAAATCATTATCTTTCATTAAATGAAGATTGTATAATTTAGTACCTAAAACACTTAACTTTATAAATATATCTTTAGAATTTGTAAAAGGAATCTTAGGGAAATCTATCTTTAAGAAATCAATATATTTAGTTCTGTAAGTTTTGTGAAAGAGTACAGCATAAATATAGCCTAGTATATCTTCAGGGGAGAAATGACAGTCATATTTTTTATCGATGAAATTTCTAAAATTAATAGTAAAATTCTCTATTCTGTCTGAGTTTTCAAAAATGTTTTCTTCATATTTCTTAAACAAATCCCCAACATTATAATTTTCAGTTTGAATAGCTTTTCTTACATTAGGTGTATTGTATAAATATAGAGGGAAAATATAGCTTCCAGAACCTACAAGGTGTAAATCAATTAAATTATTAGAAATAAAAATATTTGATAATTCTTGCAATTTAGTTCCCCTATCACATATTAATCCGATATTATTATCATCTTTCAAAAAATGTTCAAATATATCATAAACAGGATATGCCATAAAAGCTCTTGATTTATTAACATAATATGTATATTTAAAATCAAAAGGGCGAAAATGACATTTCATAATATAATTTTCTAATTCATTTTCATTTTCTTTAATTGTTTTAATAGCTATATCTAATTTCCAATCTCTAGAATCTTCTCCTATATCGTATAGTTTATACAATTCTTCTTTATCTTTACTTATAAAATCATTCAAAAGTTTCATAAGTTTTTCTTTATCATTTTGAAAAACTATATTATCTCTTTTTGAACATATACCTACTCCTGAAATTTTAAACATATCCTTTAAACTATAAAATTTGTCATACTCTTCTTGTAAATATTCATCTTGTTTTATAAACAAAAAGAAAGGCTCTTTATATTCTAATTTTTTCCACTCTATGCTTTTGATATTGTTACAAGTAAGGAAATTATATTTATATTCTCTTTTACCGTACAAATCATAATAATATACATTAGCATAATCATTGCTATGCTTATAATATGACGGATTTAGTTTTTTATATTCAAGTTCTTTATCTTTTATTTTTTGACTATTCTTTACAAATATATTTATACTCACGCCCTGCATTATATCAAATACATTATCATCTTTGCTGCCGTCTGGAGAAACTTCTTTTTTTCTTGTATTGCCATGCAAATTAACAATATATATTTCATCAAAACTTTTTAATAAGCTGTAACGCATACCTCTAAAAGTAGGATTATCCAAAAATGAATTATTAGAAATAAAGCCGAATATTCCGCCTGCATTTTGATTATCTATTTTCTGCTGTGCAAATCTTATAAACTTCACATAATCATCAAGAAGCCATTTAGGATTTTTTTCTTTTTCTATTTTTCCATTTCTTGTTATAGCTAAAGGCGGATACTCCAAACTGTCTTTATACTCTTTTCTTACTTCTTCTTCAAATATGCATTTATTGGCACTTGCTCCGCTGTAGGGAGGGTTTCCTGTTATTATGAGAATACTTTTTTCTTTTGTTTTTTGTGCCAGATTCATCTCTTCATTAAGTTCTTCAAATATATTATTTTTTTCTTTGCCTTCATCTAAATGTATATTTTCTAATGTATTAGTTAAAAATATATTTAATCTTTCATCATCTTCTAAACTATAATCAAATTCTTCTTTTAGTGTCTGAGATATTTTAAGATGTGCTATTGTATATGGGGCTATCATAAACTCAAAGCCGTAAAATTTATTAATTAATTCTTTAGGGTTATATTTAACAGAGTTTTTTTGATAATAAGATAAAGCCTTTCTAAAAGAATCAAGTAAAAATGTGCCTGTACCTGCTGCAAAGTCTAAAAGTGTTATATTAGTATCTTTTTCTAATGCCTCACCCAAGCCTTTATTTTTATGAAAATAATCTTTTAAAACTATATCTATAGAATTGGTAATAAAATTAACAACACTTTGAGGAGTATAATAAACACCTCTTAATTCTCTAAGCTCTGGATTATACTTATACAAAAAAGTTTCATAAAAGTGCATATAAGGGTCTTTCTGCACAGCTGTGTTATCATATTTATTTAATTCTTCTATAATAGAAACAATATTTATATGATTTGTGATGTTTATTATTTCATTCAAAAGCCATTTAATAGTTTTTAAGTCATTAGTATTTAATTCTTCCAAATCCTGAAGAAATTTACTCATTGCTCTTATTAATGGAAATGATTTCGGTATAAACTTAGTTAGATTATATAAATCTATTTTTTCATTTGTATTGAGTCTTGCTAAAAATAAACTATAAGTAAGAGTTTGGGCAAAATTATCGCAGAAGTCAGCAAAATATATCTGCGAGTAAATTGTATTTTTAAATATATTATATAATCTTTGTATTTGATTATTATTTTCAAGCTCATATAAATCATCTCTTAATATTCTCGTACGTATAGCCAAAGCGTCGGCAAACTCTAAAGCTGTATTTATAGGCTTAGGCTCTCTTGAAAAGAATATTTTAAATATATCTAAAAGTTTTCTGCCTGCATCATCTAGTTTAATCTTTTTATAATTTTTAATCTCGCTTAGATAGCATATTCTCACTTCATCAATGATATTGCAATTTTCATCAATTAATATAAATCTCAAATAATCGGTAAGTATAATATTATCGCTTAAAGTTAAGTATTTTTTTATCTGTTCGCTTTTAATAATTTCATCAAGATTAGCATTTACTCTTTTATTTTCTATATATCCCAATACTAAAGAATCAATAGTAATTAAAAAATCAGGTGCTCCTCTGCCCTCTTTATCATTATTAGGCTCATGCTTTATATTAACTCTTTTTAAATTAAGATTATTTTTTATATCATTTAATAAAATTTCTAAAGCACTTCTATAAGTATGTTCTTTATATTCAGCAGTTATGTCTTTTATACTTTCCAAATATGCATATAATTCTTTAATCATAATATAATCCTTAATCTTATATTATAATTAAAAATATACAGTTTGTCAAAATTACTCATATTATTAAATTAGTAAAAATAAACTTGACTAAAAATATTATTTATGTTATCATAATACAACTATTTGAAAAATATATAATTTGGAGAGATGCCCGAGAGGCCGAAGGGAGCAGTTTGCTAAACTGTCGTAGGCAACCCCTACCGCGGGTTCGAATCCCGCTCTCTCCGTATCGGTTTATATATGATAAAAAAAATTTATGTCATATTCTTTGTTATTTTTGCAGCAGCATTCACTCAGGAAAATACAAATTATAATAATACAGCTGATGAAAATACAGTAATACCTATAACAGACGAAAATAATAATATAGAAGAAAATAACGAAAATACAGCGGAAACTAATTTCTTTAATACCCCATTAAATAATACTAATAATGCCGATGAGCCTGCAATATTACAAGATATTAGAAATATTCAAGACAGAGCATCAGTGAGTAATGGCTGGATGTTTATTAGGGCTATTATAGGATTTATAATTACTTTGGCAGGCATATATTTTGTATTCATTTATCTTAAAAACAAATCAAAAAAAGTATCAGGTTCAAGCGATATTATTAAAGTGATTGCCACTACTCCTATAGCTGCAAACAGATATATTTCAATAATAGAAATAGTTGATGATATGTATTTAGTTTCTGTTTCAGATCATAATATTAATCTCCTTTCCAAAATAGAAGATAAAGAAACTAAAGATCAAATAAAAATGATGTATATTAATTCTAAAAATAATATGGTTGATGACAGTTTTAAAAATATTCTTAATCAAACATTATCCGTATTCAAGCAGCCTAAAATAAAAGAAAAAGATCCTTTAAAAACTACTTCAGAAATCAGAGAAAGGCTTAGAGATTTAAATGCTGATAATCCTACAAATAATGATGATAAATAAATTATGATAAAATAAATATATAAAAAAGGATACCTAAATTAATAGATATCCTATTTTTTAATATTTTACATTATTAGTTTGATTATAATTTATCAAAGTATATGAGTGCAGTCTTCCATCACTTCCTTTATATACATTCATATTAAGAGGATCAATTTCCCATATTCTGTCTACAACAAAATTATAATAATAATTTCCTATTTCAGCCCTTAAAGTTATAACCCATAAATTATTTGAATAAGTCATAGGGTATCTCAAACTGTCAAATCCTAATTTATCAGAAGTAAACATAACTTCTCTAGCTGTAGTATTGCTGTAGAAAAATGTTACTGTACCGTCTGAATTATAAATAGGATTTTTTTCATAAAAGCCTATATCATTAGTCAAAGTAAAATAGCTTACAGATTGATTATTATTATCATATTCTACATTGGAATTTACAGGATCATTAATCCAAACACCATTAACTCTGTATCTGTATGAATATTTTCCTGTTTTTAAAGGATACTGCCATAAATAATAATGAACACCATAAGAACTTTTTATAAGAGGTATGCTGTCCTCCCAATTATTAAAATCCCCAGACACCTCTACCGAATCATAATTTTCAGCAAAAGTAAATAATACTCCGTCATCTACAATTCTTGGAGGCATAACATCTTGTATATTATAGTATTTTAAAATTTGCAGGCTGTTCATTCTAGCTTCATACTGCTCCATTGTTTCAATATCTTTTTCACCGCATGACAAAAGAACTGTACTAAAAATTATAAATAATACTGTTAATTTATATATTTTCTTCATTGCTGCTTAACCTGTTATATTTAATTTACTGTCGCCGCTTGATAGGGAATTATCCTGACTAGATGAAGCTTTATTTTCTGTATTTCCCTTAGCAATCTGCTCTTCAACGCCTTCCCAAGCTGTTTTAAGCTCTTTAAGATACCTTATAACCTCTAATATAGGAGGCTTAGTTTTTGATATATTACCCTCAGTAAGCTTTTGATTCATATATGTATATATAGATGCCAATCTATGTGCTATATCTCCTGCTTCATAATTAAGAGAAGATAAAAGCTCATATATAATTTCCTGTGCCTTTACTATATTATTGTGAGCTTCCTCTGTACCGTGTTTCTTATCAATGGCAGCACAAGCAGTTTCCAAAAACTTAATAGCTCCGTCATAAAGCATTACTATAAGTTTGTTCTGAGAAGCTGTACTTACATCTACTTTTTTATATTTTTCGTAGCCGTTATTACTTGACAATTTAATCCCCCATTGAAATTATTATGTTAATTAATAAATATTATCGGAAAATCATAAAAACAATAAAACATTTTTTAATTTATATAAATTAAAAAATATTGATGAAATTATATATATTATATCATATAATAAAATTAATTCTATGATATAAAGGAATAAATTATGATTAATGTAAAATTTAATAATGGTATAGAAATGCCTATACTAGGGCTTGGAGTATATGAAATAACAGATAAGAAAGAATTAGAAAATGCAGTTAAATGGGCAATAGAAGCAGGATATAGAAAATTTGATACGGCTCAGTTTTATAATAATGAAAAGGAATTAGGGGAAGCTATAAAAAAAACAGGCATAAAAAGAGAAGAAGTATTTATAACTACAAAAATATGGAATACAAATCAAGGATATAATTCAGCAAGAAGATCATTTGAAGAGAGTTTAAAGAAACTTAATACAGATTATGTAGATTTAGTTCTCATTCATTGGCCGGGCAGTAAAAAAGAAAGATATTTAGATACTTACAGAGCATTAGAAAATATATGTCAAAGCCAGAAAGCTAAATCTATAGGACTAAGCAATTTTGAAATAAATCATTTAAAAGATATATTTGCTCACTGCAGTATTGCTCCTGTGATGAATCAAATAGAAAGACATCCGAATTTACAAAGAAATGAATTAATAGAATTTTGTAAAAATCATAATATAATAGCAGAAGCATGGTCTCCTTTAGCAAGAGGAAAGCTTTTAAATGATAAAATAATAATTGATACGGCAAAAAAATATAATAAAACGCCTGCACAGATAATATTAAGATGGAATATAGAAAATAATATATCTGTAATACCTAAATCTGTAAATAAGTCTAGGATAGAAGAAAATATAAATATATTTGATTTTAAATTGGATAAAAATGATATTGAAAAAATAAATTCATTAGAAAACGGATATAGAGTAGGACCTAACCCTATGACTTTTGATTTTTAATAATTTAATTTTTATAAAGCATAAAAAATATTATATAATTTAAAAAGCATATTATAGGATATAAAATGAATATAAAAAAAGTAAAAATAGAAATATATATACCTGAAGAATATACGCAAAAACTTAGAGAGGCTTTGAATGATATAGGTGCATTGGGATTTGGTAATTATGATAATGTTATGTCTGCAGCAAAAATCACAGGGTATTGGCGTCCTTTAGAAAATGCTAATCCTTTTGACGGAAAAATTAATGAGATATCAAAAGCTCCTGAAGATAAGATAGAGTTTTCAACAGATGTAAAAAATATAGAAAATATTATAAAAGTGATGAAAAAAGTTCACCCTTATGAAGAGCCTGTTATAAATATTATACCGCTTTTAAATAATAATTTTGATATTAATACTAACTATTAAGTATAATTATTATTATAATAAATAATATAAAGTTTATTATAAAAAACAATTTAATTATAATTTTTATTTTTTAATTGTGAGGATATTCTATTCACAAACTCCTCTATATATTTAAAATCGCTAGCAATATTAACTCTTATAAACCCTTTATAATTATCCGAAAACCATTCTCCGAAATCTACAGCTATTTTACAATCATCTTGTATAAACTCTTTAACTCTATTAGGATTAACAATTTTTCTTAAATCCATAAAAGTTAAATATGTTCCTTCTAAAGGGCTTATTATTATATCAGGAATTTTTAACTTTAATTCATCTAGTATATACTCATAATTTCGCTTCAATGTTTTTAATAATCCGTCAAGCCAATTAGAACCGTATTTATATGCTGCCTCTGCGGCAATCATACCAAGAATACTTAATTCTGTTCTATTGATAGTTTTAACATATTTATTATATATTTTTCTCATATTATCATCTGGTATAATTATATGAGAATTCAAAAGACATGCTAAATTAAATGTTTTTGATGCTGAAGTTAATACTATTAATCTATCAATATATTTATCTTTATTTTTTATAGAAAGTGCTGAAATAAAAGGGCGAATCCCTAAATTGATATCCTGATGAATCTCATCGGAAATTATATATACATTATGTCTTTTACATATATCAAATGTTTTATCTATCTCTTCATCAGTCCATACTCTTCCTATAGGATTATGAGGATTGCAAAATATCATTAATTTTACGTTATTTTTTACTATATCATTTTCAAGCTTCTCAAAATCTATACTAAATATTCCATTATCATTTTTTAATTCAGATTTAATTAAGTTCCTTTCATTATCTTTAACAGCATTATGAAAAGGATAATAAACAGGAGTAAGTATAATAACACTATCTCCCTTATTCGTAAAAGCATTAACAAGCCAATATAAAGAAGTAACAACTCCCGTAGAAAAAGATATCCATTCTTTTTTTAAATCAATATTATATCTGCTCTTCTGCCAATTAAAAAATGCTTCAAAATAGCTGTCCCATAAAAAAGTATATCCAAAAACACCATGAGATACTCTTTTATTTAAAGCCTCTATTACTTCATCAGGTGCTCTGAATTCCATATCGGCAACCCACATAGGTAAAAGTCCATCAACTTTAAATCTTTTATCCTTAGAAGTTTCTAATTTCTGCGAATTGGTTCCTTCCCTATTTACTAAATATTTATTATTAAACTCTTCTATAGTCATAAAAAATCCTTAATCAGTAAATAAAATATACTATAATGAAAATATATCTTTGATAATATAAACAAAATCATTCTTTGGAAATCTATTAATATTTATTATATTTTCTACTGCATCTGCAAAGTATAATTTATTTTCGCTGGGTAAATATGATAAAGTAAATATCTGAGCGTTACTATTTAATAATTTTTCTTTTGTATATCCGTATTCGGACATTTCTATTATTCTATTTGGAATGCTGTCGCCGTAAAAAATAAAAACAGCATAATTATATAATTTTGCTTTTAATATTTTATCATTATCATCTTTAACATCATAATATTTTCTAAAAAGTTTTTGATTGTCATCAGCATATAAATCAAATATTTCATTAATCTCATTTTTAATATTATTAAGCACAGCCTCGCCATCTTTATCAATATCAGCTAAAATAAAATAGTATGCATATATTATGACAGATTTTTTATTTTTTATAATATCAGCATTAATAAAAACTCTTGATGAATTAACAGAGTACATACTATATCCGAAATACCTAAGTCTGTCTATTATATTTTCTTTACTTACTGTTTTATTTATATTATGCTCTAATATAGAATTATTTTTTATGAATAATAATTTTCTTTTATTGATATTTGAAGCATCAATATATAAAAATACCAAAGTTATAATTTCAAGTATTATTAGAATAATAGTTATATATATTTGATTCTTATTATAAATTGAGAAAAAAATTAAGTCGGCAAACATTACGGCTATTAAACCGTAAATGCCTGCCCTTAATAATTCTTTTTTGAAAGAGAACAGTTTATTATTGTTCATTATTGTTAATTTCTTTTATATATTGCTAATTTTTTTATATACTGCTAATTTATTTTTTATACTTATCTGTAAGTTGTAACTTCCTGATAAGCTCTTACAGCTCTGTCAATTACAGCCTTTGTAAAACTAAGAGATAATTCAGCTTCAGCAATAGAGTTCATTACATCAGAAATATCAACCTGATCAGGTCTTATTCCAGCCTGCACTATTATATTATCTCTATCAACTTGTTTTTGATTTACCGCATCAATAGCATCGCTAAGCATTGTACCGAAATTACTTATCAAATCATTACTAGAGCTTCTTCTAAGCTTTTGAGCAGGTCCGTAATGTCTAGGATCTGTAGTTTTAAGCACAAACCCATAATTATCTCCAACATTTCCTGTTTTTGCATTCATTACACTATTAATATTCATAAAAATATCCTTAAAATATTAAATTAATATCTTATTATATTCAAAGCACTTCCAAACATAGTTTTAGCAGACTGAATCATAGTAGAATTTGCCTCATAAGCTCTTGAAGCTTCCATCATATCAACCATCTCTGTAACAGGGTTAACATTAGGCATTTCTACATATCCTGCTTTTTCTCCATATTTAATAGCATCAGGGTGCGAAGGATCATAAACGAATCTAGTTGCAGTTTCCATATCCTTTTCTATACTGAATACTCTTACTCCTGTACCTACATTAGGCTGAAGGGCATCTGGTAAAAAAGGACTTCTATATTTATTGCCGTCATCTCTAGGCTTAAATATAACTCTGCTTCTTCTAAAAGCTCCGCCCTCTGTAGTTCTTGTTGTATTTACATTTGCTATATTATCAGCTATAACATCCAATCTAGTTCTTTGGGCAGTTAAACCGCTTCCTGATGTATTAATAATTGAAAATATTCCCATTTCTGTTACTCCTTTAAGAATTTAAATAATACAAATTAAGCATTGCCTATCATTCTTCTGATTTCTCTGTACTGTGCATTAACTATTTGACTAAACATTTGATATCTTAAAGTATTTTTAGCCTCTTCAGCCATTTCTTTATCTATATCAACATTATTTTTATCATTTCTATAGCTTGTATCATAATCTACTGTAATAGTAGGTGCAGTCTGCTTATAATCCATAGGAGTATGAAAAGGAAAATGTCTTGAATCTGTTCTTTTAGCTTCCATACCATTATAATTTTCGCTGTCTAAAGCTCTTGCAAGCTGATATTCAAAAGTTACATCGCTTCTTTTGAAATTAGGTGTAGATACATTTGCCATATTATCAGCTATAACCTCAGCTCTAAGCCCATAAACATTTAAAAGCTTTTTAGCTACAGTCATAGTTTTAGCATAGGTTGTATCAGCAAACATACTCATAGTTATAACCTCTAAATTATAAAATTATACTTATAGCTATTGTCGGTTTAATAAAAAACTGCTTTAATATTTTTTTTGGAGATTAGAAATTATAAAATTATATAGGTATATTATATTTTTGTTCTAAATACTCTAAAAAATACGGAAAATCAGAATAAGGGTAATCTTTTATACTTTCATAATTATCTAATGGTGAATTATAATCTGTGAATCGCTTATATTTATTTATAGCTTCTTTATGCCTGTCAAAAACACTAGAGTTTTTTTCTTTTATCAAAGATTTGATATCGTCTTTTATATCATGCAAATTAGAAATAGTTTCTCCATCTTTAAGATAAAATTTCATCCAATCTTCAAATCCTCTATAAGAAAATATAAAATGATAATCAATCTCAAAATTAAAGATATTTAAAATATCAAGTACGCTGTTTTTTAATTTATTGAAAGCATCAAAAGGTGCTTTATCACAGTCTGTTATTATAACTAATATATAATTAGAATTTTGCTCTCCAAAGGATAATAAAGTGTCTAATCCCATTTTTATAGTTTCATATATTTCTTTTATTGCTTTATCAGCCTTATCTTCATTTCTATGACGTTTATCTAATTGATTTAATTCACTATAATTATCAAAGTAATCTATACTTTTTTTATGATTTTCCAATATAGCAGATAAATATTTCTTCTCATAAATACCAGTAGAGAAGCATATAAGAGTAGTTTTTTTATCATTTATATTTGGAATAGTAAAACTCATAACTTATAACTCATTATCATTATTAGAGTACATCTTAATAGGTAAATCATAGGCTCTAGGAAAATATTTTGCCCCTAATTTATTATTCTTATAATTTTCAATTAAATTTTCTTTTGTCAATCCTTCTATATCAGAAGCAGAATAAATATATGTTTTATTTTTTTCTTTTACAACAAACTTAACTTGTTCTAAAAGTAAATATTTAAAATCCATTAGCATTATATCATGTGTTGTCATAAATAATTGTGAAGTCTGTTCTATCTCTTTATACATATTTTTTCTAAATAAAAAAAATACTGTTTTTATCAAATCAGGCTGAACTCCGTAAAATTCATCATGTAAAGATAAAGAGCCATTTTTTAAAGATGTAACTATATTAAACATATGAAAAGCATATATTTTTGTTCCGTCAGATTCTATCTCATCAAAAAGAGCTTTTTTACCATTTCTGTATGAAATAACTTTCTTACGTTTTTTTACGGCATTATCATTCAATGCTTCTAAATTTTCCATTATAGAAATAATGTTATCAATATATTTTTCTTTCTTTAAAAAATCTTTATCTTTTTTTAATTTACTTTTATTTTCCTCATAGCTTTTTCTCACATCTTTTGTGAAACTTTCAATTTTTTCATATTGATCATCTAATTCAAAAGAAATATCATCTATACCTAAATCAGCTATTTTTATTAAATCTATATAAAAATCTAATAATTTATATTTATCCAAATTATTAGATATTTCATTAAAAAGGGTGTTAGTAAAATTAGGAGTTTCTAAATAATTAATACCTAAATTAGTAGATAATATAGAAGTCATAAGTTTTCTATATTTTATTATAGTTTCAAATTCTTTTTTTTCTTTTGTATAAATATCCATTAAAAATAATATAAATGTTTCATCAGACGGTATAACAATATTTTTATTATTAATTATGTAATTTTCATCTAAATCATTATTAGTTCTTTCAAAAACTAAATTACCATTTTCTTTAAGAATTTCTTTTGTAATTTGTATACTTTTTTTATATTCATCATTTATTTCTTTATTTTTTACATTTAACTTATAACTATACAATGAATATTCATTTTTATTTTTATTTAAAACATTAGAATAAAATTCTATTTCAAATTTAGACTCTTCATTTTCACCATAAATCATATTAGGTTTATATATATTATCTAAAAAACCATTATCAACATTAGACAAACATATATTTAATATAGCTTCAAATATATTAGTTTTACCTGAACCATTATGTCCGTAAAATAAGCATAATTTTGAAATATAATCATCATTTATTTTTAATACAAAAGGGTTAGCATTTATATTTGCTTCATCAGTAGGATTTTTCGGTTTTATTCTAAAGTCCAATTCTATTTTATCATAAATAGATTTATAATTTTCTACTGAAAATTTAACTAACATTTTTATATATTGACCTTTATTTTTTATTCAAATAATCGTAATTAGTATACATTTTTTTTAAACTTTGTAAATACTAATTCTTATGCATTTTTACTTAAAATACAAACTATTCATAATCTCTTTAGCAAATGATATTAAATAGCTGCTTACTGTCACGGTTGATGATATTGTAAGTATTATAGACTCTTCGCCCTTACCTACTATAGCTGCAGCATTGAAGAAATCTTTTTTATTTATTTTGGAAGTGAATATAAACTCTGCAAATAAATCATTATACTCTTCTCTTAGTTTTATAGATATAGGAGTTATTATTGAATATAATTCTCCTCTGCTGATTTTGAATCCGTCAAAAAGCTCTTTTACAGCATTTTCATCATATTTTTTATCGCTGTAGCTTATAATTATTGATATTCTCTTGTCAGGGCTTTCTATCTTTAATACGGAATTGTCTATATAAGCATTGAAATTATCAGGAACAAGCAAATGAAATCTGTCAGGGTTTGCTTCAATAGATATTAATTTGCCTATATCAAATTTGGCATTATCTCTTAAATATTTTATATTATTGATTCTGTTTATGATATTGGAATCATTTTTATTAATAGTTAATGCCCTATACAAAATATCTATAGCATCATCATATTTATATAATGCCCTATAAGCAACAGACATATTAATCATAGAAAGTATATCGCTGTTATCAACAGATACAGCATTCTTATATTTTTCTATAGCCTCTAAATGTCTGCCCTCCATAGAAAGTATAATGCCGTACTGCCCATAAACACTTGAATCAGCATTGCCGAAAGATATTAATTTTTCTATTACATTCTTTGCTTCTTCATATTCATAAATGCTTATAAGTGCTTCAATCTTATTTTCAAGCAAATCTTTATCATCTTTTATAAAATTGAGTGCCTTATCAATAAGCTCTATCACAGATTTGAAATCATTTTCTTCATAATATATATCAATTAATACTAAATATCCGTATTTATATTTATTATCTTTTTTTATCAATTCTAAAGCTAACTTTTTGGCATAAGAAATATTATTTATATCTATAAGATTATTAATTTTTTCTGCAATGATATCATTATTCTCTTTTATTATATCATTAATATCATCATCTATGTTTTTATTATTAATTGTATTATTATTGATATTTTCACTGCCTGACATACTATCTCCAATTAACTCCAATTAACTATAGTAAAACCATTATCCTTATTATTCAAAGCATAATTTTTTAATTTTTTGTCCGGATTAACGCATATTTTAGTATCGGCAAAATGAAAAAGAGGTAAATCACTTATAGAATCACTGTATGCTATATTTTTACTGCTATGCTTAGGAAAAAAATGTTCTGTAAATAATCTGTATCTCTTGCCTGCACCATAACAATTTTTACCATACATATATCCTGTATACTTTTCTCTGAAAGTCCATAATTCAGTACCCATACATCTGTCAAAGCCCAAATTCTCAGCTATATATTTGGTATAAATCTCAAAACTTGCTGTAATTAAAATTAATGTATATCCTTGATTTTTCAGTTTTTTTATCTCTTCTAAAGCATCTTTATAATAGAATTTAGGCACTATTTTATCAGCAAACTCTTTTCCTATTTTGTTTCCAAATTCTATATCTATATTTTTGAATATATGTGCTATTTTATATTTTATATCTTCATTATTTATTATTTTTAAAGAAAATAATAAAAAATAAGGAATTAAAGCTATATAATATATTATACTGCTTGGATTTTTCTTTAAATAGAAAATCATAAATGGAACTATAGAGTCTTTATTTATAATGGTTTTATCCAAGTCAAAATAAGCAACTTTCATCATAAAGTTTATTCTACTACAAAAAAATCATTTGTCAAAGGAATTTTATAATTTTAAATAGCAATTAATAAAAAAACTATATAAATCTAATATAAAAAATGTCTTGACTATAAATAAAAATTTAATATTATATAATAGATTTAATATTAATTAATAATAATTACAAATAATTTTTTATATATAATTTTAGGAGATAATATGCTAAGAGAATTAGTAATATACGGAGATGAAAGACTTAAGAAAGTATCAGAAAATATAGAAAAAATAGATGATGAAATACAAACTTTAATAGATGATATGTTTGAAACTATGTATAAAGAGAGGGGTGTAGGGCTTGCAGCCGTTCAGGTTGGAGTATTAAAAAGACTTATAGTTATATCAGTACCTGACTTTGATGATGAAAAAAAGCCTGATTTTAAATTAGCATTGATAAACCCTGAAATAATATGGAATGGAGAAGAA
Source organism: uncultured Brachyspira sp. (assembly GCF_910578695.1). GTDB lineage: Bacteria > Spirochaetota > Brachyspiria > Brachyspirales > Brachyspiraceae > Brachyspira. The sequence continues at coordinate 99,857 of NZ_CAJTQJ010000004.1, forward strand.
AAAGAAGTATTAGAGGAAGGATGTCTGTCATTTCCTGAAATAAGAGATGATGTTGCAAGATACACTCAGATAAAAGTAAAATATTTAGATAGGGAAGGAAATGAACAGATACTTGAAGCTGAAAATTATATAGCAAAGGTACTGCAGCATGAAATAGATCATACAAATGGAATATCTTTTATAGACAGGCTTGAATCATATCAAAAAAGAAGATTAAAAAGAGAATTAAAGGAACTTAGAAATAATACTGTCAGAGGCATAAAAAAAGTTAATAATAGAGAAATGTTAAAAAACAGCTGATTATGATAAGAAATATAATATTTGATTTAGACGGAACTTTGGCTGATTCCATAATTGATATACATAACTCTATAAATTCAGCATTGAAGCATTTTAATTTACAAAGCATATCTATTGAAGATACTCATAAATTTGTTGGAAATGGTGCTGAAATACTAGTTAAATATGCTGTTAATAAATACATTAATAATAAAAAAATAGAAAAAGAAGTATACAAATACTATATAAAATATTATGAAGAGCATTGTACTGACAGCACTAAACTCTATGACGGAGTTTATGATACATTAGACTTATTATACAGTAAAAATATTAATATGTTTATAATAAGCAATAAACCTAATAAAATGGCTGTAAAAACTGCAGAAAAACTTAATATACTAAAATATTTCAAATCTGTTATAGGCGATGGTGTTTATCCGTACAGAAAGCCCGATATTAATATTTGGTATAGTTTAAAAAAAGATTATAGTCTGCTTGAAAATGAAACTATTATGGTTGGAGACGGAATACCTGATTATGAATTTGCAAATAATTCCTCTATAAAATGCTTTTTAGTATTATATGGAATAACTGATAAAAATATTTTGTTAGAATTAAAAAATAATTATTATTTAAATTCATTTAAAGAAATTGCCGATTATGTAAATTAGGAAATAAATTAAAAAAATAAAATTACATACTTGACAATACTATAAAATATTTGTATATTAGAATTATTAGTAGTAAAAATAGTATTAATTTAACGAAATCAATTATGAAAAACAGTAGATTTAAGTACACAAAAATTAAGAGAAATAATACTGTATCTTCTTATATAGGAGATATAATATCAAATATAAAAAAAAAATTATATAAAAATTCCAGCGTACAAAAAATAAGAACTACTTATGTACATTCAACAAGATATTCTGTTAATAACGATAAAAAAAATAATATTTTTGTAAGAACAATTAAAAAGTTTTCATTAATTGTAGTATCATTATCATTATTAATGTTTTTAGCAAATTTTTTGATAATGAATATGCGTTATACTTCAAATGCAGCGATTGTACCTGAAGACAGAATCCCATCTAGCTTAGCATATAATAAAATACTAGATGAAATATCTCCTGTACAGGTGAGCTATAATACTTCCAATATATCTGAAGTACCCACTGTAACATCAGCAGTAACATTAGAAAATGCAACAGATATATTTTATAATGCTATAGCTTCTGATAATACTTTAGTCGGAGACGGTACTATAGGAATGAAGTATGATGATTATATAATAGAAGAAGGCGAGAATCTTACTACAATATCAAGAAAAATAGGTGCTAATTTAGATACTTTAGTGAGCGTTAATAAAATAACTAATGCCAACAGATTAAGACCAGGACAAAAGATTGTAATACCCAACCGCAACGGATTATTATATACAATAAAAAAAGATGAGTCTATAGAAGAAATTACTGAAAGATATGATGTTTCATTAGACAGAGTACTTTCTTTTAATAAAATAAGCGATCCTAATGATATTGAAGTTGGAGATGATATATTTTTACCGGGAGCTAAATATACTTTAGATGAAAGAATAGATAAATTCGGACAAATGTTCAGTATTCCTACTGCCATAACTAGAATAAGCAGCGTATTCGGATATAGAATACACCCTATTACAGGCGTAAGAACTAAACATATGGGCGTAGATATACCCGGAAGAATAAATACTCCTGTATATGCAGCTAGAAAAGGAAAGGTAGTATTTGCAGGATACAGCGGAGGATATGGCAATTTGGTTATAGTTCGTCATGATAAAGGCTATACAACATATTACGGACATCTTAATTCTATAACTACATCTGTTGGAGCGTCTGTAGGTGTGGGAGTAATGATTGGAAGAATGGGAAGCACTGGAAAATCTACAGGAAGTCATTTACATTTTGAGGTTAGAAGAAATGCAGTAGCTTTAAATCCTGCTGATTTCATACCTATAAAAAAATTCTTAAGAAAAAGATAATATAATTAAAAATAAAATATCCTTAATATATTTGATACTGAGATTATATTTGCAATATATTTTTATTTTTGTATAATATTTTAAATATGAATGATATTATTAAAATAATTAATATGTTAAACAAAATACCCGAACCTTTTTCTGTAGACGGTATAATAAAAACTTTTGAAGCCAATTCTAAAGATTTTATAAAAAGCTTTGCCGTTTATTTTTATAAATATGATACAAAAGAAGCAAGATTATGGTATGTATCTAAAAATAAATTAGTTATTAATAAAAAAGAAAATAATAAAGAATGTTCATTATATGCAAGAGGAAGTAAATTCGGATATATAATACTCAATACAAATAAAAATGAAGATGAAATATCAATATTGATAAATTATCTTTCAATACTATTATACAGCGAAAAACTTTCATTTCTTGCAAATAGAGATAAACTTACAGGCTTATATAACAGAGGATATATAATAAAATATTTAGAAGAAAAAGAAATATCAAATGAAATATACTCTATAGTTATAATAGATTTAGATAAATTCAAGCATTATAATGATACTTATGGTCATAATATAGGCGACTATGTATTGAAATTAGTATCAAAGGTTATGAAAGAAAAATTAAAAAAGCTAAAATATAAATCCGTATTGGCAAGATATGGAGGCGAAGAATTCATAATAGTATTTGATATCAGCAATAAAAATGATCTTTTTAATACTATGGAAATGATAAGAAACTCTATACTAGAAACCGATTTTTCTACAGAAGAATATTCATTAAAAGCTACAGCATCTTTAGGCGGAGCAGTAAAAGAAAAAAATATAGAATTAAAAACTTTTATTAATAATGCAGACCAAGCTCTGTATAATGCTAAAAAAACAGGAAGAAATAAGTCTGTAATATTAGATTTTTAATATAATAAATTAAGTCACTTTCATTTAGCTTTAAATGATATAAAGCTAAATAAAAGTGGGAGATTATTTATGAAAAATACTATATAATATAACCGTTAATAAAAAAGATAGTAAAAAATATACAAATAAAAAATTTATTCTTTAATAAGCACTATATCTCTGTATTTAATAGCCGTATTTCCTCTAGGTATAATAGTACCCCCTTCCCTCTTTATCATAACGATTAAATTATTTTTAGGCAAATTTAAATCTTTAAGCTCTTTATCTTTCCAAGGATGATGATGATTAATATATATTTCTCTGAGACTCATATTATAATATTTAGTTTTTTTAGAATTAAGTATTACAATATCATCTTTTTCTATTATAGTTTTTCCATTTGGAATTATTGTGCCTTCTCCTCTTTCAATCGTTACTATTATAGAATTTTCAGGAAGTTCTATTTCCATTATAGGTCTTCCTACCCAATGATGTGTAGGAGGTATCTTTATTTGTATAAGCTCCATATCAGAATCATCTACATAATCGTTAAATGTCTTAAGTACATTTTCATCAGAATCCACCAAATCTAATTTTTTAGCCACTATAGGCAGCAATGTACCTTGAATAAGTACAGATATTATTGATAAAAAAAACACTATATGAAATATATCATAACTTATATAATTATTATTAACTATTACAAATATAGCAAATACGATAGAAGCTGCCCCTCTAAGCCCAGCCCACATAACTAAAATCTGTTTTTTTAATGATACTTTAAAAGGAGTGAGTATAGAAAATACGGCTATAGGTCTTGCTGCAAATGTAATAAAAAGTGCTACATAAATAGCAGTAGGTGCTACATTTAATATTCTTGAAGGGAATGATAAAAGTCCGAGCAAAAAGAAAAGTACCATTTGCATAAGCCCTGTTATACCGTCAAAAAAATGAACTAAAGTAACTTTGTTTTTAATATGGCTGTTTCCTAAAATAATACCCACTATATAAACTGTCAAATATCCATTACCTCCAACTATAGAAGATAAAGAATATGCAAGCAAAGCTACCGCAAGTACAAATATAGTATCAAGCCCATTAACAGGAAATCTGAACCTTTTAAGCATATTATAAGCTAAAAAAGATACAGCCAATGCAGCAAGCAAAGCAAAAACTATCTGAGAAAAAATCATATACACAATAGATAAAGGACTAGTTAAAGTTTGACCAGTAAGCCCTAAAAATATAACTGTAAGCATATAAGACATAGGGTCATTACTTCCGCTTTCAAGCTCTAAAAATGAAGCAAGTCCGTCTTTTAAGTTTAGATTTCTAGAACGAAGTATAGAGAATACAGAAGCTGCATCTGTAGAACCTATAACAGAGCCTATCAAAAAACTTTCAAATAATTCAAATTTAAGTATAAAATAGCATAAAGCCCCTGTAACCATAGATGTGATGAAAGTACCTAAAAATGACATAAGAAATGCTTTGCCTGCTACAGGCTTCGCAGCTTTCCAATTAGTACCAAATCCACCGTAAAACATAATAAATATTAATGTTATAGTACATAATTGTTCTGCTATTTTATAATCATTAAATTGTATTTTTAAAAGCCCGTCGCTTCCAAATATCATTCCTAAAACTAAAAAAAGTAAAAGTGAAGGAACACCTACTTTAGAAGAAATTTTACTTACTATTATACATAGTATAATTATTATAGATGATAATAATATTGATGTATTCATAAAAACCTATTATGTTAATAATATTTTTTAATAAGTATATATACTTTTAAAAAAAATACAAATATTAAATTAATAAAAATAATATATCTCAATTAGTATAATATGTTTCTTTATTATCTTTATTATCTTTTATCTTTTCTAAACCTGAAGCTTTTGGAATTTTCTCTTTGTCTTCAAGCATACCGTCAATATGCATCTGAAGTGCTATTTTTGCATTATTAACTGTTTCTTCTAAAGTTCTTTCTGAACTTACACATCCGTAAAAATCATAAAATACTGTATTATATCCTGATTTGACTTTATATATATTTGCTGTAAATGTTTCTAAACTCTTTTTTATAAAAAATATTGTTATATATAAATTTAGGGGCTGTTCTAGATAACTAAAAAAGCTCCTTTTTTGCTAAATTATATATAATTTCTAATTGCTTTTCAATATCTTATCTAAATTGGCATTTTTTAATAAATGAAAATGTTCTTTTGGTATTCCATACCATTAATATGATTCTTTTCCTCAGTAAATTTTTCATCGTGATTAATTCTGAAATGCTGCCGAAGGCACACACAGCAAAATTCAAATACATACAAAATATTATAACTGCAATAAGAATCAGTATATACTATCTGGCTGTACTTTTTGCTTAATAATACCAAATAATTTTGTATTTATTATTTTTACATAATACTTTCTTAATCTTTTCAATAAACCGAATACTAGTATTTTATTTTTAGCTCCTCTTTTTCCTTTTCTTTTACCTCCAAAATAACTTTACGAAGTACATTCTTGCGGTATCATCAACTTCTATTTCACAATTAAAAATTTCTTTCTCTGTTTCATATTCAAATATTAATTTTTTTAATCTTAAAAAATAATAAGAGGCTGTAGTTTTATTAACTTTTACTAAGATTAAAGATGTCCTTGCTGCAAAATGCTCTATTAATTTTAATTGCTTTTCTTTAGTTAACGCCAAAGGCGTGCGTTTCATACCTAAATTTTAACAAATTTAAGTTATCTAAGACAGCCCAAAAATTTATTATAGACAAATAAATATATATGCTTTTAATAATTATAAAAGTATTAATCCTATTTATAGAATACAAAAACTTTATAAATCAATTAACGGCAGCATATACGCCAATCATATTAAAAAGGAATAATATTTTATATTTCCATCAGTATCCATAACCTCAATAGTAATAGAGCCGGCCTCAGCATCATCTATATTTATAGAGAATGTTTCGTCCATAGAATCAAGCAAGCCGTCATCTGGAATAATATATCTCCATTCTCCTGTTATTGTTGAATATCTAACTGTTTTTATAAATGAAAGTTTATCAACCGCTCTGAAAGTAATTTTTCTATTAGCATTTTCTCCTATACAATTAAAATCAAATATTTCAGGAGGATCATTATCATATTTAATATTAAACACTTCTAAAGTTTTTGTTTTTATCTGACCTACAGGATTATCATATTTATCGCTTGCTGTGATTCTAAAATCATAAATACCAGACGGCATTAAATAGGCATTAAATTTATAATATGAAGTCTCTAAATTACTTGATAATTTTCTATATTTTTTTTCGCCCTTTAATCTGTACTCCAAATCATATATAAGTTTATCTCCGTTAGGATCAGAACCTTTCCAATAAACCATAGCTTCATTTTCTTCTAATTGAGGGCTCTTTGCAGTTTCAGAAGAATCATTTTGCTGACGGTAACGTGTTGTAAGTCCTCCATTCAAAACCTCAGGAGCTAAATTATTTTCAACATAAGTAAAATCTATAGAATTTAATATAGGAGTAGATTCTGCATTTGAAGTTTCCATTGTAACTTTAAATTGCATAAATCTTCCGTCTGGAACATCTGCTTTGCCATTATTTTCAACAGCAACAAATTTACTCCAAGTATTATCTACTCTTGCCGCATTTCCCGTTCTCACCTCAACAGATATATTCGCTCCGTCTGGAACAGTGCTCATAGAATTCAAACTTCCAAATTTACTTAAAAGTTTTAAATCTAATGTATCGCTTGTGAAACTTCCTTTATTAGGATAGCCGTGTTTTATTTTGTATATTTCTCCTGTTTTTGATACAGCAAAATAAAGCCCGTCTTCAGAAACAGCAAATGTAGAAAGCATTTTATTTTTTAATCCGCCTATATATGATAAAAGCCCGTCATCGCCGTTAATTTTATATATATCAGCTGTATCTCCTGTAACAAAGTATATATTATTATCTTTATCGCTGCTTAAAGCAAGTACTAATGTTTGATTTAAGAAAAATAATCTTTGAACTGTACCATTGGTATCTGCTTTATATAAAGAATTTCTAAATTCTCTTTCTCTTTCATCAGCTCTTTTATCTCCGTCTATTATAGAAGGAAGTATTAAATAAGCAGGCTGTCTGGAAGATGTGCCGAAATATAAATTACCTATATTATCTAAAGTTATAGCATAAACTTCATTTTCAGCTGTATCATAAAGAACATTATATGAAGGATTTTCTAAATTCGTAGATAAATCTATAGATAATACAAGTCCTCTTCCTGCTGTTCCTACATAAAGTTTATTATTATTCTTATCATAAAATAAAGACATAGCATGCTGTTCATCTGTCTTTAATATTTCTTTTATGTTTCCGTCAGGAGTTATTTTTAATACTCTGGCATTATTTCCGCCTGCAGCAGCAAATAAGTTGCCGTTATTATCAAATTTCATATCCCATATATAAGTATCATCTAAAACCTGTCTCCAAATCTCATTACCTTGACTGTCATATTTTATTATTTTAGCATAAGGACCTAAAGCCGCATATATATTTCCGTTGTTATCGCTTATAACTGATGTAAATGCACTCTCATTTTTTTCTGATACAAATAATATAAAATTAGTATTATCAGCTGTTCTTTTATAAAGCTCAGCACCCATTCCGCTGATTGCAGCAAACATATCCCCGTTATCAGCAGGATACATTTTCCAAATATCTTTTCCAGATATAGCTCCGTTTTTTTCTATAATAGGAGCCAAAGTTAAACTTCCCTGTTCTGTAAGCATTATGCCGTCATATATGCCATTATCATAAAAACCTCTTCTTGTGCTTGATAAAGTTCTAGTTACAACTGCAGAAACATCAGCAGAAGTTAATATCAGTATTGATTGTAATATACAAATTATCTTAACGATTTTCATATTTTCTAGCCCCTTCAATTATTATATCTATTTTCATTAATCCAAGTATAGAACATGGCATTTGATATTTTCCGTCAATAGCAGTAATAACAGCAGCCTTATCAGAAGTAGCATTCTTAGCCATTATACCGTATTTAGATGGAGGAAGAGTAGGATATAAATCTTTTCCTATTTGAACTCCCCTAGATGATGAGTAAAGCCATACCCTCAAAGAACTGTCATCATAGCTTTTTCCGTATATACGCATAACATCATCTAAATTTCTTATTTCATATTTACTAGACATAAATAATTGTTCTGCATAATTGTAAATATATTCATTGGCGGCATAGATACTGTAAACATCTGTTTTTAAATTGATAGGAAGTTTTATAGGTATATCTATGTACTGCTTTTCTTTTCCATAAGGAGTTACGCCTACTCTTAAATGTATAGTTTCTCCAGCTACGGCTCTAGGCTCTAATAAAGTAATATCATTCAAAAATGCATATTCAAGATTATTTCTTTTAACAGATAATTTTACAGATTTTATTCCGACTCTATTAAAATTATTATATATAAAGAAATCTACAGGTGCTATTAACTGCTTTATAGCGGATTTGAAAGCATCTGCAGAAGAATAAGCCAGTATTTTATCGCTTACTTTATAAGGCTCATCAAAATAATCTGTTTCTATTTCATAACTAATACTAAATACGCCCTCTTCATCTTCTCCTGCAGTAGAACTTATAGCACTATATAATGCCATAGAAAGTATATCAGAAAAATATGAAGGATCATTTAATACTCTGAAATTATAATCTCTAGTTAAAAAAGTTTGATCTTCTATTTCTAATTTTACAGGAACCATAGTGTTATCAGGAACTTCTCCGTATACGCCGGAAACGCCGAATGCCCCGTCATAAACAGTATATCCCAAATAATTAGAATAAGCAGCACCTAATTTGAAAGATGAAGCAACCGAAGCTACTATATGATTAATATATGCTCTTGATACAGGTGCGGTTAATCTTCCTTTAGACCACATAGAATGTCCGAAAAGCAAAAACTTTTCATTATCAGTATGAGAAACGGTACCTATTCCTGCTAAAGAAACATCTCCGTCAGCCATAACTATAGCAACAGAATCCCCAAATAGAAATTTTGATGCCTGATTTGTATCCGAAACAGAACCTCCAGCCTGCATAGGATAAAATCCGTTTTTCTTAAAAGAATCAGAATATTCATCAAATGCTTTACTGCTTATGCCTGAAAATATTAACGGAGTTTTAAGAGAATTATCATTAGCAAAGCCTAAAATAGGTGCTTTAGCATTATCATCATTATAAAGTTTATACATTTCTTCTATAGGAGTAACTCCTGCTATTGGGTCTTTTGCATAGTTCCAGCCGAAAGCCAAAGCTCCTGCTATTTTTCCGTTAAAATATATAGGAGAGCCGCTCATACCTGCTACAGTTCCTGAATGTTCTAAATTTAGTCCCTCGCATCGTATAAGTATTGCATCGCTGTTATGCCATCTCTTTCTTAAAATGGATATAACTTTTACTTTAAATGGTTCTACATTAGTACCATGTATAACTGTATAGCCTACTCCTTCCATTCCCTCATAAATTTCGCTGATAGGAATAACTTCAGGATTTTCAGGAGGATATGGAGGTAAATTTTCTGCTGTTTGAGATGAAAGATTAAACAGAATAATCAATAAAAATACAAAAATAAAAAATGCTCTTTTTCTCATAGTATCCAAATTATAAAATATATTTTTAATAGTAATTATAACTATAATTAAACTATATTTCAATACAAATAGTAAAATATTATAATATATTAATTTTTAATTATAGACAAGTATAATTAAAAAAAATTACCTTGACAAATAATATATATATATTAATATTATACTATTACAGCTATATAAATGTGGGGGTATAAAAGTGGTAGAAGCTAAAATACTTAATTTGGCAATTACAGATAAAGGCTTCGTAGTTATTTTAAAACCTGAAAAATCTGATAAGGTTGTGCCTATATCTATAGCATATTTAGAAGCTCAGTCTATAATGTCAAGCCTTATAGAATATAAAATTGAAAGACCTCTCACACATGATATAGTATACAGCATATTTCAAAACTGCAGTATAAGATTAATAAATGTAATTATAGATAATGTGCATATTGATACTTTCTTTTCAAAATTAGTTATAGAACATAATGGTAAAAATATATTCATTGATTCAAGACCTTCCGATGCTATAGCACTTTCTCTTAAATTCAAAACTCCTATATTTATAGAAGAACATATAATAGAAAAATCAGGCATAATATTAGAGGAAAATGAAAATTTAATGAAAGTTAAAGAAGGAATACCTTTTACATATCAGAGATTTGACAGAGAAGAACTTAAAGAAAGCAGCAATGAAAACATTTTTACAAAAAAAGAAGAAATTAATGATAATTATGAATCAGATAAATTAAATACAAGAGAAAATCACAGCAAAAAAAACAGAGAAGAATTGCAGAAATTATTGGAACAGGCTGTAAAAGAAGAAAGATATGAAGATGCTTCTAAATATAGAGATGAACTTGATAATTTATCAGAATAAATTTTATAAATTATAGAGGCTGTATGAAATACTATATTATTAAAGTAGTTTTATTTCTATTAATTTTTACTCATTCAATAATATATTCAAAACCATCTGACAGAATAAAGTTTGAAGCAGGCGAACTTACAGAATTGGAATATGATTTCTTTACAAAAGTAGATAACGGAAATACTAATGATTTAGAGCTTCATTATGACGGCTTTATAATCGCTTCAGGAATTACAGATAAAGATGAATTTGAATTTTACAGACAAAAATTAAATGATATAAGAAATCTTGCCAAAAGAGAACTATCTCCTTATGTAGATGAAGGTTCTTATGAATTTGGTAAAAAATTACTTGATTGGCTCTATTCAAGCGGAACATTAAAAAAATATTTTGAAACTTCTACATTATTTCAGGATTTAATATATAAAGGCGAATATAATTGTCTAAGTTCAAGCATATTGTATTCTTTATTGTATAGAGAATTTGGATTCAAAGTTACAGGCGTATTAACTTCAAGCCATTCTTTTTGTACTGTGTATACTGATAATAAAACTGTTGATGTAGAAACTACTGTATCAAAAGGATTTGACCCAGGACAGAAAGAAATAAGAAGTGCAGGAAACTCAACTATAGTTACATTTGTGCCTCAAGGTAATTATAGAGACAGAAATAATGTTGATATACTTACATTAATAGCAACTTTATATCCAAATTCTATATCATTAAAAAAAATAGAAAAAGATTTAGAAAAACAGCTTATTATGGCTAAAAAAGCATATTATTTATCTCCTAATACTAAAATATACAATGATAATTTAGTTAATGCTTATAACAGACTTGCTTTAGATTATTTAAATAAAAAGAATTTTGAAAGTTCTTATAAAGCATTGGAAGAGGCTTCTAAATTTGATTCTAATAATGCTATGACAAAAAATAATAAAGTACATTATTATAATACTATAGGCACTTCGTATTTAAGCAGAAAAGATTTTCCTAATGCTATAGAAATATATAAAACAGGCATATCAGATATAGGAGAAAGTGCTGATGTACTTAAAAGAAATCTTAAAGTATCGTACTATAATTATGCTGTTACAGAATATAATCAAAGAAGATATAATAATGCCAGCACCATATCAGAAGAGGCTTTAAAATTATTTCCAAATGACAGAGATTTTATCAGATTATTATCATCTATACCAAAATAATATAAAAATAATTCCGAATAATATTATATGAAATTCTATTTTACAATTATAATATTTGTATTTACAGCTTTACAATACAGTTTTGCTCAGGATAATTATAATCTTGATATAAAATTCAGAGTAATTGAAAAATTTGATAAGATTTTATCATCTGATAATAAAGAATATACTTTTTATATAGATGCTAATTATACTTTTACTGATGAAGGTAAAAAAATATACAGAGATAATATAAATAATATAAAAAACACTTTAAATGATTTAGAAAATCAGGAAAAAGATGCAAAAACACAGGAAGAAAAATCATCTTTAAAACAAAATATAATAATGTATCAGGCTTTGCTTAAATATAATACGCCTCCGAAAAAATTTATAGCTCTATTAATAAACAGACAAATACATCAGTATATATCAAAATACCCTTCCAAATATATAGATAAAATGATGAATAATAATCTTCAGGAATTCTATGATGATATTAAAAAAAATATCATATATAATGAGAAATATACAGGGAATTTTACTTCTTTAAGATTTCTCACAAAAGAAAGATTCAAATATTTTACAGGTAGAACATAATCATAAACCAAATTTAGATTTTACTTTTTTAATATCATATATTGCTGTTCCGCCTTTAAGCTGAATCGTCTCTTCTGAAACGCTTAAAGCAAATTTTAATATATTTTTAATGTCAAGTCCTTTCAAAACAGCATAGCTTAATGCAGCACAAAAAGCATCTCCTGCACCTACAGTATCAATAACATTAACTTTATTAGAAGGATTAAATATATATTCATTATCATAAAATACAGCTGCACCTGATGCCCCAAGCGTAAGAAATATATAATCAATATTAAAATCTTTATTAATAGCTTTGAGTAATACTTCATTATCACTTTGCAAAGAAGGATAAAAAAGTTCTTTTATTAAGGCAAGCTCATCATCATTGATTTTTAATATATTTATAAACTCTAAAGATTCTTTTATTTTTTCTTTTGTATAATAATTTTTTCTAAATGTAACATCGCATACTTTATACTTAGCATTTAAGTTTTTAAATACATTTTTTAAAGTATTATATGATTTTTCATTTCTTTGGGATAATATATTAAAATAGAATATATCATAATTTTCTTTCAAAGCATTTTCTATATCAGCTTTATATTCTATATTATCCCAAGCGGCATTTTCATATATTATATAATCAGGTACTTTATTTTCATTAAGAAATACTGAGGCTTTGCCTGTTTCGTAACCATTTAATATTTGTATTAATGATTTATCTATATTTTCATTATTTATAAAATCAACTGCTTTTTTTGAATAGTCATCATTTCCTAATGCGGTTATGAACTTTAATTTATCATCATTTTCTATAAGCCTTGATAATTGAAGCGAATAATTAAAAGGAGCTCCTCCTATCACTGAAATATTATCATAAATATCGTATAGAATTTCACCAAAAGTAAGTATATTAAACATAAATAACTCCATTATTCTTTTAAAGGTGCTTTCAATAATAATCTTATTATAGAATTATTAGTAATATATGTTCCTTCTGGAGGTGAAAAGTCTGATATATATCCTTCGCCTTGTATAGATATTTTAGCATTATTATTTGATACTATATATGATATATTATTTAAAGCATCTCTTAAAGAAAGCCCTTTAATATTAGGCATAATATTATTCGTAATATTTAATGAAGGCGGTATCAGAGATAAAAAATCATTAGTATTTATAGTATGTATTTCTCCGTCAATAAGTCCTAAATAAGGTATAATTTGATTTGCAATTTTTGCAAAAAGAGGTGCAGCTACCCTACCCGCAGCCTGACTTCCAGCACCTAAAGGATCATCAAGAAGAACAAGTATAGATATTTTAGGGTCTTCAAGAGGAAATCCGCCTATAAATATAGACTGATAATATTTCTGAGGCTTATCATCTGAATTATTTCTATAAACTTCTGTTATAGCAGTGCCTGTTTTTCCTACAATATCTATATTAAGCAGATTAGCCCTATGTCCTGTAGAACCTGATTCAACGCCTTTTCTAAGAAGAACTCTGGCTATTTGAGAATACTGTTCATCTATGATTCTTGTTTTTTTCAAGTTATTTACAGCACTGATTTTTTCTATGCCGTCATAAAAAGAATTAACAACATGCATAGGTACTTTCCAGCCCCCATTTAAAAGAGGAAGATAAGAAGCTGCTATCTGCATAGGAGTAACACTCAAATCATAACCTATTGCCAAATAACCGCGTGAAAATCTATGCCATTTATTTAAAGGATGATATATTCCGCTCCACTCATTTTTATAAGGTCCTACTCCTGTAGGCTCTCCGAAACCAAATCTCTTTAGATAATCATAAAAAAACTGCTTATCTATCCTTTCAGCTATAGTTACAACGGCAAAATTGCAGCTGTATTTTAATATATCATTAAAAGCAACATCGCCGTGAGGATAATCGCAGTGTATTCTAGTTTGTCTGCTGTAATCATAATATCCATTGCAGTGAAAAATTTCATCGCTATTAACAACGCCCTGCTCTATTGCGGCAAGATCTGCAAATATTTTCATAGTGCTTCCCGGATATATTGTACTCATTATGCTTCTGTCCATTCTTTCATTATTTACATAAATAAAAGGATTATTAGGATCAAATGAAGGATAAGAATAGTTTGCTGCTATTGCCCCTGTATTAACATCTGATACTATTACAGTTACAGACTGAGGGGATTTTTCTGCTGCTGTTTTTAATACTTCATTTCTTACTATAGTCTGCACATCTCTGTCTAAAGTTAATATTATATCTTTAGGATTATCATTTTCTGATGAAAGAATAGCCTCGTATGTAGCTTCAAGTCCCGCATAGCCTTCAGTTTCTGTTCTATTCATATATCCTATAATATGAGCAAATACATCTTTATAAGGATAAAATCTTTTATAGCTTTCCGTACCATAAATACTTTTAACATTATATTTATCTTTTATTTCTTTTATCTTTTTATATGAATCAAAATTGATATTCTGGGCTAATCTTATAGTTCTTCTTTTTGTACCAAGCAGTTCTCTAAATTTTTCTTTTGTTATGCCTATTATATTAAAAATCTGTGAATAAGCTTCATTAATATCAGTATTATCATTCCCGTCTAATGAAACAGATTCTGTATCTAAATATATAGTATATGCAGGAACATTTATAGTGAGAGGACGCATTTTAGCATCATATATAGTTCCTCTAGGCTTATCTAATCCGCTTAATGAAGAAATAGATTTTCTTTCTTTAATTGTAAGATTAAATAGCTGAATTAATACGGCAATACTTCCTATAACAAAACAAATAAGGAATAAATATAATCTCTTTACTCGGCTGTCAATCATAATTAGGAAAATGAGGCGGCGAACGGATTTGAACCGATGATAAGAGTTTTGCAGACTCCTGCCTTACCACTTGGCGACGCCGCCATATTTTTAGATGTGATTAATAATATACTAAAAATAATAAAAAGTCAAGCTAATATAATAATTTTTAAACTTTACAAATAATATATTCCTGATATAATGCAGAGCATAAATAAAATTAAATAAATAAAATTAAATAAATAAAATTAATTTGTAATTGATATAATGAAAGGTAATGATATGTATATAGATAAATTATGGGGAGAATGCTTCGGAGATACTGAAGATTCTTTTGTGCTGATGGATTATTTTAATGAAGATGATAAAACAGAGTATAGCATAAAAAAAATATTTAATGATTTTAATATTTATAATGAATATTCTCAAATAAAATCTGATTCATTTAGAAGCACTAAAGATATTAAATATATTTCTAACAATAATGAACATGATATAGATATAGTTATTGATTTAATATTAGATTTATCGGTTTTAGTTTTGGAATGTCTTAATAGTAAGCAGATAAAACTAAAAGATTTAGATAATAATTCTAAAGATAAATATATATCAATAAATGCAGATAAAGAAGATATAGAAATGTTTATAAATGTATTAGAAGATTTTTCTAATAATAGTTTAGAATATGATTTAGCAGATATATGCGATGATGAAACTTGTTCATTTATCGCTGATAAAACTAAATATATAGCAAAAGAAATGTCGCAGTTTTTAAATTAATTCTAGTAATTAATACTTTACATAATTTTTTATTAAAGTTTTATTTAAAATATATTGAGATTTTTACATTATACAATATAATATATACAAATATTATTAGGAGTATATATGAGTATAGGCTCTAGCAGAAGCAAATTAGAAGACGGCATAAAATTCTTCAGAAATGAAAACTATAAAGAAGCAATAGACTCTTTAGAAAAAATATTTTCAGAAAAAAATGATGTTGAGTCCGGATATCATCTAGCATTAGCCTATGCACAAATTCAAGATTATGATAATACTCTTCAGGTATTTGATAAAATAATGAGAAGATTAGATAACCCTTTAAGACTTATGCAGGCACATATTATAGTGGGATACATATATGCAGTTAAAGAAATGTATGATTTAGCAGAATTTGAACTTATAGATGCCCTATCTTCAGGAGTTGAAAATACTCAGATACATGCTGCTTTAGGGTATGTTTATTATAAAAAAGGAAATATCAGAAAAGCTATAGAACATCTTAAAAAAGCTGTAGCACTTGATCCTAATAGTGCAAATGCAAGAAATTCTCTTGGCTTTATACTTGCAGATACAGAAACAAATGTAGATGAAGGCATAGAAGAAATAAAAAAAGCATTAGCAATAGATCCTAATAATCCTGCATATTTAGATTCATTAGGCTGGGCTTTTCTTAAAAAGAGCGATTTTGAAAGAGCTAAAGAATTCCTTACAAAAGCTTTTGAACTTGCTCCTGCCAATATAGATATTAAAGAACATTTATTAAAATTAGATAAAGCTTCATATAGAAAATAATTATAATAATTTTTGGGAGGTTTGAGTTGTTATGAAATATATTATCAGTATTATATTTTTTATTTCATTATCTTTATATCCGCAGAATGAAATTCAATTTTCTGGAAATACTTCTGTTATAAGAGACGGAAAAAAAGCAGATATAAAAAAATCTGATGAAGTATTATTAAATGATATTATAGAAACTGAAAAAAATTCTTTTGCCGAAATAAAAATTGCAAATAAATATTATTATCTTTCTCCAAATACTAAAGTAAAAATAAGCAGTCAAAATGCTCATCTGATAAGCGGAGCTATGTACACAAGAAATAATGCTTTTGATTCTTTAGAAGATTTCAAAAAATATGATAATGATATAAAAATATATGCAGATCCTTTTCCATTCTATGCAGGTAAAGTATCTACCATATTCATAGCTTCTAAAGATGAAGTAAAAATAGAAAATGCAAAACTTCTAGGAAGTGCAAGACCTATAGTAAAATTCTTTGAGGTAAAAGATGCTGATAGAAATATGAAAGTTTATAAAAGTGTTTTCGGTATATATGTAGGTTCTCAAGATGAAAAATATCAGTTTATATCAGATATAAAATTAAAAGATAAAACTATTTTAAATACTGCAATAGATATAAAATTAGACTTTACTCCCCCGCCCCCAAAGCCTAATCAAATACCCGGTGTTACTTCTACTATGAGAAATATTATAAGCAATCCTCAAAAATCTAAAGAAGAAAGAGAATTGTTAAACGGTAAAATATATATAAGCTATACTCCTACTAATTATGCAGATAAAGTTTATATTATGCCTTCTCAGGGAAGATATTCTTCAGGTTTCGGTGCTTTTAGAGGATATACCAAAGATTATGCAAGATATCATCAGGGATTTGATATTGCAAATACAAACGGTACTCCTATAATGGCAGCTAATAATGGTATTGTAAGGGTATCAAGAGAATTATTTGTAAGAGGAAACTGCGTAGTTATAGATCATGGCGAAGGCGTATACAGTTCATACTTTCATATGTCTAAACTAATAGCAGAAGAAGGACAGTATGTAAGAAAAGGAGAAATTATAGGTTTAATAGGCTCTACAGGAATGTCTACAGGTCCGCATTGTCATTGGGAAATGAGGGCTGGAAATATGACCTTTGATCCTTTAAGTATTTTAGAAAAGCCTGTTTCTTTTAATACTAAAGTTTTAACGCAGATAAAATAATTAATATTTTTAATAATGTTATATGTATTAAGCTTAATATTTATATATTAAATAATAAAGATAATTAAATAATAGTAAAAATAAATAATAGTAAAGAATGATTAAACAATAATGAAGATAAAAGAAAGAGCAGTTATAGAATTTGAAAATATACATAAAATAGAGCCTTTTTTTATTAGATATTTAACTATAATAAGTACTTTGGTATTGATTATATTATTTATATTTTTTTTCGGAACTAAAAGATTAAATGAAGAATATAATACTGTTAATGTTTGGAATAAAAAAACTTCATCTATAGCATCTCCTTCTCACGATGATAAATTTAATATAGACGGAGTATTTAAGCATAATTTCTTTGTAAAGCCTGAAGGAATAGTACATTATTTTGATTTTAACGGAGATACAATATACAGCACCAATTTATCAAGAGGAGAATTAGCAACTTTAAATAATAAAAATTTTGTTATTTATAAAAGATACGGAAATTATATAGATGCATATAATAATACAGGTGTTATTGTATGGCGTACTAATACATCTATTTATCCTGAAATATCTCCTTATGCTGAAAGAATAATATATCATTCAAGCGATAATTCAAAGATACAAATGTTTGATTTTAATAATAATCCGTTAAGCAGACATATACAATACGGAGAAATTATTACTGACGGAGCTTTTGCTTTGCATACAGGCGATTATATTGCAGGTTTTTCAAGCGGAGATATTGCTTATATTAATAGAAATGGTAATTTATCTTTTGCAATATCAACTATACTAAGCGAAATTAATATAGTAAAATCTGTTGCTATAAGCGAATACGGAAGTTTTGCTTTGGCAGTAAGCGGAATAAGACCTGAATATATTACTCTTTATGATGCCAATGGAAATACTATATGGTATTTAAATACAGAGTTAAATAGAAGACGGCATGTATCAAGCTATATAAGCGAAAAATCTATGACTGCATTTATGCTTGCCGATAAAGATATTATATTATATTCTATGAACAAAGGAAAAGAAATTAATAGAATAAATATAGAAAAATATAATATGCAGAATGCAATTAATATGAAATTAAACAGCGAAACAAATTCAACTATTATGAGCATATCTAAAGATGCTAAAAGCGTAGTTTTGATATACGATAATAATGATAAGGAAGTTGTATTTGAAAAAGAGATAGACGGATGGGTATATAATCTTGATATATCAAATTTAGAAAATGAATATATGATTGTAACAGACAAAATGATTTATACATATAAAAGGGTTAAGCTATGAAAGAATATAAAAAATATATATTATTGTTTCTTGCAGTATCATCATTATTATTTGCAAGAGTTCCTATTGATCCCAACAGAATAAGAATCACAAGCACATTCGGAGAGTTCAGAACAGATCATTTTCATAACGGCGTTGATTTCGGCGGTAATAAAATGGAAATATATCCTGTAAAAGACGGAGAAATAGTTTATTATATAGATGAAGAGGAAGACCCTACAAGACCTCTTTATGGTGTGGGCAATGTTCTTATGATAGAGCATCCTGATAGTTTAAGAAGTTATTATTATCATATAGAGTCAGGAAGCATAGAAAAATCTTATGCAAAGGTAACTGAAAAAGATGCAGTTGCTTTAACAGGAAACAGCGGAAGATCAGGGGGAGCACATCTGCATCTTACAATAGAAAATATGAAAGAGGGATTAGTTGTAGACCCATTAGAATATTTAAATATAGATAAGGGTTCTTCTCAGGCTCCTTTAATTCACGGAATATATTTAAGAACTGAAAACAGACTTATACAGATAAAAGATAAAATGAATATGAGATATAACGGAGAAATAAAATTATTTTTAAAATCTTATGATCTTTTAGACGGCATACCTATGGGGCTTAAAAGAGTAAAAATTTTTATGAATGATGATTTATTAAGAGATTATGATTTTACATATTTTATAAAAAGAGATAATGTTTATTATATAGCACCTAATTATACTTTTGAGGAAGTATACGGCGTGGATTCTCATTTTTATAGAGGCGGAATATTTATACCTAAGAGAGGAAAATATACTTTTAAGGCTGAAGTTACAGATTTTGATAATAAAACAGTAGTGCTTTCAAGAACTGTAAATTTTTATTAATTAAATATTGACTAATTTTAATAATATTATATAATGCATTAATATGAATCTAGTTAAACAGTCTACAGTCTACAGTCTACAGTCTACAGTCTACAGTCTACAGTCTACAGTCTACAGTAGATAATTATTTTTTTTGCATATATAAAAAAAATTTATACTCAATTAATAAAGGGTATGTATTATAATGAATATAGTTATAATACATACAGGATTTGCTAAATATCTAATTTATACACTTAGAAAAATAAAACATACAAATAAAAATGCAGATATATTTTTAATATCTGACAGAGAATATAAAGAGTATAAAAAATACTGTGAGTTTATAAATATAAATAAAGTTATAAAAGAAGAATCTGTAAGTTTTAAAAACAAATATATACATCTTGGAAAAAGCAATCCTAATTATGAAATGTTTTGTATGCAAAGATGGATTATATTAAAAGATTTTATGAAAGAATACAGCATTAAAGAATGTATGCATATTGACAGCGATGTTTTAATATTTTCCGATTTAGAAGAATCTTTAAAACCATTTAATAATTATAATATATCTCTCTCGCATAATTTAGCACTCACTATGTATATAAGAGATATAAAAATATTAGAAGAATTTTCTAAATATTTATTATTTAAATATACTGATGAAAATGAAATAAATAAATTAAAAGATATGTACTATAATACATACAGAGTAAATGACGGCGTTGCAGGAAGTATTTCTGATATGGATATTTCAAGAGAATTTTTTTCAAATTATAATTTAGAGATTGGAAATTTATCTAAGGTACAAAATGATTCCATATTTGATTCTGCAATTATTTATGGAAGAGATGATTTTGAAATGCTTAAAAAAGGAAAATATGAAATGAAGAAAATATTTTTTGAAAATGATATTCCTTTTTGCAATTATATTAAAGATTCAGTAAACAAAAAAATAAGATTTCATACATTACATTTTATTGTATGGTCTAAATTATATTTAAAAAAATTATACTATAATAAAGATTTAAATTTTAATCCTTATTATATAAATATATACAGAGAATTTAATGTTTTAAAATCTAAATTGAAAAGAATAAATAAATAATTTGCTAAATATAAAAAAATATAGTATAATCTTTTCTATGAATTTCATGAATTTTAAATTAGAATCCGAGTTCAAACCATCAGGAGATCAAATAACTGCAATAGACTCTTTGGCAAAAGGACTTGAAAATAAAAATAAATATCAGACTCTGCTTGGAGTTACAGCAAGCGGAAAAACTTTTACTATAGCTAATGTTATAGAAAAAGCTAACAGACCTACTCTAGTAATGTCGCATAATAAAACTTTAGCAGCACAGCTTTACAGAGAGCTTAAAGATTTTTTCCCTAATAATGCAGTTGAATATTTTGTTTCATATTATGATTATTATCAGCCTGAAGCTTATGTTCCTGCAAAGGATTTATATATTGATAAAGATGCTTCTGTTAATGATGAAATTGACAGATTAAGACTTAAAGCAACTACATCGCTTCTTGAAAGGAGAGATGTTATAATAGTGGCTTCTGTTTCATGTATATACGGTTTGGGCTCTCCTGAAGATTATAGAAAACTTTATATAGCTATAGAAAAAGACGGAGAATATGACAGAGATGAGATAATAGAAAAATTGGTATCTATACAATATGAGAGAGTAAAAGATATACTTGAAAGAGCCAAATTTAAGGTTATAGGAGATACTATAGAGATAATGAGTGCATATTCTGATGAAGTTATACGAGTGGATTTTTTCGGCGATACCGTTGAGCGTATAATAAAAATTAATCCTATAACGAGAGAAAAATTAGCAGAGCAGGACAGAGTTGTAATATACCCAGCAAAGCACTTTGTTACAGGAGGAGAAAAGTTAGCGTCTGGTATAAAATTAATAGAAGAAGAACTTGAAGAACAATATAATAAATTTAAATCCGAAGGAAAATTAGTAGAAGCAGAAAGGATATACGGAAGAACAAAATATGATATAGAAATGCTTAGAGAAGTTGGATACTGTGCAGGTATAGAAAATTATTCGCGTCCTTTATCAGGCAGAAAAGAAGGAGACAGACCTGCTTGTTTAATAGATTATTTTCCTGAAGATTTTTTAACTATTATAGATGAATCGCATGTAAGCGTGCCTCAAATAAGAGGAATGTTTTTCGGAGACAGAAGCAGAAAAGAAACTTTAGTAAAGTACGGTTTCAGACTTCCTTCAGCACTTGATAACAGACCATTATTTTTTGATGAATTTGAAAAACTTACTAATGATACAATATATATCAGTGCCACTCCTGCAGAATATGAATTAAAGAAAAGCAGCAAGGTTGTAGAACAGATTATTCGTCCTACAGGCTTGCTTGACCCTATTATAGAAGTATATCCTATTGACGGGCAAATTGACAGAATACTTGAAGAGATAAAAAAAACAATTTCAAATAATGAAAGAATATTTATAACAACTCTTACAAAAAAAATGGCTGAAGACCTTACCAAATATTTAAATGAAAACGGAGTTAGAACTCGTTATCTTCATTCTGATATTCAAACTGTAGAACGCGTTGAGATAATAAGAGATTTGAGGCTTGGTGCTTTTGATGTGCTTGTAGGAATAAACCTTTTAAGAGAGGGTCTTGATGTTCCTGAAGTATCATTAATATTAATACTTGATGCTGATAAAACAGGTTTTTTAAGAAATACCACTACCCTAATACAAACTATAGGACGTGCTGCAAGAAATTCTAACGGCAGAGTTATAATGTTTGCTGATACTATAAGCGATGCTATGAGAACTGCTATTGATGAAACAGAAAGAAGAAGAAAAATACAGACGGAGTATAATAAAGAGCATAATATCACTCCTAAAACAATCATCAAAAAAATACAGGATATAATTGAAAGAGAAGAAAAAACTGAAGCTTCTTATGAACTTCATTTTGATTTCAGACGATTTAATGAAAGAGTAAAAATTGATCCTGAACAAAGAAGCGGAGATTATATAAAAGAATTAGAAAAAGAAATGAAAAGAGCCTCTGATAATTTAGAGTTTGAAAAGGCTATTGAAATAAGAGAAAAAATAAATCAATTAAAGCAGTTAAAACCTGTGAAGAAAAATGTATATAAAAATATAACTTCTAAAAACCCAAATGGAAAAACTAAAAAATAATTCTTGTATTAATTTAATATAATTAATATAAATATTAATGCGAATTTATTTTATATCTTTTTATAAGCAAAAATATCTGATGTTTTTGATTCGGTGTTTTTACTTTAATGCCTTCATTATGAAAATATTTTAAAGTTTTGATGTTTTTCTTAATTATATATATTCATAGTATATAATTTTTTTAATAAATTCGTAACATAGTTAACATAATATCTTATTTTTATTGACTTTTTGTCTATTTATGATATTCTAAACACTCTTAATTTAATAAGTTATAGGATATAAGATATGTTTTTAAACCTAGCTTTTTCCCTAATCGGCGGTTTCGGACTTTTTATGTACGGTCTTAAAGTATTTTCAGACGGACTTCAGGAAAGTACAGAAAACGCTTTAAAAGATATATTAAATAAAGTAACTAAAAATAAGATATTTGGAATTGCTCTAGGTTTTGTAATAACTGCTATGGTTCAGTCAAGCAGTGCTGTCACTGTAATGGCGGTAAGTTTTGTAAATGCTAATATAATAACGCTTTCGCAGGCTATAAATATAATACTTGGTGCTAATGTAGGTACTACTATTACAGGCTGGATAATATCTTTAAATATAGATGTACTTGCTCTTCCTTCTCTTGGAATAGGTTCTATCATAGTAATATTCGGTTCGGAAAATAGAAGACTTAGATTCTTTGGCGAAATATTAATGGGCTTCGGTATGATATTTTACGGACTTATACTTATGAAAATGGCTTTTGAGGGTGTAAGAAATTCAGAAGATTTTAAAAATATATTTTTGCTTGCAAATGCTAATACACTTTACGGAAGATTTTTATGTGTAGTAATAGGTATGGTTGTAACAGCAATTATACAGTCAAGCAGTGCAGCTTTAGGCGTTACAATATCATTAGCTGCAGTAGGTTTAATAGATTATCCTACAGGAGTGGCTTTGATATTAGGACAAAATATAGGTACAACAATTACTGCAGTTTTAGCAACATTAGGAGCTTCTACCAATGCGAAGAGAGCTGCTTTAGTACATTGTTTGTTTAATATATTAGGTGTAGCATATATGTTCTTTCTATTCCCATATTATATAAAGTTAGTTGATATAGTTTTAGGCTTTATGAATATAGGAGGACCTAATTTGGTAGTTAATAATAAATATGTAAATATATCTTTCTATATAGCAGCAGCACATACGATATTTAATATTATCAATGTTATAGTATTTTACTTCTTAACAGAAAAATTAGAAAAAATTGTATGCTTTATTATTAAGGATAAGGAAGATGAAAAGCATGTCAGTGTGCTTTCTGATAAATTACTGAATATGCCTGTTTCTGCTGAAATAGAAGTAAGAAAAGAAGTAGCATATATGGGAGAAACTGCCAAAAAAATGCTTTCTAGGATAGAACAGCTATTTGACAGTCCAAGTGAAAGACTTCTTACAAAAATAAAAGATCATGAAAAAATGCTTGATAATACAGATCATGAAATACATACTTTTTTATTAAAACTTTTAGGAAAAAACAGCATAAACTCATCTAATATAGCTTCTCTCATAAATATAAGCACATATTATGAAAATCTAGGGGATAATTTAAAGGATTTGGGTAAAGCCATTATAAAAGGAAGTGAGAAAAAAACATTATTTAATGATACGCAAAGAGAAGATATTATAAAAATGATTGATAATAATAAAAATTTTATAGATTATTTATCAACTTTAATACTTCAGTATTATAATCTGAATAAAGAAAAAACTTATGATGAGGCTATGAAAAAATATCATAATATAAAAGGCTTTTATTATGAAGCAAGAGAAAGGCATTATGATAATGTTGATAAATCATTAATACCCGCTTTGAATGCACATTTATACGGAGATGTATTAGTATATTTTAACCGTTCTATTGCAAATTTAGTTAATATAGTTGAAGCAATAACAGGAAAAGATAAATAATTTTGCGGGGGTAAATTTTGAAAAAAGTATATATAGCAGGGCATAAAGGTTTGGTAGGAAGTGCTATAGATAGGGTTCTTATAAAAAATGGTTATAATAATATATTAAGAAAAACTCACTCTGAATTAGATTTGAGAAATAGAGAAGATGTATTTAATTTTTTTGAAAAAGAAAAGCCTGAATGGGTATTTTTATCAGCAGCAAAGGTGGGCGGAATATATGCTAATAATACCTACCCTGTTGATTTTCTTTTATATAATTTGCAAATACAAAATAATATAATAGAAGCATCATATAAATATAATGCTGAAAAGTTAATGTTTTTAGGCTCAAGCTGTATATATCCTAAAGAATGTGATCAGCCTATAAAAGAAGAATATTTACTTTCAGGCTATTTAGAGAGTACAAATCAGCCTTATGCTTTGGCAAAAATTGCAGGTATAGAATTATGCGACGCTTATAACAGACAGTATAACACAAATTATATAGCTGTTATGCCTTGTAATCTATACGGCATTAATGATAATTATCATACTGAAAATGCACATGTTATACCAATGCTTATAAGAAGATTTTATGAAGCAAAAATAAACAATTTAGAAGAAACTACAATTTGGGGAAGCGGAACTCCTTTAAGAGAGTTTATGTTTTCTGATGATTTAGCAGAAGCCTGTCTTTATTTAATGGAAAATAAGAATGCAAAAGATATAGGCAAATTTATTAATATAGGTTCAGGAAAAGAAGTTACAATTAAAGAGCTTGCAGAATTAATAAAAAAGACTGTAGGTTTTGAAGGCAGTATAATTTTAGACAGTTCTAAACCAGATGGTACTATGAGAAAATTACTAGATGTAACAAAAATTAATTCTTTAGGCTGGAAATATAAAACAGAACTTGAAGAAGGATTAAAAATAGCTTATAATGATTTTTTAAAAAGTTATACTAAATAGTAGGATATAAAAATGAAAAAAGCACTTATTACAGGAATAACAGGACAGGACGGTTCTTATTTAACAGAACTTTTATTAGAAAAAAATTATGAGGTACACGGAATTATTAGAAGAAGCTCATCTTTTAATACTGAAAGAATAGATCATCTATATAGAGATCCTCATATAAATGATGTAAAAATGTTTCTTCATTATGGGGATTTGTCTGACAGTTCTAATTTATCAAGAATATTAGAAAAAGTACAGCCTGATGAAATATATAATTTAGCAGCTCAAAGTCATGTAAGAGTAAGTTTTGATATGCCTGAATATACGGCAGATGTTTCAGGACTTGGTACAATAAGATTATTAGATGCTATTAAAGAAACGCAGATAAAAACAAAATTTTATCAGGCATCTACAAGCGAATTATATGGAAAAGTAGCTGAAACACCTCAGACAGAAAAAACTCCGTTTTATCCTAGAAGTCCTTATGCTTGTGCTAAGGTATATTCATATTGGATAACTGTAAATTATAGGGAAAGTTATGATATGTATGCTGCAAATGGAATATTATTTAATCATGAAAGTCCAAGACGCGGGGAAACTTTTGTAACAAAAAAAATTACTCATGCTATTGCTAAAATACTTAATAAAGAACAGGATAAATTATATTTAGGCAATTTAGATTCAAAAAGAGATTGGGGATATGCTAAAGATTATGTTGAGGCAATGTGGCTTATGCTTCAGCAGGAAAAACCTGACGATTATGTCATAGCTACAGGGGAAACTCATTCTGTGAGAGAATTTTTAGATGAAGCTTTTTCACTTGTTGGGCTTGACTGGAAAAAATATGTAGAGATAGATCCTAGATATTACAGACCTGCAGAAGTTGATCTTTTATTAGGAAATCCTGCAAAAGCAAAAGAAAAATTAGGCTGGAAGCCGAAAACTACATTTAAAGAATTAGTAAAAATAATGCTTGAATATGATTTAAAAAGTGTAGGCTTGACTTTATAAAAATAAATTATATAGTTATACTTACAATAGGATATATTATAGTATGTTAACAACACAACACAACACAACACAACACAACACAACACAACACAACACAACACAAC
>NZ_CAJTQJ010000005.1 GCF_910578695.1 uncultured Brachyspira sp.
GTCAACAGTCAACAGTCAACAGTCAACAGTCAACAGTCAACAGTCAACAGTCAACTAATTTAAACAATTTTCAGGATTATGTAAACTTTGATTTAAAAAATCAAGCATACGATAAATTACATTCTTTAATTACAAAATTTAAATCTAACTATTCTCAATACACAAATAAAAATTATAATGAAACAGAGACTAGAAGGGATTTTTTGGATCCTTTCTTTGAGGCATTTGGCTGGGATGTTTCGAACAAGGCAGGTAAATCGCAGACTTATCGTGATGTAATTCATGAGGATAAAGTTAAAGTGGGAAAAGAGACTAAGGCACCTGATTATGCATTTCGTATTGGTGGAAATAGAGTTTTCTTTGTGGAGGCTAAAAAGCCCGGCGTTAATCTTAAAGATGATAATCTGCCTGCTTTTCAGCTTAGGAGATACGGCTGGAGTGCTAAACTTGGCATAAGTTTTCTCACTGATTTTGAGGAGCTTGCCGTTTATGACTGCACTAGAAAGCCAAATGTTAATGATAAGGCTTCTACTGCTAGGATTGAGTATATTCATTTTGAAGATTATCTTAATAGATTTGATTTTCTTTATGAGATACTTAATAAAGAGAGGATTGAACAGGGTTCGCTTGAAAAATATATTGCGGGTACTTCAAACAAAAAAGGTACTGAAAGTGTTGATATTGATTTTCTTAATTCACTTGATAGTTTAAGGACTAAACTTGCATCTAATATTGCGAAGCTTAATAAAAATTTATCTGTACGCGATTTGAATTATGCGGTTCAGCAGATTATTGACAGGATTATATTTTTGAGGGCGGCTGAAGACAGAGGCATTGAGGAGTATGGGGATTTAAAAAAGACCTGTGAAAATAAGGGTGAGAGTTTTTATGGTAATCTTTTAAAAATTTTTGAGAAGGCTGACGGCAGGTATAATTCGGGGCTGTTTGATTTTTCTAAAGACAGTATTAGCAGCAGTATTGAGATTGATAATAAAGTGATAAAAGAGATTATTAATGAGCTTTATTATCCTTTGAGTCCTTATGAGTTTTCTGTTATATCGGTTGAGATAATAGGGAATGCTTATGAGCAGTTTTTGGGAAAGACAATCACTATAGGTAAGAATCATAGTGCGAAGATAGAATTAAAACCAGAGGTGCGTAAGGCAGGAGGGGTTTATTATACACCTGAGTATATAGTTGATTATATAGTAGCGAATACAGTTGGGGAGGCTATAAAGGGGAAGAAGCCTGAGGAGATAGCGAATATAAAAATATTGGATCCAGCTTGCGGCAGCGGAAGTTTTTTACTTGGGGCGTATAAATATTTACTTAATTATCATATTGAATATTACAACAAGATAAAGGACAAGGCAAAGTTTAAGGGTTCAAAAGAAGATGTAATAAAAGAGAATGGGGATTTAACAATTTGGATAAAGAAGCAGATATTACGCAACAATATATTTGGAGTGGACATAGACAGCAATGCGGTAGAGGTAACGAAATTATCATTACTTATGAAATGTTTGGAGGGGGAGAGTCCAGCGTCAATACAGAACAATCAGGATTTATTTAATGAGCGTGCTTTACCTTCATTGGAGGACAATATCAAATGCGGCAATAGTTTAATAGGCAATGATTTTTACGAGAGTCAGTCGGTGCTTGATTTTGACGAGGAGACGCAATATAAAATAAATTGTTTTGATTGGGAGGACGAATTTAAAAATGTTTTTAAAGGGGGCGGTTTCGATGTGGTGATAGGCAATCCGCCGTATGAAACATCAAGATCAGAAGGTATTGATAATATAATAAAAAATTATCTTAGAGATAATTATAAAACTTCAGAAGATAAATTTGATTATTATACATTTTTTATGGAAAAGTCTAGTATATTGTCAAAAAATGAAACTGGTATTGTATCATTAATAACGCCAAGTACATATTTGATGAAACCTCTTTCTAAAAAAATTAGACAGTTTTTATTATTTAAACATAATATTTTGAGAATAGATGAATTTAAAGGTATGGTTTTTAAAGCTGTAGTACCAACTTCTATAATTATTTTTAAAAAAACTGATGAAGTTAATATTAATAATAAAATAAAAGTTAGGTATAATATTTTTACTAGAGATAATTTTGATAATGAAGAATTTAATTTACAGTATATAGAACAAGATAGATTTAATAAAGAGCCAGATTTTTATTTTAATATCTATGCAGATGAGAGCTACTATAATATTTTAGAAAAAATAAATAAATTAGATAATGTAGTCAAACTTGGTGAATTGTCTGAGATTTATAACGGAATACAAACAGGCAACGACAAAGAATATATTAGTATGGATAAAAAGAATAATAAATGGTTTCCAGTAATAGTTGGTTCAGATATTAATAGATATACTAAAACTTGGGGCGGTAAGTATGTTTATTATGTTCCAGAAAAACTGCATAGTAATACAAGGGAAAATATTTTTAAAACGAAAGAAAAAATTATTATAAGACAGACAAGTAATAAAATAATAGGTACTTATGATGATGAAAGTTTCTTTACACTTGCTAGTACTTTTATAATTAAGCAATTTAATGAACAAATGGATTATAAGGCTTTATTAGGTATTTTAAATTCTAAATTATTCTATTATTTATATGTTAATTTAAATAATGAACAAGGACGTGTTTTGCCTCAAATTAAGAAGAAACATATATTTAATTTACCTATTATAATTGGATATAGTGATTTACATAATGAATTATCATCATTGGTTAATGGAATATTAGATTTAAATAAAAAGTTAGCTGTTGAAAAAAATCCTAATGCTGTTACTATGATTAACAGGCAGATTAATGCTGTTGACAAGCAGATTGATGCGTTGGTGTACAAGTTGTATAATTTGAGCGATGAGGAAGTTAGAATTATAGAGGGTGATTAAATAGAAAATAGGTATTATATATTGATTAAATAATTTTATATTATATTGACAAAAAAATTATGTATAGTATTATTATATAAGAATTGCCACCAAGCAATAAATATTGCTCTTTGAAAAATTTCACAATTAATTGAATTGTTTGATTATTGTGTTCATTGCTTATTTACTTAAATGTATTTTACATTAATTATGAATTGCTATTGTTTGTATTTCATTTATTCATTTAAAATATGTTTTGGGTGGCGATGATTTATCGCTCGTTATTAGCAATCATATATTGCATTAACTAACAATAGACTCGCAAAGCGAGTAATTTGTTAGAATATTGCAATAATTTATTGCTCGTTTACGAGCTAATGGTCTTAAACAGGGATATAATTTTTTCACTCCTTTATGGGTGGCATAGTGCTTCTTACATTGTGTAAGAAATCCAAAGTACTATATAAAGGAGATATTATGGTAAATTTTATCAAAAATAAAATTATATCACTATTCCTAAATATGATATTTTATTATGTAAAATATCATAAGTTGATACACTTTATTATTAAGGTTGTATCTTCCATTATGGATTACCTGTTTAGGTAACCAGCTTATTATTTTTGATGATAAAATACAATTTGGATATATTTAAAAATTTTACTTCTATAGAAAAAGTTTGTAAAGTTCTTTGTGTTAATAAAGTATTAAAATATAACATTATTAACAATAATATAAAAGAATGTTATATAACAGAAATTAATGACAATGGTAGAGAAATACACAAACCTATGTATTTTCTTAAAAAATCTCAAAAAAAATTATTAAAATGTTTATTACCAAAAGTTTTACCTAAATATTTATTTGCTCCAAGTATAAAAAATACTAATAAAAATAATATTGAAAATGCTAGATATCATTTAGGAAAAAAATATTTTTTGACTATGGATATATCAAGTTTTTATAATAGTATCAAAGGGAATATAATATATGATTTATTTTTTAATAAGTTTAAATTAAATAGTGATGTAGCATTATTTATTACAAAATTAACAGTTTATGATAATGGGGAAGAAACTTTTTTATCTACAGGAAGTCCATCAAGTCAAATATTAGCATATTTATGTTATAGTGATGTTTTTGATAATATTTATAATCTATGTTTAAAAAAAGGAATAAGATTTTCTTTATATGTAGATGATATGACATTTTCTTCAGATATAAAGTTTACAAATAAATTGCCTAATAAGATAATAGATATTTTTGAAAAAAATAATTTAAAGATAAAACCTGAAAAAACTAAGCGGTATAATAAAGGTTATGCTAAAATAACAGGTGTAATATTAAAAAATAATAAACTATATATAAAAAATTCAAAAAGAAAAGATATTATTGAAAATTTAAAATTATTAAATAAATCTAATGATATTATTAAAAAAGAGATAGAAAATAATAATATTGAAATTATTAAAACAATATCAAAATTAAATGGCTTACTTAATTATACTAAACAAATAGAAGAAGATCATTTTTTAGCTAATAGAAATAGAATAAGAAAATTATATAAATTAATACCTAAGTAATTTAATTTTTTATTAAATGTTTGGTATTATTATATTGTTTTATAAAGTAGTAATAAAGATTATTGAGAGGTAGTAAATGGAAAATAAAGATTTTATTTTAATAGAAAATTTATTAAATTCTCGTATAGAACAAATTAGTAAAATTAGACTTGTTCCAGATATTATTAATAATATGCATAAAACTCAAATACAATATTTGGAAGCGTATAAAAATTTACCAATAGCAAATTTTGATAATGTATTTAATAAAATTAATTTTGAAAAGATTTTAATTCCTAGATTTTCTGATGAAATTCAATCGACTATTTCAAAATTAGTAGATGTTCTTACATTTAGAGATATTAATATTTTAGGATTATCTAATGAATTTCAGCGTACTATTTCAATGCTAACTAATGTTTTTACATTTAGGAATATTAATATTCCAATGTTGCAATACAAAGAAATTATTTCTAATTCTATTGATGAAGCATTATTAAAATTAGAAGAGAATAAAGATATAAATTTAGAAAATATTGATAAAAATGAGATTGAAGAGTTAAAAAACGACTTAGAAGAAATACACAAAGAAAATGTCATATCACTTAATTGGCAGCAAAAGATATTTGATGTTTATAAAAAATGGGCTAAAAAAAATCCTATTATAGCACTAATATTATCTATAGTTGTTACGGCTATTATTAGTTTTTATGTAGGTCTTTGCTTGCCTGTAAGAAAAGATGCTAGTTCTAATTCTCAAATAATAAATAAAACTACTATTAATAATGTAACTATTATTGGGGATGTTAAATATTATTATGAAGTAGAAACTAAAGATAATGAAGGTAATATTATTAATGGTTATGTTAGTAAAAGAAAATATAATCAATTAAAGTCAAATAAAACTTTTCAAAAATAATATTGAGTAATAAACCGCACCTACATTTTACTGTCCTTAATATTAAGATATACGGCGCGGGAAAGCCCCTACTGTAATGAGTGCGTTTAGCTATGCGAGTAGTACAGAGTATTGCATGATATATCCAAATCATCGTTCCAAGAAATACCGTATCCGCCAATATCTACTTTTACAAGATTAAATAAGGTTTTATCATTCAAAATTTCAAACTCTTTATGTTCAGCGATTAATTTTTTCATATCATAATGTTTTATTTCTTCATTTTCAAATATTATTTCTAAAATGAGATTATCCAAAGCCTTAACATTTTTAATTTTATAGAAAGTCATAATTACTCCAAAGGTTCTAATTGTTTAAAATTTTGAGTATTCCAAATATTTAAAAGTTCGT
The DNA here is from genome assembly GCF_910578695.1 of uncultured Brachyspira sp. GTDB lineage: Bacteria > Spirochaetota > Brachyspiria > Brachyspirales > Brachyspiraceae > Brachyspira. The sequence continues at coordinate 5,778 of NZ_CAJTQJ010000005.1, forward strand.
CTTGATTATTTTTAGCCCATTCTAATACAAGCGGGTAAATCGCCTTCTATCATTTTTAATTTATTAATATCAATAACTCCTACATATTCCCATATATAGATGAAAATGCGGAGAATTATGTTCTTTTTGCTGAAAATACATTTTTATAATAATACCATAAAATCTTGATATAACAGGCATTTGATATCCTTATTTTTTTATCAATTTTAACATATAGATTATATTTTTACAAATAGTTTATTTCTTGTTTCTCGCTATAGGGAGTCTTGCCTTTGCAAAAAAAAATTATCCAATTATTCAAAATTAGGTTCACATTGTGATATTATCAGAGGTTTTGAATGCGGTTTTAATAATGAGAAAATTAATAAAGAAAAAAGTCAATATAAAATGATACGAGGTGAAAATATTAGTAGATATATTATAACAGAGGGCGAATATTATGTGCATCCAGATTTTAAAAATGAATCAAAGATTTTTAAAAGAGAAGAAATATTTACTAAAGTACCTAAAATGGTAACTAAATTTGTATCTAACAATATAGAATTTGCTTTAGATGAAGTAGGTTATTGTAATACTAATGTAGTTTATAATGTTCATATAATTGATGAAACTCATATTAATTATTTATTAGCTGTTTTGAATTCAAAAGTTGTTAATTTTTGGTTTAAAAATATATATGTTAATGATGATACCTTATTTCCTCATATACAAAAAAATCAATTAGAATCAATACCCATACCACTATTAGATATTTCTGATAAGCAAGATAAAGAAATGCATGACAAAATTGTTAATTTAGCTGACAATATAATTGAGTTAAACAAAAAGTTAGCCGTTGAAAAAAATCCTAATACTATTACTATGGTTAGCAGGCAGATTAGTGCTGTTGATAAGGCTATTGATAAAATTGTGTATGCTTTGTATTGGATTACTTATGATGAGATTAAAATTATAGAAAGTGAATAATATTTTATTATAGTTTTATGTTAATAGAGCGAAGAAAGTTATGCATATTAATACATTATATATTATGAAGTTTGCATAAGGTGTTCAAAATACTTGATTTTATATTTAATGGTTTTATAATTATATTAGATATGAATAAAAAAGAAATTATTGATAAACTTACAAATAATAATAAAAATATTAAATATTCTTATTTTTGTAATATTGTAGAATCTTTTGGTTTTGTATGTAAAAGACAAAGAGGAAGCCATAGAATATATTCAAGAATTGGTATTTCTGAATTAATTAATATACAAAATGTTAATGGAGAAGTAAAACCTTATCAAGTTAAACAATTTTTATATCTAATTAATAAATATAATTTGGAGGAATGATATGAAATACAGTATTAAAATTTTTTATAGCGAAGAAGATGAAGGTTATATAGCTTTATCAGAAGAGTTGGATAGTATAAGTGTTTTTGGTTCAACAGAAGAAGAAGCGTTAAAAGAAATAAAAAATGCGATATGCCTTTATTTTGAAGAGAAAAATATATCATTAAAAAGATCATAAAATTTTGTTATTACATATTCATCTATATAGCATGAAAATACTTAGGATAGAGAAAAACCTGCAGCTCTAAAAATATAATTGAAAGGCAGATTAAGGCTATTGATAAGCAGGTTTAACCGTTTAGTTTATAGGCTGTATAATTTGAGTGATGAGGAGATTAGAATTATAGAAGGGGAGTAAATAGAGCTATAATAGGTGTAAATAAATTATATTTTATTATATCATATATTAAGAGGGGCTACATATGTCTGAATTACAACTAACAAAAGAAAAATTTTTGGAATTACAAATAGATGAATTATTATTAAATATTGAAGAAAAAACATATTTAAATTATTCACATGTTTTTTTAGAGTATTATAAAGATACTAAAAATGAAATATTTCATCTATTATATAAAATTTGTACTATACAAATGGATATTAATAGTAATAACAAAGTTACTTATGACAACAACATATTATACAGAATAGATAATATATCTGAAATAGAGTTTAATTTTCTTGATGAAATTTTAGAAAGTATTTCAGATAGTTTATTAAAATCTAGGGTAGCAGATTTTTTATATATAAAAAAGAAAAATCATAAATATGCTGAAACAGCTATTGATAGTTTTTCTAAAATTAAATTAGAAAATAATTATAATAGTATATTAATTTGGAGTAGGATCGTAGATATTTTATTATATATAAAATGTAAAGATGAAAACTTAATAAATAAGTTATATGATATTGTGTTCAATGAAATAAATAATAATGATTTTAATATAAATAATGAAGAATATTTCCGTCATTTATTTTCAATAATAGTAAAATATCCATTAAAAGATAAAGATTATAATGTTGTTTTATCAAAAATAGATAATATATTTAATGGTATAAAAAATATAACAGAACCTGATTATACTTTTATTATTTATGAATATCTTAGTATAATAGACTTTATATTAAAAGATGATATAAAAAAATACGATTATTATAATGATATAGCTCAATATTATATAAATGCCAAAGAAGATGGTATTAAAAGAAATATAAATTTAGATAAAGCTATTAGAATTTTTTATAAAATTCCTTTAGACTATAGAATAAATATTATAAGTGATGAAGAATTACAAAAATTATTTATAGAACAAAAATATTCTAATGTAGAACAGATATCTAATATGTTTACAGATGAATTAAAGATAAAAATAAATATTGATGATGTAGAAGATGAATTTGAAAATTATATTAAGTCTTTTAATTATGAGCCTATTAAAAGTTTGCAATGTTTTTTTGATTTTATTCATTTTGACTATTATAATATAAATCCTAAATGTTTAGAACCTCAAATAATAGACTTTATAGCTACAAAAACTATATATGATAAAGATAAGTTAAGACATGTTTCTAACCCCGATTATAAAGATAATGAAGAAGAATTTAAATTATTTAAAAAAAGAAAATATTACTATTATCATATATCGTCATTTTCTTTCTTTTTTGACTATAGAAAAAGAGTATTAGAATTTAACTGTAATATTGATTATAGATTAATATATAATATATGTTTATATTCTGGAATTATAAAAGATGGTAGAATTAGTATTTTTGCTCATGCTCTTTTTTTATGTTTTAAAGGTGATTATGTTGCTGGATTATCAATATTAGTTCCACAGATAGAAGATTGGATTAGATATTTATTAAATATATGTGGAGTTAATACTAGAAATAAAGATAGATATGGTAAATTTGAAAAAGAGTTATCTTTAGATGAAATATTGAAAGTAAAAAAAGATGATATTATTAAAATATTTGGAGAAGGTTTATATTTTGAATTAAATACTTTATTATCAAATGAAGATTATTGTCTTAATTTAAGAAATAATCTTTGTCATGGATTAATAAACATTAATGATTTTTATTCTCAAAATTATGTATATTTGTGGGCTTTAATTTTTAAAATTATATTATATTTTTATATACAAAATAATAAACTGAATTCGTAATTTAATGTTGGATAATCAACTTCTACTATTCTTAAAGTCAAGATATGCAGTGCGGGTTGTTCGTATGGCAAATACTCATCAACATATTTAATTATATTATTATTTCAGTATAAAAGGCTTTAGCCTGCGTTCTATATTTAATAAAAATTTGCTTTAGTATTTTTGTATATTGCCAAATCGTTTTGATTATACCACAGTATATAAATGCTTTTTGTTTCTCGCTGTAGGCGGGCTTTGCCTGTGCTGCAAAAGAAGTAGTTTTTTGGTACTTTTTTCCTATGAAAAAAGTACAATCTTTTTCTAAAAAATTCAATTTATAGGCTTATTCTTTAGAAAAATTCTGTTTAACTTTAAAGTGTGGGTTAGGTAAATTTAAAAAAAATATTTTTTGGTAATGATTGTATAATTATACATTATGTAATTGTTTTTGTTTCTAGCTGTAGGCGGGCTTTGTGCATGTACCAAAAAAGAAATACCTTTTCGCATAACATATCTAAGAAAAGCGAAGACATAAGGTTCTTTTTTTGTATAAGCAAAAAAGAAAGATATTTTTTCGTGTTTTTCTAAAAAAATCTTGTTTTTAGATTTGTTTTTTTAAATTGAATGATAAAAGGATAGCTGTTTAGTAATAGCTGTCCTTTTTTATTTGTTTTTACTTCGTTATTACTGTATAATAATATAATTATAATCGGAGTATTATTTATGAAGTCTATTACTAAAAATGCAAAAGAGTTATTAAAATTAAGAAATTTATTAAATTATGAAATAGATAATGATAAATTAGATTTTTTTAAAAGAGATATTCAATGGTACAGAAATGAAATAAATAATGCCAAAAATAAAGGAGAAACAGAAGAACATTGTAAGGGTATATTAAATAAGTTTTTAGTTGATGCTTTTGGGTATAACTGCAATACAAGCGGTAAAATAGATTTGGTGATAAAATTTGATGATAATATTAAAACTATTATAGAGGCTAAAAATTATAATAATACATTAGAGATGATTGAGGATAATAATTATAATAATAAAGCATTTTATCAGACTATACTTTACTATTATAAAAGCAGAAAAAATAAAGATAATAAAGATTTTAATATTGATAATATTATTATTACCAATTTTGAAAAAGTGTATTTATTTTCTAAATATGATTTTGAAAAACTTATTAATGATAATCAGATAGCAAATTATTTTAATGAAAACGGTAAAGTGAAAAATGAAACTTTTTATAAAATTTGCGGCGGATTTTTAGAGAATATTAATCTTGAAGTTATAGGCTACAGATTAGATTTATTTAATGATGATTTAGAGACAATATATAGATTTTTTAATAGATATAATATTTGCAGTGTAAAACTTGAAAATGATATTAATTCTATATCTAATACTTTTTATAAAGAAATAATTTATATGATGGGGCTTGAAGAAGATAAGGATAAAAAATTACGCTTATCTAATACTCATAATAGTTTGATAAGGCTTACTATGGATATAGTCAGAGATAATTTTGATAATGAAAATGAAATATTTGAAGAGGCTTTGAAACTTAATATTATATGGGTTAATAGAATACTATTTTTGAAGATACTTGAGGCACAGCTTAGAATTTTTAGAAATGACAGCAATTTAGATATATTAAATCCTTTTAAGATTAAAGATTATAATTATTTGTATACATTATTTTTTAATGTGCTTGCTAAACCTAAAAATATGAGGCATTCTGATAAGATTTACAAATATATACCTTATCTTAACAGTTCATTATTTGAAGAGGGTAAAGATGAGATTATTTTTTCTATAACAAAACTGAATAATAATTCAAAAATGAAAATAATGTCTTCAAGCATACTTTATAATGACAGGGATTTTAATTTAAATCAATTAACATTTTTGGAGTATATACTTAGATTTTTGAACTGCTATATATTTAATGCTGATGTTAAGAATGCAGATAAAAATACAATAATAAAATCTTCAGTTTTGGGGCTTGTATTTGAAAGACTTAACGGCTATAAGGACGGCTCTCATTTTACTCCTCCTGCTATTACTATGTATATGGCTAAAAAATCAATAGAAAAAATTATAATTGAGAAGTTTAATAAATTTTTTACAGAAACACATTTTAATAATATAGATGAAGTAAAAAATTATGTTAGGGCTAATATACATATTTATAAAGAAAGAGTAAAAGATATTTTGAATTCTATAAAGATAATAGATCCAGCCTGCGGGAGCGGACACTTTTTAGCAGCTTGTCTGAATGAGCTTATAAGAATAAAAAGCGAGTTTAGAGTTTTGCATGAAATGATAGATATTGATATATTTCAAGATGAGTTAGTTATAAATTATATAGACGGTACTCATTTTAAGTATAATATAGAAAATGATAATATTACAGAGAGAAAACAGGATATACAAAAAACATTGTTTGAAGCTAAGGAGTATATTATAAGCAATCAGCTTTATGGTGTTGATATAAATCCGAATTCTGTAAATATATGCAGGCTAAGACTTTGGATAGAATTATTAAAGAGCAGCTATTATACGGATATTAAGAGTAATGAGAAATTTATAGATTTGGAGATACTTCCTAATTTGGAGTTTAAAATAGTATCTGCTAATAGTTTGATAGAGCTTGATGAGACGGAAGTGAATTTAATTTCTCTTACTTGGGATAAAAACGAGCTTGTAAAAAATATGAATAAATATTTTAATGCTAGTTATGAGAACAAGAAGAATATAAGAAAAGAGATTTTAAGGCTTATAAAAGAATATTCGCATAATAATACAAAATTAGAAAATTATAATCCTTTTGATATGCTGAAAAGCTATGATTTTTTTGACAGCGGTTTGATGTTCGGTATAGATAAATTTGATTTGGTTATAGGCAATCCTCCTTATGGCATAAAGATTAGTAAAGATTTGAGAATGATATATGAAAAATGTCATGGAAAAGTACCTGATGTACAAATTCAATATTGGTTTATGATATTAGCTAAAAAGATAGTATCTGAAGATGGATTTATAAGTTATATAATACCAAATTCTATTATGTTTAATGTATTTGCTGAATCATTTAGAAAAAAATTATTAGATGATAAAAACATAGTCAGTTTAATTGATTGTTCTAATTTTGATGTATTTGAACATGCAATTGTTAGAAATGTAATTATAACTATGTCATTGAAAAATAATAATAAAATAGAATATATACCTTCTCAAAATATCAATGATATTAATACATTATTAAAACAAAAATTGCAGTTATTAGATATAAAAATGCTATATGCTTTCATTAGAAATTGGAGCTTAATATATTTAAAATCAAAAGAAAATTTAAATATTGTACAAAAAATAGTTTCAAGCAATACAGTAGAATTAGAACATTATTATAAAGAATTAGTTTCTCAGGGTCTTATTGCTTATGATAAATATAGAGGGCAATCTGAACAAACTATAAAAAGTAGAAAATTTCATTCTTATAAAAAAATAAATGATGATTATAAAAAATGGTTATATGGTGAAGATGTTACTCCTTATTCTGTTAAATGGAATGAAAAAGAATATTTTAATTATTGTGATGAAGTAGCCAATCCCCGTAAACCCTTTTTCTTTAATTCTAGAAGAATATTAATAAGAGAAATTACAAATCCAAAAATATATGCAGCCTATACAGATGAAGAAATGTATAATGATCCAAGTTTGATTATTATTGTAGAAAATAAAGATAATCCAAAACATTTATTATTTTTATTGGGTTTATTAAATTCTAAATTAATGACTTTCTATCATTTTAATTCATCACCTAAGGCATCAAAAGGAATTTTTCCAAAACTTTTAATTGATGATGTGAAAAAATTACCTATAGTAAAAACTGATTATAAAACGATAGATAAAGTTTGTAAATTAGTTCTTGATATAATCGATTTAAAAAAAGAAAATAAAGATATTTCTAAACTTGAAATAAAAATTGATAAAATTTTTTATAAGCTTTATAATTTATCTGATGATGATATTAGGATTATAGAGAGAGACAAATAAAAAGCCCAAAAAATAATTTTTATTTTTTGGGCTTAGAAAAGTTAAGATGGTTTTACAAGTTCAAATGAAGTATTAGAACACTTTGGACAAGGAGGGCAAACATTATTAAGGCCTAATGATATTTGCTCACCATCTTTAGTACACTTATATATACCACCTTTTTGACACTTTTCACCTGTATTAATTTTCATAATGTTTCTCCTTAATTAATATATGATATAATATATTAATTAAAATTATTTTGTCAACTATATTTATAAAAATATTGATAATATTATCTACTCATTATTGATTGATGAGGAAATGTATATTATTGATATTAATTTCTTTGTGAAAGCAAACTTTTTATGTTCTTTTTTTGCTTACCCAAAAAAGAAGCAAAAAACATTTACAATATTAAAATATAACTCTTTATTTTTGGTATTGAGTTATACTTCTTTTTTCTACGCCGTAGGCGGACTTAGTCAAAAAAGAAAAAAAATTTTATTAAGTTTATGATGCGGGCTGTTAGCCCTTGTTTAGAATTTAAGGGTATATATAGTGGGTTGATAATTTACTTTTATTTGATTATAATTAAATAAAGATTATAACAATATATATTATATTGTTAACTTAGAGGTTATTTGTGAGTATAGTTGTATTTTATTATTTATTGAAATTTAGTATAGTAGCACCTATTTTTATAATAGTATTGTCAAAATTACTTGAAAATATATTCAAAGAAAAAATTAGTAGTATTATTTTTGTACAAAACAATATTTACTCTATATTATTAATAATTTTTTATTTGATTTTGTTATTAATATTATTTCTATTTATTTTATATATAAAAAGAAATAAATCTAAAAGTGGAAATATTACAATAGATAAAGTATCTAATGTTGGTAATGAATTTTTCTTTGATTTATATACTTTTATTTTATTAAGTTATGAATTTTTTGATAAAAACATTGGAGAAATATTAAATAAATATATTATTTGGATTTTATTTATAATACTACTTTTTATATGTTTATCAAATATATCTAATAATTATATATTAAAGATATTAGGGTATAATTATTATATAATTGGTACAAAATCAGAAGATGAATATATTTTAATTACAAAAAGAAAAATTTTCTTTTGTAATGGAAATAAGAAAATTGAAGTTGTTCATTTATATTCAAATACATACTTGGAAATTATATAATTTAAAGGAAATATTATGGATTTATTAAAAGTTTTTGCTGTAAAAGATATAAAAGGAACTAATTGTTTTAAGGATAGACTATTAGATATCAAAATAAATAATGACGGCTTTAAAAAAATATCTAACATTATTTCAAATCAATTTTTTAATTTTAGAAAGTTTGATGAAGAAATTGACTTTTCTAAAGTATGTAGTTTTTCTCTAGAAAAAAAACAAGTATTTTTTGTATGTAATGAAGAATATTTGAATAACACTTCTGATTTGTTTGATAATAATATTAATTTTAATCCATTTAAAATTGAATTAATGCAAGAAAATATGATTAAATCTTTTGCATATCTTGTTGAAGAGGATAATAATAAATATATACTTTTTCAACAATTTAGAAAAAATCATTTATATAAGAATAAAAATATACCTATAATAACTAAACTTATAGAGAATACCATAGGAGTATCTGGGGAAGAGTATACTACTTTTTAACAACCTTTGATAGTATTTCCAGACTTTATAGTCGGGTATTATGATTTGCAGAGTAAAAAGTTATATTTTAGATATACCCAATCTATTACTAGTACAGTTGATGTTTCTATTTATTACAAGGAAGCTAGTGCTAAAGAAATAGAAAATGATTTTTTAGGTAGTAATAGTTTATTTGTTGCTGATAACTGTCAATTTGTAATAGATAATACTACAATAAATGATAAAAAAAAGATATTTGCTATAATATCTAATTTAGAAAATATAAGAAAAATAGGTGTAGATTTGATTATGTCAGAAGCTAAAAAAGTTGGCATAAGCATGTCATTAGATGAACAAAATAAAATAATAATACCAGAAGATAAAAAAGAATTGCAAAAATATTTAAAGTTTCTTAATGCCGATTTGTATCATAATCCTTTATTTGATAAAATTTTTGAAAGTAATAGTAAAAAAGAAGTTAAGTATTCAAAAAAATAAAAAATATTTGTTGTTTAATATTGGGTAATCATCCGCATATTTAATTATATCATTATTTCAGTATAAAATGCTTTATCCTGCATTCACTATTTAATAAACATTCGCGTTATCATTTTCGTATATTGCTAAAATGCTTTTGTTATCCTGCAGTATGTAATTATTTTTTTGCTTCTTTTTTAAAAATAAATAGTATATTGGGAACTTTTATATTAATTATTTCGTCTAACAATACAAATAAAACAGCAGGATACTATTATGATAAAAAAATTACTTTTATAATTACATCTATAATATCAGTTTTTTTATTAAGTTCATGTTATCCTGCATTTGATAGAATATTCCGTATGCATCCTGCAAGGCATTATTTTTATTTTCCAGCACATTTTAATATTAACAGCATACTTAATATTATTATAAAAATATTAATAATTATTGCATTAATATTTTTAATAAAGATACTATACAATAAAAATAATAAAAAAGAGTAATTAATTTTATATATGCTTTTTAGAAATTTAAAATTGTATTTACATAATATTTTTATAATTAATATAGCTTTTTTTGGTACAGAAACCTGTCATTGATAAAATACTTTTGTTTATTCTAGTTTCAAAAGTATATTAAATATAAAAAATAATAAACTATTAAATTTACTATTTATAAAAGTCAGCTAACTGTGCTTTAATTAAAATTACAAATCTAATAAAAACTTGGGAAAATTTGCTTTTACAGTGTATGCAATAAATATAATTGGAATTTTTATTTTTTATTAAAACAATAAAATTAAAAGGGCGGGTATTAGAATAAAGTTAAAATTCTATATAATTATTTTTAGAATCTATCATACCTATTTTTATATCGCAGTTAAAAAATTTTACTAATAATTCAGCAAGTTCATCTCTGGCATTGATAGCTTTATCATCATTAATGCCTATAAAAGCATCTATAGGAAATATTATATTTGAAGAGTTTTCAGTAATTTTTCCGTATTCGCTTTGCCTCCATATCCATCTTCTAGTTCTTATATCATTAGCAGCAGCATAAACCAATTCATTATCATCAGCTTTTTCTGTTTCAGTTTCTCCGAATGGAAGGAATGTATCATCGCTTACAGAATATCTAATATAAAAATCTTCATTATTCATAGAATCTAAATCATGTGCTCCCATAGGAAGTTTATATTTAATAGAAACAGCATTAACTAAGTCTACTACGGAATTTATTTCAGGCATTCCTTTCTTTTTTGATATTCTTGTGAGCAATGCCTCTATAGAACACATAAATTTATTAGGATTAATATTTAATTTTTGAAAAGCTTCTCTATAACATTTTATATATTCGATTTCTTTCACCTTTATATTTTCAAATTCTTTTTCAGCACTTGAAATACTTTCTTTAAGCATTATTGATATATCATTTATCTTATTTTTATTATTAATTTTTTTAGCTATTATTACAGCAATGCATAAGTTATTTAAAGTTTCAAATACTTTATTTTCTATGATAAATTTCATAATGAATCCTAATATTTAATTATTATTTAGATTGAGATTATTTTTTATTTTGTTAAAAGGATAATATATTCTTAAATAAAAAAATAATTAGTTTAAGCAGGAAAATAACTTAAACTAATTATAATTTTAGATAATTTATGTTGGGTATTATTTTTTTAAGCCATAACGTTTTTTAAATTTATCAACTCTTCCAGCTGTATCAAGGATTTTTTGTTTGCCTGTAAAGAAAGGGTGGCAGTTATGACAAATATCTACATGCAAATTTTTTTGTACAGAATGTATTTTAAAATTAGCACCGCAGGCACAATTAACATCTGTTTCAAAATACTCAGGATGTATATCTTTTTTCATTGTTTTTATTCTCCATTATTAAAAGTAAAATTATAAATAATAGTGTATTATATTATAAACTTACTCTTTTTGCAATACTGTAAAATAATAATTTTATTTATTTACTAATAAAAAACTTGTTCATTAATTATTTCCTGACATTCTGCGAATGTCAGGTACTCACAAGTTTTTTATTTTATTGCTAGCTATAAACTCGCTTTAAAATAGCTAATAACCTCCTTATCGTCGGTTATTAGCTGCTCGTTTATTGCTTTATTTACTAATAAAAAACTTGTTGCCGATATCGGCATATTCCCTGCCATTCTTTGAATGTCAGGTACTCACAAGTTTTTTATTTTATTGCTAGCTATAAACTCGCTTTAAAATAGCTGATAACTTATATTATAAAAATTGTGAGCGTCTGCTAAGTTTACTTAACAGACCAATAAAAGCGAACAATTTTTATTAGCAACAATAAAAAATAATAATTTGTTATTATTGCTATCGATAAACTCGCTTTAAAATAGCTGATAACCTCCTTATCGTCGGTTATTAGCTGCTCGTTTATCTCTTTATTTACTAATAAAAAACTTGTTGCCGGTATCGGCATATTCCCTGCCATTCTTTGAATGTCAGGTACTCACAAGTTTTTTATTTTATTGCTAGCTATAAACTCACTTTAAAATTTTTATTATATTTAATTATCAATTATAAATTATTAATTATCAACAATTGTGTCATAATAGTTAACTATATACCAATATTTTCCCATTCTTCTTAAAACGAAAGTTCTTTTTACAACAGGATCATAAATATCTCCATTATCAGCATTAAAGTATCTATGATAAAGTCTGGTTTCTACTTCAGCTTTAGGAAGTCCGTATTCTTCTATAATAGTTATTTTATCAATAGTAAAATTGAGAAGAGTATAAGTTACGGCAGGATCATATTCTGTTTTAATAAGATCTAATATAGCTGTATAATGCTCTCTTTCTTTCGCATTTCTGGCAGAAATAATATCTCTTTGAAGTTCTGCTATAAATCTATTTCTCACTTGTCTGTCATAAGCAGAAGATAAATATTTTTTGAACTCTTCAAACAGTATTTTTCTGTCTTCAGGCAGAGAAGTTCTATAAAGAATATCAAATCTTATAGCAAGCTCTCTTATATTACTTGATTTATAAGCCATTTCAAGATTATTAAGGAAATTATTTCCAAAATTTGTTCTAATCATATCAATACTTACATTATCAGAGAACTGATTTCTTAAAAAAGCTTCAAAACTTAATTCTCTTGCCTTTTGACGAATGCCTGTATCTGTAAAATCTTCCAAATATGCATTGCTGTAATTATTTCTATATGCTTCATAATATCTCTGACTTATACTTATTATAGAAGGCATATGCATATATCTGTAATAATTATTCCAATCTTTATTTTTCATAGCAAATAAAGTATTTGATATGATGCTTGAAGGCGAATAGTCCTCTAAAATATTTTGATTTGTTGAAGCAATATTATCATAAATAGGCATACTGTTAGTATTTTGATTTTGATATGATCTAGCTTCATCTAATAGAAAATATGCGGTATCAGCCTTCATATAAAAATTTCCGCTTATTTCAGGCATAGGGTTAAAACTTCCCTCTATTCTGTATCTTCCTATTTTATCAAAATAGAACCAATTATTTAAATCTATATAATATGAAAAACTTTCTCCCTCATTAAGTGTTACAATTCTATCTTTAGAAGTGTCTAAAGATTTTTCATTTTTATATTTCCAAAGAGTATAATTATCTGATGATACTACAGGATTATTATAATTATCATAAACGGTAAAATTATAATTATTAAAAGGGTTAGATGAATTAGTAAAACTTATAGTTCCCTTTTCAGCATATATTTTTATCTCCATAGTAATAGGCTGATTTAATCTATACCTATTTAGGTCAAAACTCATACTTATTGTATAGCTTGAAGGCGAAACAACATTATCATCAGGGTAAATTCTTTTTATTTGATCCAACATAATTGTATCTAAAAAGTTATCGTTTTGAGCAAATATATTAGAACAGCCCATTATAAACAAAAGAAATAATATTCTATATTTCATATCTAATTACCTTAAAAAATACTATTACAATTATTTATCGGAAAAAAACAAAATAATATGAGAAAAATTATATGTATTTTATATTATAGCATATATAAGAAAATATAGTAATAAAAAAACAATATTATTTATGCTTTGTTTTGTGTTATTAAGTTTTATAATATTCAATTTCAAAAATCTCATAGTTAATTATTATATATTGAAATTTAATTTATATAATAGTATCATCAATATACTTTTATATATAGGGGATTATTATGGATATGGAATATGCTAAGCATTTGATGGGAATATACAAAGATAAAGTTCTTCATAATAGAATGAAAAGAAGACTTGAATATTTTGAAAGAGTTTATAAAAGAGATAATGATAAAAGATTATTTGCTGAATTGGCATTTTGTATATGTACTCCTCAAACAAAGGCTAGAAATGGTGCTGCTGCTATTATTGATTTATATAATAATAATTTGCTTTTTAGAGGAAATGCTGAGGATACAGCTTCTATATTGATTAAGCATGTAAGATTTCATAATATGAAAGCTGATAATATTGTACTTGCTAGAAATATTTATTTTCCTAATGGAGAATTTATTTTGAAAGGTAGAATAAATGATGCTTTAAAAAATGATTCTATGGTAGAATTAAGAAATCAGCTTGCAAAAGAAGTAAAAGGCTATGGACTTAAAGAGGCTAGCCATTTTCTTAGAAATATAGGCTTCGGTCAGAAAATAGCTATACTTGACAGACATATAATGCGTGTAATGGATAAATTAAATATTCTGCCTGATGGTATGACTTCAAAAACAAGCCTTACAAAAAATAATTATCTTAAATGTGAAGCAAATTTGTTAGAATACTCCAAAAATGAAAAAATACCTATGGAATATTTAGATTTTGTATTTTGGTATGATGCCACTAATGATATTTTTAAATAATATATTTTTTCGTATATTAATAAATATATATTCATTGCTGCTAACTTTTAGTTAATTTAATGCATTTTATAATTAAGTTTTAACAAATTTAGCTTGTTTAATACATATAAAATTTTATTTTCGCTTTCTGCCATATATTTTTATAGCTTTTATTTGTTGTTATATTGTAATATTGTTCTTTTTAGTTTTTACTGTTATTTTAATGACAGCCCTAGCATTATTTAAATTTACAATTAATATACAAAAACGCTATTAAAAATATAAATTTATTTTATATAAAAAATAGATGTATTAAAAAATTATATATACTTAATTTGCAAAAAAAAATAATTTTTTATTTTTATTGACTTTAAAATTATTTTATTTATACTAGCTTATAGAATTAAAATTTATTATGCTGTTAAAATAAAACACTTAGAAACATTTATTAGAATTAAATGGTACAAAAATGACAGAAGTTTAATACTATATTTAGAAGAAATTATATTTTATATTAAGAAATAATATCAGAAGTTCTTTAATCGGATTAATATCCCAAAGGGTTTATGTACTGATTATAATTTGATTGGCAATAAAGAATTAAGTGTTTTTTATATATTTCTTATTAATTTAGTTTTGTTATGTATTTAATATTTAAAAAATAAATTATTTAAGTATTAAGGAGATTTATATTTATGAAAAAGCTATTTATATTATTAGTATTATGCCAATTAATGCTTTTATCTTGCAATATTTTTACCAAACCTGGTTTTTTAATTTCTAATTTGATTGGCGAATGGGTTAATAAAAATAATTCTCAGGATCGTTTTTTTATTACAAAAAATGGCGATTTAATTATTGATGACGGCATCGGTAATTCTCATAATTTTATTATACAGAATTGGGATCCTTATGAAAAAGTTGTAGAATATAAATTGAATGCTTCAAGTTCACTATACACTTTAACTTTTAGATTTACTAGTCCGAATTACTGTGAATGCACTTTGTCTAGTTTGCCTAATTATATAGAAGTTTTTATAAAAAGATAATTTATTTTTATGTAAATATCATTTGTTTATTTATTATACAAATATAATTTTAGTATTATATATAAAGCTATATCTAATTTTTAGTTAGTTTATCGCTAGCAATAATAAAACAATTTTTATTTATTAAATATTAAAGAATCTAGTTTTAAATTTTATAAGATAAAGCTATTAGATACTGTTATCACTTGTATAATATTATTAATTATAGTTTATAGCAAAACAGCAAAACATTAATATTTTATCTTAATTATATCTATAAGTATTTTTAAAGTAGTCAGTAATGATATGCTTACAAATATAGGTTTTATAACTTTTATTCCTTTTTTTATTGCAAATTTAGCCCCAAAATATGTTGATATCATTATGAATGGTATGATAAATATGCCTGCCATATAATTAACCTTTCTTTCTATAGCAAATATTATTAATGAGCATAAATTACTAGTAAGATTTAAAGCCTTAGCATTTCCAGAAGCAAGAAGAAAGTCCATTTTATAATAAAGTACAAAAAACATTATTAAAAAACTTCCTGTACCCGGACCGAATACCGCATCATAAAAACCCAAAAGAAAAGCAAAAAGCATTCCTATTATATAGTTTTTTATTTTTAGATTATTTTCATCAAATTTATTTTCAGTTCCGAAAGTTTTAGAAAATAATGTATATATTCCAACCGCTAAAATAAATATCATTATCAATGGCTGCAGTATTTTAGAGTTTATTAATACAACTACCCGAACGCCTGCAATAGAGCCTAGTATTGTCATAGGTATTAAAAACTTTATTAGCCTAGCTGTCAGTTTTCCATTTTTGAAAAAAGTAAATGCCGAAACTATGGCTCCTGAAGCAGATGTCAATTTATTTGTAGCCAATGCTGTATGCGGAGGAATGCCCGCTATTAAATATGCAGGCAAACTTATAAGTCCGCCTCCTCCGGCAGCTGCATCAACAAATCCTGCTATTGAACAGCCTATTATTAGTATTATTAAACTTTCTATACTCAGCATACAAAATCTTTTAATTTTTTAATGATATTATATCTGTGCTGCTTTTTTGTCAAATTTTATTTAAATATATATTTTTAGTATTTTATACTATTATCACTGAATATGTTTTTTAAATAAAAAGTATGCTGTATTTATAACTATTAAATATAATAGAATTTTATAGATTATTGACTTTTAGATAAAAATGATTTAAAATAACAAAAATGTTTTCACTGCATTATTGTTATGTTTTAATTGCAAATATTTCTTATTGATATAAAATATACGCAATTATTTCCGATAATGGAATGACTGTAAATTTTATGGAGGCATATTAAATGGCAGAGCAGACAGAGCAACAACCTATTGAAAGTACAGAAAATAGAGTTGATCTCGAAGATAGTACAAACCTTGTTACTTTTAGATTAGGCAGCGGTGAGTATGCTATAGATATCATGCAGGCTAAAGAGATAATAAAAATGGAAAAGATTACTCTTATACCTAATGCCCCAGATTTTGTAGAAGGTGTAATAAATTTACGCGGTAATATTATACCTATAATAGACTTGAAAAAGAGATTCAATTTAGAAGAAACAGAAGGCGATAAAAACACAGGTATTATCATAGTTAAAATAGAAGATGTCGATATGGGTATTATTATAGATGCTATATCAAAAGTAGTATCTATTTCCAATTCAGATATTCAGCCTCCTCCTCCTATGCTTTCAGGTATAGGACAGAAATATATTAAAGGTGTAGGCAAATTAGAAGATAAATTGCTGGTAGTATTAGATTTAGAAAAATTATTTAGTACAGATGAAGAGGAAGAAGAGGCTGCTGCTGACAGTTAAATATTAGAATGCGGCAGTTATTACTTTATTTTCGCTTATAATTATATCAAGTATTTCATCATTATCATCTTTCGGTATTAGCGGAAGTATTTGATAATCATAAGCTAATCCTATCCTTAAAGCGTTTTTATTTACTTTTAATATATTATCGTAGTATCCGCTGCCGAATCCCAATCTTCCGCATTTTTCATCGAATGCTAAAGCTGGTATAATAAACATAGATATTTCTTCTATATTGCAGTCTTTACAGTATTCAAATGGTTCTCCGCATCCGAATTTTGTATTTCTATTAATATCTTTATCATAATCATTAATATATTTCAATTTCATATTATGATTATCTATAATAAACGGTACAGACACTTTTATATTATTTTTTAATGCATATTTTATTATTTTATTAGTAGCAACTTCATTATTAAAATCGGAGTATACAGATATAGAATGAAATTTATTAATATTAACCATATTTTTAAATTTTCTAAAAATTACATTACTCTTATCCTCTATAAAGTCCGAGTTTAAATTACTTCTAATGAGCTTAAATGATTCTCTTATTATATTTTTTGCTTCTTTAATATTATTAAGAGAAGTTTTCATCTTTTAGTTCTACTAGCAATTCTTGTAATAGTTTATCTCTAATGATTTGATCTATAATTTTTTGCGAAGCCATACCTATATCTATAAACTGTACAGCAAAACCTTTAGGTAAATCAGGTTTTTCTTTTTCATTATTAATCCAAACAACTTTTGCTTCAGTAAATAGTTTAAAATCTTTGAAAGATATGGTAAGTCCTAATATATCGCCTTTATCAGGTATATTAGTATCAGATGATATATAAGCTCCGTTTCCGCTGATAGAAAGTATATTTCTGTCTATAGAGCCTCTAATTTTATCTTTATATGCTATAATAACATTAAGAGGCCAATTTACTCTTGAATACTGTCTTCTTTTTTGTACGCTTTCATCTGACATTTTAGATATTTCAGTTTGTATAGCCTGTACTATTACACTAGCATCAGTATTTTTGTAAAACATCAAAGAATAAGGATATAAATTTTTATCCAAACCGTCTAATACATCTGTAAGCACCAATTTTATCTGAGGATTAATTCTTTTAACTTTTTCTATAAATAAATTAATACTGTCTTTTTCATCTTCATTATATCTTATTATATAAAAATATATATTTAGATTATTTTCTAAAATATATGCTAAGGACGAATTAGTATCATTAAAAGTACTTATATCAAATTCATTATTAAAAGCACTTTTATATTTCATTAAGATAGAAGGGTTATTTTCTATAATCACGCCTTTTATTTGTTCTTTATCCATTCTCTTAACTCTCCTGATAATTTATGCGTTTCAAGTTTAACATAATTTTTTATTTATGCAATATTTCAAATAAAAAAATTAAGTATTTAAAATTTAATACCATTAAAAGAGCTTATTGTTATATATATAAGCAAATGATATAAAATAAATGACTTTTATAATAAAATTAGTTATTCTTAAAAATTAAAAAATAATTAATGCTTAAACAATCTTTAATTATTATGAATTATATGCTATAATGATTTATTATAATTTAATGATATATATTATAATTTAACAATAATAGAGGTGATTAAAATGTATATACTTCCTGCAATAGATTTGAAAAGCGGCGAGGTTGTAAGGCTTGTTGAGGGTGATTATAATAATAAAACTATTTATTCTAAAAATCCTTTAGAGGTATTAGATTTTTTTATAGAAAACGGAAGTAAATATCTGCATATTGTTGATTTAGATGGGGCAAGCGATGGAGAAACTATTAATTTTAATACAATAAAGCAGATAATAAAGAAATGCAGTTTACTTGTAGAAGTAGGCGGCGGCATAAGAAATGAAGATACTATAAAAAAATATTTGGATATAGGTGTAAAAAGAATTATACTAGGTACTCTTGCTGCAGAGAATATTGACTTTACTGAAAAGATGATTAATAAATATATGGAGCATATAGCAGTGTCCGTTGATTCAAGAGATAGAATGATAGCAATTAAAGGCTGGAAAGAGATAAAAAAAGAAGATTCTGTTGAGTTCTGTATTAAATTAGACAGTATGGGAATAGATACAATTATATATACAGATATTTCAAAGGACGGAAAATTATCAGGCACTAATTTAGATATATATAAAGAGTTAAGAGAAAAAGTTTCATGCAGTATCATAGCTTCGGGAGGTATAACTTTTGAAGAAGAAATTATAAAATTAAGAGATATGAATATTGACGGAGCTATAGTAGGAAAATCCATATATGAAAAAAAAATAGATTTGAAAAGAATAATAGAGATTGCACAATAATAAAATATAAATTATTTATAATAAAATTATAAAGCTCTAAAAATAATCTCATAAAAGATACTTATTACTATTAATAATATTAATAATTTAAGAAGATAATTTAATTATGAAAAATATAAATAAAGTAAATAAAATAAATGAAATCTTAGAAGAATGCAGAAAAATAGCAGGTAAAAAATTAAGTAAAGAGAAAATAGAAAAAATAGAGAATACTGATAATTTTATAATAGCTATGAAAAAAGAAGAAAATAACAGCTTTGAAATTTTTTATAATATGCTTGAAGAAACATATTCAAAACAGTTATTTAGAAAAATAGTAAGATATAGATATTTGCTTTCATTTAATAGAGATGCCTATACTAATATTAAAGAAAAAATAAAATTGAGTATAAAGTATGGTTCTATTAATATATTTTCTTGGGGTATAAAGAGAGTTTTATTTATTTTGCAGAAGTATAAATATCCTAAAGAAATAGAAAATTTTTTACTTTTTTATATATTCTCACTTGAGCAGTATAATATAAAAAATATTTTTGAGGCATCAGATGACAGCATTATATTTGATGTCGGAGCTTGGAAAGGTGATACAACTTATTTCTTTTCTAAAAAATGCAATGATAATGCCAAGATTTATGCTTTTGAACCTGATAATAATGCCTATAAAACATTAAAATTAATGAAAGATAAATATAAATTAAATAATGTAATATTAAATAATATTTTATTTTCTAATAAAAAAGAAATTATTGATTTTGTATCTATGACTCCTAATACTCCTATAGTTAAGATGGAGGCAGTTACTATAGATGAATTTGCTGAAATTAATAATATAGAAAGAATAGATTATTTAAAAATGGATGTTGAAGGAGCAGAAATGCATATATTAGAGGGTGCTTCAAAAACAATAAAAAAATTCAAGCCTTCTCTTGCCGTTGCTATATATCATGGCGGAGAGCTTTTTATGGAAGATTTTTATAAAGTTCCAATTTTCATTAAAGAAATAACAGAAAATTATAATTATTATATAAGGACTTTCTCGCCTTGGGGAGGGGAGACAGTGCTTTTTTGTATACCTAAAAAATAAAATTATGTTATAATTAAATAATATTGACTTTTTCTAACTATCTTATAAAATCAAACTTTAGGAGTTAAAATTTATGGCGAGAAAAGACATAGTAAATAGTGTTATAGGCGACGGTTCTTCTTTCAAGGGTACTTTTATTGTGAAGGGTTCTTTTCAAATAGACGGAAAATTTGAAGGGGAATTAAAGATAGACGGACATTTAATTATAGGACCTAACGGCAAGGTAAAAACTAGTACAATTATAACAGAAAGCATTACAATAGCAGGTACTTTAATTGGAAATATTGATGCAAGGAAAGAAGTTATACTTATAGAAACAGGCAGGGTTTTAGGAAATATAGAAGCCCCTAAAATAGATGTAGGAGAAGGTGCTGTTATACAGGGAGAGATGACTATTACAGGCGGACAGAAAAAAGATATTACAAAAGTAGTTCAGGAGTCATTTACAGGTATCAAAACAATAGAAGAAGATAATAATACTTTTAATAATGATAATACTCTAAATACAGGCAGCAGTTCAAATAATATATTTAATTAAGGTGAGTATATAAAATGGCTATAAAAATAAAAACTCAGGCTGAAATTAATTTAATGCGTGAAAGCGGACATATATTAGCTAATGTATTTAAAGAGGTAGGTAAGATAGTTCATCCGGGTATTTCAACAAAGGAAATAGATAAATTTGTATATGACTATATAAGAAAGCATAATGCCAAGCCTTCATTTAAAGGTTATGGAAATCCTCCTTTTCCAGCTTCAGTATGTGCTTCTATTAATAATGAAGTAATACACGGCATACCTAGTAAAAAAAGAATTTTAAAAGACGGCGATATTATAGGGCTTGATATAGGAGTATATTATAAAGGATATCATTCGGATAGGGCTTTCACTTATAAAGTAGGAAATGTATCAGAAGAGGCATCTAGGTTAGTAGAAACTACAATGGAATCATTCTTTAATGGAGTAAAAAAAATAAGAAACGGCGTTCATTTGGGAGATATTTCTTATGCTGTGCAGAAAACTGCTGAAGATGCGGGCTATTCTCTTGTAAGGGAATTTCAAGGTCATGGTATAGGTGCTAATTTGCATGAAGAGCCTGCTGTTCCTAATAGAGGAAGACAGGGAACAGGTCCTATACTCAAAACTAATATGGTTATAGCAATAGAGCCTATGGTTAATATGGGTCATCATTCTATTTTGATAGAAGATGATGATTGGACTATTATAACAAGAGACGGCTCATTATCTGCCCATTATGAACATACTGTTGCTGTTACAGAAAACGGTGCAGAAATACTGACTGCTTTAGAAGATGATGAGATAGTAAATAAATATCTTAAAAGTTAGATTTTTTTATGTTTTTGTCATATAAAAATAATTTAATGTAAAAATTTATTATACCGATATATTAAGCAGTAAAAAACTTTATTTTGATGCAGATTATGAAACATATTTTTTTAACATTTAATATATTAGTATTGGCTTCTTTATCAATATATGCACAAAATCTTAATACCATAACAGATGATATATCAGCAGTTACCAATGAGTACGGTGCATTATTCAATAGTAAATTAGAACCTGCTTGGGTATATATAGGCGAGGCTAAAAGAGCTATATATAAAGGCGATATTTCTTATGCACTTTATATAATGAATAAAACTCTGATGTATTATCCTGATAATGCTGATGCTCATTATTTTTTAGGTTTAATATATGAAAAAGAAGGCGGAGATCCTGCTGAACAGGGAGGAGCAGCCTCTTATCGCTTGGCTATAGAAGAATATAGAAAAGTTATAAACTTCTCTTCTAATCTTACAATACCTGCTTATAAATTAGATTCTTATTTCAGACTTTTATATATATATGAAAAATTAATAGATGAAAATAATTATGCCAATATAGAAAAAGAAATTATAGATATGGCTGAGAATACATATAAGAATTATGATAAAGGAAGAATATATTTCAGATTGGCAGAACATTATGGAAACAGAAATAGAGGAACTGCTGCTATAGATTATTATAGACAGGCTTATATGAATGGATATAGACAAAAATTATCTCTTTTTAGAATGTCTTTAATTTATAGAAGAATGCGTAATTATGTTCAGGAAAAAGAAACTTTAATACTTGCAAATAAATATGAGTTCTCTAATGTAGAGCCTAGCAATTTTGATGTTCAAAAAGCTATTGTTCAAAGGTTAGAGGCATTAAGAAATGTAAGGATACCTAGAAAACTAAATTAAACTATTATAAAATAATTAGTATTTTTTATTATAATAATATTATGTTTTTTAGCTTAAAATAAGTATGTTGACATTTTTTATTATTTATATAATAATTATTATTGGGGCTTTCCTATGCATAAAGCACACAGCACAGCACAGCACAGCACAGCACAGCACAGCACAGCACAGCACAGCACAGCACAAATAATTAATTATTTTTTTATATCCGTCAAACTTTATATAAGTAAAATTTATTCTATAATATTTATTTTACTGTCTATATCTATTGCAAATTTATACTCTCAGGAAAATGATTACAGTTTTAAAAACCCATTTCGTATATATGAAGTTGATAAATATTATATGGGCTGGCAGGACCCTAGGGCATTTATAGGAAGAATATTATTTGCAAAAAATTTTGACGCCTATAAAAATTTATCTCTTATTGCTCCAAATGTAAATTGGGATTTTAAATCTGTATCGGTTTATATTGAAGGGCGTTTGGCAAGTGAAATAATGTTTTATAGAAATAAATATTTTTCTGTAGGTATGGGCGGAGCTATGGAGATTTCCATACTTGGAAGAAACAGCGGATTATTTGATGTTTATGATTTTTCGGGGCAGTTTATGGTATTTGCTGATCTTTGGCTTCAAAATCTTGCAGGAATAGATATGAAAATAAGATTTATACCTATTTATCATCAGTCTACTCATTTGGTTGATGGTTTTAAAGGAGATACTAAGATTAAAAGCGGAAGCAGTTATGAATTTGCTTCTATATCTGTTTATTATTTCATAAAAAAATTCAGTGTTTATTTGGGCTCTGAAATTTCTTATAATGCTGTTGGAAACAGCCCGCAGTTATTTAGAATACATGCAGGATTAGATTATAGATTTGCTTTATACAAAGATGAAATTAGTTTAATAACAGGAATAAATATTGCTGCTCTTTTGGATAAAAAAGACAAGTTAGGATTAATAAAAGATACTTGGCATTCTGCAGTTAATTTCGGTATTGGAATAGAGTTTTACAGATATGCAGTGTCTTTAAAAGTTGGTTATGGAAAGCCTAGAGGTGCTTCAAGTTATTTCGGATATGAAACTAAAGTAGGGCTTGAAATAAGTTTAATATTTTAAATATAAAAAATGCTTTATGAAATAAAAATTATATGTTAATAATTTTTTTCAGTTTTTTTAGATATAGATAATCAATAAAGCAATATTACTTCCTTATTAAACTGCCCGATATAGTATAATTATCATTAGCTATATTAAGCTCCATTATTTTATCATTAAATGTAAAAGTATATTTGTCTAATTCTCCAATTAAATCAGCTTCAGCAGTATAATTATTATCTGCAGTTTTGAATATGTTTCCTTTCGAGAATTTAATTTCTATAGCTTCTCCGTCAATATTAATTACTCCTTCTATAGAACCGTCATTATTAACAGTAAAGTCAGCTTTCCCATTTTCTATAATAATTCCTTTCGCATTTTTCTCTATTGAACTTGAAAAATATTTTCCAGCATATTTTTTGTCTATTCCTTCCCCTGTTTTAGTAAAATCATTTAAACATGATACAGCAAATACAAAAGATATCATCATCAAAATAGTAAATATTGTTTTTATAAAAGTTTTCATTTTTTTATCCTATTATTTTTAATTTAATATTTATAATATATAACTGACAAAAAATATATTAGTGAATAGTTTTTATAATAAATATTTAAATTTTTTATATAAAAAATAATTAGTTTTATATAATAATGATTTTTTCGTTTAATACTAAAAAAGAATATTGGTAAATTACTTTATAAAGTTATATGTTATAATTGATAAAATTAATAATATATGTTAATATATGATTGTTTCTTAATATATTAATATTATTGGAGTTTATTATGAGATTCTTAATATATGCATTTTTACTTTTATCTATTTTATCATGCGGTAATAAAAGTGATTCTGATATAAATAAAGACAGACAAAATGATGAAAAATCTATAGAAAGCAGTAATATAGTTCAGGATTTATCTTTAGAAGATGCTTTAGCAAAATATGATGGAAGTCCTTCTATAGATATAATAAAAAATTTAATTTCTTCAGGCAATGTGAATAATACTTTAACAGAAACTACAAATATAGTAAATAAAGAAGATACAGAATATGATCTTAGTATAACTTTCGATGAGGGAACTACAGCTTTAATGATAGCTTCTTATTACGGATATGCCGATTTAGTAAATGCACTCATACAAAATAATGCTGATGTCAATATAAAAAACAAAAGAAATTACACAGCTCTTTTATATGCTGTAGATATATGGACTAGACAAGGTATAGGAATATATGACAGTAATTTTAATACTGTTGAACTTTTGGTTAATGCTAAAGCAGATGTTAATGCTGTTAATAATTATGGCTGGAGTCCTTTATTTTTTGCTGCCGATAATTCTAATTCTGATGTAGTGGCATTTTTAGCTGATAATGGTGCTGATATTAATTTAGTAGATTCTAAAGGTATTACTCCGCTTTTAATTGCTAATGATGTGGAAAGTATAAAAGTATTAGCTAAAACTTCTAATATTAATAAAGCAAATTTTGCAGGTGTAACTCCTTTGATATCTTTTTCAGGCAGAGGTATATCAACAGATGCTATTAATATATTGCTTGAAAATGGTGCTGATGTGAATATGATTGATAAGGACGGAGAAACAGCTCTTTCTTATGCTATAGAAAACGGCAATTTTGAAACAGCATTAATACTTCTTAATAATAATGCTAATCCTAATCTTGCTAATAAAAAAGCTAAAGAACTTGCAGAAATTGCAAGAGAGTTAGGAGATGAAGAGGCAGCTGCTATATTAGATAAATATTAATATATGTTACTGTGAATTATTTTGACAAAATTGATATATTCTGATATATTAGTTATGCTAGAAAATATATTACTTGGAGTTTTTATAATGTTTGATAATAATGTTCATTATATAAGAAAAGAACTTGAGTCTATTTATAAGATTATAGTAGAAAATTTAGGCAAGGAATTATTAAATGCTGAGATTAAACGCTTAGAATATGAGCCTAAAATGGATAGAATCAATATAAATAATTTTATATTCATAAGACTTAGTTTTGAAAATGAATATGATCATAAAGAATTATACTATGATATTTATATTGAAGATGAAGACGGAAATAATGTTGAGAGAGCTTTAATTAGTGTTGAAAAGCCTTTCACTAAAGTTGTTGATAAAGTAGATTATTTAGTTAAGTTAAATTATCAGGCTGATAATGATTAAAAATAATTTTTATTTGAAATAAAATGGGACTTAAAATTTTTAATCCCATTTATTTTTTGTATATTCATTTATATTAAACATATCTTTAAGTACTTCTTTTGATTATTATATATTTTTGCTGAATTTAGATTGACGCATCAAAATATATAAAGCATATTTATACAATTTTATATTCTATTAATTTTAGAACTTACTCATATAATTATTTTTTATATAAATTATATATTAATTTAATTAATAATATTTTTTTGACAAATTTTAATATTAATTTTATAATGTATAAATGAAACTAATCAAAGTAGGAGTATTTATATGCTTCAGTATGCTGTTATAGGGGTAGGAACTTTAGGCAAGGCATTAATTAATAGACTTATGACAAAACCTTCAATAGAAGTGTTTGCTATAGATAATGATATAAATGAGATAGAGGCTATAAAAAATAATGTTACTCAGGCTATGCGTTTAGACTCTACTCAAAAAGAAGCATTAGAAGCTATTGAAATTAATAAATTTGATGCTGTTATACTCACAATCGGTGAAGATATGATGACAAGTATATTGACTGCATTACTTTTGAAAGAGCTTAATGTAAAAAATATTATAGCAAGATATTCAAATGAAAAACATAAAGCTATACTTAGTATGATAGGAGTAACGCATTTGGTAAGCCCTGAAGAATCTATGGGCATACATATAGCAGAACAGCTTGAGGTTGGAGATACTGTATTGCTTTATGATTTAACCGAATATCATTCTATAGTGGAATTTCCTGTTCACGGAGGACTTGCAGGAAAGAATTTTAAAGAACTTGATTTGAGAAAAAAATATAAAATTAATGTTGTGGCAATAAAAAAAGAAACGGTAGGAATATTAGGGGAGAAAAAAATAGTAGTTGATTGTACTCCTGATCCTGATGAGCCTATGGTTGAAGGCGATATACTTATTATTGCAGGACATGATAAGGATATAGAAAAAATGAATAAAAAAATGGCTGAATAACTATGAATACTTATCTTGCAAAAATCTTTATAATTATTGGCATAATATCAATAGTTGTTGGAATACTTCTTTTATTTAATATAAAAATTCCTTTTGGAAAACTTCCGGGAGATATAATTATAAAAAAGGATAATTTTACTTTTGCATTTCCTTTAGTTACTTGTATTATACTTTCTTTTATTATTTATATTATTTCTAAACTTAGGTAGTATTATTACTTTTTTATTTGCTTAAATGCTTAATTTTTAATAGAAAGCGTATATATGTTTGATGAAGTTTAAAAAATACTTATGTCTTATTATTTATAATTTTTTATTATTATGTTATAATGTATTAATAAGTATTAATTTTGGAAGGTATTATTTATGAGAGCAAAAGAGATATGGAATAATATTTCTTTAGATATTACTTTAGAAAAATTAAAATCTATTATTGATAAATCTAAAGACATATTAAATTTATCTTCATCAGTACATCTTGCAAAGTTTTTAGAAAAAATTCAATTGATGTTAGATATGATACAGGATTATATTAATGGTAATTATAAAAATATACCTTGGAAAACCATTGCATCTATAGCAGGAGCTTTATTATATATAATAATGCCTATAGATGCTATACCTGATATTATACCTTTAGCAGGGTTATTGGACGATGCATTTATTATAGGCTTATGTTTGAAATATTTTTCTGAAGATTTAAATCAATATAGAGAATGGAAGTATGGAAAGACTAAAGATACAGAACATAAAAATATTGATAATATTAAGAATATAGATTATGAAGATAAATAGGAAATAAAGTTTTGATGAATAATGATTATAATAAAGAGATATTCACAAAGAGCATCAAATATTTAAAAGGCGTAGGTTCTAGGTATTCTGAAATACTTGCAAAAAAGAATATAATTACCTTATATGATTTAATATCCTTTTTTCCTAGAACTTATGAAGACAGAAGAAAAACTTTAAAACTTTATGAAGCATTAGAAAATAAAGATAAAACTAGTGTTGTATATGTTGAAGTTATAGATGTATCGAGTTTTACTTTTCAGTATAAAAAAAAGCCTTTAGTTATAGTAACAGACGGGGCTGCTATATGCGAAGTACCTATTTACGGAGGGAGATTACCTGCAGGAGTTTCTAAGGGAGCTAAACTGTATTTAACAGGTAAATTTTTAAGAAGCGGCAGAGGAAAACTTCAATGCCGAATGACAGAATTTGAAGAACCGTCTTCTAATGCATTGTCTTATGGTAAGATTGTACCTATATACCCATTGACTGAAGGACTTTCTCAAAAAAAATTAAGAACTTTAATTGTAAATGAGCTTGTAAACTTTGAAAAGAATATGAAATATGATATTCCAAACATTATTAAAAAAAAGTACAGACTTAAAAGTTTTGTTTCTTCTGTTATGGAGATGCATTTTCCTACTTCTTTTGAGGCTCTTGATGAGGCGAGGAAAAGTCTGATTTTTGATGAGTTTTTAACTTTTCAGTATATACATTTAAGTGAAAGAAGACCTAATATATTAATAAAAGAAGAAAGATATAATTCTTCAGATTTGCTGGAGAAAGTAAAATCAAGCTTAACATTTGAGCTCACTTCTGATCAATTAAATGCAATAGAAGAGATAAAAAATGATTTATTTTCAAATAAGCAGATGTTCAGACTGCTTCAGGGAGATGTAGGAGCGGGTAAAACTATAGTAGCATTTTTAACTTCATTGATACCTGCAGAGTCAGGATTTCAAACTGCATTTTTAGCACCTACAGAAATATTAGCATTACAGCATTATAATACATTTAAAAAAATAATTAAATCATCAGGCTTGGAAAATATTATAAAGATAGATATATTAACTTCTTCTGTTAATCAAAATGAGAGGGGATATTTATTAAAAAGACTTAGAGAAGGAAAAATTAGCATATTGGTAGGAACTCACTCTATACTTTATGATGAAGTTATATTTAAGGATTTAGCCTATGCAATAGTAGATGAACAGCAGAGATTCGGAGCAGCACAAAGAAATAAATTACTTTCAAAAGGAAAAAATGTTGATTATATTCTTATGACGGCTACTCCTATTCCTCAGTCTTTGGCATTAACATTATTTGGGGAGCTTGATTTATCTATCATAAAAAGTATGCCCAAAAACAGAAAAGGCGTGCTTACAAAATATAAAGAACTTTATGAAAGGGATCATTGCTATAAATTTTTAAAAAGCAGAATATTAAAAGGAGAGCAGGGATATGTTGTATTTCCTTTTATAGAAAATAATGATTCTAGTTTTATTACTCTTTCAAGCGAATTTCAAAGGGCTAAAGAAAGTTATTTTTCAGATATTCAAATAGAAATAATATATGGAAAAATGAAAGATGATGAAAAAGAATATATAATGAACAGATTTTCAAAAGGAGAGATAAAAGTATTATTTTCTACAACAGTTATAGAAGTAGGAATAGATAATCCTAATGCCACTACAATATTAATAGAAGGTGCTGAAAGGTTCGGCTTATCTCAGCTTCATCAGCTTAGGGGAAGGGTAGGAAGAGGCGATAAACTTGGATATTGCTATTTAATACTTCATAGCGAGCTTAATGATATAATAAAAGAAAGAATCAGTATAATATGCGAAACTACTGACGGATTTAAAATATCAGAAAAAGATTTAGAATTGAGAGGGGCGGGCGAGTTTTTGGGAGATAAGCAAAGCGGAATACCTGATTTTAAACTTGGAAACATAATAAAAGATAATGAAATAATGCGTAAAGCAAAAGATGAAATGCGTTCTTTACTTAGAGATGAAAATTCAAAAGAAAATTTTTACAAAGAAAATGAAGCATTTATATTAAAAGCTAATTATTTGAAAGAGCGGATAATTAAAAGTGATTAAGTTATTTATATGTATCAGTTTGTATTTTTTATGATTTGATTAAATAATTAATCTTATATTTTAGTTTGATTATTAAGATAGTAATATAGCAACAAAATAAGATAAAAATAAGCATAGTAAGAAATAAATAAAATGCCTTAATACAGCAATAATTATAACAAATTTTATTTACACTATCTAATGCATATTGTACTATACTTATTTTCTTTTGATGCGTTCTATTTTTAGCTTTTTATTATCAGCTTTTAGGAAGAAGCTTTATAGGATCTATAGCCATTCCCTGATATGAAATTTTAAAATATAATTCGCTTCTGTCTATCATTCCTGTATTTCCTATATCTCCTATATAATCTCCTTTTTTTACAATATCTCCAAGTTTAACATTAACTTTTGATAAATGAGCATAAGAAGTATTATATCCGTTTTTATGTTTAAGTATTATAACAGTGCCGAAACCTCTAATATTATCAGCATATTCTACTATACCATCATCTGAAGCCGAAACTTTATCTCCTACATCTCCCAATATATTTACGCCTCTATTTGCAAGTTTATCAGAAGTTACCCCGTATCCTGAAATTATTATTCCTTTATAGGGCCATATAAAAGAGCTTTCAGGAAGCAGAGTATCATCATTGAAATTATATACAAGCATTTTTTTTGTTTTTACCTTTATATTTGCTCCTATATATAATTTATATTCATCTGCATTTTTTATATTATTTAACTGCATTAAATCTCTCAAATCCATTGTATGCTTTTTAGCTATTGAATATAAAGTATCGCCGCTTTGAACTTTATAATTTGATATAACGGCTGCAGCTGTTTTTTTAGGACTTGCATATACCTTAAGAGTATCTCCTATCTTAAGCATATACTTATCATTAATATTATTTATAGAATATAATTCTACTAAATCCATTCCTCTTGAAAATGCTATCTCGCTTAATGTATCACCGCTTTTTACTTTATAATTTTCTAAAGCTGTGTATGATGCTGGTTTTGATGAAGTGTTTATATTAATATTATCATATATTTTTAGAGTATCTCCTGCTTTTAGTATATAGCTGCTTTTTAAATTATTTAATTCAAGCAAATCTTTTAAAGACATTGAATGTTTTAATGCTATTTCTCCGAGAGTATCCCCATTTTTTGCTTTATATGTTTTTATAGTTTTACTTTGAGTATTGGAATTATTTTCTTTTGCATATATTTTTAATTTTTCGCCTGTTCTTAATTTATATTTTAAAGGATCATCTATATTATTAATCTTCAAAAAATCATTAACGCTTATATCATTTTGAAATGCTATGCCGTATAGAGTATCACCGCTTTTTACAGTATAGTATTCTGTTTCTTTTGTATATTCTTTATTATTATTTATGCTGTTATCTTTTTTAGATGACTTTATATACATAATTTTTCCGACATATAATTTATATTTATCAGGATCATCTATATTATTAATTTTTAAAAATTCATTTACTTTCATATTATGAGAGAAAGCTATTCCATATAAAGTATCTCCGCTTTGTACTCTATAAGTATCATAATTTTCTGAATTATTATTTTGATTATTATCAGTTGTTTTATAGTTATTATCATATACTTTAAATGTTTCTCCGATTTTCAGATTATATTTATCAGCATCTTTTATATTATTCACAGTAAGAAATTCATTTGCAGTCATATTATGCGAAAATGCTATGCCGTATAAGGTATCTCCGTTTTTCACTTTATAATCTTTATATGATTTTTTTTCTTCTCCCTGTTTTAATCCGTAAACTTTATTTTGAGAATCATATACTAAATTATATTCTGCTTCTCTTACTTTTAAAGTTTCTCCGATTTTCAGATTATATTTATCAGCATCTTTTATATTATTCACGGTAAGAAATTCATTTGCAGTCATATTATGCGAAAATGCTATGCCGTATAAAGTATCCCCTTTTTTTACTTTATAATCAGTATAATTTGCTGCAAAATTTATAGAGGCAAAAGTACATCCTATAATGGAGGCATATTTAAAAATATTTTTCATAATAGTTATTTTTCAAGTTCAATTAAGAGTTTTAATTTGTTATTTCAAAAACTTCGTCTATAAGAGGATCAACAGGAGTAATTACAACATTTACTTCTTTAACGCTTGACATTTGAGGACCTATTTTTATTTTTTCTACAAATTCATCTATTTCAGCTTTTGTTTTCAAATATCCGATTACTTCAACAGAACCGTCATAATTATTCCATACTTTTCCGCCGATTTTCATTTCATCAGCTACTTGTTTTGAATAGTATCTGAATCCTACTCCCTGAACTCTTCCTTTTAATGTGATATCTACTTTAAACATATACTAATTATCGGAAATATATTTTATTGAATTTATATGAATATTAAAAAATTGACAATTTATATAAATAATTATAAAATACCTAATATAGAAATTTCCATAAAAATATAGATATAAAATTTATAAATGCCCTATTATAGGAAGCCCTGTTATATAGAAAAATGCTGTATTGGATAAAAAACCTATTATAGTACCGAATATTATTCCAAAAATAACGTCAAAAGGATAATGCAGTCCTACATATACTCTGCTGAATGCTATTAAAGATGCTATAGGGTAGAATAATAAAGCTGAATATATGCTATAGCTTCCCATACAAAATGATACAGCAAAAGCTACCATTGTATGACCTGAAGGGAAAGAATGCTTATCAGGAGGGTACATAATTGGTATTTTTGAATGTTTTTTATAAGGACGCATTCGGCTGAAAAAACTTTTTATATATAAAAATAGAAATATGCATATAAAAATTGCAGCTGCAGCTCTTGAAAAATACAAGGCAGCATAATCTATTCTAAACATATAAAACAGTAAATAAATCAGAACCCATATATATCCGTCTCCCATTCTGCTCATAAATTTCATAAATGTTTTTACAGGACCTTTTCGATTATCTTTGAAAATTGTTAAGAATAATTTATTGTCTAAATTGGACATAAATTTTATTAAAGGAAGACTATTTATATAGTTAATTCTTTTTTTTTTCCTTCTTCTTTTTAGTATTTTTTTTATTTTTTTTCTTCTTACTTGATTTCTATGTTTATTACTTTTTTGTTCATTATTCATATAAAGAAGCCCAAATTTAGCTGTATATAATAATATTATTATAAAATACAAATAAATCAACTGCTAATATTTAAATTGAAATATTTTAAAATATTTAGTGATTTTTTTAAAGTTTCCGAATATAGTAAAGACATATAGATGAAAATTTATTTTTTAGGATATAAAAAAGTGCTTGTAGGAAATGATGCTTATGAAAAGTTTATTGATTATATAGAAAATAATATAAACTTTGGTTTTTTATCTCATATACCGGGTTATGATGATGCAGTAGAAATTCAAAAAGAATCTATAATTAATTTGATAAGAAGATCAAATAATAATGAATCATTTTTAGATTATATATCATATACTTATACTATATTTGAAAATAATATAATTAAACAGGTATTATCTATATCTTGGCTTAAAGGAAACGGAGAAAAAGATAAAATAATTAATGATGATAAATTTAATCTTGATGATGATGAGCTTTTTAATTATATATCTATACTTTTAGTATTAAGAGATATAATGCATACCAGCTATATAGCTTCTCTTCCTATATTTTATGAATATAAATATGAGCAAAAAGAGTTTATAGATAAAGCAAGAGATATGATAGAACATTCTATATCTAATATATCAACATTAGAGCATATTAATCCTATATTCATAGCAATAGCTGCAAAAAGCGTTTTACCTTATTCTATAACAAATGATGAGCTTTCTAGTTCATCAAAATTGATAGCAATACTTTTTAATTTATCAAGAATAATGGCTTCATATCCGTATACAGATAAAATTATTGAAAATACACAGCCTATATTTCCAAGTGCAGTATTTAATTTGGTAAATAATGCCTCTTTTCTAGGCTTGGATTATAAAATGATTAGAGTTATATATGATAAAGCAAAAATAGGAGAAATAAAGTGGAAAAATTAAGTAAATATAATATTAACTTTATAGTATCTGCTGTATCATCTTTGACTATAATATCAATGTGTGCATATATGATATTAGATTTGCATACATATATTATGAGAGTTTTAATATTTATAGAATTTTTATGTTCTTTTTATTTTGTATGCGTATTCTTTTATAAAGTAAATAATTATTCGAGAATTGAAACTTTTTTTTATCTTGTTGTATATCTTGTTCCTTTTATACTTTCTATATTGGGGCTTTTTTATATAATTAACTTTTTTTCTTTAAATAGAGTATTTTTAAGAGAAAATATTATATCTTCTTTCCTTACAAGAGGATATCATGTGCTTTTTATTTTTTATATATCTCATATAATATATTTCTTTTATCTCTTTAGTGTAGAAAATAAGAATACTTTTTATTCTTTAATATCTTCTCATTTTATTATAGTTATTTCTATTATTACAGCTTTAATATTTATGATATTATACGGAATAATAAATTGGGTATTTGATAATAAGATAGTAACTTCGTATGAGAATACTAAAAGCGAAATAATATATGAAGCAGGCTTAGCATTCTCTCAAAATATAAATACTGATGAACTTGAATATGAGGGATTTGCAAAAAGCTATAATATGTCTTTAATATATTATGATAATGAACTTAAATACAGAGCTGATGATTGGGATAATTTTGAAAGAAAACATCTGCTTTTTGAAACTGTTATTATGATTGGAAACGGCTTCTTTTTTATCGGAAGCGGAAAAGAATTTGTATATCCGTATTATATGTTTATACTTATATATGTAATAGTTAATTCTATTATAGTTACATTTTCTATAATTTTCTTTAAATTATTCTTTGATAGAAAATTTAATAATTATATTAATATTATGGTAAAAGGTTTTAAAGAAGACAGCTATATATATGCTATAGATACTGAAAGTATGGATAATACAGAAATAAAAAAATTGTCAGAAATGTATAATAAAAAGTTATTAACTTATAAATACAGAGAAAGATTTATAAAAACTTTTACTAGATAAATTCATAATGTTTTACTTTAATTATTAATCAATTTGAAACTTTTTTTCGCACTTTATCGTCTAATATGATATAATACTTAATCAGCTTTTATGATAATAAAAAAATAAAATAATAATTAGAAAAATAATTTATGAAATTGATAATAGAAACAGTTGTAAAAAGACCAGTTGCTGTACTTATGATTATAGTATCAATATCAATATTAGGCTTTATCAGTTTATCTAGGCTTTCAATAGATTTTATGCCTAGTATTCAGATTCCTTATATAAGTATTAATACCAGATATAAAAATGCAGGACCTCAGGAGATAGAAAAATCAATTACAAAAGTGATTGAGGGTGCTGTTGCTGCTGTGAATAATATAAAAAATATTACCTCTACATCAAGAGAAAATTCATCAAATGTATTAATAGAATTTGATTGGGGTACGGATTTAACAGATGCTTCCGAAGATATAAGAGAAGCTTTAGAACAAGTTTCGCATTTACTTCCGGATAATGCTGATAAACCTATAATAAGAAAATATAATACGGATGATACATCATTGATGGATATTGCTGTTTATGGTATCGATGATCAGGCAGTATTATATAATATAGCAGATAATCAAATAGCTCCTCAAATAAAACAGGCTGAAGGAGTGGCACAGGCTCAGGTTTTGGGAGGATTAAAAGCTCAGATAAAGATAGATGTTAATCTAAACAGATTAAAGGCTTATAATATTAATATTAATGAAATAGCTTCTGCACTTGCACGCGATAATAATAATTTGGTAGGAGGGCAGGCAAATCAAGGCTTTTATAAATATACTATAAGAACTATGGGAGAGATAACAAGCATTGAAGATATAAAAAATACTTCTATATCTTTAAAAACTGACGGAGAAAATAAAACTGTAGTAAAAATACAGGATTTAGCAGAAGTTTATGAGGGTTATGATGATACTATTAATATAATAAGAGTTAATGGAGAAAATTCTATATCCATAGCTGTGAGTAAAGAGTCAGGAGCTAATACAGTTCAAGTTTCTAAAAATGTTATAAAAAAACTTAAGGAATATAATTTTCCTGAAGGCGTAAAATATCAGATAATGTTTAATACAGCTGACAGTATAAATGAGGCTATAAAAGGCGTTCTTTATGCAGCTTGGCAGGGCGGACTTTTTGCAGTTATAGTGCTTATGTTTTATATATGGAATATAAGAACTGCCTCTGTAATAGCAATATCAATACCTATTTCAATAATAATAACTTTTACTCTTATGTATTTTATGAAAATAACTTTAAATGTGATATCTCTTTCAGGGCTTGTATTGGGTATCGGTATGATGGTTGATAATTCTATTGTTGTGCTTGAAAATATTTTTTATTATAGAAATAATGGTTTTGGAAAATACTCATCTGCTGTTAATGGTGCATCAAAAGTTTCTCTTGCAATTTCTGCTTCTACTCTTACAACAATAGCCGTATTTTTACCTTTTTTGTATATTGAAGGAATGACCAGCCAGATTTTTAGAGATTTATGCATTACTGTTACAATATCAATGATAGCTTCTTTATTAGTTGCTGTTTTAATAGTTCCTATGCTGGGGGCTAGACTTATAAGCGATAAGAGATTAAAACTTTTAGGAAAATTAGAAATTTTAACTAATAAATATATACATAATAATATAAGCAGTTTATATTATAAGCTTTTATCTTTTTCTATTAAAAGAAAAAAAAGAGTATTGATACCTTCAATAGTTTTAATTTTTATAATTTTAATATTCGGATTTAATATCATTGGAAAAGAGGGATTTCCAAGCACAGATGAAGGACAATTTATGGTTATGGTTACTATGCCTATAGGTACAAAGTATGAGCAGACTCAGTCATTTATTAATTTGATGGAAGATGATATAAAAAATATAGTAAAAGAAGATTTGAATAGAATTCAATCAAGGATAAGAAAACAGAGCGAAGCTAATAGTGCAAATATAAGAGTGCAGCTGAAACCTAAAAATTCAGGAAGAACAGGCGATATAAATTACTATATAGAAAGAGTAAGAGAAAAATTGCAGCTTTATCCTGCAGTAGTTCATGTGATACTATTAGGTTCAAGAACGAGGGCAAGCGGAGGGGAAACTATAAGAATAGAAATGCTCGGCGATAATATGGAGCAGGCTGAAGAGCTTGGAAATAGAATAGTAAGTGCCATATCAAATATAGACGGCGTAAGGGGTGCTATGGTTGATATTGATGAGTCTAATAGAGAACTTCAGGTTTATGTTAATAGAGATATAGCGGCTAAAATGGGACTTAAAGTTAATGATGTAGCTAGAATAATAAATACAAGTTTTGCAGGAAGGACGGCTACCACAATAACGCCTAAGAATTCCGATTTTACTGATATAGATGTTAATGTGCAGTTAGAGAATTCTGATAAAGTTACTATCGAAGATGTAAAAAAAATAAGCATACCTGTAAAAGGAGCACTTATTCCATTATCATCGATAGCGGATATAGTAAAAAGCTATGGTCCGAACAGAATAGAAAGAAAAGATAGAAAAAGATTTACGGTTGTAATAGCAGGTACTTATGGAAGAGCCTTAAATGAAATAATAGCCGACATAAAAGAAGTTATGCAAAAAGATATATTTATACCAAATGGAATATCAATAAATTACGGCGGAGATTTTGAAGAGATGAATGAAGCTTTTGTTCAGCTTATTCAAACTTTAATATTAGCATTAGTTTTAGTTTATGCTGTAATGGCTAGTCAGTTTGAATCTTTAATAGCACCTTTTGTTATAGCTTTTGCAATTCCTTTTGGTTTTGCCGGTTCATTAATTGCATTGCTTATAACAAATACAACTTTAAGTGCATACAGTGCTATAGGCTGCATAGTATTAATAGGAATTGTAGTTAATAACGGTATAGTATTAATTGATTATATGAATCAGCTTATTTATGAAAAACATATAAATGGAGATGAAGCTGCCTTACTTGCAGGAAGCAGGAGATTAAGACCTGTGCTTATGACAACGCTTACAACTATACTTGGAATATTTCCTATGACTTTGGGTATAGGAAGCGGAAATGAAATGTACAAGCCTCTTGCTACAGCTTTATTAGGAGGGCTTATTTTATCAACAATATTTACTTTAATAATAATTCCTACAATGTATGCTGCTGTAAGAAATAAAATACCTCTTAAAGATTATGATAAAAAAGACAGGGATAGTGCTAATGATTTATTATAATTATATTTTTTTGCAGGAGTTTCTAATAACTATATTGAGATAGTACTATATTATACATAAAAAATCTGTATGCCTAATATATTAAGCTAAAAAAATACAAAATATTATGATAATAAAAAGTATAATATTTTGATTTAGTATAGCAGTCTATTCTTTCAAAAAATATACTCATACAGTTTAATATCAATCTTACTATTTTTATAAAAAGATTAAGTTTTCAAGCCCCTTTTGAAAATTTACTAAATGCCTGAACAGTCTGCACCGAGCTATAATAAATAAAATGCATATTAATTAAATAAGAAATATATTAATCTGTCTTTTATATCATTAAATCTTTTACTGCATTCTTTCGGAGTCCATTTTTTTAATTTGCATAATTCTTTTTGTACATCTATAATTTCAGAATTTTTATATATTTCTTTCTTTTTATCAAAAAATTCATTTTTTGCTTTAATATTATTTTTCTTTTCAAGAAGTGTTAAATTTCCTAAACTATTTAAATGTGAATCATACTCTTCTTTATTCCAATTATCGTAATTTTGGTATGCTTTAGGTAAGATATGTTCTATATGTAATTTATTGTAATCAAAGTTTATGTAATTTTGTTTTTCATTTAAATTATGATATAAAAATAGTATTGATTTTGTATATTTATCTCTATTTGTTAAACTAGATAAACTATCAATAAATTTATTTTTTTCTTTTTGAATGTTTGGAAATATATTTTTTACTTTTTTCTGCATTATATTAACATAGGCTTTATATATATCATGCTTTATTGAATTTGCTGTTCTGTATATTATACCCTTTACATATACATATTTTATTAAATCTATTAATATATTTTTTAAACTATTTAAATCTTTATCAACTAATTCTAAATATCCATTATGGTTTAAATGTGAGTATTTATACATAAATACATAATATACATGTACAATTATATCTACAGGATAAGCCCGTATCAAACTTATATATTTATCTATCATTTCATTATTATAACTATCTATTAATAAAATTTTTTTTATATCTTCTATTATGTTTTCAACATTATTTTTTTTTATTTTATCTTTAAAAAATTTTCTCAAATTTATTTCATTATCTTGTATTCCTTCCTTAGCTCTTAAAATATGCATATATATTCTGAAATACCAATCATAGGAAGAGTTAATATCATTATTCCAAAAGTTTATAAAATCATCTTTTTTTTCTTTGGTATTTAGACTATTATATATATGAGATTTAAATATATCTGAATCATTTAAAGGAGTTCCTCTATTATTTAAAGTTTGGAATATTTTTAAAGCATTTTCTTCTGTACCGCAATCTATTGGTAAAATTTTGACATTATTTAGTAAAAAACGAGTGAAATCTTCTAAATTATTATTTTTTTTCCATTCTTTTATTTCTTTTTTTAAAAGTTCATAATTTAATTTAAATATATTTTTAGAATCTAGACTAGCATCATCTCCAGATATTATTTTGTATAAATCTTCTTTATTTTGTTCAATTACTCTTGATTCTATTTTTATTTTACTTTTATCTACATCATCA
Organism: uncultured Brachyspira sp.; assembly: GCF_910578695.1. Taxonomy (GTDB): domain Bacteria; phylum Spirochaetota; class Brachyspiria; order Brachyspirales; family Brachyspiraceae; genus Brachyspira. Next base: position 45,987 of record NZ_CAJTQJ010000005.1, read on the forward strand.
CTTAAACTATCAAATATATACATTTTTCTTTCTATACCTTTAAATTGATGATGCTCATATAAAGCTCTTAATAAAAGCATTAAAGAAGTTAATCTTTGTTGACCATCTATAACTTCAAAAATATTATCTTTTTTTATTAGAACCATCGTACCTAAAAAATATTCATTTTCTTTATCTTCTTCATATTGTCCCTTCACATCGTTCCATAAATCTTCACATTTTTCTTCGTCCCAAGAATATGGTCTTTGATATTCTGGTATTACATATATTTTATCAAAAATTTCGCTAACAGATTCTGGATTTGCTTTAATTACTTCCATATATAAAACTCCAACTTTAATATATTATTTCTTAAATTATAACCCAAATATATAAATCATCAACAATATATAATACGAATTAAAAAATTGTAAACAATGGCTAATAGTCCGAATGCTAATATTATTAATATCTTTTGGTTATTTTTTTGGGCAAGCAAAAAAGAACAATAATAATTTGCTTTACTTTAATAGAGTAGTTATTCCTTCAAAAATCCATGCTCATACACCTTAACAGCAATCTTTTTAGCAAGAACGTCAAGATTAGATTTGAGTTCGGAAAGTAAAGAATTGTAAGTCTCATCTTTGGAAGTAGGATTCATACGCCCCTTATCGTTAAATTTTTGGAAAAACGCACGTATGTCATAGTAGGACGCATTAACATTGATGAGATCGAAAGAATGATAATACTTCCATAGTTCCAAACCAGCCTTAAAAACCGCCTTAGCCTCTTTTGAAAATTTCAAAGGCTTTGAAGATTTTGTACTATTAGTAAATAAATCGCCTGCACTATTACTGCTTTTGATTTTACCTGATAGGAAATCAGTCATGAAATGCGAAGAGAAAGAATCTTTTGCATCAACTTCAGCTTCAGTGAACGGTATCCAATGATTAACGCCGTGCTCTGAAGAAATTCTGTTTTTAGAGTGGAAAAGCGTAAAAGCTAAACAATCATTTTTGAATTCTGTATCTTCTTCCCAAGAGTCATTAGGATAAAAAAATTGGTCGTTGTGATTAATCCAAGTATGCTCAATACAATGACGCACTGAAAAATATATACACATATATATGATATTATTTACATTTACAGGCATAATTTTTCCATGTCTTTCTGGTTTCATATTTGAAATGTTTACAAAATTATTCGTTTGAAAATCTGGACTATCTCCAACTATAATACCAAGATTAATTTCGCCTGATAATAATTTGTAAAAGTCTATCCAAGTATTAATATTTTTTTCATTTGTATAAAAATTTCTTACACCTATTTTATTTTCTTCATCATTAAAAATTTCCAATCTTATTTCTTTTATCTTTTCTTTTTTAGAAGTATCCCAAATCATAAAGCCTATAGGAAATTGTCCATTAACATTATCAAAAGTATAAGCTGGCACCATAAAACCATTTAAAAATTTCGCTTCAAAAACTTCTCTAAATTTTACAAAATTAGTAGAATTAATATATTTTAATGTAGCAAAAGAAGCTAACACGCAATTAGGAATTTCTTTATAAACTCTTATAAAAAATTGTGCAAATATCTCATTACTTGCTTTACTAAGTAGCTTTTTATATTTTATATATGTATTGTTGTCAGTAGAAACTTTATCTTTATGCTCTCCTGTTGCTGACATTTTCTTTTTATTTCCAGCCTCGGCGTAAGGTGGGTTGATATAGATTACTAATTTCTTCCTACTCTCTTCATCTTCTACTATTCGCCTCAAATCTTCTGGAAGCTTATCAAACTCGTCATTCAAAAAGTCAAATTGAAATATATGATTCTCTAGCAAGTTCGCGCCATTCTTCACTCGCTCTTTCATTATCTCTACATCTGCCTTGTCCAAAGTAGATGCCCATATGTTATATTTATTCGTAAGCCCCGCAAGCAAATTCCCCGTGCCGGCCGCACAGTCCCATATATAATATTCCTCCTGCCAATTCTCCCCCAATACTTCCGCTATATATTCCTGACTCTTCTCAACCCATATCTGCGGCGTGAAAAACGACCCCTTTCGCTCTCTTATATCCTGCGGCACAAGTAAATCCCGCCTCTCTATTATATAATCCCAATACTCACTTTTAGGCGGTCTTTGATACCTCTTCCAAAACTCATTATGTGCCTTCTGCTTATCATAAAAATACGCTTCCTTACTCGATGCAAGCCCCATATCGTCTATTTTTCTGTCAAGCTCATAATGGTCAGTTTTTAGTATTACATATAGTTTTTCTTTTAATGTTAAATTATTCTCGCTTAGTAAATCCGCCAAATAAAAATCGGCATCTATTATACCAAAACTTTTAGCCCTATCCCAATCCACAGATATAGATTCTTTTACCGCATTAAGCCACTTTGAATATATATTAACAAAATTATTTTTATCAATCTGCACTTTCGATAACGAGTTTTTACCCGCTATAAAATTAGCCCTTATAAACTCTTTTAATTCCCTCTCATCATCATCAAATTTATAAATACAGCTTTCATTTTTCAAAGTATTTTCTACTAATTTATAAAGCTGTTTAAACTCTTTAGACTCATGGTCAGAAGGGGTTACATTCCAATTAAAATCATTTTGATTAAATACATCAAGCACTTTATAATACTGAATAAAAGCGATTTTCTCAGCATCAAAAGCACCCAAGAAAGGCGGCGGCAAATGTTTATCAAATACTCTTTTTTTTCCGATAGTGAGTATAAGCTGCACAAAGGATTCATAAATATCATTTTTATTTCCTTTTTTAGCTTCCGCCCACAAAAAATATTCTGTTTCCTTTTTATCCGCTTCTTTTTTCGGAGCGATACTAAAATCAATCTCTTCTATGATTTGAGTATTATCGAAAGAGTGAAAATAATCTCTAGCTATTTTATTTTTTAATTCTTCTTCTCTGATACTATTACTATAAGCCATAAATTTATAATATTTGAATTTATTTTAAATGTCAATATTTTATCTTTGCAATAAGCTGTTATACTATGCTTTTTAATAAAAAGTAATTTGTATTGATATAAATATGAACATATATTAGAATTATATAAGCTAAAAAATTATAGAGTTTAGAAATAGTATTTTTGTCAAAAAAATGCAGAAGTTTCTCTAATAAAAGAATAATATTAAAAAAAAATAATATTCTAAAAATATTAATATTCAGATTATAATTAATATTTTTTATAGATTGCAGATTTTAATTATTGCAGAGTTTAATTTATGAGCAAAAAAATTTTGGTAATAGGAAGTATAAATAAAGATTTGGTAGTCAGAGCCTCAAGGTTTCCTAAAGAAGGCGAAACAATACTCGGCAGAAATTTTAATACAGGAAATGGAGGAAAAGGAGCAAATCAGGCATCTGCTATAGCCAAATTAGGCGGAAATGTCAGTATACTTGGTGCTGTAGGAGATGATGCTTTTGGTAAAGATTTATCAGATAGTTTATATAGTAATAATGTAGATATTAGCAATTTATTAATAAAGAAAAATGTTTCTACAGGAATTGCTTTTATAACTGTTGCAGATAATGGGGATAATAATATAATAGTAGTTCAAGGTGCTAATAGCCATATTAATAAAGATGATATAAATGAAGAATTATTAAAACAATATGATATTATTGTTATGCAGCTTGAAATACCATTAGAAATAGCTAAATATGCGGCTTGTATTTCTAAAAAACTTAATAAAACAGTTGTGTTAAATCCTTCTCCTGCTGTTAATCTTGATAAAGAGTTTTTAAGCTATGTGGATATATTGATACCTAATGAGATGGAAATAGATATTATAGGCAGTATAGAATATATATTTGAATGCGGTGTAAAAAGTATAATATTAACTTTAGGTGCTAAGGGATGTGATTTTATAAAGAAAGATAATAATACAATAATTAGAAAACATTTTGATGCCTATAATGTTGATGTTATTGACACCACTGCTGCAGGAGATAGTTTTTTAGGCGGTTTAGTTAGAATGCTTGCAGATGATAGAGATATAGATGAAGCAGTATCTTTTGCTATTAAAGTTTCTAATATAACTGTAACAAGAAAAGGGGCTGTAGATTCTATACCAAGCTATGATGAAGTAATAAATAATAAATGGCAGTAATTTATTAAAAAAAATAAAAATCAGTTTTTTATTTTGTAATTAAGCTATACATATAATATAGCTTAAATATATATTGACTTATTAATTTTTTTTAATATACTAAAAATTATAATTCTTATTTAAAAAAGAAGAGATTAATTTTATGAAAAAATATTTATTTATGCTTTCATTTATGCTTTTAGTCTTATTTTCAGAACAGGAATGCAAAGGACCTGACGGCGACAGTAAGCCCACTCCATTTAGAAAAGAAAATGAAATAGTTTACAGTATTAAATATGATGCAGATACAGAAGGTATTTTTTATAGTGCTATGTTATTTTTCGGTATTGTATTTTCTTCGTTTTATTTTTTTAATAAAAAAGTAAATTAGGAATTGTTATGATAAATATAGAAGATTTAACGGATGTGGAAGATGCTAATATAGTTGAAGATGATTGGAAATTATATAAAATATTCAAGCCTATGAAAATTTTTGGAAAGGAATTGGAAAGTTTATTTGATATAGGTGTTCATAAGGTTTTGAAATTAGAAGATATTATTAAAGATTTGAAAGAGCATATTAATCTATTATCAGATTCTAAAGATAAACTTAAAACAGCATACGGCGATTTTATGTTTATAGATGTAGATGATAATTGGTATGATAATTTAGAGATATATAAAATATTAATAAAAATCAATGAAGACAGCAGTATAGAATCAAAAGTTGACTGCGGAGATAATGAAAATATATTCAGCGTATATTTTAAGAATAATGATATTATTAATATAATGGAATCTATAATAAGATAATTAATTCCATATTGCTAAAAGCATTTTATATAGTATAGGAAGAAGTACAACAGTTAAAGCCCCTGCTATTCCTATTGCAAGTCCTGACATAGCACCCTCAGTTTCTCCTATTTCTATAGCCTTGCTTGTTCCTACAGCATGCGAAGATGTGCCTATTGCAAGCCCTATAGCTAAAGGAGATTTTATCTTACATATTTTACATATATAAGGTGCTGTAATTGCTCCTATCATTCCAGATATTGTAACAGATAAAACAGTAATTGATTTTATTCCTCCCATATTGGCAGTTATATCTACAGCAATCGCAGTTGTAACAGATTTTGTAAGTAAAGATGGAAATAAAGCTTCAGATATTCCCATTAATTTTGCCGATACAAATATTCCTATTATGCCTATAGAACTTCCTATTGCTATGCTTATGAGTATTACAGCTAAATTTGCTTTAAGTATAGGCAGATTTCTATATATAGGAAGAGCTAAAACAACTGTTGCAGGTCCTACCATAGCATTTACAAACTTTCCTCCGCTTTCATTATAAACTGAATACGGAACCTGCATAAAATATAGAGAAAAACCTACTAGTATTACACTAGTGACTAATGGTGTTAAAATAGGAAATTTTGTTTTTATATATATAGTATATGATATTATATATGCTATTAATGTTATAGCTATTGGTATTATAGGATTTTGTATAAATAATTCTTTCATTTTTAATGTCCTTATTATTATTAAGTTCGCCTCCATTAGTGTAAACAAAGGTAATCAAAGTTTCAGCTTACTCAATTAAATATGCTTATTTTCTAAACTTTGATAATAATTTTTCAAAAAACTGTGCTGATATTCCTGTAGTTATCATAATAATTATTCCCATAAACAAGCATATTACAGCAAAAGGTATAATCTCATCTTTAACATATTTATATTCGTCTATTATAGCTAAAGTACCGGGTATAAATAATAATGCCATATTATTTATAAGTATATTTCCTGCATCATCTATATGATTTTCTTTTATTATTCCCATAAGAAGCAGAATAAACAAAAATATCATGCCTATAACATTTCCGGGTATAGGCAGTTTAAATACTTTGCTAAAAATATCTGATATTGAGTATATTGAAAATATTACAGCGAACTGTTTTATTAGCTTCATTTTTATGCCTTTTTGTTTGTATTATATATATAAAGCTTTTGTTTTTCAATAGCAATAAATAATAATTTATTATTATTGTTATAGATAAACTTGCTTTATAATAGCTAATAACTTATATCATAAAAATTGTGAGTGCCTGACATTCGTAGAATGGCAGGAAAGATTAACGAACAATTTTTATTAGTAATGATATAAAATAAAATTTTTTAAATGCTAGAAAGCTAAATATAAAAATTATGAGCGTCTGACATTCATAGAATGGCAGGAAAAATTAACGAACAATTTTTATTAGCAATGATAGAAAATAAAAATTTTTTAAAGCGATAAACGAGCAGCTGGCAACTGACATAAGGCAGTTGCCAGCTATTATTAAGCGAGTTTATCGCTAGCAACAATAAAGATAAACGAACAGCTTATAACTGACGAAGGAAGTTATAAGCTAGTTTAAAGTGAGTTTATCGCTGGCAATAATAAATAATAATAATTTGTAAAAATATAATAAAGTTTATTAAAAGATTATATATTTTATTTAGTTTTTTCTTGACATAAAATTTATTTAGCTATATAATAGCATACCTTGTAAATTATAGGTTATCTTAAAATCTGTTTAAGATATATTTAAGGAGCAAAAAATGGCAGGTGCTAAAGTAAAAACTGAGCAAATACATCTTCAATGTACAGAATGTAAAAGAAAAAATTATATAACAACTAAAAATAAACAAAATGTTCCTGAGAAATTAGAACTTAAAAAATACTGCCCTCATGATAAGAAGCATACAATTCATAAGGAATTAAAAGTATCAAGATAAATAATTCTTAAATTTAAGAGTATTTATAAATTTCTGGGTCAGTAGTTCAATTGGTAGAGCATCGGTCTCCAAAACCGAATGTTGCGGGTTCGATTCCTGTCTGACCTGATTATTTTTTTGTTATGATAATATAATTTAGGGTAAGTTTTATGGCTGATAAAAAGAAAAATAATATAATAGATTCTTTTAAAGAGATAAAAAAAGAGCTTTTTGAAAGAAGTGTTTGGCCTACTCGTCAGGATGTTATAAATCAAACAGTTATTGTTATAATACTGCTTATTTTAGCATCGGCTTTTTTGGGAGCTATTGATTATGCTGTAACATTCTTGATAAGAGCTTTATTAGACGGTTCTGTTTTGAGTAGCTTAATATCTTCTAAAATTACATTAGTTTTATTGATTGCTGTAATACTGCTTTTTATTGTATATTTTGCTATTCGTTATATGAGAAAAAATAGGTATAATAGGTGATAAGATATGTCTGAAGAAATATCTGATATGAAAGATTATAAATGGTATATAGTTCATACTCAGCACGGTTATGAGAATAAAGTCCGCGAGCGTATAGAAAAAAGAGCCAAAGAAAATGGAATGACAGATTTAATAGTTGATATATATATACCTTCAGAAACGGTAACTTCTACCAAAAACGGTAAAAAGGTTTCAAAAGAGGAGTTTTTTTATCCGGGTTATGTTTTGGTGAAGATGATAATGAATGATGCAACTCAGTCGATGGTAAGAAGAACTCCCGGAGTTGCAGGATTTATAGGAAGTCATGCTACAACTAAAGAGGAGGGTAATATTATTCCTACTCCTTTGAGTGAATCTGATGTAGCCCGCATATTTGAAAATAGAGAAGAGAAATCCAAGACTGGTATTAATGAAATTATAGGAATGGAATTTGATATAGGAGAGAAGGTTCAGGTTATAGACGGACCTTTCAATGGGCTTAATGGTATTATAGAAAATATTAATGCTGATAAGGGTAAAGTTACAGTAAAAATAGAGATATTTGGAAGAAGTACTCCTACAGAATTAGAATTTAATAAGGTGAAAAAGCTGTAAAAATTTTAATAATATAAAATTTAATTTATGAATATAAAATTTAATTAAATATAAAAAATAAAATTAAATCAAGAGGTAGTAAAATGGCTAAAAAAGTAGTTGGTATTGTAAAGGTCCGCATACCCGGAGGAGAGGCAACACCTGCTCCGCCATTAGGACCTGCATTGGGTCAGAAGCAGATACAAATAGCCGCTTTCGTTAAGGATTTTAATGCTAAAACTTCCAAGATGAAAGGTCAGCTATTGAATACTTATATAACAGTGTATGAAGATAAAACTTATACATTTGTTACTAAAGGAACATCTACTTCTGCATTAATCAAGAAAAAATTAGGTATTGAAAAGGGTTCAGGAGCTCCTAATAAAGAAAAAGTTGCTTCAATCAATCAAAAGCAGCTTGAAGAAATAGCTCAGGAGAAAATGGCTTATATGTCAGCTAATGATATAGAAGCAGCAAAGAAAATAGTTGCGGGTACAGCCCGTGCTATGGGTATTAAAGTAGAATAATAATAAGCACACCATTTATTTATATGATTAAATGGAAGTAAACGTTTGAAAGTAAAAAAAGGAAGAAAATAATTATGGCTACAAAAGAGAAAAAAATAGGCGGCAAACGTTACGACGCTCTAAGAAAGCAAGTAGAGAAATTAAAACTCTATTCAGTAGAAGAAGCTATTGATTTAGCTAAAAAAAATGCTACCTGTAAATTTGATGAAACTATTGAGGTAACAATAAATCTCAATATATTGCCTAAGCACTCAATAAGAGATACTTTATCATTTCCAAATGCATTTGGTAAAGAAAAGAGAGTAGTAGTATTTGCTCAGGGCGAAAAAGCTGATGAGGCAAAAAATGCCGGAGCTTTAGAAGTTGGTTTTGAAGATTTGATTGATAAGATTAAAGGGGGATATACTGACTTTGATGTTGCTATTTCTACTCCTGATTTGATGAAGGAAGTGGGTAAATTGGGGCAGATTCTTGGAAGAAAAGGACTTATGCCTAACCCTAAAACAGGAACAGTTACTCTTGATATAGCTCAGGCAGTAAAAAGCTTTAAGGCTGGAAGAATGGAATACAGAGCCGATAAAAACGGTATAGTAAGAATGGGTATTGGAAAAGCTTCTATGGATGTTAGTAAATTAAATGAGAATTTCAAAACATTCTATGAAGAAATTTTAAGAAAAAAACCTACAGATTTAAAAGGCGAATATATTAAAGCTATAGGTGTAACATCTACAATGGGTGTTGGTATAAAAATAGATCATAAAAGAATAAAAATGTAATTAATTTAGTAATAAACTTATTTTGTTTAAGCGAAGTCATATTTTGTGATCCCATTATATGAATAGTATTATCAAAGTAGTTTAATATAATAGAGGTGGTATTATGCCTAATAAGAAAAACATTGAAACGGTATCATTGCTTAAAGAATCTATGGGAGCATGTGCAGGTTTGGTATTCTTTGATTATAGAGGAACAACAGTAGCACAGCTTACGGATTTAAGAAGAGAATTAGCAAAGACTTCTTCCTCAATGAAAATATGTAAAAACTCTTTAGTGGATATAGCTTTAAAAGAGTTAGGCAGAGAAGTAAAAGATGAGATGTTTATTAATCCTACAGCTGTAGTATTTGCTAAGGAAGATGTACCTAGTGCAGCTAAAGTGATAAGCGAAGCAGCTAAGAAAAATGATAAAATCAAAATCAAAGGCGGCTATATGGGCGAAGATTTGCTTAACCCTGCAGATGTTCAGGTAGTAGCTAATATTCCGCCGAGAGAGGTTTTGCTTTCTCATCTTGTTACAGCACTCGAGTCTCCTATATCAAGTTTTGCAAACAGCTTGCAGAGTATTATATCAGAACTTGCTTATGTGCTTGACAGTGTTGAAGAAGAAAAGAAAAAATCAGCTTAATATACTGATTATTTATTAAAATTAAAGAAAATTATTAAACAAATTTTAAGGAGATAAAAAATGGCTTTAAGTAAAGAAGAAATATTACAAGCAATAGAAGAAATGAAAGTTATAGAGCTTCACGAATTAGTAGAAGCTATTAAAGAAAAATTTAATGTAACAGCAGCTATGCCTGTTGCAGTAGCAGCAGCTCCTGCAGGCGGTGCGGCAGCTCCTGCAGAAGAAGAAAAAAATGAATTTGATATCATTCTTACAGGTTTTGATGCAGCTCAGAAAATTGCCCTTATTAAAGAAGTTAGAGCAGTTAGCGGTTTAGGTTTGAAAGAAGCTAAAGATGCTGTTGAAAAAGGCGGAGAAACTATCAAATCAGGCGTTTCTAAAGAAGAAGCTGCAGCTATTAAGAAACAATTAGAAGCAGCAGGCGGTAAAGTTGAAGTTAAATAATTATTTTTGTAAACATATCATTAATTATTAATGGTTCATATTTAAGGAGGGTATGATTATTTCTACCCTTCTTATTAGTGTATATAATCAAGTCAAAAAAATAAAAGCGTAAATGCGGAGATCTTTTAATATGTCTAATAATATTCAGATAGATAATAAAGTATATTTTGAACGAGGGGTAGAGTTCGCTAAAAAATATAGGATAGAAAATGGACGCGTGAATTTTTCACGTGCTGTTTCTGTAATAGAACCTCCTGATCTTCTCGCTATACAGAAAGAATCTTATGAAAGTTTTCTTCAGAAAGATATACCTGAAAATAAAAGAAAAAATGAAGGATTGCAGGAAGTATTAACTTCTATATTTCCTATAGTGGCATCTAATGAAAAAATGCAGATAGAGTTTATATCTTATTCTATAGGAGAGCCTAAAATTACAGAAAAAGAGGCTAGAAGAAGAGATAAAACTTATGCTTATCCTTTTAAAATAAAGGTGCAATTAACAGTAAGAGACCCTGAGAGAATCATAGAACAGGAAATATTTGTGGGTGATATACCAGCTATGACTGACAGAGGTACATTTATTGTTAATGGTGCTGAACGGGTTATAGTTTCGCAGATTCATAGATCTCCGGGTGTTGTTTTTAATAGAAGCGACAGAGATGCTATGTTTGTAGCAAAAATAATTCCAGACAGAGGTACTTGGCTGGAATTTGAGCTTGATACTAAAAAAGATATAATGTATGTCAGAATTGACAGAAAGAAAAAACTTCCTGTTACCGTATTTTTAAGAGCTATAGGAATCACAACTAATGAAGAAATTTTGAAATTATTTTATGAAGTAGATAATATATCATTAGAAAAGCTTTCAGATGAAGAGAAAAAAGATGCTTTGATAGGCAGACGCTCTTATTCTACAGTATTTGATACAGAAAACCCTGATGAAATTATATTGAATCCGGGCGAACTTATAAATACTAACCTTGCTGAAAGACTTTTAATGAGCGGAATTAAAGAGATATCTGTATTAAATATGGAAGCAATAAAGGATAATGTTACTATAATTAATACTTTAGATAAGGATACTACTAAAAATCAGGAAGAAGCCTGCACTAAAATCTATAATGTTATAAGACCTGGAGAGCCTGCTTTAATAGAAAATGTTGTAAGAACTTGTAATGATTTGGTATTTGATCCTAAATCTTATGCTTTAGGAGATGTAGGACGCTATAAATTAAATAAAAGATTAAATTTTCCTGAAAGCGAGAATGATAAAGTTTTAAGACATAAAGATATAATAGAAACGATTCGTTTTTTAATAAAAGTATTTATAAATGAAGAGCAGTTAGATGATATTGACCATTTAGGAAACAGACGCGTAAGAAGTGTAGGAGAATTATTATCCATACAAATAAAAGCAGGATTTACCAGAATGGAGCGTATAGCAAGAGAAAGAATGCAGATGCAGGATATGGATGCCGTAACTCCTCAGTCTCTTGTAAGTATTAAGCTTATACAGGCTGTTATAAAGGAATTCTTTGGTACAAATCAGCTGTCTCAGTTTATGGATCAGAATAATCCTTTATCAGAAATTACTCATAAAAGAAGATTAAATGCTTTAGGGCAGGGAGGACTTACAAGAGATAGAGCAGGATTTGAAGTAAGGGATGTTCATCATACTCATTATGGTAAAATTTGTCCTATTGAAACTCCTGAAGGTCCTAATATCGGACTTATAGTTTCTCTAGCTACTTATGCTAAAATAAATAAGCATGGCTTTTTAGAGACACCATATAGAAAAGTTATTGACGGAAAGGTGACAGATGAAATAGAATATTTAACCGCTCATGATGAGGAAAAATATCATATAGCAGATGCTAATGCTCCTTTAAATGAAGACGGAACTTTTAAAGATAATCTTATATCAACAAGATTTAGAAGCGAATTTCCATATTCTTCGCCTGATCAAGTGCAGTATATGGATGTTTCCCCTCAGCAGATAGTATCATTATCAAGTTCTTTGATACCATTTTTAGAGCATGATGATGCTAACAGAGCCTTGATGGGTTCAAACATGCAGCGTCAGAGTGTTCCTCTTTTATATCCCGAAGCTCCTATAGTAGGTACAGGAGTAGAGGCTAAAATTTGTCAGCCTGGCACTGGTATTGCTGTTCATGCTAAAAGAGCTGGTAAAGTTATTAAAGTTGTTCATAATGAAATAGTTATAAAACCTACTAAGCAAAATAGCGATGATGATCTTGATGTTTATGAATTAGTAAAATATCAGAGAACTAACCAAGATACTAATTATCATCAAAGACCTGTAGTAAATGTAGGAGATATGGTTAAGGCTGGAGGGCTTTTAGCTGACGGTCCTGCTACAGATCATGGAGAGCTTGCTTTAGGAAGAAATGTACTTGCTGCATTTATGATTTTTGAGGGATATAACTTTGAAGATGCTATACTTTTAAGTAAAAGACTAGTTCAGGAAGATGTATTTACTTCTATACATATAGAAGAGTTTTCAACAGAAGCCAGAGAAACTAAATTAGACAGAGAAAATATTACTAGAGATATACCTAATGTATCAGAATCAGCTTTCAAAAATTTAGATGAGAGGGGTATTGTAAGAATAGGTGCTAAGGTAAAAGCTGGAGATATATTAGTTGGTAAAGTAACTCCGAAAGGAGAAACAGAAATTACTCCTGAATACAGACTTCTTCATTCAATATTCGGAGAAAAGGCAAGAGATGTAAAAGATTCTTCTTTGAGATTGCCTCATGGTAAAGAAGGTACTGTCATAGATGTTAGGGTTTACAGCAGAGAAAACGGAGATGAATTAAAGCCGGGTGTAGAGGAAGTAGTAAAAGTATTTGTTGCTAAAAAGCGTATAATACAGGAAGGAGATAAAATGGCAGGAAGGCATGGCAATAAAGGAGTTGTTGCTAGAATTATGCCTATAGAGGATATGCCTTTCTTAGAAGACGGTACGCCTGTGGATATATGTCTTAATCCTTTAGGAGTACCTTCCCGTATGAATATCGGGCAGGTAATTGAGATGCTTTTAGGCTGGTCCGGTCATAAAATGGGATTAAAATATGCATGTCCTGTATTTGAAGGTCCTAAAGAAGATGCTTTGAGAGAGGCTTTCATTGCAAGCGGTATGAATCCTAATGGTAAAGTCAGACTTTATGACGGAAGAACAGGAGAACCTTTCAAAAATGATGTAGCTGTCGGATATATGTATATGCTTAAGCTTAATCACTTAGTTGAAGATAAGGTGCATGCAAGAAGTACAGGTCCTTACTCGCTTGTTACTCAGCAGCCTCTTGGAGGTAAATCTCAATTCGGAGGTCAGAGATTGGGAGAGATGGAAGTTTGGGCATTAGAGGCTTATGGAGCTGCTAATATGCTTCAGGAGTTTTTAACTGTTAAATCAGATGATATGACAGGACGTGCTAGAATATACGAATCTATTGTTAAAGGAGATGTTATATCCTCTCCGGGCATACCAGAGAGCTTTAATGTATTAGTTCAGGAACTTAGAGGTTTGGGGCTTAATATTACTATTCACGATGAAGACGGCAATCAGCTGCCTTCTAGTGAAAAAGAACTTAGACAAAAAGCTAAAAAGCAAACCAAGATTTTTAAATAATTAGGAGAAGTTTAAGTATATGCAATTTTCAAACTTTGACCAAATAAAAATTAGTATAGCAAGTCCTCAGGTTATGAGAGAATGGAGTTATGGAGAGGTAAAAAAGCCGGAAACTATTAATTACAGAACTTTAAGACCTGAAAGAGACGGACTTTTTTGTGAAAAAATATTCGGAACTACTAAGGAATATGAATGTTATTGCGGTAAATTTAAAAGTATTCGTTATAAAGGAGTAGTTTGCGATAAATGCGGAGTTGAAGTTACTCATTTCAAAGTTAGAAGAGAGAGAATGGGACATATAGAATTAGCTGCTCCTGTTGCTCATATTTGGTATTATAGAAATACTCCTTCAAGAATAGGGCTTCTTTTAAATATGAATATTGCTCATTTAAGAAGCGTTCTTTATTTTGAAAGATATGTTGTTATTGATGCAGGAGACAGTACTTATTCTAAAGGAGATCTTTTAACCGAAGAAGAATATAATGAAGCTTTAGATAGATATGGTGATAATATAAGAATTGGCATAGGTGCTGAGGGTATAAGGGATATGCTCAGAGACCTAGATATGGATGAAGAGATTAGAAAACTCAGAGAGGAAATGATTAAAAAAGGTGAAAAGAGCGATAGGCGTTTAAGAAAGCGTCTTGAAATATTTGAAGATTTTAAAGCAAGCGGAAATGATCCTACTTGGATGATACTTGATGTAGTTCCTGTAATTCCTCCTGATTTAAGACCTATGGTTCAGCTTGACGGCGGAAGATTTGCCACTTCAGATTTGAATGATCTTTACAGAAGAGTCATAAATAGAAATATTCGTTTAAGAAGATTATTAGTATTAAGGGCTCCTGATATAATTATAAGAAATGAAAAAAGAATGCTTCAGGAGGCTGTTGATGCTTTATTTGATAACAGCAGAAGAAAGAAAGTAGTTAAAGGACACGGAAACAGACCTTTAAAATCTCTTTCGGATATGCTTAAAGGTAAGCAGGGGCGTTTCAGACAAAACCTTTTAGGAAAACGCGTTGACTATTCAGGACGCTCTGTAATTGTTGCAGGTCCTAGACTTAAAATGCATCAATGCGGACTTCCTAAAAAAATGGCTGTTGAATTATTCAAGCCTTTCATTATGAAAAAATTAGTTGAAATTAATTCGGCTCATAATATAAAATCTGCTAAGAAATTTGTAGAAGAGGGCAGAGAAGAAGTTTGGGGAGTATTGGAAGATATTGCTAAAGAACATCCTGTACTTTTAAACAGAGCTCCTACGCTTCATAGACTAGGTATTCAGGCATTTGAACCTGTACTTGTAGAAGGAAAGGCTATTCAGCTTCACCCATTAGTTTGTCATGCTTATAATGCGGACTTTGACGGCGATCAGATGGCAGTACATACTCCGCTTTCTGCTGAGGCTCAGATTGAGGCTTGGACTTTGATGCTTGCTCCTCATAATATATTAAATCCTGCTAACGGCGAGCCTATTGTTAATCCTACTCAGGATATAGTACTTGGCATTAGTTATTTAACTAAATTAAGAACAGGTATTAAAGGCGAGGGAAAAATATTTTCATCTGCTAAAGATGCATTGCTTGCTTATGATAATAGTTTGGTAGAGCTTGAATCAAGAATTAAAGTTTTAATGAAAAATAAAGACGGAGAGGAAGAGTTTATTGAAACTTCTGTCGGAAGAATAAAGTTTAATGAAGTTATTCCTGAAGATTTCAGATATCAGAACAGAGACTTTAACAGTAAGGATTTGGCTAAATTTATTCACGAAGTATATTTAAAGCATGGTACAGCAGTAACGGTTAATATGCTTGATGATATTAAAGAACTTGGCTATCAAAGTGCAACAGTATTTGGTTCTACTATTTCTATAGCTGATATACTTATACCTCCGATGAAAAAACAGGAGATAGAAGAGGCTACTAAACAGGTAGAGTTTATTGAAAATCAGTATATGAATGGTATTATCACTACAGATGAGAAAAAGCAGAAGGTTATGGATCTTTGGACTACTGTTGAAGGTAAAATAACAGAAGCTATGATGGATAATTTGAGACAAGATCAGGACGGATTTAATCCTGTATATATAATGGCAGATTCAGGAGCAAGAGGCTCTAAACAGCAGATAAGACAGCTTGCTAGTATGAGGGGACTTATGGCTAAGCCTTCAGGTGAGATTATTGAACTTCCAATTATTTCTAACTTTAAAGAGGGTCTTACTGTACAGGAATACTTTATTTCTACTCACGGTGCTAGAAAAGGGCTTGCCGATACCGCTTTGAAAACATCAAGTGCAGGATATCTTACTAGAAAGTTGGTGGATGTTGCTATAGGTGTTGTTATTTCTGAGCATGACTGCGGTACTGTTAAAGGTATTTCTATAGAGGCTATCAAAAATGGAGATGAAATTAAAAAATCTCTTAAAGAACGCGTTGTAGGATTCTTCACAAGCGAGCATATATATCATCCTGTTACTAAAGAACTTATATGTCCTGCTAATACAGAGATTACAGAAGAGATTGATGATTTGATAGAAAAAGCAGGCATAGAAAAAATAAATATAAGACATCCTCTTACTTGCGAAAGCAGAATGGGCGTATGCCAGAAATGTTACGGCAGAAGTTTATCTACAAATAATCTTGCTTCTATAGGCGAGGCTGTCGGAGTGGTTGCTGCTCAAAGTATTGGTCAGCCCGGTACTCAGCTTACAATGAGAACTTTCCATATAGGCGGTGTTGCTACTCAGATGGTAGAAGAAAATGAAATAAAAGTTAATTATCCTATATATATAGAACAATTCTCTAATTATGTTATTCAGCCTAATGGAATTAAAATAACTGCTAGAAAAGGCGATTTAATTATTAGAAGAGTTTTAGATAAATGGGAAAAATCTTCATTAAAAGATATTTTAGCTGAAAACAATGCAAAAGTGCTTATAGGCGATGTTATAGCCATTCTTAAAGACGGTACAGAAATTAAGTCTACTCATAATGGTACTTTCAAAATTACTGATGATGATAAATATATAATGATTACAGGTAATAAGCATACAATTGTTATTAAAGTAGGAAGCGAATATAAAGCAGATGAGCATATATTTATAGAGGCTAATACAGTTATAGCAAGCTTTGATACTTATAATGAACCTATAATTTCTGAGAAAGCTGGTATTGTAAGATATCAGGATATAATACCCGGAAGAACTTTGATTGAAGAGATAGATGATCAAACAGGAAATAAAACTAATATTATTCAAGAGTTTAAAGATGCTAGTATGCAGCCTAAAATATTGATTGTAGGCGATAATGATACTTTTGAAACCGATATACCTAATGGTGCTCAGCTTATGGTTGAAAATAATCAGAAAGTAGAAGTCGGAGAGGTTATAGCTAAAACAACCCGTATACAGCAAAAAAGCAGGGATATTACAGGAGGTCTTCCTAGAGTACAGGAATTGCTTGAAGCTCAAAAACCTAAAGATACGGCTATTATTGCAGGTATTGACGGAGAAGTTGAAATAGGCGGTTCTCATAAGGGTAAAAAAGTAGTTAAAATCAGAAATGAATTTGATGAAACTAAGCATTTAGTTCCTCATGGTAAGATGCTTTTAGTTAGAAACGGCGATCAGGTGAAAACAGGTACTCAATTATGTGCTGGTAAAATTAATCCTCATGATATATTGGAAACTCAGGGAGATTTAGCTTTGCAGACTTATTTGCTTGAAGAGATTCAGGCTGTATATAATCAGCAGGGTGTAGGTATTAATGACAAGCATTTTGCTCTTATAATAAGACAGATGCTTAGAAGACTTGAAATAACAGATCCCGGTGATACTAAATATATTGTAGGACAGTATGTTGATAAATATGAATTTGAAGAAGAAAACAGACGCTATGAAGAGGCTGGAGGTTCGCCTGCAAGCGGTAAGCCTGTACTTTTAGGATTAACTAAAGCTGCACTTAATACAGAAAGCTTTATATCTTCTGCTTCTTTCCAAGAAACAACTAAAGTTTTGACTAATGCTGCTATTAAGGGTAAAGTTGATAAATTACTTGGGCTTAAAGAAAATGTTATCATAGGTCATTTGATTCCTGCAGGTACAGGTGTAAAACTTTATAATAAACTTCATGTTTATAACAAAGAAATAGGAGATTTGGATCAAAAAGATAATATAGATAATAATTCTAAAGAAGAAGAAGTTATAAAAATAGAAGTATAAATAATATTTTTAATATAAAGAGGTTTTCATTATATATGAGAGCCTCTTTTATTATTAATTTTTTATAATTGTTTGAATTATGATAAATTTTCTTAATTTTATTTAATAGAATTTTTTCTAATTTGGTTATTCAACTGACTTTTGCTTTTCAAACTTACAGCAGGGTTTTACTTAATTCTATTTACGGCATTGCATTATTTAAATTATATTTCTTATTAGTTATGAAATATAGAAAATAATATTTTGGCAATTAATAGATATGATCTTTTTATGTGTTTATAAATTTTAATACTGAAGTAATATTTAATTAATAATATATTTTGCTTTTTTATATAAATAAATGCTATTATAATTATTTATATCTTCAAATTTAAACTCCCAAATTAAATATTCCTTGTTTCTTTTTTCAAAAAATAAAGTTCTTACATTTTTATTTGTATATTCAGACCATTGTCTATATGGATAATATAATTGTCTTATTATTGTATCTTTAGTTTGAGAATTTTTGGCTTATATTCATAAATAAAACTTTTTCGCTTATTATAATATGGCTGTAAAACAGCCATATGCTCAAAAGTTTTATATTAATTAAATCTTATCTATTTCTTTTTTTTACTTTTCTCTTCCTGCATACACATCATTTATCATAGGTTTTATTTTAAATAATTTAATATATCTATATGCTCTGTATTTCTTCTTTTTATATTATATTTATATCAATTCCTATCTTTATTATTTTTATATTTTTAATAAAAAACTCTCCTAATTATCAATGCTTTTAAGTCTTTTATCTGTAAGCTCTATATAATTTTTATCTATTTCTATACCTATGTAATTTCTGTTTCCTATCATTTTGCATGCTACTGCTGTAGTACCAGAACCATTGAAAGGATCTAAAATTGTATCATTATCTTTTGTAGAAGCTAATATTATTCTAGTTAAAAGTTTTAATGGTTTTTGTGTAGGGTGCTTTCCTTGTATTTTTTCACTTTTTGACGGTGCAGATATTGACCATACACTTCTCATCTGTTTTCCCTTAGATTTTAATTTATCATCTTCAAAATCCATATTTTTCATAAGCTCATAATTATAATAATGTTTTGTATTTTTATCTTTTTTAGCCCAAAGAATTGTTTCATGGCTATGAGTAAATACTTTGCAGCTTAAATTTGGTGCAGCATTAGGCTTATACCAAACTATATCATTTAATATGTAAAATCCTAATTTTTCTAATACATATCCGCATTTATATATACTATGATTAGTACCGCTTATCCATATAGTACCATCATCTTTTAAAACTCTTTTGCATTTTGATATCCAAGATTCATGAAATTCTGTATCTTCTTCAAAGCCAAAACTTTTATCCCACTCTCCTTTATTTACACTAACCATTTTACCAGAATGGCATGTTATTCCATTATTTGATAAATTATAAGGAGGATCTGCAAATATCATGTCTATAGATTTTTCTTTTATGGCATCAAGTATTTCTAAACAGTTCCCATTTATTATATTAAATTTCATATATGATTAAAACCTTACTCTTACAGAATTGGCATGTGCTTCTAAACTTTCATTCTCAGCAAAATTAATTACATTGTTCTTTACTTTTTCTAATGCATCTTTAGTGTAGTAGGTAATATAAGATTTTTTTATGAAATCATCTACTGAAAGCGGAGAAGCAAATTTAGCTGTTCCGCTAGTAGGTATTACATGATTGGCACCTGATAAATAATCCCCCAAAGCTTCAGGAGTATAATCCCCCAAAAATATTGAACCTGCATTTTTTATTTTGCTTAATATAGAGAAAGGCTCTTTTATACTTATCTCCAAATGCTCAGGAGCTATTTCATTACTTATATACAAAGCTTCATCTATTGTATCAGTTATTATTATTCTGCCGTTATTTTCTATAGATTCTGATGCTATATCTTTACGGCTTAATTTTTCTAGCTGCTTGTATAATTCTTCCTTTACTTTTTCTGCTATAGATTTTGAAGTTGTTATTAATATGCTGGAAGCTAATTTATCATGTTCAGCCTGTGCAAGCATATCTGAAGCTATATGTATATAATTTGCTGTTTCATCTGCTATTATCAATACTTCGCTCGGACCTGCTACCATATCTATGGATACTTCCCCGAATACTAGTCTTTTAGCCATAGATACATATATATTTCCAGGTCCTACTATTTTATAAACTTTTGGTATGGACTTTGTGCCATAACTTAAAGCAGCTATTGCCTGAGCACCGCCTGTTTTAAAAACTTTATTTACTCCTGCTATTTTTGCTGCAGCCAATATATTATCATTTATTTTTCCTTCTTTATTTGCAGGAGATACTAATATTATTTCATTTACCCCCGCCACTTTTGCAGGTATAACATTCATAAGCACTGTTGATGGATAAACTGCTGTGCCTCCCGGAATATAAACTCCTACTTTTTCTATAGGGTTTATTATTTGCCCCATTATAATGCCGTCTTCTTCATTGGTTATGAAACTATTTCTTAATTGTTTTTTATGGAATTGTTCTATATTTTTATAAGCAATATAGAGTGTTTCTTTAAATTGCTCATCAGCTTTATTATATGCCTCTTCTATCTCTTTTGTACTTACCTCTAAATTATCTATTTCAGCATTGTCAAACATCTTTGCATATTTTATTAATGCATTATCCCCATTTTTTTTTACATCTTCCAATATATTTTTTACCTTCTCATTAACATCATCATAACTAAATTGGCTTCTTAATAATATCTCATCTAATGATTTGCATTCTTTATAGTTAATTACTTTTATCATAATATTTTTTCCTTAAATATAATTTTATAAAACTTTTTCTATATTATTTACTATTTTTTTTATTAAATCATTTTTAAATTTATAGCTTACTTTATTTACTATCAATCTTGCACTTATATAATCAATAATTTCTTTTATAATAGTAAGATTATTTTCTTTTAATGTGCTTCCTGTTTCTACTATATCAATTATAACATCAGATAAATTTAGTATAGGTGCTAATTCAATAGAGCCGTTTAATTTTATTATCTCAACATCTCTATTAATAGAATTAAAATAACTCTTTGATATATTAATATATTTAGTAGCAACTCTTAATCTTCTTTCAATATCTTCTTTATATCCTTTTACAGAAGCCATACAAACTTTGCATTTTCCGAATTTTAAATCAAGAAGCTCATAAATATCATGATTATTTTCAAGCAGTATATCTTTGCCTACAATACCTATATCAGCAACATTTTTTTCAACATATATTCCAACATCAGAAGGCTTTACTATTAAGTATCTTACATTTTTCTTATCATTTTCAAATACTAGTTTTCTGTTATCTTCTAATATTTCTTTATTTTCATAACCTATTTTTTCAAATAGATTATATACTTTATTTACTAATCTTCCTTTCGGTAATGCTATATTAATCATAATCCTAATTCTTTTTTATTGTTTTAGTAGATTATTATAATATATTAAGATATTTTTTCAAATAGTAATTTGTAAAAACTTTCAACCTTATGTTATTTATTAGAAGTAAAAGATAGTTGAAATTTATGGTAATATTATATATACTATAAAATATAAATGGAGATGCTTATGTTAGAAAAAAATGGCAAAGTAGTAAATATTAAAGATAGTAAAGAATTATGGTCTGAGTATATACTTGATGATGATACTATAATCAGAGTTAAATATGTTGTTACAGAGATAAGGTTACTAGATGAAAAAAATGAAGACGGATCTCCTAAATATAATTTAAGCATACAGCCTGTAATTTCTACTTTAAAAAAATAATTATGAATATAATTATAGAATCTAATTTAATATATAAAAAATCTGATTTTAATAATACATTTTTAATTTATGAAAATTCTAAATATAATAATTGTGTTAATTTTAGTTTAAATTCTAACGGCGTAAATTTTTCTATTGAAAATGGAAGCAAATTTGCATACTATTCGTCTAATAAAAATATTATACAATTAGAAAATTATCATAATGAAAATGAATATAAAGACTATAGTTTAATAATAGAAGCAAATGATAATACTGAAAGCTATGAATATAAAAAAGCAGATAAAATTTTTAGTGATTCTGTAAATATTAGCAGTTATAATTCATCTTTATCTCAAGATAAAAATAAGGATAAATTGAACAGCATAAGAAAATTGGAATATAATTGGAATGATAATGATGCAGAAGCTATAGATAAAATTATTTGTGATAATATTCTAAAAATAATAGAAGAAGTTATAATACAGCCTAAAATATTTCCAACAGCTAATAACAGTATACAATTAGAATATTATGATTATAAAGATAAAAATAAATATCTTGAATTTGAAGTTTTTAAAGATTATATTAATATTTATGAAGTTTTATCTAATTCTAAAGAAAAATCATATATAATTAATTCAGTAAATGTAAATAAAATTAATTCTATAATTATGGATTTTTATGAACTTAATAGAAGATAATGAAGAAATTTTATATAGAAAAATACATCCGAAAGCTATTTTTTGGGATGATGATAATAACAGACCTTCATCGGCAGCATATAAAGATAAAAATGGTTTATCAGTTGATAGGTTAGGAGATAGGGAAGAAAATGAAGTTATTAACTCTTTTATTAAAAGATTTGGAATAGATAAAGTAAGATCTGTAGTAAAGGTCTCTGTTGCAATCTGTAAAGAATTAGAATTATATCCTATTTATAAACCAAGTTTAAATAATAAGTATCATGCAGAAATACATGATTCGGAGAATAGTGTTTTAATATCTTCTTCTAAAGCCAAAAAATTAGCAGAAAATGTGAAAATAGTAAATATATAATATTTTTATTTCTTCAATAAATATAATAAATATTAGAAAATAATTAAATTTATATATAGTAAAAAAGAATTTTATATTTATTACTTTTATTATTAAATAATAATTTATAATATATAAAAATATCTTAATAAAAACAGTATTTGCTGATATTCTCTTGACAATCTTGATATGATTTATATACTTTAAACTAGGAGTTGTTTATATGCCAAATAAAAAGACTAAGAAACTGCAAAATTCAAAAATTATGTTAACTGAGCATAAACTTGATGATGGTACAGTTGTCAAAGTTAATCCTACAGTTACGAGAATAATATTATTTGATAATAAAGAATAAATATTAAATTATTTTTTTATTAATTAAAAAATATAGCTTTTAAAGTATTATTTTTTAATTAAGTTTATGATTTTTTATTAATTAATTCTTAAATCGCTGTTTTCAAATATGTATTTTTCTTTATAATTATAATCTGTATTATAATTATCGCTGTACATATCTGTTCTTACTTTCTTTCCTTCTTTTATAAATCTTTGTACTTTGTCTAGTAAAATTTTTTCATCTCCGCTTTTATATAGTATCAATATATCAAAATCATATTCATTTTTAGAAGAATATCCTGTATATAATTTATCCATATAAACTGCAAATCCTATAGCATTTTTTTTGTTTTCTTCATCTGAAGTATGGGCATTGAATTTAGCAAGAAGCTTATCATATCTTCCTCCTGAAAGAACAGCATCATTATTTCCTTTTATATATCCTTTAAAAATTATTCCATTATAATAACCAAGTTTGCTTTCTATTGAAAAGTCAAGCAGTATTTTATCAAAGTTATTATAATTTTCAAATACTGCTAAGAGGCTTTTTAATTCATTATAGGCTTTCTGCATTTTTTCATTTATGATTATTTTATCTATTTTTTTTAATATATCTTTATAGCTTCCGCATAAGTCTATCAATGATATAATATTATTTGTATATTTTTCATTTATATTATTAGATATTAATACTTTTTGTAAATCATGCTTATTCTTGCTGTATATAAAATTAAGTATTTCAAGTTTTTTATCTTCATCTAAATTAAGCTCATCTATTAAGGCGAACATAAAATCTATGCTTGATATTTCTAATATATATTCATCGCTTATTGATTTTAAACTGTCTACAGCCATACTTATTATTTCTAAATTTGAATATGTATTTAAAGTTCCTATTATTTCAACGCCTATTTGCTGTATTTCTTCATATTCATTTGAAACATTATTTATTTTGTATATATCTTCTATATAGTAAATTTTTTTAGTATATTTATCATTATCTTTTAAAATTTTTTTTACTATTGATAATGTAACATCAGGTCTTAATGATTGAAGATTTCCATTTAAATTCATAAATGTTAATATATGTTCAGTCTGAAGAAAATCTTTATAATTATTGTATAAATTATAATCTTCAAATTTGCTTAATTTAATTTTTTTGTATCCGTATTTTTCGTATATATTTGCTAATTTATATGCTGTCATTATTAATTCTTCTTTTATTTAGAATTTTATTTAATTTTTATTATAATATAAAAAAATAAAAATAACCATATATAAAAAAAATTATGAAGCATCAAATGATTTATAAATTTATTTCAAAAACATTTTATGCATAAGTTAAAAAATATAAATGATTTATGTACTATATATTTTACTTAATATATTTTTGACTGCAAATGATAATGGCAGAAAAATATTTTTTATTTGATAGAGTTAGTCATTATTTTTTATAGAATCCATTATATTAAATAAACAGCTTTCTAATTTTTTATCATCTATAAATTTTGAATCTATTTTTATATTATTTTCTTCTATGATGAAGTACTGCATTCCTGCTTTATTGATTAATTTCTCTTTTACAGTATCATTATTTTTTATTCTTTCTTTCATATCTTCAGTATTTCCAAAATGTCCCGCTCCGTCATATTCTATGATTGCTATAGGCTCATTTATCCTATCGCCTTTTTTATATGTTATTAAAAAATCACAGTAAAAATCTCTGAAAGTTTTCCAGACATCTGTATCTTCTTCTGTATCTAAAAATGCTTTGAATGATACCTGTTTGTAAATATTATAGTCTTTAAATATTTTTAATATAGAATAAAAAATTTTAGTTTCTTCTATATTCATAATCTTTTTTACTTTTATATTTCCTGTATCCATATTTGATAATCTTTGCTCAGTAATACTTTTTTTAATTTTTTTATTATATCTTTTATATTTATTATATTTTTTATAATAATATTTTTTAAAAGGTTTTTTATAACCATTTTTATATGGGTTCTTTCCTAATTTAACTATAAAAAATAATACAAAAATTAAAATTATTAAATATATAAAAGACATAAATATACTCCAAAGTTTTAAGATAAAATATTATTAATATCTTTAAGGTATTCATTTAATTTTTCAGTATCTATTAAACCTGATTTCATTTTTATATCATCATCTTTTATTATAAAATATTTAAGCCCTATTTTATTAAAAAGCTTTTCTCTTATCATATCATTATCTTTTACTCTTTCAGCCTTTTTTTCATTATCGCCGAAGTGTCCGCCCCCATGATATTCTATCACTGCTATAGGTTCATTCATTTTGCTTCCTTTTCTATGAGTTATTAAAAAATCACAGTAAAAATCTCTGAAAGTTTTCCAAGAATCCGTATCTTCCTCTCCTTTCAAAAATGCTCTGAAAGATACCTGAGGATTTACATTATAATCATTAAATATTTTAACCATAGAATAAAAAATTTTAGTTTCTTCTATATTCATAACCTTTTTTGTTTTTATACTGCCGCTTTCCATATATTTTAATCTTTGCTCTGTTATTTTATTTGATGTATTAGATTTATTATTTTCTATATTGTCTGTATCGATTTCATATTCTTCATAAATTGTCTTTCTTTTTTTTCTAAATATGAATATAAATATAGCGGGAATTAAAATAAAAAGAACAGCAGAAATTATTAAGTCTTTTTCATTCATAATAAAAATCCCTATTATTGCAATTAATATATTTATTTAAATATTATAATTTTACAATATTTCAAATATAATATTTAATTTACTATTTATTCATATTAGGTATTTTATAGTTTTGCCTATTATTATATCAACTATCTAATTATATTATATTAACTATCTGATATATTTTTAAATACTAGTTTTGCAATAATAATTATAGTATAGTAAAAATTGCTGAAACTGTCAATATGATTTTATTTTTTTGTATGATATTTATTTTTATAAATTTATTAATTTTTTATAAGAATAGAATCTATTTCATTTTGCGATAAATGTTTAAAAGTGCCTTCTTTTATATCATCTAAAAAAATTCCGCCTATTCTTAATCTTTTAAGTATTATAACTTCAAAGCCTATCTTTTGGCACATTCTTCTTATTTGTCTGTTTTTACCTTCTGTAAGAATTATATTAAATGAATTTTTATTTATCCTTTTTATTTCAGCAGGCTTTAATTTTTGTCCGTCTAAAGAAATTCCGTATTCAAGTTTTTTTAATGCACCGTCAGGAATATCATCATTAACTTTAACATAGTATTCTTTTTCGCAATTACTATTTTCGCCTATAATTTTTTTTGCAAATACTCCGTCATTGGTAAGAATTATAAGTCCTTTGCTGTCTTTATCTAATCTTCCTATTGGATATATACTCTTAAAATCTTTTTTTACTAAATCATATATAGGCTTTCCTTCTTTTTTATTAGATGATACAACATAACCTATAGGCTTATTTAATTTTATATATATTTTGCTTTCTTTATACTGTTTTATATTACATTCTACTTTATCATTTTCAGATACTTGAACTGCAGGATTATTTATTATTTCTCCATTAACTTTAACATTTCCCTCTTGAATAAGTTTATCAGCTTCTCTTCTGCTCGCTATATTTAATGATGCTATATATTTGTTTAATCTCATACTTTGCTAAACTCAATAAATTTCCAGCATATATTAACATAATATCATTTTTTATCAAATTTTAATAATATTTTCTAAAATTATAGTATTATTATATCGATATAATAATTATGAGAATTTTATATTTTATAGTTGACAATTTTTGCTGATTATAATATAATTATGCTAAGTTATTGGATATAATTGCTTAGCTATAAATATTAAGGAGAGTGCGCTATGAAATTCTATAGAAGTACGGGAGATTTTTCTCGCTACCTCATAATCATTTGTCTATTCATTAGCATATGTACAGCTGCTGTCTATGGACAAACTTCTAGTGTTTATATGGAAACTAGACTACTTTACAACTTTGAAACATTAGATGAATGGCAGCCTATATCAAATGCCAGCCGATTTATGTTTAAAGGAGATAGAACAAATGAAAATGGAGTTGTAATGAAATATCCTAATATGAGATTATTCGCTACAAAGCCATACGGTATGGGTAACCAAAGTTATAATTCAACCAATTCATTATCAGTAAGTGTTTCTTTTTTCAGAAAATCATATAATTTCTTTGATTTAGTTCCAACAGTACAAAAAATCATACCTGGTAAAGCTCAGACTTTTGATGTTTGGGTATGGGGTGGTAACTATGACTATACTATGGAAATGATATTTGAAGATTATCGTGGTTATACTTATACATTGCCTTTAGGATCAATAAGATACATAGGCTGGAAAAATATGAGTACATCAGTACCATCATTTATTCCTCAGGAAGAGCCTTATGTTCCTAGAGCTAAAGGTTTAAGATTTATGAATTTCCGTTTCTGGTCATCACCAGAGGAAAGAGCTGATAATTTCGTAGTTTTATTGGACTATTTCCAAACAGTTACAGATACATTTAGAGAGGCTTATGACGGTTCTGACATAGAAACTACATTAGGTCAGGAAGTAGGCGGAAGATCTTCTGAACAATATACAGAAAACGGAGCTCAGGTAGTAGGCGAAGGCGGCGGAGCTGCTGCAGAAAATACGCAAGAAGCACAATAATAAGGAGAAGAATGAATATGAAAAGATTAAGTATCTTGATAACAATGTTAATTCTAACTGTTGCATTCTTGTTGTTTGCCCAAGATGCAGCTCAAACAGGCGATCAGAATGCTCAGAATAATGATGGTAATAATTTTGTAACAGAAGCTATAACTAATTATTTAATAGATGATTTTGAATTTGCTAATACATGGCAGGCTTCTATGCCTAGAGATTATGGCGTAGTAGGCATCATTCGCCGTGAGGGCGGACCTGCTGATGTTATAGCTGAAGGCGAAGAAAATAATAAATATATTTTAGGTGCCAAAGTAGAGTATTTTAGAACTGGTTATCCTTGGTTCTCTGTTACTCCTCCTAGACCAGTTAAAATACCTGGTTATACTAAAGAAATTAGTGTTTGGGTAGCAGGCCGTAACCATAATAATAGAATGAGTTTCTATGTTTATGATATAAATGGTAAGCCTCAGTCAATAGGTAATGAACCTCTTAATTTTATGGGTTGGAAAAATATTACTATACAGGTTCCTGCTAGTATAGAACAAGAAGATTTTAGAGGTCAGGTAGAGCAGGGTATTAGCTTTATGGGTATACATGTTAAAGTTGATCCTAGGGACTCTTATGGTAAGTATTATATCTATTTTGATCAATTAATGGCTAAAACTGATATGTACTTAGAAACTTATAGAGAAGAAGATGACCCATTAGATACTTGGTAATTTATTAAGTATTTGAAGATATTAAAGGTAAGGTGTTATTTTTATGCCTTACCTTTTTTATAATTAAATTTTGTTTCGGAGGTTTTATGTCTTTTTTTATGAATTTATCTTTAGTAAATAAGCTTTTATTAATAGGCTTCATATTGCTGGCAGTATATTCTATAACAACTAGAATTGTAAATAATAGAGTAAATAAAGATAAAAAAGAAAATGATAATAAAAAAGAAAATGATAATTAATAAGGACTTTTTATGAGTGAATTACTTGTATATATTATAATAGGTATTGTATGGCTTATAGCAAGCTTAATAACAAAAGCAAATAAACAAAATAATAAAAAAAGAATAAATACTAATAAAACAAGAAATAATAATACAAGTACTTATACTTCAAAAAATATAAAAGCTGATGATGAAGAAGAAATATTTAGAGAATTGCAGAAAAATATCAGAAATTTAAAGAACTATAATGAAGAAGTTCTTAGAGAAAATACAAAAAAGGAAGAAGTATATACTAGTAATTATGAAACTTCAAATTATGATAGAGAAATATTAGAACTTCAGGAAAAATATAATTCAAAAATTACACAAATAAATAATATAAAAAATGATTCAAATTACAGTGATATTAATAATTTAGATAATAAATCAGAAAGTGAAATATATATAAATTCTATACTTTCTTCTTTGGATATAAAAAAAGCCATAATATATAATGCTATACTTGAACCTAAAAGAATTAATTATAGAAGACTAAAAAATAGAACTTAATAATAAAACTTTAATTAGAGTTTATTTATATATAGAGAGTTTAATAATGAAATCATTTGAAGAGCTTATATCTGTCATACAAACTTTGAGAGGAGAAAATGGCTGTGCTTGGGATAGAGTACAAACTTTTGATAGTCTTATTCCCTGTTTTTTGGAAGAGGCTTATGAGGTTATAGAGGCTATAAATAATAGAGATTATGAAAATATAAAAGAAGAATTGGGAGATGTGCTTTTGCATGTGGTATTTTTTTCGGAACTTGCTAAAGATGAAAATAAATTTGATATAAATGATGTTTGCCTTAATATTAATAAAAAACTCATAAGAAGGCATCCTCATGTATTTGGAGATAGTGATGTTAAAGATGTGCAGGGTATATTAAAGCAATGGGATAAAATAAAAAAAGAAGAAAAAGAGAATAATAATATAAATGAGTTTAAAAGCATACTTGATGAAATCCCTAAATCTTTACCTATAATGGAAAAATCGTACAAATTGATGAAAAAAGCTGCAAGTGTTGGATTTGAATACAAAAATATTGACGATTCTCTTTCAAAAATAGATGAAGAACTTTTAGAAGTTAAAGAGGCTTATAAAGAAAAAGATAAGGAACATTTAGAAGAGGAAATCGGCGATTTAATTATGACAGTTCTTGATTTTGCCCGTATGAATAAAATTAATCCTGTCAATTCTCTTATAAAAGTTAATAATAAATTCAAAAAAAGATTTAATTATATAGAAGAAACTGCTGCTGAAATGAATAAAAAATTAGAGTGTATGACTTTAGAAGAAATGGATAATCTTTGGAATGAATACAAGAAAAAAGAAAGAGAAGATAAATGAGTATATATGACTTTAATGTTAAAGATATTAATGGCAATGATGTATCTTTAGCAAAGTATAAAAATAAAGTTGTTTTGATAGTTAATACTGCTACTAAATGCGGTTTTACCAAGCAGTACAAAGATTTAGAAAATATATATGAAATGTATAATAGCAGAGGGTTTGAAATATTGGATTTTCCTTGTAATCAATTTTTGAATCAAGCACCTCAATCAGATGAGAAAATAGATAATTTTTGTAAACTTAAATATAATACAACTTTTGATAGATTTAAAAAAATAGATGTAAAAGGAAAAAATATAGAACCTTTGTATTTATATCTTATTAATAACAGCAATTATTTTCTTAATAAAAATATAAAATGGAATTTCACTAAATTTTTGATAAATAGAGAAGGGTATATAATACATAGATTTTCTAGTATTGATTCAATAAATAAAATTAAAAAATATATAGATAAATTTATATAATAATCTATTTATTTTGTGAATATCAAAGTTTATAATTTATATTCATTAATATAAAAATTCAATTATAAAAAAATAATCAAATAATTTTATGCTTTTAAATATTTTTGCATTGACAATTTTTTTTATTGATATATAATGAACAATGTTCAATATTTAGACATATAACAGCTGTCTTAATTTTTTTATATTAGAAAACTAAATATAAAAATTGTGAGCGTATAGCAAAGTCATTTGCTATACACTTTGTGGGAACAATTTTTATTAGCAATAATAAAGAGGTTATAAACTAATTCAAAGCGAGTTTATAGCTAGAAATAATAAATAATAATTTTATGATTTCAAAAGAAGAAATACTCAAAGCAAGCAGAGAGCTTATAAAAAAGAAAGGACTTAATTCTATTAATATGCGTTCTTTAGCAGAAGCAGCAAATATATCTGTAGGTTCTATTTATAATTTTTTCAAATCAAAAGATGAGCTCACAATTGCAGTTATTTCAAGTGTATGGTTTGATATATTTCATACTCAAAATATTTCTTTGGAATCTGATAATTTTATTAATATTATAGATACTATTTTTTACTGTTTAGATAATGGAAATAAAAAATATCCAAATTTTTTTTCTATGCATTCTACAATGATATTTGGAAAGAATAAAGATAAAGGAATTAAAATGATGAATCATATAAAAAAGCATATCAGAGATAATTTGTATAAAACTTTGATGAATGATAAAAGAGTAAAAGAAGATGCATTTAATGATAATTTCACTGCTGATAAATTTATTGATATTATATTTTCTTTTATCATTACTTATATTATAAATGGTAATTATGACAGCTCTTCTATAAAAGAGATAATTAGAAGAACTATTTATTAGTATATAAATAAAAATACAGAGGATTTTATGATTAATAAAAGGCTTATATCTTTAATGGGAAATGCCAAAAAATATATAGCTTGGCATGTTATAATACAGCTTATTAATTTATGTCTTAATATAACAGCTGTATTTTTTATGGCTGATATTATACAAAAAGCGGCTTATGGAAATATTATAAAAGAGGATTTAATAAAAGTATCTGCTGCTATTTTTATTATAGTGATACTTAGATTTAGATTTAATATTTTAATGTCTGATATGTCATACAATGCTTCTGGAAGAGTTAAGCAAATTTTAAGAGAAAAAATATATTCTAAACTTCTCATATTAGGAAGCAGATATAAAGAAAAGTTTTCAACAAGCGAGATAGTACAAATATCTATGGAAGGTGTTGATCAATTAGAGATATATTTTTCACGCTATTTGCCTCAGTTTTTTTATAGTATGATAGCCCCTATAATTCTTTTTGCGGTTCTTTCTTTTATCAGTTTAAAATCAGCTTTTATACTTTTAATATGTGTTCCTCTTATACCTATATCAATAATTGCTGTAGTTAAAATTGCTAAAAAAATATTAAAAAAATATTGGGGAAGCTATAGTGATTTAGGAGAAATATTTTTAGAAAATATTCAGGGACTTACCACTTTAAAAATATATAAAGCAGATGAAAAGAAAAATGAGGAGATGAATATAGAAGCTGAGAAATTTAGAATTGCTACTATGAATCTTTTATTTATGCAGTTAAACTCTATAACTATAATGGATATAATTGCTTATGGAGGTGCTGCTTTAGGTATTATAGTTTCTATGCTTGAATATATGAAAGGCAGTATAAATTTAGCAGGCACATTTTCTATAATAATGCTTTCAGCTGAGTTTTTCATTCCGTTAAGACTTTTAGGCTCTTTTTTTCATATAGCTATGAATGGAATGTCTGCAAGCGATAAGATGTTTGAAATACTTGATATGATAGAAGATGATAAAAGAATAAATAATATAAATAAATACAATGAAGAGATTACTTTTAAAGATGTAAGTTTTTCATACAATGAAGATAACACTATACTTAAAAATATAAATATGACTATAAAAGAAAAATCATTTGTATCAATAGTTGGAGTTTCTGGTTCTGGTAAAAGCACTATTGCAGGATTAATATCATTAAAAAATGAAAATTATAAAGGCTCTATAAAGATAGGGGATATAGAACTTTCCTCTATTAATAAATCTGATTTGCATAAAAAAATAGTTTCGGTTGATCATAACGGCTATTTATTTGAAGGCACTGTATATGATAATTTAAAAATGGCTGGAGATAATATAACAGAAAATGAAATGAATGAAGCATTAAAGCAGGCTGAACTTTATGATTTTTTACAGTCTGAAAACGGACTTAATACAAAAATAATGGAAAATGCCGCTAATCTTTCAGGGGGACAGAAGCAGAGATTAGCTTTAGCAAGAGCAATACTTTTTGATGCGGATATATATATATTTGATGAGGCTTCTTCAAATGTTGATACTGAAAGTGAGGAGAGCATTATGAATATAATAAGAGATATAGCTGAAGAAAAAACTGTTATACTTATATCGCATAGACTTTATAATTGTATTCTTTCGGATAATATATATTTCTTAAAAGACGGAATCATAATTGAAGAGGGTACTCATAATCAATTAATGAATTTACAAGGAGAGTATGCTAAAATTTATAATGAGCAGACTAATTTAGAGAGCATAACTAGATTATAAAGTTTAATAAATAGGAGTTTAATAATGAGAAGAAGCGGTATAAAAATTATGGCACAGCTAATTGTTTTGATTGCTCCGCTTATGCATATTATGATATTAGCTGTAATTACAGGCGTATTAGGTTTTTTATGTGCAATATTTATAACTATATTAGGCGGATATGCTGTTTTAACATATTTAGGCTTAAGTTCAGTATTTAGTATAAAAACAATATTTATAACTATTTTAGTAATTGCAGTTTCAAGAGGAATACTTCATTATATAGAACAGCTTAGCAATCATTTTATAGCATTCAAATTATTAGCATTGATAAGAGATAAAATTTTTAAAGCTTTAAGAAAATTATCTCCTGCAAAACTTGAGGGAAAAGATAAAGGAAATTTAATAGCATTAATCACAAGCGATATAGAATTATTGGAGGTTTTTTATGCTCATACTATTTCTCCTATAGCAATAGCAGTATTAACTTCTTTTATAATGATAGTTTTTATAGGAAGTTTTAATATTATATTGGGTGCTGAGGCTCTTTTGGGGTATTTTACTATAGGCTTTATTATTCCATATTTTTCATCAAAGTTCGGTAAAAATGACGGAATGACTTATAGAAATGATTTTGGAAAATTAAATAGTTATTTTCTTGATAGTTTAAGGGGTATAAAAGAGATACTTCAATTCGGATATGCTGAGAAAAGAAGTAAAAATATAGAAATTAAAACTGATAATTTAATGTATTTAAATAAAAAGCTTAAAAAATATGAAGGTTTTATATCGGGTATAACATCTTCTGCAGTATCAATATTTATATTGGCAGTACTCATTACAAGTATTATAATGTCAAAAGATACAAATTTAAATTTTGCAGATATTATAATACCAACTATAGCTATGGCAAGTTCATTTGGGCCTGTTATAGCATTAAGCAGTTTATCTAATAATTTATTTATGACTTTAGCTAGCGGAGAGAGGGTGCTGAATTTACTTGCTGAAAAACCTGCTGTAGAAGAAGTTTATGACGGTAAAAAAGATTTGATTTTTAGCAATGCTGAATGCGAAAAAGTATACTTTGATTATGAAGGCGATAATATATTAAAAGATTATAATTTGTATATAGAGCCTAATAAAATAATAGGTATAAGCGGAAAAAGCGGAAGCGGTAAATCTACTCTTTTAAAATTATTTATGCGTTTTTGGGATACAAAGAAAGGAAATATAAAAATATCTGATACCAATATAAAAGATATTAATACAGATACTTTAAGAAATATTGAAAGCTATGTAACTCAGGAAACTTCCATTTTTAAAGATACTATAGAAAATAATATAAAAATTGCAAATCCTAATGCCTCTTATGAAGAAGTTGCTGAAGCCTGCAAGAAAGCATCTTTACATGATTTTATAATGACTTTGCCCAATGGCTATAATACAAATATAGGAGAGCTTGGAGATACATTATCCGGAGGAGAAAAGCAGAGAATAGCTATAGCCAGAAGTTTTTTACATAAAGCCCCTTTTATACTTCTTGATGAACCTACGAGTAATTTAGATAGTTTGAATGAAGCTGTTATATTGAAATCTATAAAAGATAATAGCAAAGAGAGAACTATTATACTTGTTTCTCATAGGCTTTCAACTCTGAATATAGCAGATAAAGTTTATAAAATGAAAACTGACAGAGTAAGTTAATACAAATAAAAAAAATCCAAGCATATTTTTTTTAATATACTTGGATTTATAAAATATTAATTATCTCTTTTTCTCATTTTACGAAGCACTATAATAACAATGCATAGCAGTACTATAATACCCAAAGAAACAGGTATTGTCCAGCCTTTATATGTAGAATCATTAGAAAGAATTTCATTCCATAAATCTTCCATTAATATATTAGCTTCATCAGGCAAAGTTATATAAACCTCGCAGTTATCTAAAATTCTCTGCTCTGGGTATATTATTTTATTATTTTTAGTTTTGCTGTTCATTATATTAATAGCTCCTTCATTAGGAGATGCATAATTAATAAACTCTATATTAGCCAAAGCTATTTCAGGTTCTGATAAAAAATTAATATACATTTCTGCCAATTCAGGATAAGCTGAAGAAGAAGGTATGCATATAGAATCTACAAATAGATTAGCACCTTTTTCAGGTATAACAAAGTTTAAATCAGGATTGCTTTCAATCATAGATAAAGAATCTCCTGCATAATAAACTCCTATAGAAGCCTCTCCTGATTCCATTTTATCATATATCTCATCCATTACATAAGACTGTACTAAAGGTTTTTGCTGCTTTAAAATTTTTGCACATTCTCTTAACTGCATTTCATTAGATGTATTTAGAGAATAACCTAAATATGCCTCTGCTACCCCAAAAGCATCTCTAGGGTTATAATACATAAGTATTTGTCCTTTATATTTTTCATCAAAAAGTATTTTCCAATCTATATCTTTTTCATCTTCATCTACTAATTGTCTGTTATAAATTATTCCTGTTACTCCCCAAGTATAAGGCACAGAATATTCCCCTGTAGGGTCAAACGGAAGATTTGTAAATCTTTTAGATATATTAGTATAAGCTGGTATATTATTAAAATTTAATTTCCTTACTAAATTTTCTCTTATAAGTCTTTCAATCATATAATCTGAAGGTATAATAATATCATACTGAATTCCTCCCACTTTTAACTTTATATACATCTCTTCATTAGATGCAAAAGTAGAATAATTAACTTTTATTCCAGTAAGCTCTTCAAATGCTTTGTTTACATTTAATGATCCTTCTGAGCCGTCTGATATATATTCTCCCCAATTATAAACATTAATGGATAAATTCTCTCCCTTATATTTATGATAATAATTTTCATCAAATTTTATAAGTTCAAAAGTCTGTCCGTTTGCCGCTATAATAATTAACATTAAAAAGGCAAAAATTTTTTTTATCATTTTATATTCTCCTTTAATTTAAATACTTTATTAATATTTATTTATTTTTCTTTTTAACTGCATCAAATATTTTTCTTTTTTTATCTCTTTTAAATTTACAATAATAAGGCTTATAAGCACAATTATGAATATAACAGTAGATATAGCATTAATTTCAGGGCTTACTCTTTTTCTAGTCATAGAATAAATGGTTATAGGCAAAGTCTGAGATGTAATTCCAGAAGTAAAATAACTCACTACAAAATCATCTAATGAATAAGTTAATGACATCAAAAAACCTGCAAGTATTCCGGGAAGTATATCAGGTATAACAACTTTCCAAAAAGCCATTGAAGGAGTACAGCCCAAATCTAATGCAGCTTCATACAAGCTATTATCCTGATGTCTTAATTTCGGCAGAACATTTAATATAACATAAGGAACATTAAAAGTTATATGTGCTAAAATCAAAGTTGTAAAGCCGAATTTTAATTTCATTATTACAAATAAAAGCATTAAAGATATTCCTGTTACAATTTCAGGATTTATTATAGATATATAAGTAATGCCCATAACAGCATTTTTCATTTTTTTATTAAAACCATTTATACCAATAGCTGCAGCTGTTCCTAATATAGTAGCAAGTATAGATGAAGCTGCCGCCACTATTATAGTATTAAGAAATGAACTTAGTATTAAATCATTAGAAAATAATTCTTTATACCAATGCAAAGTAAAGCCTGTAAATACTCCTCTTCCTCTGGCTTTATTAAAAGAGAAAAAAATCAGTATAGCTATAGGGGCATATAAAAATAAAAATATAAAAGATATATACACTCTTGAAAATATTTTCTTTAACATAACGGCATATCCTTTATCCATTATTAAAATTATAAAAACATACCATCAACATCTTCATCATCTACCTGCTGCATAAGCATAATAGCACATAAAGATATTACAATTAATACTAAACTTATAGCAGAGCCTAAATTAGGATTATAAGACATACCTAAAAACTGCATTTCTATCAAATCGCCTATAAGAATATTGGATCCTCCGAGCATACGGGAAATTACAAATGTGCTTACAGCCGCTACAAACACCATAGTAACGCCTGCCGCCATACCGGGAAGACTTAATGGAAATATTATTTTACTGAAAACATTAAAAGAATTAGCTCCCAAATCCTGAGATGCTTCTATTAAACTTTGATGTATTTTAGTCATTATAGAATAAAGAGGAAGTATCATAAATGGAAGACAATTATAAACCATTCCTATTAATACTGCTGCCTGAGTATTTATAAGTTTTAAAGGAGAAAATCCCATAAATATAAGCATTCTATTAATAACGCCGTTATTTTCAAGTATAGTCATCCAAGCATAAGTTCTAAGAAGGAAATTCATCCACATAGGAAGCATTACAAGCATTATCAAAGCATGCTGAATAGTTTTATTCTGCCTTGATATATAAAAAGAAAGTGGATATGCTAAAATCAGACATATAATAGTAGCAGCAGCAGCAAGTATTACAGAGCGTATTATAACAGGGGTAAATGCTGTAACATTAGCAAAATTATTAAGAGTGAAATTTCCGCTTTGATCTGTAAAAGCAAAATATATAACTAAAATAAGAGGAACTAATACAAAAACTAATGTCCAAATTAAATATGGTACAGCAGGTATCTTTGTTTTCATATCATCACCTCTTCTTCAGTTTTTTTCATAATATGTATATTTTCTTTAGCAATATCTATTCCTATTTCAGTACCAGCCTCCCATTTCTCTGTAGAATGTATTATCCATTTATATCCATGTGCATCAAGTATCATTTCAAAATGTACGCCTTTAAATATGGCTGATTCTACCAATCCCGATATATTAGCATTATCAGCAGGCACTACTATAATATCTTCAGGGCGAATAACAACATCAACTTTTTCCAGCTTTTCAAATCCTTTATCAACGCAGTCAAATACATATCCTGCAAACTCTACAACATAATCATCATGCATTATACCGTCTATAATATTGCTCTCTCCTATAAAGTCGGCTATAAATGCATTTTTAGGTTCATTATATATATCTTCAGGAGTGCCAATCTGCAGTATTTCGCCGTCTTTCATAACAGCAACCGTATCGCTCATTGTTAATGCTTCTTCCTGATC
This sequence comes from uncultured Brachyspira sp., assembly GCF_910578695.1. Classification (GTDB taxonomy): domain Bacteria; phylum Spirochaetota; class Brachyspiria; order Brachyspirales; family Brachyspiraceae; genus Brachyspira. Next base: position 84,557 of record NZ_CAJTQJ010000005.1, read on the forward strand.
ATGAGTTACATATACGAAAGTGATTTCTAATGACTGCTGAATTTTCTTTAATTCTATTTGCATTTCCTTTCTAAGTTTTAAATCCAATGCTCCCAAAGGCTCATCAAGAAGAAGAACTCTAGGCTTATTAATAAGTGCTCTTGCAATGGCTACTCTCTGCTGCTGTCCGCCTGAAAGTCTGTTAATATTTCTGCTGCCGTAATTTTCTAAATTAACCATTTTAAGCATTTGATAAACTCTGTCTTTAATTTCTGATTTAGGAACATTTTTTAAATTAAGTCCGAATGCAATATTTTCAAAAACATTAAGATGAGGAAATAATGCATATCGCTGAAAAACAGTATTAACTTCTCTTTTGTAAGGAGGAGTATCATTTATAACTTTACCGTCAAAAAGCACCTCTCCTGAATTAGGCTTTATAAAACCTGCTATAGTTCTTAATATAGTAGTTTTGCCGCAGCCTGAAGGACCTAAAAGAGTTAAAAATTCTTTATCTTTGATATTAAGATTGAGATTTTCTAATATTGTATTTTCATCGTAGGAAACATTTATATTTTTTAAAGACACGATAATATTATCGCTCATACAACGACTCCCTATGCGTATATTTGCAATAGCCTCCGTAAAATTACGTATATACATTTAACGTATAAAACGCAGTTTACTCGTCGCTTACCCGCATAGGGTTTTTTTCGTTCTAGCTAATTTATAGATGATAACTATTAATAAGCCTTTCTTAGTCAACAGATACACCTGCAAAGAATATCTATTACTCGAGCTATTGCATAATCATTTTTTATTGTCTTTCACTATAATATAAATATAAATAATGTCAATACTATATTATAATTTTTTTGTTTAATAATATATATATAAAATTATTTTTTAAATACTATAAATATAAACATTTTCTTCTATATCTTCATTTTCTATTTTAAGAGTATTTTTTTTGCCGGAATCTTTAAATCCGTTCTTTTCATAAAATTTTTTAGCCCTTTCATTTTTATCAAAAACGCAAAGACATATATTATTATATCCTAAGCCTTTTATATATTTTACAGCATGCTCAAGCAGCAGACTTCCTATACCTGAACACTGATATATAGGATGTACATATAATGATATTATTTCTCCATAACCTTCCATATCGCATCTGCTTTTACCATGAGAAATAACTGCTATAGGCTTATCATCAATGTATGCTATATGTGCTTCTCTAGTTTTATTATTAATGCCGTCTTCAAACTCTTCGCACCAATCATCTAAATATATATTTTTTAAATATGAATCAGGTATAATATTTTTATATGTATCTTTCCAGCATATAGCGTGAAGCTTGCTTATATCAAAAACATCTTTTAATTCTGCTTTTTTTATATCTATATCCATTAATTATACCTCTTATAATAATGATTATTATTAAGCAAAATTATATATCTATAATAAGTAATTTTCAATTATTTATTTTTTATATTTTGATAAAAAATTATAAACTGCTGAGATTTCTTAAAGCATTGCTTATCAAATCTTCTGCAGACATATTCTCTTTATTTTCTATAGAAGATAAAGCCCTAACAGCTTCATTATTTGAAAAACCTAATGATATCAAAGCTTTTATAACATCGCTTTCGTTATCATTATTAACTGAAGATTTTGAAATATTAATATCGATTTTTTCTATTTTATCTCTAAGCTCAAATAAAAGTTTTTCAGCCTTTTTTACTCCCATACCTGATACTTTTTTAAGTAAATTTATATCCTTATTAAAAAGTATATGCATAAGATCATTTATTGAATAGGTAGAAAGTATTTCCATAGCCAATTTCGGTCCTACACCCGAAGCAGATATCAGAGTATTAAACATATTCTTTTCTTCTCTTGTGAGAAACCCATAAAGTATCATAGCATCTTCTCTATGTATAAGTTTTGTATAAAGTCTTATATTATCATCATTTTTTATATTCATATTTTTTGATACTATAATCTCATATCCCACGCCATTACAAAGAAGAGCAATGATACCTTCTGATATTATATGTACTTTACCTTCTATAAAAGCAAACATAAACAAAAGCAAACATAAATATTATAAACTAGGTTCGTATTCTAATTCTTTTATTGCCTCAAGCATTTTATCAGTATTTACTTTAGTCTCATCATATTCAACTTCAGCACAAGCATTTTCTAAACTCACATTAACTTTGCTTATTCCCTCTAAAGAACTTAATTCTTCATTAACTGCATTAACACAATTTTGACATCCCATACCTTTTATTTTTATAGTAACATTTTTCATTTTTTGCTCCTTTGTTTTGATTATCTAATAATAATATACTATATAAGGGTATTTTTCAATAATATTTAACTTATTTTTTATATTTTTTTATTATATTTAACTATTTTTAAGCTTCTTTTTTATATAAATTAAATTCCACAGTCATTTCAGTACCCACATTTTCTTCGCTTTTTATATGTATATCAGCATTATAATAATTGCATATATTTTTTACTATCGTAAGTCCGAGCCCTGTGCCGTTAATTTTTAAATATTTATTATTTTTAACTCTGAAAAATCTTTCAAAAATTCTATTTAAATACTGAGGAGCTATTCCGCAGCCTGTATCTTTTACTGTAAATATAGCTTTATTAGAATCATTTTTCAAATATATATCTACATTTCCTTCATCATCAGTATATTTTATAGCATTGTCAATTAAATTATTAATAACTTCGGTAATCTTTTCTCTATTAGCCATTATAACAGCAGACTCAAGATTTAACTGTACATTTATAGCTCTCTTTTCAGCTTTTATTTTATTGCTTTCAAATACATCAAGAACAACATCTTTAATATCTATTTCCTCATCAATAGTTTCTTTCCAATTAGCTTCTATTCTGCTTAATGTGAGCATATCAATAACCAAATCTTTCATTCTAAGTGCTTCATTATTAATTCTCTTAATGAAATCTGCCTGATTCTTTCCGCCTCCTGTAGCAATAAGAAGTTCAGAATATCCTATTATAGAGGTAAGAGGAGTTTTTAATTCATGTGAAGCATTAATAAAGAAGTCCTGTTTTTCTATTTCAATCTTTCTTATATCTGTAACATCTTCAAATTTGATTAAAGCTGATATATTCTTATTATTTCTTATAGGTATAATGCTTATTTCTATATCCATAGTATGTTCTTTAACATCAAATTTTGAGAATTTGATTGATTCTATTGCATTATCTATCTTTTCTATTACATCTTCATCTTTTATTATTTCATTTAATTTTTTTATATTACTGTCTGAAATTTCAAGCAAATCTAAAGCATACTGATTAATAAAAAATATCTCTTTATTTTTATTAACAGCTATAATGCCCTGTGCTATATTTTCAAGTACATAATTGAGTTTTTCTTTTTCTGTCTGATAACCTGTAATATTTTCATTCAAATTTACAGCAAGCTCATTTATATCATATAAAATAGCATTTATATCATCATATCCTGTCAAATTTTTCGCTGCAGCAGATTTATTATCATATATATTATCAAGCATTTCTTTTATCATATAGAAAGGAATCATAATATTACGGCTCATCAAAGGAAGAACAAAAGCCATAATTATAACAACTATTCCTATAACCATAGCAGCTGTGAATAAAAAACTTATCAAATATTTATTGACAGATTCTATAGGAACTGAAACCCTAAGTATATAATCTTTATTATCATCAGCCTTAATTTTTTTTGATACATATATATAAGGAGTTTTCTGGCTAATAGAAGTATTTATAGAAAAAGCGGGCTTATTTTCTGTGCTATGCAATGCTTTTATAACATCGCTTCTATTTGTATGATTGTCTGATATATTTGTAATGGTATCAGCTACTACAATTCCATTAGTAGATATTATGCTGATTCTTAATTCCTCTCTATCTGACTGAAGTACGAATTTTTTAAAAGCATCTTCTGTCTGTACATCATATAAGTCAATTTCTTTTTCAAGCATATCTATAATATTTTCTATCATAGCCTGACTGTACATAATATTATTATGCTGAACAGTAAATAGTATGCCTATAAACATCAAAGCACTTGAAAGTATTAAAATGAGTAATGATTTATAAAATATATTCTTAATCATATTTAAGTAAAATTATTATGCATCTGTCAATTTATAGCCCATACCTCTAACAGTTATAATATTTTCTTTAGTTAAATCTAATTTTTGTCTTATTGACTTTATATGCATATCGATAGTTCTAGTTTCCATAGCATGATCAGAACCCCATACTTCTTCAAGCATAGTTTCTCTGTCTACTACATTATTAGAATTTTCCATTAAAAGCTTAAGCAAATCAAATTCTTTTTGAGTTAAAACAACTTGTCTCTCTCCTACAAATACATTTCTCTTCTTTACAATAAGTTTTATATCTCCAAGTGTAAGTTCTTCTGCATCCAATCTTGTATCTTTTTTTCTTAAATTTGCTCTGATTCTGGCAAGAAGCTCTAATACAGAAAAAGGCTTAGGTATATAATCATCAGCACCCAAATTAAGCCCTGTAACAATATTTATCTCATTACTTTTTGCTGTAAGCATTATTACCTTAATAGGAAGATGTGCATAATCTGTTCTAATGATTTTTAATATTTCTGTGCCTTCTATATCAGGCAGCATTATATCAAGAAGCACCAAATTTGGAGTATGTTTTTTTAATGCTTCAAGCATATCATTGCCGTTTGAAAAACATTCTATAGTATATCCAGCCTCTTCAACTGTATATTTAATTAAATCTCTGATATTATCATCATCTTCTACTGAGTAAATAAGTTCTTTATTCATAATAAATCTGCCAAAAAAATTTTATTATTAAATTTTAAAAATTATATAATATATATAATATAATATAAAAAATATATTTTGTCAAAATTTTATATTTTATCTAATGTAAAAAATATATATTTAAATATTGACTTATAATATTTTTATATTAAAATCATTGATATGAAGCAGGAAATAACTCCTATATTAGAAAACTATTTAGAAACTATCTACAATCTTGAAGTAGAAAAAAACTTTAAAGAATCTATTAGAATAACGGATATTGCTGATTTGGTAAAACGTTCTAAGGCAAGTGTTAATACTGCAATAAAAACTCTTTCAAAATTGGGACATATCAAGCATGAGCATTACGGAGATATTGAACTTACAGAATCAGGAAGAGCTATAGGAAAAGATATTGCAGAAAGACATGCTATATTCTACTATTTTCTTACAAAAGTGCTTGATGTAGATGAAAAAATAGCTGATGAAGAAGCCTGTTTAATAGAACATGCTATGAGCAGAGATACTGTGCATAAATTTAAAGAGTTTCTTTGCGGATACTGCAAAAAAGAAAATATATTTAATAATTCCAATAAAAATTAATTTATTCTAATAAAGAATTAAAAAAAATTATCTAAATTATATTATTTCATCTTTTATCATATCTTCAAAAGTCTGTTTTTTTCTTATAATATAATGCTTATCTTTATCAATCATAATCTGAGATATTAAAGGTCTTGAATTATAATTGCTTGCCATACTAAATCCGTAAGCACCTGCATCAAGTAAAGCAGCATAATCTCCCTCTTTTAACTCTGAACATTCTCTGTTATAAGCAAAAAAATCTGAGCTTTCGCATATAGGACCTGCAAAATCATAATTTGAAACATTTTCTTTTTTTACTAAAGGATATATTTCATTATAAGCATCATACATAGCAGCTCTTATATAATCATTCATTCCGCCGTCTAATATAATATATTTTCTTCCAAGCTCCTCTTTGACATATTCAACTCTCATTATCAAAGCTCCTGATTCCGCTGTAAAATATCTTCCAGGTTCTGTTGTAACTTTTAAATTCATTTCTTTTAATAAATTAATGCTTTCTGTTTTGAATTTATCAAAATCAAATCCTAAGTTATCTCTATTATATCTTACTCCATAACCTCCGCCTATATCTATATCTGTAATATTAAATCCCATATTTTTAATTTCTTCTATTAAATCTTTCATAACTAAAATAGCTTTATAAAAAGGTTCTGCATCTGTCATTTGAGAGCCTATATGCATTGATAATGATTCAATTTCTATATTATCCAAAGATTTTAATAATTCAGCATTCTCTTTTATAGTTTTAATACTTAAGCCGAATTTATTGCCGTTTATACCTGTAGTTATCTTTTGATGAGTATGAGCATCAACATTAGGATTAACTCTTATAGAACATTTTACTCTTTTTTTTAATTCTTTAGCTATATCATTTATTCTTACAGCCTCAGGAATAGACTCTATATTAAAACGTTTTATATTAAGTTCTATTGATTTTTTTATCTCTTCTTTAGTTTTAGCCACACCCGAAAACACTATATTATGAGGCTTTCCTCCAGCCTTTATATATTTTAAAATTTCGCCGATTGATACTACATCTGCACCTATTCCCTCTTCAATCATCATTTTTAGTATAGATAAATTATTTTCAGCCTTAACAGCATAAGCTATTAGTACATCATTCAAAGAAGAAAATATATCTTTCAAAAATCTTATTTTATTCAAAATATCATTTCTTGAATAAATATAAAAAGGACTTTCATAAATTTCAGCAAGTTCTCTAATATCAATATCTTCGCACATTAATATATTATTCCTATATTCAATCATTATAAATAATTCTCCTAATTTTATTTATTTTTTATTCACTATATTAATATAAAACTTCTGTTATATTTACAGCAGTAATTCCCTCATCTTTCAAAATAGGCATATTATATTCAAGAATTTTTAATGTTTCTTCGCTTTGATAATGCCCTATTCCAATTGCAATGCCGTACTCCTTTGAAATATCAATTAATTTTCTCCACTGCTTCATTATAGAAGAATAATCTCTTTCATTATCTAAAAATACAGATCTTCTTGCCGTTTTTACACCATATTCTAAAGCCATATCATATATTAAACTTTCAGATGAAGTATATGAATCAATAAAATATTTATCATTATTTTTAGCATAATCAAGCATATAAGAAACTATATTTTCATCAGAGCTTGCCAAAGAACCTGTATGATTATTCATTCCTATAGCATAAGGAACTTTTGAAAATGAATAATCCAATAATCTGTAAATTTCATCTTTATTCATTCCTCTTTTTATTATAGTATGCTCTCCGAAACTTCTGCTGCCTTCCATAGGAATATGCAAAATAACATTAACATTGCGTAGATAAGCCTCATAAGAAAAATCAATGCTATGAGAAGAATCAGGAAGAACTGCGAAGGTTATATTATATTCATTTGCCAAATCAAAATATCTATTCAAATTATCCAAAGTATTGCCGCTGTCATCTATTATTATGCTTATATAATTGCTGTATTCATTTACTTTATTTAATATGGGTTTTGCTATATTCGGGGCATTTATATCTGCTGAATGGAATATATCATCTAAATCTTTTTCTATTGTATTATTTTTTATATTGTTTTTATTATTATAAGAATTATTTGAATATTTAAAATTTATATTATAATTCTCTTTAACTTTAATAAAAGTAAAAGCAAATATTAATACTAAAATAAATGAAAGTATAAAAATAAATATATTTTTCATAAAAAAATCATTACAGAAAAAATAATGTGCTAATGATATGTTAAATAATAATAAAAGTCAATTATTGCTTAATAGCTATTATGTTTAAGAATTATAATATAGAGAAATAAACATTTAAAATTTGTATAATATTTATTTATAATACTTTGTAATTTTAATTTTTTCTATTGAAATACCTGCTGAAATATCTGCTTATAATTACTGTAATTATAACTTGACAATATATACTATAAAATTTATTATGCTTCTTTTATAAAAAATAATGTTTATAAAAGGCAGTTAAAACTTAATATAAAACTTCGTTCTGTCTTTATATAATTTATAATAGGAGTTATAAAAATGAAAAATAAGATTTGTATCATAACAGGTGCATCAAATGGCATAGGAAAGAAAATTGCATTATTATTTGCTGAAAATAACTGCGATATAGCTTTTATCGATAAAGATAATGAAAATGGTTTGAAAGTATATAAGCAGATAAAAGATATGGGCAGAGAATGTTTATTTATAAATGATAATATTAATAATGAAAAATCTATAAAATTATTTACTGATAAAATAATAGAAAAATTCGGAAATGCAGATTATTTGATAAATAATGCATGCTATTCAAATAAAGGACTTTTAAGCAGATGCAGTTATGATGATTTTTTAGAAATTTTAAAAATAGGTGCTGCAGCTCCTTATGAGATTACAAAAAATCTGATGAATTATTTTAATGATAATTCCTGCATAATAAATATAGCTTCTACAAGGGCTTTTATGTCGCAGAAAGATAGTGAAAGCTACAGTGCTGCTAAAGGTGCTGTTATAGCTTTAACACATTCTATGGCAGTAAGTTTATCTCATAAAGTAAGAGTTAATTCAATTAGTCCGGGCTGGATTAATACTATTGAAAATGCTTCATTTAGTAATGAGGATATATTTCAGCATCCTAGTGCTAGGATTGGAAAAACTTCTGATATAGCCAGTATTGCTTGGTTTCTTTGCAATAATGATTTTATAAACGGAGAAAATATAATTGCAGACGGAGGAATGACAAAACTTATGATATATCATAATGATGAGGGCTGGAGATTAGATATTTAATTTATTATATTTAAATAATTAAAAAATTGCCAAAAGTAAAGTTTTAAATTTATTCTAATTCTCCGCCGTATAAATATAATACATCAATCTGTACATATTAATAAAATTTATTTTTTTATTATAATACCCGCCTTAATAATATTTAAATTTTTTTTACTTAAATTAACAATAGCTTAATATTTTTTTTATTATATTATTAAGGCATATATTGATAAAATTGTTATTTTAAATAATCGGATAATACTAAATAAGCCCCATACTTAAATCTATCATCAGAATTTTTAAAAGATATTTCTATATGGGTTTCATCTGAGGCTTGGGAGTCAAAGGACATATTCGACACTTCTATAATAATAGAAGCCTCACTATATGAATCATATAAAGAATAACAGTCAATACAGCCGCCGTCTCCGTAATTTTTATCCATACCAAGCTTTAATGCTGCATTTCTTATATTTCCAACTGTTGTATCATAAGGTATCCTTTCAATTAATTCGTTTAAAGTTTCTAATGATAATTGATTGAAAGGCTGTGTTATATCATAATCATAAAGCTGATTATTCCATTTTTCTATTTCAGTTTTATCTGTTTCTATAGGACTTAATAAAGTGATTAAATCATCATCTTGTATAGATATTTCTTCATCATCGCTGTTATTAAATGAACCGTCTTCCATATACCTAAAAGTATTTAATAATTTATTATCTTTATCATATATTCCCCAAATAAGCTTAACTGCAAATGTCTTCATAAAAGGATTATCGCAAAATACTTCTTTCCATTCTTTTAAAGTCCATTTTCTTCCATTCATTAATACCAACTGCAGACGCTCTGATTGGGTTTTAATCATTTTATTAATTTCGCTTTTCAATTTTGATAATTCTTTTTTCGGCGTCTGCGGGAAATCTTTAGGCAATGTTTTATATTCTTTATTTTTTATCTCATCAAATATAGATATAGTAAAATCTGATTTCAATGTTATTTTGAATTTTTTATCATCGCTTTCTATAATTCTAATTCCATCTTTATTAAAATCAAAATCAGGTATAATTTTATCGATGAAAGCCTCTTTGCTTATTTTTAAGATGCCTGACATATCATCTAAAATAGCAGAACATGCATTTTTTACGCTTGATTGTTTGAATTTTTTTGAGGCATCATAAACGAGCCCTAAGCCTTTTTTAGTGCCGCTTAGAGCTATAGCCCCAAACATATGGCAGGCTAATTTGAATCTTGAACTTGCAATACTTGCAGCTCTTTTATACAAATTATCAAGCTGTATATTATTTGCAAATATGCAGTAAGGATAAAGTATCGATTTGGTTTTATTATCTTCATTCCATACTTTATATACATTCTCAAGTGCTTCGCTTAAACTTTCATTATCCAAAGAATAGCCTATTATATCAGCATTTCTTAATCTATAAGCATCTTTTATATCTAAATATTCCCCTAAAATATATCTTATCACTTTGCTTGAAACAACGCTGCTTTTATCTTTTATAAGAACATTTGATATTAAATCATCATTTATAAATGAAGTAGTTTTATCAAATTTTTTATTATAATTTTTTTCTACCATACTATTAATTTCTTCTAATGAAAGCGGCATAATAAATCCTTGAAAATAATTTTGAAAGAAAAATACATTATTTATAAAAAAAAATCAATATTCAAACTTTAATCTCTTATCTTCTTTAAATTTTTTTCTTGACGGATTACCGTCTGCTATATATATTTTTTTTGTTTTTACTGAGTATACAGCAGACCAAATGGTATCATAATTAAGTTTTTTATTATACTGACATAAAAAACCAAATTTACCTGAAAGTAATTTATAAGCAAAATCCAAATTATAATGATAATTTAGATTTTCAAATGCATTTTTCATAGTAATATATCTTTCATTAGAATAAATATCATCTTCAATATCGGTATTATATTCTTTCATTGACTTGCTTATAAAATGGTTTGATATAAACACATAATCATTTTTTATTATTTCTATTTTTCTGCAATTACATTCTATTAAGGCAATATTTCCGTTTTTATCTGCTAATATTATATTCTGTGCTGAGGATATAGGAATCTCTTTTAAAAATTTCAAAGCTTCATAAACAGTACTGCATTTCTCTAAAATATATCTGATTATCATTCCAGCATTGAATCCGTAATCTATCTTTGTTGGGTATACAAAAGTTAATGCTGCAGCAAGTCCTTTTTCATTTATACCGTCTTCCATTTCTATAAATGCTGTTGTATTTCCTATAAATGAATACGAGCTATTTAATTTATAATACATACTGTCAGAGCAGTCTTTTATATCTTTTAAAAAATCGCTGTTTTTTGCAAGTATTATATCATTATCAGTTTTAAAAGCAAAACAAGAACATTTATTATCAAAAGTAAATGCATATATTGTAAATAAAAATCCGCATATATCCTTATAACATATTTTATTTGTATTTAGTCCTTTAGATATTCCTTTTATTTCTTCTATTATCTCTGGAAAATATTTACTGTATATAGGTATGCATTTTTTAGCAAAATCTTTTCTCTCATTTGATATTTTTATTTTGTCTAATATATTAATATTATTTCTGGCAAGCATTCTTCCGTATTTAAATCCTGCTTCATAATGACAGCCTTTAAATCTTGAATGATACATTTTATACTCCTCAGTAGTTATAAACCTATATTATAAAAAGTATCATAATAAAAATTTAAAGTAAATATGAATAAAAAAATTTATATAATTATGTGGGCTTGTGAGCGGGCAGATTGAAGTTATAAAAAAAGCAGATTGAAGTTATAAAAAAATATGAATGCATTTTTTATTTAAACAAAAAAGATTAAAATATATTATCAAATTTATAATTTTTTTGTATATTTAAAATTATAATAAACTTCTTATATAAAACTATAATAAACTTATATATAAAATCCATTATAATAAAATAATGTTCAGTCTTTTTTATTGATATTTTTACAAATAGTATTATAATGCTATTTTGACAAATAACTTTAAAATTATTGGTTTTTATTTATGGATTATATAATATCTACTACTTTATATCTGCTTAAAGGAACATATATAACTTTATCTCTCTACTTTGTAACAGCGATATTTTCAATTCCATTATCTATGATTTTTGCAGCTTTGCAGTTTAGTTCTCCTAAGTTCATAAGGTATATTTTTGATATATATGCTTGGATATTCAGAGGCACTCCGTTAATACTTCAGTTAATATTTTTTTATTACGGACTTCCTCTTATAACTAATAATATGATAGCTTTTCCTGCATTTACATCTGCGGTAATAACTTTTGTCCTTAATTATTCAGCTTATCTTATGGAGATATTCAGAGCGGGTATTGAAAGTATAGAGAAAGGGCAGTATGAGGCAGGTTTTGCACTTAATTTAAATTATAGGCAGATTATGACTAGAATAATTCTTCCTCAGGCTGTGAGAAGAGTTCTTCCTCCTCTTTCTAATGAAGCTATTAATTTGGTTAAAGATACTGCTTTGGTTATAGTTCTAGGCATAGGAGATTTGATGCTTCATGCAAGGCAGATACTTACAAGAGATTATAAACTTCTTCCTTTTTTAATAGCGGCTATCATATATTTATTATTTACTTCTGTTCTTGTATTGGTATTCAGGCAATTGGAGAAAAAATATGTTATCAGAAACTAATTTAAAAGTTGTAAACATAAAAAAAAATTATAAAGGCACTTCAGCTATAAACGGCGTATCATTTACAGTAAATAAAGGAGATATACTTTCTATTATAGGTCCTTCAGGAGCTGGAAAAAGTTCTCTTTTAAGAAATATTATACAGATAGAGGAGCCTGATTACGGAGAGGTTTATATAGATAATGAAGTTTTATTCTGTAAAAGGGAAGGAGAAAAGTCTCTTAATATTTTGCATTCTGATTTTATGAAACGTAAAGAAAAGATAGGTATGATATTTCAGCATTTTAATTTATTTCCTCATAAAACAGCATTAGAAAATATTATAGAAGCTCCTATTATAGTAAAAAAGCATAATAGAGATGAGGCTGTAGAAGAAGCATTAAAATTACTTGATAGTGTAGGACTTAAGCATAAAAAAGACAGTTATCCTAATGAATTATCAGGCGGACAGAAGCAGAGAGTTGCAATTGCCAGAGCTTTAGCTATGAAGCCTGAGATTTTACTTTGCGATGAGCCTACTTCTGCATTGGACCCTGAGCTGATAGGAGAAGTTCTTACCGTATTAAAAGAACTTGCTAAAGAAAAAATGACTATGATTATAGTAAGTCATGAAATGAGCTTTGTTTATGAATTATCTACTAATGTAGCATTTATGGACGAAGGTAAAATTACTGCAATAGATACCTCTCATAATTTTTTTAATAATCAAAGCAATATCAGAATTAAAGATTTTTTAAATAAGATATTTCATAAGTAAAAAGTTATTATAATTAGTTTAATTTTTTTATTATTATGCTGTTAATATTGACATTTTTTTTAATAGTAATACAATATATAGTAATTAAAAAAATTATTAGTGCTTATTTTATGAACAGCAAAGTTTTTTTATTATAAAGTTATGCATTAATAAAATTTAATTAAATTACAGAAATATTTTCAGATTATCTGCAAAATATTTAAGGAGAAAATTATGAAACATATATTAACATTTTTATTATTAATAGCTTCAGTATTTATTATAAACTGCGGAGGTGATAATACAAAAAACGCCTCTTCTGAAAATGATAATTCATTGCAGAAAGTAAAAGATTCAGGAAAATTAATATTAGGATTAGATGATACTTTTGCTCCTATGGGATTTAGAGACGAAAACGGGGATGTAGTAGGTTTTGATATAGATTTGGCAAGAGAAGTTTCAAGCAGATTAGGAGTTGAATTAGAAATAAAGCCTGTAGAATGGTCAAGCTCAATATTAAGTTTAAATAAAGGCGATATTGATGTTCTTTGGAACGGAGTTACTATAAATGATGCTAGAAAACAGCAGATTAATTTTTCAAAGCCTTATCTTAATAATAGGCTTATTATTGTAAAGGCTGTAGATGATGATTCAATAAATTCTAAAGATGATTTGGCAGGAAAAATTTTAGGTGTTCAGGTTGGAAGTAATGATGAAGCTTTAACTGCAGACCCTTCAAGTAAAAATGCCAAAGAAATTAGAAGATATGATGTTAATGTAAATGCATTTTTAGATTTGCAGGCTAAAAGAATAGATGCTGTTATTATAGATGAGGTTGCAGCTCAGTATTATATATCTGATAAAAAAGCACCTTTTATAGTTGTAGAAAATGCTCCTTTAACAGAGGAATTATACGGTATAGGATTTAGAAAATCTGATGCTGAGCTTTTAGCTGAAATTGATAGAATATTAGATGAAATGAAAGCTGACGGCAAAGCTGCAGAGATTTCAGAAAAATGGTTTTCTAAAGATATTGTTTTGAAATAATTTATATTGTTTTATAAATAAATTATTTTTATCTAATAATAATTTATTTAAAGCTTATATATAATTTAAATAATATTTTGTTTATGAAAAAGGGAGTATATATTATAATATGCTCCCTTTTATGTATATATATATTTCAATTTTTTAAATAAATACTGTCTAATATATATTTAAGTTTCATAGATTCTATTTGTCCTGGTGCAGATGAGCGTTTTGCCGATGCGAATGTAAGTACTGAACCGAATATTCTAGTTATAACTCCAATATCTCCCATAGATATTGCTATTATAGGAAAATTTTTAATTTCGCTTGAAGCATCTAATAAGGTAATAACATCTTTTTTATTTTTAGGCATATATGCTACTTTTGCTATATCGCATTTTAATTTTATCATTCTTCTTATTCTTGATACTATTTCTTTTTTTGAAGGTGTTTTATTAAAATCATGATTAGATATTATAGTTTTTATATTGTTTGAATTTGATAATTTTATCAGCTTTTTTAAATCAGGTTCTTTTATAGTTAATAATTCTAAATCTATCAATTCAAAGCATTTATTTTCTATGATGTTTTCATATAAACTTATAATATTTTCATTATATTTAATATTACCGCCTTCCTTTATGCTTCTTAAAGTAAATAGTATAGGCTTATTTGCTATCTTTTTAATTTCTTTTGAAAATGATATTATATCTTCAAAATTATTATTATATTTTGATATATTATCTATAAAAAAATCTGCCCTCCATTCCATAATATCAACAGGGAGTCTGCTTATTTCTTTTATATATTTGATTATATCTTTTTCATTTTTTTCAACTATAGGTATGCATATTTTAGGAATCTCATTACCCAATTTAATATTTTTAATTTTTACTATATTTTTTTCCATATCTAATTTCCTTAATCATACGCTTTTTATAGTAATTTTATTATTTAAATACAATATTTTTTATATGTTCTATCGGCATTTTTTCATTAGTCCAAAGTTCAAAAGCCAAAGCACCCTGATATAATAACATACCCATTCCATTTATTATTCTGCATCCTTCTCTTTCTGCTATTTTTAGAAGTTTAGTTTTTGCAGGGCTGTATATACAGTCGCTTACTATAAGATCTTTTCTAAAAAAAGTTTTATCTTCTATTAAAGAAATATCTTCTTTCATTCCTACACTTGTAGCATTAATTAATATACAGCTGTTTTCTATTTTTGCTTTCAATGTTTTTTTATCTTCCAAAGAGTATAAAGTTATAGAACAATTAGTTTTATCTGCAATATTATCTATAATTTTTTTCTGCTCATTCCAATTAGTATCTCTTTTAAATACATATATCTCTTTTGCCTTGTATAATGCAGCCTGAGATATTATAGCAATTGAAGCTCCTCCTGTGCCTAGTATTATAATATTTTTATCTTTAATAAATATCTGTTCATTTTCCAATGATTTTATAAAACCTTCTCCGTCAGTACTATGTCCTGTAAGTATTCCGTTATCATTAACTATTGTATTTACGCTTTGAGTAAGTTCTGCTGATTTTGAAATTTTATCCAAATACTTTATAACCTCTTTTTTATTAGGCATTGATATATTAACGCCTCTCATATTAAGAGTTTTTACAGCATTTACAGCATCTTTCAAATTATTTTTATCGACTTCAAAAGATAAATAAGCATAATTTAGATTTAGTTTATTGAAAGCTTCATTATGCATAATAGGAGATATGCTATGTTTTGACGGCGAGGCAAATAATCCTATTAATGTAGTTTTTGAATTTATTGTCATATTTATAAAACCCTATCATTATAATTTTAGTAATAATATTATAATTTTTAATATTGTCAAATATAGATTATAAATAAAAAATAGTATATAAACTGCTTGATATTTTAACAAAAATTATTATAATTAACATAATATAAAAAGTAAAAAAATATTTATATATATAAAACAAGAAAGGAGAATCGATATATGGAAAAAAAGATTATCAAAACGCATAAAGCTCCGAAAACTATAGGACCTTATTCTCAGGCAGTAAAAAGCGGTAATTTCATTTTTGCTTCAGGACAGATACCTTTAGACCCTGTAAGCGGAGATATGGAAGAAAATGATATCAAAAAACAAACAGAAAGAGTAATGGAAAATATTAAAGGTCTTTTAGAATCAGAAAATTTAACTATGTCTAATATTATTAAAACTACTTGTTTTTTAACTGATATGAGTAATTTTGCTGCTTTCAATGAAGTATATGCTTCTTATTTCCAAGAAAATCCTCCTGCAAGAAGTACAGTTGCTGTTAAATCTTTGCCTAAAGATGCTTTGGTAGAAGTTGAAATAACTGCTGTTATAAACTAATTATATTAATAATTAAAGGAGAGTTATGAGAGGCTATATATCATATTTTATAAAAGGAATGGCTATAGGTATTGCCAATGCCATACCCGGAGTATCAGGCGGCACTATAGCTTTTGTGCTTGGAATATATGAAAAATTAACTTATGCTATATCTATTTTGCCTAATGCATTAATAAAATTAAAATGGGACGATATTAAAGAAAGTCTTAAAATACTAATTCCCGTTGCTTTGGGAGCTATCATTTCTATAGTTTTATTTTTAAAACTTATTAATTATACATTTACTTATTACCCTATACCTACAAGAATATTTTTTGTAGGACTTATATTAGGTTCTTTTCCATTTATAACTAAAACAGTGGAAGAGTTTAATTTTAAAGTTTTTACAGCATTTTTTATAGGTGCTTTTATTATGGCTGTATTTGTATATTTTGATATAAATAAGCCTATAGGAGAAACAACTTATTCGGGCGGTTTTTCTATAATTTACGGCATTAAGCTCTTTTTATGCGGCATAGCTGCTGCTGTGGCTATGGTTATACCTGGAATATCAGGTTCTTTGCTTCTGCTTATACTTGGAGAATATGAAAATATATCATACTTCATATCTTCATTTTTGGATACTTTTAATTTTCAGCTCTTAATGCCTTTAGTATTTTTAGGACTTGGTATTATTATAGGAATATTTACAATATCAAAACTTGTAACAATACTCATTAAAAAATATAAATCTGTTTTATTCGGCTTTGTTTTAGGTATTATAATAGTATCATTTTTGAGTTTATGGCCCAATATATCATCTTTAAGTATTTCTATGCTTGCTTCTACTGTTATATCTATGTGTGCAGGTTTCTTAGCTGCTATAGCTATGGAAAAAATATAATTAAAAATATAATTATAAGCTGAATTTTTTCAGCTTTTTTTATTTTTTAATCATATTATTAATATCATTTAGTTTATTAAATTTTATATATATCATTTCCGAAAATGAAAGCAGTATGTAGAGGATAATTGTATGAATAAAATAACAAATAAGAAAAATGGTATTTATTTAATATTTGCATTTATAAGCATAATATTTTTTTATGTATCAATTAATGCTTTATATACACAAACTAACTATTATGATGAAGATTTTATAAATAATCTACCTAATGCTGAAAGATTTGTATCAAAAATGAGAGTTTCATATTCAGACACTAATAATAATGTATTATTGATACAATGGGAAGGAATAAGAGATGATAATTTAATGTATTATGTTTATAGAAGTAAAAGCCCTATAATAGGCAAATCATCTTTCAGCAGTTCTTCTTCTGCTACTGCTATTGTAGATTATATAAAAGCAACTAATACTTCTAAAACATACACTGTATATGACAGCCCTATAATTGGTTCTAAATATTACTATGCTGTAGTTTCATATATAGATGATTTGAGTTTTTATAACGGCAAAGAAAATATTGACACTTCTTCTGTATTATTTAATGGAGCAGATAACATAAGCAGTATAAATTATAATACAAATAATAATTTGAATTATGTAACTAATTCTTTTACAGTAACTAATACCTATTCATTAACAAATATATATACCGTTACTAATACTTATTCATTTACAAATACATATACTATTACTAATACATATTCATTAACTAATAATAATATAAAAAACAGTAATTCTAACGGCAGTAATTCTATTAATAATTATTATAGTAATTATAAAAGTCAGTATAATAGAGCATTGGCAGAGTTTAAAATGAGGAATTATTCTCGGGCAGCCTCTATATTAGAACCTGTATCGAGAAGAAATATTAATAGAGCTTTATACTATGATATTAATATGCTTCTTGGAAAATGTTATAAATATATGGGGCAAAAGAAAAATTCATTAGATGTTTTTAATCGTATAAAATCTTATAATACGCAGGAAGTTAATTTCTGGATTAATCAAGTTTTAAGCGATTTATAATTTGGAGTTATATATATTTATGAAAACTTATGCAGCCGTTTTGGCATCAGTTATTACTATAGTAGCAATATTAGGCGGTGTATTTATCACTAAGGTGTCGGTATTATCATCTCCTGAAAGGTATTTTCAAAAGGGAAAAAGAAGTTATGAGATAGAGAATTATCAGGAGGCTATTAATAATTTAAATGAATACCTGTCTATAGAAAGCAGAACAAGACCTATTAATAATATAGCAGAATCATATTTTATGGTTGCAGATTCTCTAAAGAAATTAAAAAAATATACTTTAGCTAAAGAAAGACTTGCTGATATTATTAATAATACAAATTTTGCACCATATTCTGTAAATGCTGTTTTGGCTTATGCTGATATATCCAGATTAGAAAATAATGCTGATCCTTATATAATGTCAAAACTGCAGGAAAATTTAAAAGCATCAAATTCAAATACAGCTTCAAGAATAAATATACAATATGGATATCAGTTATTTCTGCAAAAGAAATACGGAGAGGCATTGAGCTATTTTTTAAGATATGACGGAGAATTAGCAGTACTTGGAAGGGCAAGAGTTTATTTTAATATGGGCGAGTATGACAGAGCTTTTGAAACTTATGAGGATTTTTTAAAATATAATAAAACAAGTATATATTATGATGAAGTTGTAAGAACATATTTAATACAGGTTCCTGCAATGGCTCATAAAACTTTTGTAGAAACTAATTATATAAAATCAAGAATGTATTATACTAAAATAGCTGAATTATTTCCTAGAACAGAGCATGCAGAAAATGCTTTATTTAGAATAGCACAGTCTTATTATAATGAAAAAAACTATAATAGAGCATTGGATTATTATAATAGAGTAAGACTTAATAATGTTTATACTTTAGATGCTGAAGCTTTGCTTTATATAGGATTATCATATTTTAAAGTTGGAAGATATTCAGACTCTTATAAGGCTTTAGATAATTTCATATCAGAATACCCTGCTAATCCTAATGCAGCAAGGGCTAGAGAGTATATGCAGTCCTTACATGAAACACTGCTTGCTATTAATTAATTTATATATTATTCCGAGCTTATTTATATATTTGTCAGCGAATATTCTGCTTATCTTTTTTTGCAGTTATTTTTTCAAATAATACTAATATCCAAAATCTAATATAATTAAAATATAAAAATATTCTGAATATATTTTTTTTAAGAAAGAAACTTTCGTCTTTATCTTTATTTAGTATTTCCATACTAGGGGGCTTAATTTTACCTGCAAAGCTGTCTAAAGGCTTTTTAAAAGGTATGCAGAATTTAATTTCTAAATTATGCTTATTATTATTAAACCAATGCAAAGATTTTTTTAGTCCCATATGTATCAAAAATACATCAGGTTCTATTTTTTTAAATCCTATGAAAGCTTTATATAATTCTTCTTTGTTTTTAGTATTTTTATAGCTTCCCGCCATATATATTTCAGGATAAATCTTTCTAATTTTTTCTGAAATAGTAAAAAAGTATTTTTCTTCATCTCCGAATAAAAATACAGACATATTTTTATTTTCTATATAATCTAATATATTTGAAAATAAAATAAATTCATTAATATAGCTAATTTCTTCTTTATGAATAAATTTATATGCTTTGGCTATAGACGGGTGTGCTGCAATTACTAAAGAAGCATTATTTACTATTTCTTTTAATTTTTTATTGTATTTTATTTTCAGTAATTGATGCACATCCAAAGATATTATTAATATATTCTTTCCATATTTAAGATAATCAAGTATTTCTTCAATATCGGCTTTGAAATTATCTATTCTTATTCCTAAAATGGATTTATTTTCTATCATAATAAAATTATAGCCTTTTTATTTTTATATAGCAAGAGTTCTGCATAATGCCAAATCTATAGGGTCAACTTTAGGTACTTTTTTAACTGCATCAGTTAAAGGAGTATAAGTATATTCGCCTTTCCAAATACCTACCGCTACATTTTTCTTTCCTTCCAATAAAGCCTTAACTGCAATATAACCGAATCTTGCAGCCATTAAACGCTCTCTTGAAGTAGGAGAACCGCCCCTTTGCATATGCCCCAATATAGTAACACGGGTATCAAAACCTGTTTTACCTTCAATTTGTTTAGCAACTTCCATAGCTCCGCCTGATTCATCTCCTTCGGCTACTACTATTATAGAAGATTTTTTACCTCTTTTTTTGGCAATTTGTAATTCTTCTACTATTTTATCAATATCTGTAACAGTTTCAGGTATTAATATATCCTCAGCTCCTGAAGCTATGCCCACTTCTAAAGCAATATATCCTGCATGTCTTCCCATAACCTCTACAACAAAACATCTTCCATGACTTGTAGCAGTGTCTCTCAATTTATCTATAGCATCCATTGCTACATTAACAGCAGTATCATAGCCTATAGTATAATCAGTACCGAATATATCATTATCTATAGTACCCGGTATTGCAACTATAGGGTATTGAGGATGATTATTATGAAAATCCAAAGCCCCTTTATATGTTCCGTCACCGCCTATTACTATTAAGGCATCTATTTCATGATATTTCATATTGTCAGCAGCTTTTTTCATACCTTCTTTAGTTTGAAATTCGGGCGATCTTGCAGAAAATAATATTGTACCCCCATGATTAATTATACCGCCTACGCTTCCAGCTGTCATTTGATATATATTATTATACATAAGCCCTTGATATCCCTCTTTTATAGCCATTACCTCAAGTCCGTTAGCTATTGCTGTTCTAGCTACGCTTCTTATGGCAGGGTTCATTCCAGAGGCATCTCCGCCGCTTGTTAATACACCGATTCTTTTTATATCAGCCATATTAAAATAACTCCTTTATTCTTTAAAATAATATTGGATTTTTTTTATTATATAATGTATATATTATATAATAATAATAAAAGAATTGATATATAAAAAATAAAAAAAATATGATTGAAAATAAAGAATATACAGAAATTATAAATATAATAGCAAATCAAAGATGGGATAAGCTTAAATATTTGCTTTATGAAATGCATGCCGCTGAGATAGTAGATATTATAAGAATACTGAATAATGACAGAGATAAGAGTATAGTTTTCAGGCTTTTATCAAGGGAAGCAGCAGCTTATGTGTTTTCTGAACTTGAGGCTGAAGAACAGGAAAAGCTTATTGTATCTATGAATGATAATGAATTAAAAGAGCTTATTCACGAGATGAGTCCTGATGATAGAACTTCTCTTTTTGAAGAAATACCTGCAGATATTACAAAAAAGATTTTCTCTTTAATGGGAGAGCAGGATTTAAATATTACAAGGCAGTTATTAGGGTATCCTGAAGATAGTATAGGGCGTATAATGACTCCTGAGTATATAGATGTAGAGCCTTATTATACTGTTAAGCAGACTTTAGAATATATCAGAAAATACGGAAAAGATTCTGAAACTTTTGAGGTTATATATGTTGTTAATAAAGAAGAAACTCTAATAGGGTATATTTTATTAAAGGATTTATTATTTGCAAATCAAGATGATAAAATAGAAAATCTTATGTATACAGATATAATATATTTATCAGTATATTCAGACCAAGAAGAGGCGGTTAGGATAGGAAGAAAATATGATTTGCTTTATATACCTGTTGTGGATTCAAAAAATGCTTTGATTGGTATTGTCACCATAGATGATATATTTGATATTGCAGAAGAAGAGGATACTGAAGACTTTCATAAATTGGGTGCTATAAGTATAGATGATGATTTTGACAGCAATATAAAACAGGCTAATCCTTTTACGCTTTATAAGAGAAGGATATCTTGGCTTTTTATATTGGTATTTGTAAATATTGTATCAGGATATGTTATAGGAATATTTGAAGATACTATAAGCAGATATGTTTCTCTGATATTTTTTTTGCCTTTATTGATAGATAGTGCAGGAAATGCAGGGGCTCAGTCTTCTACTCTTATAATAAGAAGCTTATCTGTGGGGGATGTAAAAAAAAGCGACTGGCTTTTTATGCTTGGAAAAGAGATACTTATTTCTACGGTATTGGGTATAACTATGAGTGCTGCTGTATCATTAATTGCTGTTTTTAGAGGCGGATTAATGATAGCATTGGTTGTATCTCTTTCTATGATATTGGTTGTTATTATAGGAAGTTTAATAGGGCTTTCTCTTCCTTTTTTATTTGTGAAGTTTAAAAAGGATCCTACTACAAGCAGTGTGCCTCTTGTTGCTTCTATATGCGATATCAGCGGTACGGCAGTATATTTATTATTGGCGGCTGTTATACTTGGTAAATTTACTAAATAAAAAACAATAAAATGGGTTTTTATTAAAAAAATAATGCATATAATATTATTTATAAGCATACTTTTTTATATTTGTATAGTTAATAAATATTAATACATTTAGTTTTTATTAAAATAATACCTGCAATCTGTTTTTTATATTATCGATTATTAATTATCAGTTATTTCACTATATTTATAATAAAAATATTATTTTTTATTATTGATAATAAAAAAATTTGGAAAAATTATGAAAAATGTTATATTTTATATATATGGGGTTTTAGAAAATATGAATGATGCTAAATATAATAGAGTTACAATAGTATGCGGACATTATGGTTCAGGCAAAACAACTTTTTCTATTAATTATAGTATCTATATTAGAAATTTTACAGATAAAGATATTTATATTGCTGATTTAGATGTAGTAAATCCTTATTTCAGGTCTAGGGAGCATTCTCTATATTTAAAGGATAAGGATATAAAAGTTATAGGGAGCTATCTTCCTCAGTCCGGTTCTGATATACCTGCAGTATCTGCAGAGGTTTATTCGATTTTTAGCAGAAAAGATATTATCGGAATAGTTGATATGGGAGGCAATTCTGCAGGAAGTTTATCTTTTGCAACTTTCCATAAT
This sequence comes from uncultured Brachyspira sp., assembly GCF_910578695.1. Classification (GTDB taxonomy): domain Bacteria; phylum Spirochaetota; class Brachyspiria; order Brachyspirales; family Brachyspiraceae; genus Brachyspira. Next base: position 108,029 of record NZ_CAJTQJ010000005.1, read on the forward strand.
AATGTAGATATCAATGAAACAGATGTTTTTTTCGTTTTTAATGCTAATAGAAAAGAGAACTCTGATTTTGAATCTGCTTTGGGACATTTGATTGATATTGAAGCGGCACTTGGATTAAAAATTACTGCTATAGTGAATAATACTCATTTGATGGATTATACTACTTTAGATGATATAAAAAAAGGAGAGATAATAGCTAATAAGTTATCGAAAGAAAAAAATATACCGATAAAATTTACATGTATTGATAGTAAATTTTATAGTAAAAACACTGAAATACATAGTCAATATGAACTGTTTTTAATTGATTATGATATTAAAAAAACTATGGGAAATATTATATAACTGCTTTATGAATTACAGAAATGCCAGATTATATGAGATAGCCTCTATGTTATCGCCTAGTGTATATGAAACTATGTTTTATAGTCAGTATCAGGGACGCTCTGATAAAGATGCAATTATTCTTGATGATGAAACTTTTGAAAGATGCTATATACATGATAATGTTTATAAAAATTTTTTATTTTCAAATTCTGTAAGGCTTGGTAAAAGTGCTGATTATATATATGCTAATCAAATGCATAATTCTGTTATAGAGAATATGGAAATAAAAAAAAATGATATTATTATGAAAATAAATGATGTTACTTTAAATAATTTAGCTAAAAGTTTAATAGAAATGAAGTCTATAAATGTTAAGTTAGAAACTTTTTATATTGATTTTATATTTAAAGATATAAATTACTATGCTAATAATTATATAGATGAAAATGAAAAGTTAATACCAATAGATGAAAGTCCTATAAACTCTATATATTGTCAGGATCAATTAATTTTTTTAAATGATAAGCATATAGATATAGTTATTTCTCATAAGTCTCATACCAATAAATTAAGATATCTTGTAATAAACAGCAGTAATATTGAAGTTATAGAATCTGCAAAACAATTGTGGAAAAATACTTTTAAAAATGATTTTTCTATGCTTTATGAGTATTTTATAAATATTAGAAAATCTAATAATTTAATAATGGAATGGGGCGTATATAAGAATATAATAACAGGATATGAAAAGTTTATGTCTGATTTTATGGATTTAGATGATTTTTGAGTTTTGACTATATGTTTTTATTAATTGTTTTATTACACGAAAGATATTAAAAGTTATGAAAGATATTAAAAATTTACTTATACATTCTTCTAATTGGCTCGGCGATATAATTATGTCTATGCCTGCAATCTATCTTATAAAAGAGAAATACAAAGATATAAAAATTACTGTGATGGTAAAAAAATCTATGATGGGTATTTTTACAGCAGGAGATTTAGCAGATGATTGTATAGAATTAACAAATTTTCCAGATTTAAGAAAATACAATTTTGATGCCGCTTTGATTTTTCCTAATTCATTTGAAAGTGCTTTTAGGGTATTCGGTCATGGTATAAAAATGCGTATAGGATATAAAGCTGATTATAGAAGTTTTATGCTTACAAATGCTGTTGATAGAAAACAAGTAAGGTGGATTCATACTTCTGATTATTATATTAATTTGCTTAAATCTATTGGAATAAATGAAAAAAGACCTTCGTTTAAACTTAAAATAAAAGACGAAATATTAAATAAGGCAAAAGAATACTTAAATAATATTAATCCCAATAATAAAAAAATATTTGCCTATGGTATAGGTGCAACTAACAGCTTCGGTAAAATTTGGAAAGAGGAGAATTTTGCTGAAACTATCAATTATTTACAAAATAAATATGATGCTTTGACTTTATTTATTACTACTCCTAATGAAAAATATATATCTGATAAAATATCTGCAATGCTTTTAAAAGAACCTATAATACCATATATGTCTTTGGATATGATAGCTGCAATTCTCAGTTTATGCGATGGATTTATAGGAAATGATTCTGGGGCTATGCATGTAGCTTCTATAGTGGGCATACCTACTTTAGCTTTATATTTTGCAACATTTGCCTATCAAAATTCGCCAATAGGAATTAATAGCCATATAATAGAAAAAAAGCCTGATAATCCTGCCTGTATATGCGGCGGTAAAAAATGTAAATTAAAAACATTTGAATGCAGAGAAATAATAAATCCTCAGGAAGTTATAAAGAAGTTTGAAGGAATTATAAATGTATTATGATGTTAGTTTAATTATAGTGGCATACAATGAAGAAAAATATCTTCCTATACTGCTTGATTCTATAAAAAAACAAAAGACTGATATAAAGATGGAAATTATATTAATAGATGATGCTTCCACAGATAATACAGTAAATATAGCAGAACAATGTAATAGTACAATGGGGGGGGGGTATATACGAATACTTCATAATGATAGGAAGTCTGATGTTCAATATATGAGAAATACAGGACTTAAGGAGGCTTTAGGCAAAGTTATAATATTTTTTGATACAGATGTAGCAATATCCGATACTTTTATTGAAAATATGGTAAGACCTATTATAGATGGGAAAGCTGATGCTACACTTTGTAAAACTTATGCTGTTTTAGAGGCTTTTTATGATGTGCTGCCTGAAAAATATTCTAAAAGTTATGTTAATTTTATAAAACATTGTCCTAGATTTATGATGAAGCGTTTTCCTGTGCAGTTTGTTCCTTGGATAGCAAGATGGTTCAAGATGATGAAAGATAATAAAAAAATTATTAGTATATGGAATGTACCTAATAGAGCCCACACTACAGGAATAGCTGTAAAAACAGAGATAGCCAGAAAAACAGGCGGCTGGAAAGTGAGAATAGGCGACGGAGATGATGCTCAGTATTCAAATGATGTATGCGATGCTAGTAATAAAGTGTTATGGGTAGGAAAATGCATATTATTTATATCGAGAAGAAGAGTTTTTCCTACAGATAACGGCTGGATTACAGATATATTATTTAAACCTATTAAAAAATGGTATAGAAATAAAGTCAGAAAGAAAAATGATAATGATTATACTAAAAGTATAAGATGATATTATCTAATATGAAATTTAGCTATATTCTGCTTTCCGTCTATTAAAGTATTTTTTATCCAAGAACTATTATCATTCATAGGAATCCATCTTCTTTCTTCAACTCTGTAATGCCAATCTTTATCTTCCTGATAATATATCTGTATATTATTTCCTTCGTGTATATTCAGTATTTCATTATCATGATAATTAACTTCGTCATAATCGGTACAGGATTTCTGTCCCATTTCCGAATAGTATTCATTTAATGACATTAAAGACTCATTTAATTTATCATCCATTTCTTTTACATTAAGCCCTAATTTTTTAGCCTCTCTTATAGTAATAGGATAATTATGAGAAGGATAAGCTGAATTAAGAGAATTTGATATTTCGTCTATTAATTTCTGATCTTCCATATGATATGATAGAATATCTTTGCATAGTTTTATTGAAAGACTTGAAGCTCTATCAACTGCCCCTAAAACTAGAGGATGTATATATTTGTATATATGTTCATAAGGATTATTATCATTGTCTTTTGACTGTTCTTTCCATAACTTTATAACTCTTGCCAATTCGTCCTGACTTACATATACAAGACTATTATCTTTATTTACAGGCGATAATTCATGCTGTAAAGATGTATCAACTGCTGTTATAAAGGCTAAAGGACCCATTTGTATTTCATCTGCTCCTAAACACAGCATAGTAGCAGCACTTGCAGCTTCTAAAGGCAGCAATGCTATAACCTTTTTGCATGACTGTCTAAGCAGATGTACTATTCTTAAAGATGCCTGTCCGCTTCCTCCCGAACTTTTTATAAAGAAATATATTTTATCGCATTTTCCTATATGTTTAAGTATATCAGACAGTACAATAACATCATTCTGACATACGCTTCCGCCGTTTGAGTTCCAATATGCAAGCATAGGTGCATCAAGCTGTTTTTGTATTTTATTAATAATTTCCTGAGTTTTAGAAAATAGTACAGGCGGTTTTATAGTTTTAGTTTGCGATTTCTTGTATTCCATAGTACAGACCTCTTTTTAATTTACATAATTACATTTTTTCATTATATTCTACATTAATAATAGATAATGTCAAATAATGATTTATTTTTTAATTAAATTTGCTTGACAAATTAGCAAAATTAGTGTATAAAAGTTATATTATTATGCTTATTAATTAGTACAAGGAGTGCAATAAATTATGAAAAAGTTATTCGTAGTATTAGCTTCCATTTTTATCGCTGCATCTGCTTACGGTTTAACAAACTCAACTTTGATTGATTTTGCTTTAACAGGCAATGCTGATAACTTACAAGCTGGAGAAGGTGATGAAAATGAAATAGTTCCAGTTGCAGAAAATCTTTATAATGATAACTGGGTAGTATGGTTGAACGAATCTGCTAGATTAACAGAGAATCGCAGAAATTCTTATGTTACTAATGTAGATAGTAAAGGTAATGATGGTGCTTGGGAAGCAGGTAAAGTTCTTGGTGTAAGAGTACATTTCCCATTAGCAGCTTGGAACAGTTATGCTTTAGTAAAACCAGTATATGAACTTGAAATGTATGGCGGTGCTGATGGTACTAAATATACAGAAGGTAAAGGTGTTATACATAATGTTGGAGAAATCAAGACTATTAGCTCTTGGGTTTACGGACGCAACTATTTAGTTGCATATTTTGTAAACTTACAGAATGAATTCGGCGAATTAAAATCTTATCCTATGGGTAATATCTATTTTAATGGCTGGAGACAAGTAAAATGGGAAAATAGAGAGTATTTACCTAATGTTAGAGACAGAGTACTTGTAAGAGAGCCTCTTTATCCTAGAATGATTCCTTCTGTTAAATTAGATTCTTTAGGTTTTTACAGAACTAAAGATACTAGAGGCGGAGATTTCATTACTTATGTTAAAGATATAACAATTGATTATGATGTAGTAGTTGTTGAGCCTGAAGAGGATATCGATGATGAAGGTACATGGCAGATTTTAAAAACTGAAAATGAAAGAAAACAAGCTATTGAGTCTGCTAGAATACGCGAACAAGCTGAATTAAGAGAGCTTGAGCAAAGAAGAATCGGTGACGGTACTGGTGATGAAGGTGCTGGTCAGGAACAAGCTCAATAAATAGTTAGTTTTTGGCAATAATATAGAAAAACTAATTAATAAATTAAGGGGAAGCTTATAAAGTTTCCCCTTTTTTATTGTATTTTTTATCATTTTAGAATATAATTTATTTGAAAACATTAAAAATATTTAAGGAGCTATTTATGAGATTAATGAAAAAACCTTTAATTGATAAAGATGATACTTTATATATTTGTATCGATGAACAAGCTAAATTGATACCTGCTGTTTATAATCCTGATGCTGTTATAAAAAATACAAATATACTTTTTAGGGCTGCTGATATGCATAATATACCTGTTTTAGCTACAGAACAATATCCTAAAGGTCTTGGGGCTACTGATGAAAGAATACAATTCCCTAAAAATTGCAAATTATTTGCTAAAGAGTATTTCAGCATATTTGGAGAAGAGGATTTTGTTAAAGAATTTAATTCAATCAATAGAAAAAATATTGTAGTTTTCGGTATAGAAACTCATGTATGTGTTTATTATAGTGTTGTGCATTTACTTGAAAACGGCTATAATGTATATGTTGCTGCAGATGCTTGTACTTCAAGAACAAAAGAAAGCAAAGATACAGCTTTAGAGCAGATGAGAAAACTTGGAGCTAATATTTTAACTACAGAAATGATATTATTCGGACATATAGAAAATTGTAAGGTTTCCTGCTTCAGAGATGTTAGTAAATTATTAAAAGACAATTAATATATTTTGGGAGAAATAAAATGGCTAGAAGAAAACTAATTGCTGGGAATTGGAAAATGAATAATTCTAATAAAGAAGCTTTAGAATTAGTTAACAGTTTAAAAGATTTGGTAAAAGATGTAAAAGACAGAGATATTATGATAGCCCCTGCATTTACCTGCTTAAGTGATGTTTATAATGCTGTTAAAGGAACTAATATTAAATTGGGTGCTCAGAATTTATATTTTGAAGAGAAAGGTGCTTTTACAGGACAGATTTCTGCTGATATGCTTTTATCTGTAGGATGCGAATATGTTATTATAGGGCATTCTGAATGCAGAGATATATTCGGCGAAAAAGATGAGCTTATAAATAAAAAGGTAAAAAGGGCATTAGATAAAAATCTTATTCCTGTTTTATGCGTTGGAGAACATTTAGAAGAAAGAGAAAAGGGAATTACTTCTGATATAGTAAGCAGTCAAACTAAAGAGGCATTCAAAGGATTAACTGAAACTGAGGCTAAAAAAGTTGTTATAGCTTATGAACCTGTTTGGGCTATAGGTACAGGTAAAACAGCTACCCCTCAGGATGCTGATGATGTACATAAAACTATTAGAGAAACTTTAAAGTCCGTATATAATGAGAGTGTTTCTGATAATGCAGTTATACTTTACGGCGGAAGTGTTAATGAAAAAAATGCTGATGATTTATTAAATATGCCTAATATAGACGGTGCTTTGGTGGGCGGGGCATCTTTAGTTTCTGACAAATTTGCAAGGATAGTTAATTATATAGCCAAATAATTTAATGATTATAAGGGTGGTGCTTTATAGTATTACCCTTGTTTTATTTTTTTATTAAATATATAATTTTCTTTCTTATATTTTGTTAAATAATTTTAAGAGTATAGAAATTTGAAAGTTTTTAGATATTTTTATATATTTATTTTTTTCAGCGGTATTTTATTTTCGCAGTCTCCGAAAATTTCTTGTAAGAATTTCTATATTTGCAGCGGCAATATAGGAGATTCAGAAATATCTATGTATTTGTATATAAACGGTAATAATATTACAGGTAAATATTATTATAAAACTATAAATCAGTTTATACATATAAAAGGAACTCTTTATCAAAATGAATTATATCTTGAAGAGAGAATTAATAATCGTATAACAGGATATTTTAAAGGATATCTTTCTGATGATTTTGTTTTTTCAGGACAGTGGTCTTCTTATGACAGTGATAATAAATATGATTTTAAATTCACAAATAATAAATCTTATCCTATAAATAATTTAGAAATAATAACATCATCATTAGAAACAGATTTTAATGATAAGAAATTTGAATCAAGTAAAGATGCTGTTATAATAAAAAATCAAAAAAATCTTGATAATTTAGATAAAATTTCAGTTGATGTTGATGGAATTCAATCTTTAAATCATGATAGAGTAGAATTTCTGCTTAATGATTCTGTTTCTCAGGAATATGATACTTGGAAAATTTCATCATACAGCGAAGATGATTTTTATATGAGAAAAGAGATTAATGTTTCATATTTAGATAATAATATAATATCTTTTTCTTTATATAATTATTCTTATACAGGCGGAATGCATGGAATATATAATACTGTATCTTCTATATATTTAATTTCAAGCGGGGAGAGAATAGGGCAGAATCTGTCTGAACTTATAGAAAATAAGAATGATATAGAATTAATTAATTTGATGAGAAGAAAATTACTTAGAAATTATACAGATAAAGATTTTTTTGATTTTTATTCTATAGAGTTAAGTAATATTTATGATATTACACCTTACGGCATAAAATTTATATGGCCCCTATACAAAATAGCAGGATATGCTCAGGGTATTATAGAAATTGATTTTACATATTTGGAGCTTAAGCCTTTTATAAAAAAAGATTCTAAATTTTATTATTTATTTGACAGATAGAATTATTAATGCAGGGATTTATTTATGAAAGATAATGATATACATCATATAATGAAAGAACTTATAAAGGTTACTAAAGAAATGCCTATGCCCGTTGTAACTGAAATAAAAATAATAAGTAATAGAGATGCTTATAAAATTTTAATATCTACTATGCTTTCTCTTAGAACTAAAGACCCTACAACCAGAGATGCTTCTATGAGATTATTTGAAAAAGCAGGAAATCCTAAAGATATGCTTAAACTCAAAGAAGATGAGATAGAAAAATTGATATATCCTGTTGGCTTTTATAAAGTTAAGGCAAAAAATATATTAGAAGTATCTAAGATGATACTAGATGATTTTGACGGTAAAGTACCTGATGAAATTGATGAGCTTTTAAAACTTAAAGGAGTTGGAAGGAAAGTTGCTAATTTGGTGGTAACTGAAGCTTTTGATAAAGACGGTATATGTGTTGATACGCATGTACATAGAATATCAAATAGATTTGGGTATGTTAATACAAAAAATCCTGAAGAAACCGAATTTGCATTGAGAGATAAGCTGCCTAAAGAATATTGGAAAGTTTATAATGATACTTTAGTTGTTTATGGGCAGAATCTATGCAAACCTATTTCGCCTTTATGTTCAAAATGCACAGTATCAAAGTACTGCGATTATTTCAAAAATGAATATAAAAAAAGCAGATAAATTAATTTATATAGTTTTTTTATATATTATTTTTGATAAAATATCTGTCTGAGATATTATTACTCCTAATAGTATAAAAACTACTCCTATAACAGCAAATATAGTTATGTTTTCATTTAATACTATTTTAGATGTTATTAAAGTTACTATAGGAATTAAATATATATAAGTATTATTTTTTACAGCTCCTAATATTCTAGTTGAATATGCCCAAAATATGAAGCATAATGTACATGCTATGAAAGATAAAAATAAAAAATTAATTAAATTTATAGGCTTTATATAATTATTTATATTAATATTAAAACCTGTAAAAAGCATTATAGGGAGCATAAAGATTATTCCGTATATAAATGTTTTCTTTGTTATTAATACAGCATTATATCCTAAATCTGATATTTTTTTTACAAGTACAGAGTATATGCCCCACATAACAGCAGCAAGCAAAGCGAACATATCGCCTATAGGATTTATTTTTAATATAAACTTTCCATTAAAAGTTATTACAGCAATTCCTATTATTGCAAATATAAATCCTATAAAGAAATTAGGTTTTAATTTTTCTTTTATTAAAAAATATGCAAATATTCCAGTAAATAATGGTCCTATAGCAACTAAAATACCTACATTTGAAGCTAGAGAATAATTTAATGCTATATTTTCAAATAAATAATAAAGCGTAATTCCGCTTAAGCCTGTTAAAGCAAAGAGTATTTCTTCTTTTTTTGAATATATTTTATTTTCTTTCGGATATATTATAAATAATAGTATAATCCCAAATAAAAATCTTGTAAAAAGTATTTCTATAGGAGAAAAATCTGTTAATAATATTTTCGTTGAAATAAAAGTAATGCCCCATATTAATATACTAAAAAATGAAGAGGCGTATGCTTTTATTATTTGAGATGTTTTTTTCATTTTTTTATTTTATTAGAAGAATCCATTATAATATTTCATCATCTTATATAATATTAATAGTATTTATATTTTTTTATTTTTATCAGCATAGTATAATAATAACATAGTTAAAATTAATATACAATAGTTTTTATTATCATAGCCCTATCTGTAAAAAGTTTATATTATATAAATAGTATAATGTTTAAAAATATAAAAAATAATTCAAAGCAGGTTAATTTTATGATAGATGATATTTTTATATGCGATGCTATAAAGACAGCAGAAATATATAAAAATAAAAATGAAATAATAAAAATATAGGAAACAATATTATGATAGATGATATTATTAATTCATATAATGCTAATTGCGATTTAAGAGATATAAATGTTTTATTAATCATACATATATTATAAAATAATATGACTGCTGAAAATAAAACATCAATATTAAAAGCTAAAATAAAAAAGAAACATCGTATTTATAAAAAAGAGAAATATGCTTATTTATATGGGAATGCTTTTATATATTCTAAAAAATATTATAAATATATTGTAATTATGGCTATGTATAAATATAAAGATTTAAGGCGTTATGAAGAGTATTTTAGGAAAATAAATATAAAAATAAGCAAAGCAAATATCCTTAATGAAATTAAAGATATTATGCATTCTGTAATTGATAAAAAGAACTGGAAAAATAATGGATTAGCTTAACAATATTAATAATGATATATGATATAAAATAGATGTCTTCAAATGTGTATATCGCATTTTATTATATACATTTAAAAAACAGTGTAAAGGAGGTGCTGACCGTGATTTTTATAAAAGCTTTATTTAAATGTGATAAATAAAGTGTTAAAAGACTTATGTTTTAATTGTTCTTAATCCAATTTATATTTAGCCCTGCTGTTTTGTTCTGATAACGGCAGGGTGCTTATAATTTTTTTATAAATATAAATAATAATAAAAGTTTATATTCTTTTTATATAGTATAGGCTTTAAATAAAGTCTTATTATATTTTAAGGTATAAACATGGCTTTAAAAAAGAATAGTAATAAATTAAAGACAGCAAATAATAATAAAATAATAATAAGCGAAGAAGAAGCTTTAATACTTACTAAGCAGGCTAACTACTTAAATATACTTGACTATATGAAAGAAGAAGAGCTTATTAAACAGATAGATTATGAAACAGAGAAAGAAAACTTTTTTAAGCAATGTTCAAAAACAAAAAGCAGTCATACAAAAAGACAGTATAAAAACGGACTTAAAAAGTTAGAAAAATATTGTCTCCATATAAATAAAAATATTTTATTTATAAAGCCGAGAGAAGCTGATGATTTTATAACAGAAGTTAATTCAAGCAAACTTTCTAATTTAAGTATACGTGCATTAGTTTCTTCAGTATCTTCTTTCTTTTCATTTTTAGAGCGAAGATATCCGTTTATGAAAAACCCTTTTCGAGGTACAAAACAGCGTCCGCCTGTGAAAAATAAGAAAAGGCTTGAAGTACCGACTAAAAAAGAAATAGAATTAATAATTAAAGATATAGCAGATACTCAAATAAAGATTGCTGTCATATTTATAATGGAATGCGGTGTACGTGTCGGTGCTTTAAGCAAACTTGAAATAAGAAAAAACGCATTAGATAATAATTATAAATATTATTCCTATTCAAAAGGCAAAGAGATAAGCTGGAAAATTACTGACAAAGTTATTAAATTGCTTAAACAAAATAAACTTAATATAGAATCTCCATTTAAAAATAAAAGTTCTGAAGTAATAAGGAATATTTTTTATAGGAGTTCAAAGCGTTTATATGAACAAGGTAAAATAAAAGCTGCCTACTCTATACATGATATCAGACATTATTTTGCTGTCGCTTTATACAAAAAAACTAAAGATATAGAACTTATCAGACAGGCATTAAATCATAGCTCTATAGCTATAACAGGGATATATTTGAGAAGTTTAGAAGCACAGTAGTATAAGTAAAGTGTTGCGATAATTCTATAATAAAAATATTAAGGATATATATATGCCAAGATGTGACTAGAAAGAGTGCTGGTAGGAAATTACAAGGTAATGAAAAAGCTGACATAAGAATTATGTTTAGACTTACTAAAGAAAATTATGATATGATTAATAGTTATGCTAAAAAATAAAGTTTGAGTGCTAGACAATATATAAGAGAGTTCACTATAAATAACCTTAAAAAATAAGCTATGAATGATACTCTCTTAGTTAAGGATACAACTATCAAATTGTAATATCATATTAATAAATATGATATTACAATTTTTATTAAAGATTTTCCTCTCTATTTAATTGTTCCTCTATTTGCATTTTAGTTTTTTGTATTAAATAAAAGTTATATGTAAAAAATATTATAAAATAAACTAAAATAAAAATAGAATCTATTTTTATAAATAAATACAATTTTTTAAACATATTAAGAAATTCTAATTTCGATACCATATATATTATTATTGATGTTACAAAATATGTAGATAAAGTCATTGATATATCATTTATATTATTTTTAAATTTATTTAAATATTTTTCATTTCTGATTCCTTTTAAGCTAAAACTGATTATTATGCTATACCCAACAGAAAATACTATTCCTATTACACTAAATAATGTATCTAAAATATTAATATCTATTATATTTTCATTTTTAAAAACAAATGAAAATAAACAAAATAATATAGATGATAATATGGATATTAATAGTAATGTAATTAAAAGTCTCAATAATATTTTTTTCATATTATAAATTATCTTTATTCTTTGTTACATAGTATAAAAAAGAATACATTTCTTGTCTTAATTCTTCCTCTGCTATTATATTATTTTTATTAGAAATTTTAACAATTTTATTAGCCTTATATTTATCTCCATCAATAATTTCTCCACTGGAAGTAATGATTTTAATATAATCATTTGGCACTGATTTTAATATTAATTTAGCATCATTTGGATGTTTTACAGTTAATATGATTCTTGCTTCTAAAATATCATCAATTTGATAATCTTCAAATGTATTAAATATTTTAAACAAGTCTTTTATTTGGTTCTTATTTGTTATATCTTTTGCTATATCTTTAGTAATATTTGATTTTTTACCTATAACAATTTTTTTTATAAAGTCTTCTTCTTTTTTATTTTGTAAATATTTTACAACACTATCTATACTATATTCTTTCTCATATATTTGATTGACTAAAAAATTAATATAAGTTTCAAAAGAATCTAAACTATGTCTTAACCCTAATATTACATGATTATTATTTAAACAAAAATAATATCTATTTATGATAAAGCCTTCTATGTTATTTCTTTTATTTTCTTTTGATTCTATAGATTCATAAGGAATCATATTCTCTTTAAGTTGTTCTTTTAAAATGCTTCTTGCTATACCTTTTTTCATTCTTAGGATACAACCAAATATATGATTAGTTTGTATCTTATACCAACTTATAAAATCTACTTCATCAGTTGAATCAATTCTACCAACTGGCATCATTCTTTCTTCAAGTGTTATACCAATATTATTTAGATATTCTTCTATATCATCTTTTAGTTTTGAGGTATCTGATAAATGGTTTAATAGCTCTACAGAATAAGCTTTCAATGTAATTTCTTTTTTAGACATATAAAACTCTTTCATTAAAAGTTAATGTAATAAAATTATAATTATTACGATAACATAAATTATCGCAACACCTATATTTAATAAATTATATATTTAATTCTTTCAGCACAGCATTTCTAATATACTGAGATACACTAACATTATTCTCTTTTGCTTTTTCTTTTATTAGCAGTTGTTCTTTTTCGCTAACACGCATATATAATTTAATATCAAGTCTATCTTCTGTTATTTTTTTTCTTCCTGCACCTTTACGAGCACCGCCTGTATTTGCTCTGGCACCACCTCTATTATCTTTTTTCTTTACTTCCATTTAATTTTCCTTTCTTAGATAAATAAGATTATTAGTATTGTTATATTGAAACATAATGTAATAATAGAAATTATAGCACTTATTGTTGATAGCATACTTGACACCTTATATAATTTGTATATAATAGTAAATATGGAAGTTCAGGAGTCAAGCCTCATACTTGACCCCCTTTCATAATCAATTAAAGTTTTAATCTTTAATTGATTTAACTACGATTATAATAGCAGATACTAAATTAATAACCGCAGTTATGAAAGTTAGAACTTCCATTTTTACCTCCTTGATTTAAGGATAAAATTATTATATTATTTCTGATGATTTTGTCAATACTTTTCTACAAAAAATGATTTTTTTAATTTTTTTATCTATATAAAATTATAACTGATTTATATTTGCTTTGCTGGGGGAGGTGAGTAAAATCTCTGCAGGCTTTCAATCGATGCAACGAGTGGGGGAGTCTTCTGTGCATGGCGATGATTTTTTTATTAGGGGGTATTAATATTATTTTTCTAATTCCTTAATTTTATTTTCCAATTCATCAATTCTTTTGATTTTGTTTTCTAATTCTAATACTCTTTTCTCTAATTTCTGCATTTCACTGTCTTTCTTTTCATACTCTTTTTTACAAGCCTGCACAAAACCTCCGAATGTCGAATTAGAATAATTTAGAGGATCTGCCTTACTATTTTTTACCATCTTAACAATCCATCTATATATATCCTGACTAAAATTAATTGACACATTATATCCAATAAATTACATATTTGAATGTTCGTTTATATTTTATTATTAAATATAATTGTTGGAATTATTGAAAAAACTGAAAAAAATGTCCTTGAGTAATTATTGCAAGTATTGGAAATATTGATACAGCAGAGATTCTAACTATATTTTTTCTATTATTATCTTTCATTATAATTATCAATATACTCAAAATAATTATCAATATACTCAAATAAAAATATAAATAGTAATAAATTAAATATTAAATATAAATTAGGATTCCAAAAATTCACAGATGACATTATCAAATACCGATTAACTAATAATAATGCTGGTATTATAGATGTCAAAAAATAACCAAATTTTTTATAAATATAAATAAAAAAATATGTAATAATTAAGTTAAATATTAAATTGATTATCCTAGTATTAAGTAAATTATAGTCTGATATCTTATAGAATATAGAATAAAGTATAAAATATATAATAATCCCCTAATAGTTGTAAGTTCATTATTAACAACTTGATTTACTATAAATCTAGCAGATATAGTAGGACATTTTCCGCTTTCATACCATTTCTTCATATCATAAAAGTGCTGATACATATCTGTTCTTAATAAATCTTTTGGGGCTGTCCTAGATAACTAAAAAAGCTC